>JALHQW010000079.1 GCA_022841745.1 Saprospiraceae bacterium | reverse complement strand
TGATTTGATGCTTCGTATCAGGGTGTCTACCATAATGTGGTCTCTTTTGGCCCCCAAAGGTAGAACACGCCAAAATTTCAATCGAATACAATTTATTCTAATAGCGAGAATCGCTGGATATTTGGCACAGAAGTAGAAAAAAGTTCGCATAGCTGGTTTTGGTTCATCCAAACCTGACCATCCTTAGTGAACAAGAATGCGGCAGCCTCGAAAAGGGATGTTGCGGTTTTCGCTTTCGACACCTGGGATTTCTTTACCTTTGCCCCACTTTATAACTTAAAATTTTAGCATCAACGAACATGAAATTTTTCAAATTACCATTATTCTTCTTTTTGGTTGTGGCGCTTTCTGCATGCAAAAAGGACGAAGATTCCCCCTCTTGCACCCAGTCTGACTGGGTAGGCACCTACGAAGGCACTACTGACTGTGGTGGCAGCACCGAGGATGTCACCGTCACCATCACCGCCAGCGGGGCCGATGCTATTGTTATTCAGTATGCAACTACCACCCTCACCACCACCTATGACCCGATTACGCCGACCAATTGTACCATCAACGAAAGCGGCACGGATTCAGGAATTACTATTACGGTGGATGCGACACTGGATGGAGACAAACTGACTTTAGAGGAAACCATATCTGGCGGAGGTGTCGATTTTACTTGTAACCTCACGGCCACTAGGAAATAAGCAGCAATTTCCCAGCTGGAAACCTGCACCGTCCCGGGCCTGACTGGAAAGTTGGGCTCGGGATTTTTTATGCGTGGTGGCAGTAGTAAAGAAATTCTTTACACCTGAATTTTCATCTAACTCCCTCTCTTTCAATATATTAGCGATGTGCTGACCGATGTTTTGTTTGGAGGTGTCAAAAAGTTCGGCAAGCTGGTTTTGGTTCATCCAAACCTGCCCATCCTTGGCGAGCAAGGACACGGAAGCCTTGCCGTCGGCGGTGTTGTAGATGATGAATTTGGGTGGGTTTTGGTTTTGCATTTTAATCTCTGCTTTTGCTTTTGATGATTGTGTCCTCCCATCGGCGAATGGGCAAAGACCTAAACCCTCGGCCTCCGCATCCTCAGTTTATCAGGTTCCAAAATCCAAAGGGAGCCAGTAGGGTCGTTCTGTTCAAGTGCAACTACCAATTTTTCTGACATGGAGTGCATCACCTCCAAAGTTATCGGACGATTCGGGCGAATCACGATGATGCCGGGGGTGTCATCAGCAGGAAAGCGGATGATATTGGCAAAGTCGAGGTCAAGGGTAACGATGCAGCGTTGTTCGGCCAGACATTGCTCAAAAATTACCTCATCTGGTTCACCAGACAGATTTTCCCCCAACACCGTTTCAGTGTCATGCCCAGCCTGAATGAAGATTTCCGCAAGATAAGGGCTGAAGTTCTCGTCCAATTTCAGTGCAGCCATCACGCAACCATTTTCAGTTCCACAAAATGCTCGTGCGACATGGCCGCACCGTAGGCAATGCAGGCCAAAATATCTTCCCGCTTGAGCTGCGGGTATTGTTCAAGGATGTACTCAATATCATGCCCAGCAGCCAAGAAGTCCAAAATAAGGGACACCCAGATGCGGTGGCCTTTGATGCAGGGCTTCCCGAAGCAGATTTTCGGGTTGACGGAAATGCGTTCAAGCAGTGGATTCATGGCGTGGATTTTTTACAAAGATAGGAAGGAGGGGCGGGGTTGCAAAGTTCCTTGCGGCTAATCTACTTAGCAGGTTTTCTTGAAAGTTGGCGGTCTTGGCGGAGCTGCCGTTGCCACTCCACAGGGTTTTCGATGCCAGCGAAGGCATTGGATTTGGCAAGTTGTTCCAGGCAATAGATAGATGACTGTGGATTGCTGTGAGCCTGTGCTTTGAGCAGCGCCGTTTGGTCGGCTTCCGAAAGCTGTGAGACCAAGGTGGTGATTTCTTTTATCGTTGGGTTGGGCTGCATTTTTGAAACTTTGTTTGGCCGAAAGTAGGGGAAAATGGGGATAGTTCAAGAGGGCTAGGGTGGACGGTTGCAAACTAACACCAAAGATTCAATGTTTTTCGAAAAGATTGATTTTTGTTTCAAGTTTTTCGCTGTGGCTAAATATATTATCCGTGAACGTTTGTTTGTATTTCCTCAATATATTTTCTGGAATCGAGCGAAAAAGTCTTGGGGACATTGCCCAAAATTCTAATCTCAAAACAACAAGGTCGCTTAACTCCTTTATCACAATCTTACTCTTCGCCCGTTTAAGTTTATTTATCAATTTCAGTGTCCATTGGCAAGGAAATTCATGGTGAAACCCTCCAATAAAATACGTAGACTTTTTCATGGGTATCAGATTCACAAATGATGTAGCAAATGGAACAATCCTCTGTTGCTTCCAAATCTCGTAAGGTAGATTATTAGGATTTAAGTCAGGTTCTCTTATATTTAATGGAACCGATATGCACAGTTCAATTTTGGGAAGTTCTATAGTCGAAAAACTAAAATTGTCAAAGCATTGTAATATTATAGATTTTTCAAATTCTTGTTTAAAAAATGACAGATTTTTTACACCTTCTATGTATCCATCTCTTAAAGGATTTGTTGCTCGATTATTCAATTGAACGGGTAAGGTGTTTTTCAAAAAATCTATCCATTCGATGCTGATTTCTTTTCTTCGGATTTCTTGGCAAAGACCCCTATACGAGAACAATGCTTGATGATATGGGTTATACAAGTCTAAATTATCTTTATCCTCTATTGGTTTAAATATTTCAGTATCATGCTTATTGCAAAATCCCAAAAAAGTGTAAACATTATTTATTCCCATTTTTTTGAACTGAAACGCAAAGCCTTCTTCAAGTTGGTAAGCATTTGATGGTGATAACGTAATGAGATGGTTATCCTCGGATATTTCCCTAAGAATCCCATTTTTTTGAAGTACATGAGATTTTATTGCATGTTCCTTACAACCACCAAACATGCATATTCTGGTGGTTTCGTTAATCTTATCCCATGCCTCGTTCAGTTTGGTTTGTATCATTTCGTTCAAGGTAAAAATTATAGTTAACTTATCCTCCCCCAATGCCTCCCCCTTTTCGTATCCTTTTCCAACTGCTCCCGCATCATCACGTTCAGCGGGTGCTGGAGTTCCGGGTCCTTCTCCAATATCCGCATCGCAATCTCACGGGCATTCCGCAGAATCTCCCCATCCCGCCCCAGGTCGGCGATGTGTAGGTTGAGCAGGCCACTCTGCTGGGTACCCTCGATATTGCCGGGGCCACGCAGGCGCAGGTCGGCCTCGGCGATTTCGAAACCATCGGTCGTCCGCACCATCGTTGCGATGCGCTCACGGGCATCGGTGCTCAGCTTGAAATCGGTTAGGAGGATGCAGTAGCTCTGGTCAGCGCCACGGCCCACCCGGCCCCGTAGCTGGTGCAGTTGCGAGAGACCGAAGCGGTCGGTGTTCTCGATGACCATCACGCTGGCGTTCGGCACGTTCACCCCCACCTCGATGACGGTGGTCGCTACCATGATTTGCGTCTCGCCCCGCACGAAGCGTTGCATCTCGAAGTCCTTGTCGGCGGGCTTCATCTTGCCGTGCACGATGCTGATTTGGTACTGCTCAATGGGGAATTCCCGGCTCAGCGACTCGTAGCCTTCCATCAGGTTTTTCAGGTCCATCTTCTCGCTCTCCTCGATGAGCGGATACACGACGTAAATTTGGCGACCCTTCGCAATCTCCTCTTTCATAAAGCCGAAGACCCGCAGCCGGTGGTTCTCCGTGCGGTGCGAGGTGGTGATGGGCTTGCGGCCCGGCGGCAGTTCGTCAATCACCGACACGTCGAGGTCGCCGTAGAGCGTCATGGCGAGGGTGCGGGGGATGGGCGTGGCCGTCATCACGAGCACATGCGGGGGCAGGGGCTTGCTTTTTTTCCAAAGGGAAGCCCGTTGCGCCACGCCGAAGCGGTGCTGCTCGTCGGTGATGGCTAGGCCGAGGTTCTGGAACTCCACCCAGTCCTCGATGAGGGCGTGCGTGCCGATGAGGATGTGGATGTCGCCGCTCCGCAAATCGGCGAGTATCTTCTCCCGCTTCTTCCCCTTGATGCTGCCGGAGAGGTAATCCACCCGGATGCCTAGGCCCTCCACCAGCTCGCTGATGCCGATGAGGTGCTGCTGCGCAAGGATTTCCGTTGGGGCCATCATGCAGGCCTGGTAGCCGTTGTCGAGGGCGAGGAGCATGGAGAGCAGTGCCACGACGGTCTTCCCGCTGCCCACGTCGCCCTGCACGAGGCGGTTCATCTGAATGCCAGCGCCGAGGTCGGCCCGGATTTCCTTCACCACCCGCTTCTGTGCGCCCGTGAGTTCGAAGGGCATTTTTTCCTTGTAAAAACGGTTGAACAGCTCGCCCACTTTTTCGAAAACATAACCCTTTATGGCAGCCTTGCGGCGGTGTTTGCTCTGCAACAGGCGCATTTGAAGGTAAAAAAGCTCCTCGAATTTCAGGCGATTGGTGGCGGCGTCCAATTCTTTTTGGCTGGGGGGGAAATGAATCCATCGCAGCGCATCGTAGCGGCTGGGCAGGTGCATTTTTTGGAGGAGGTAATCGGGCAGGTTTTCCGGTAAATCGTTGGGCGTCAGCTTTTCGAAGAGCGCCTCGGTGAGCCGTCGGCGGCCCTTGGCTTCCAGGCCCTTGGCGTTCAGCTTGTCGGTGCTGCGATAGACCGGGGCGAAGGTGCGTGCAGCCTCCAAATTCTCCTCGCTCACCTCCTCCAGTTCGGGGTGGGTGATATTGATGAACCCGTTGAAGCTGTTGGTTTTGCCGAAGGCGATGTATGGTGAGCCGACCTTCAAGTTCCTTTCCAACCAGTAAATCCCCTGAAACCAGACCAGTTCGATGACGCCCGTCTCGTCCCGCAGCCGCCCGACGAGCCGCCGCTTCCCGCCCTCGCCGAGGATGTCCAATTTCCGAAGGATACCCTTTAGCTGTACCTCGCCACTTTCCTCCGATAACTCATTGATTTTGTGGAACTTGGTCTTGTCCACGTAGCGGTAGGGGAACGCATAGAGCAGGTCGCCAAAGGTATGGATGGCGAGTTCTTTTTTGAGCATGTCGGCCTTCACGGTGCCGACGCCCTTGAGGTATTCGATGGCGGTGTCGAGCATTTTAAGTTAGCAGTTCGACAGTGGGCAGGTGGCAGTCGGGGACTGCTACTTGGCGAGTGTCGAGGCAGGGCAAAGATAGAATGGTTTATTTTTCCAAAATTGATTCCGTAAAGCCATTGCCATAGTGTCACTAAAAACCCTTCGTGACAAACATCACTCGCCAATTTTACAATTCGTGCGACCTTTACCCCGCAATGAAAAAGCCTTTACGTTTAATCGGATTGCTTACCGCCTACTGGCTGATGACTACCAACGCTGCATTGGCGCAAGCCGATGCCACCCAAGCTGCCCCCGTCCAACGCTGGCTGCCTAAGAACAGCAAATACATGCCCGATGTGAAGGCATTCGTGCAGCTTTGGGCCATCCACTCGACGGGCATGGAGGTTTACAACACCACTACTAAACAATACGAGGCCGTGGACGACCGCTTCAACGTCTCGCTGCGGCGGGCGAGGGTGGCTTTCAGCGGCGAGCCATATAGCGGTCTGCGGTACAACGTGTCATTAATGTATGACCAGATAGGCCGAGACATCCTCGCCAGCGGCGTTGGCGGTTTCAACAAGGCCGACCCCACCGTTGGCATACTGGATGCCTTTGTGCAATGGCGCATCGGCAAGACGGAGGCACTGAACCTCGTAGGCGGCTGGTTCCGACCCCAGGTGCAGCGGGAGAGCATCACGGGGGCTTGGGCAACGAACAGTTTTGAAAAATCCATGTCGCAGAACTACCTGCGCAACCATATCGTGGGCACGGGGATAGGCCGGGCTGCCGGGCTGAACCTCGGCGGCGTTTTGACGAAAAACAAGCTGTCACTCAATTACAATCTCGGTGTTTTCAACCCCGTAACTGCCGCATACTTAGGCGGTTCAGTGGGTAAAAAATATGCGCCGCTGCTGGCAGGGCGGGCCTCGCTCTCCATCGGTGACCCAGAGTTCCAGAAATACGCCATCGCCTACGACATCAATTTTTTCAATAAAAGGAAAGGCATCTCGCTTGACTTCAACATTGCCCGGCAGGGCGAAACCGAACAAATCCAGTCCAGTACCGCCTACGGTCCGGGCCTGCTGCTCAACTGGGGGCCGCTCAACCTTGACGGTGAATGGATGTTCTTGGAACGGGAAGGCCGTGACAGCCTTGGCAGTTTCACCGCAAAGGATGGCACTGGACATATTCGCCTCGGCGTGAACGTGCCCACGGGCAAATTCATGTTGGAGCCAACGTTCATGGTGATGCAATTCAAAGGTGGGATGGATGCCAAGGAGCAGGCCAACGCAGCCGCCCTAAAAATGTCAACAGGCGAAGAAACCACTTTCGATGCTGGCATAAATTGGTACCTTGACGGCAAAAGCCTGAAGCTGGCACTGCACTATACCTGGCGCAATGGTGACGCTGGGGCGGTGGGCGATGGTTCGCAGGTGAACGCTTTTTTTAGTCAAAATGGCGTGGGTGCCATCCGGCGTGGCAACTGGCTCGGACTGGGGCTGAATGCCATTTTCTGATAAAAATCATTCAGAATGAGGACTTTATCCATACTCCTGGTTTCATTCGCAGTGCTTTTTTTGCTTGCGCAATGCACGAACAATACGCCGAAGCCGGAACCAGTTACGGTCCAAGAGATGACGCCGGAAGCCGAGCAGGCCTATCTCGAAAAAGGCAAGGCCATCACAGCCGCCGCATTCGCGGCCATGAGCGCCAAGCTGTCGGCGGCGATGGAATCGGGCGGCGTGGCAGGTGCGGTGGAGTATTGCAACCTGGCAGCATACCCCTTGCTTGACAGCCTATCGAAGGCCAACAATGCCACCATCCGCCGAACGAGTACCAAGCTGCGCAACCCCAAAAATGCAGCGCAAGGCTGGGAAGTGGCAGCACTGGCAGCCTTCGATCAAGCCAAGACGCTGGTGAGGGAGCCAAAGCCCCGTGTGCGGCAGCTCGACGATGGCAGCGTTGTCTTTGTTGCCCCCATTAAATTGCAGCCACTCTGCACGAAATGCCACGGCACGGTCGGCACCGACATTGCGGCAGCAGACTATGAAGTTATCAAAAAACTGTACCCAAATGACGCCGCCACGGGCTACCAGCCCGACGAGCTGCGGGGCATGTGGAGCATCCAGTTCAATCGTTGACAACAAACGTGATTTAATATGAAAAACGTGATTTATTTCGCAGTCATGTTCCTAATCGGTACGGCTTCCTGTACCTCGCAAACAGTGGAACATGATGGCTTTACCGACCTCGACGTTGCAGCCTTCAAGGCAAAAATGGCGGAGCCGGGCATCGTCCTGCTTGACATGCGCACGCCCGAAGAGACCGCCGAGGGTATGATTGAAGGCGCTGGCCAAATTGACTACGAAGCAGCGACCTTCGAGGCAGAAGTGGCAAAGTTGGACAAATCAAAGACCTACCTGCTTTATTGCCGCAGCGGTCGTCGGAGCGGCGAGGCCGCTGAATACATGGCCAAGCAGGGTTTCCAAAGCCTTTACAACCTGAAGGGCGGCTATAAAGCGTGGACGGGGCAAGAGTAGTTTAGTTGAACTACGTAAATTGGTTGAATTGGGAAATAATGGGCTTAATTCAACTAATTCAATCACTTAACTCACTCCCCAGTTCAACCAATTCAACAATTCAACAATTTCAACAATCCAGCATGTTAGAATTAATCAAACAGCCTTGGCACTGGTCGGTATCGGGGCTACTCATCGGCCTAACGGTGCCGCTGTTGCTTATCTTGGGAAACAAGAGCTTCGGCATTTCGGCCAACCTTCGGCATATCTGTGCCGCCTGTTTCCCAGCCAATATCCCATTTTTCAAGTACGACTGGAAGAAGGAGGTGTGGAACCTATTCTATGCCGTGGGCATCATCATTGGCGGCTTTGTGGCGGCTCAATTCCTGCACGACCCAACGCAGGTGCAGGTAGCCCCGACCCTTGCTGCCGATCTTGCTGCAAAGGGCATTGACGACTACTCCGAACTGGTGCCCTCCCAGCTTTTTAACTGGGACAACCTACTGACAATCAAGGGGTTATTCTTCTTCGTTATTGGTGGCTTCCTCGTTGGCTTTGGCACCCGCTATGCTGGCGGCTGCACCAGTGGCCATGCCATCAGCGGTTTGGCAAACCTGCAATGGCCTTCGCTCGTGGCGACCATTTGCTTCATGGTGGGCGGGTTTATTTCGGCCAACCTTATTGTCCCATTTTTATTGAATCTTTAAAATCAGCAAATCATGTCAGAAACAGAAAATAAGGAAAAAAAACAGCGCATCAAGACCTCGCCCGAGTACAAGGACAGCGACTTCGAGGTGCGTTCATTGGATACCCACTGCGTGAACGCCAGCGAGAAGGAAGTTCCGCTTTGGTACAACCTGAAGTACATGGTGGCGGGCATTTTATTCGGTATTATCTTGGTAAAAGCCGAGGTCATTTCTTGGTTCCGTATCCAGGAAATGTTCCGACTGGAATCCTTCCACATGTACGGCGTCATCGGTACGGCAGTGGTGGTAGGCGCCATTTCAATTTTTTTGATTAAGAAACTGAACATCAAGACGGTACATGGCGAAGCCATTGATTTTCAGGACAAGAAATTCAACAAGGGCCAAATTTATGGTGGCCTGATTTTCGGCCTTGGCTGGGCCATCACGGGCGCTTGCCCTGGGCCGCTTTTCGCACAGTTGGGCACGGGTGCCACGGTAGTTGCTGTCACGATTTTGAGTGCCATTGCTGGCACTTGGGTCTATGGCAAATTTCGGGAAAAGCTGCCGAGCTAATTGATTCAACACGATATCAGACCATTTTCCAATGACAACAAACATCCAATCGCTGCATTTTGAACCGAAACTGGTAGAGGAAATAGAAAAAGTGGGCATTTTGAAAAAGCTTGAAGCTGGTGTGGAACTCATGCGCCCTGGCATGCCCGTGCGCTCCATTCCCATCATCTTGTCCGGCAGCTTGCGCATCATGCGACAGGACGAAGAGGGCAAGGAAACCTTCCTCTACTTCCTAACCAAAGGCGATACCTGTGCCATGTCGCTCACTTGTTGCGCCGCAAACCGCCCCAGTTCCGTGCGGGCCGTAGCAGAAGACGCCACGGAACTGATGCTGGTGCCCGTCGAAAAATTGGACTATTGGATGAGCATTTTCCCTTCGTGGAAGACCTTCGTGTTCCAAGCCTACCAGCGCCGCTTCGAAGACCTGCTGGAGGCCGTGGACAGTCTCGCCTTCCAGCGCATGGACGAGCGCATTTGGCGATTGTTGAAGAAAAAAGCGGCCTTACAAGAAAAACGCTACGTCTATGCCACCCACCAAGAACTGGCCGATGAGCTGAACACGTCGAGGGAAGTGGTCACCCGTTTGCTCAAAAAATTAGAGGGCATGGGCAAAATCAAGACACACCGCAACAGAATAGAGTTGATGTTGAAATGAGCACTGCAACGTCGGCAGGGTTCGAAACCATGCCAACGTTCTGCCTAATTGCTTCTTTGTGACAATTGTCGCTGACGGGTGGGGGTGATTTTTGTCACCTTTGCACTGTCTTTTAATCAAAAATTGGTGAACATGAAAATCGAACAAATTTATACCGGCTGCCTTGCACAAGGCGCCTATTATATCGAAAGCAACGGCGAAGCGGCCATTATTGACCCGCTTCGGGAGGTACAGCCCTACCTCGACCGTGCAGAAGAGGACGGTGCGACCATCAAGTACGTGCTGGAAACCCACTTCCACGCCGACTTCGTCTCTGGCCACTTGGACTTAGCCAAGAAAACAGGCGCTACCATCGTCTATGGCCCCAATGCAAAGACGGGTTTTGAGGCACATATTGCAACCGACGGCGAGGTGTTGAAATTGGGCAGCCTTACCATAAAAGTGCTTCATACCCCCGGCCACACGATGGAGAGTACCTGCTACCTGCTTTTGGATGAAAACGGTAAAGAAAATGCTGTCTTCACGGGCGATACGCTCTTCATCGGAGATGTGGGACGCCCTGACCTCGCCCAAAAATCAGACATGACCATGGCCGACCTCGCTGGCCATCTTTTTGACAGCTTGCGCAACAAATTGATGACCCTTCCCGACGAGGTAACGGTCTATCCGGCGCACGGCGCTGGCTCGGCGTGTGGCAAGAACATGTCAAAAGAAACCGTCTCAACCATCGGGGCGCAGAAGGCCACCAATTACGCATTGCGCAGCGACATGACCAAGGCCGAGTTCGTCTTTGAAGTGACGGACGGCTTATTGGCCCCACCGAAATATTTTCCCGAAAACGTGCGACTCAACAAGGAAGGCTATACCAGTTTCGATGAGGTGATGAAGCGGGGTGCCCAAGCCCTATCTCCACGGGCATTCGAAGAGGCGGTAAACGCTACAGGGGCGCTCATGCTCGATGTACGCACGGAAGGTGAGTTTCATCAGGGCTTTATCCCCAACTCGATTTTCATTGGGCTTGGCGGCCAATTCGCCCCTTGGGTGGGCGCACTCGTGGCTGATGTGAATCAACCGCTGGCGCTCATCGTACCGGAAGGCCAAGCCGAAGAGGCCATCACCCGCCTCAGCCGGGTCGGCTTTGACAATGTGGTGGGCTATCTCGAAGGTGGAATAGCCGCTTGGAAAGCTGCGGGCATGGAAGTGGACACCATTGAGTCCATCACTGCCGATGAATTTAAAGCTGCGGTTGAACAATATGGCCCTGACCATGTTTTAGACGTACGCAAGCCAAGCGAGTTTGCTGCCGAGCACATTAAAGACGTGGAAACTGTGCCGCTTGATTTTATCAATGACTACATGGGTGACCTAGACCGCCAGAAGAAGTACTTCGTACACTGTGCTGGTGGTTACCGCAGCATGATAGCGGCTTCCATTCTGAAGGCACGGGGCTTTGAAAACGTGGTGGACGTAAAGGGCGGGTTCAAGGCCATAAATGAATCTGGCAAGTTTGAGATGACGGATTATGTTTGTCCAAATGCTTTGAAAAAGCAAAAGGCGAAAGAGGTTGGCGTATGAAAATTCTATTCAACACCAAAAAATTCCCGTTTGTCAACAAAATTTTGCTTTTGCTTGTTTATACGTGGAATTTTTCTCAACTTTGCAGTCGCTTCAAAACGAAGAAAAATAGGCATTGCCTACTAAGATAAATTGTTTTCATTTGGTTTTTTAGGGTTATTCAGGGTAGCTTCGGCTACCCTTTTTTTGTTTTACTACTTTTTGGGCAGCAGTTTGATGTATTCGTTAACCACATCATTCGCTACAGCCACGGCGAGGTTGTAGTGCCGTATCTTCCAACCATCCGCAGTTTTTTGAAGCACTCCGCTCCCCCGGCATGGCCCCATCCAAGTATCCAGCAGTTCTTCAAACCAAGCTATTTGACCATTTTGAGAAAGGTAAACTTGGCGATCGTGGGCAGTAAATGCCCAAGCGCTTTCCCGTTCAAAGTATTTCTTCGACCATTCCTTCATCTCGTCACGTAGCCACCGCTCGCTGGCATCGGTACCAAGGTAGATGCCATCAGGGGTCATGCTCCCATAGAATTTTTCTTCATCAGCCACGGCAGCGGCATGGTGCCAAGCATCCATGAGTTGGTTGATGGCTCCAAGGTCTGCATTCGGCTCAGTCTGGCAATTGTCTCGGCGGCGGGTGTCTGTGATTTGGGTGATTTTCCAGCCATTTTCTCCCTTAAAAAGTTGGAAGGCGTTCACGCCGCAATGCGATAGCTTGTCGCCCAAGAAAAAACTGTATTCCGTCCAAGCGCTGGCCAGCCGCCCATCAATGCGCACGTCATAGCTCCAGATACGTTCGTCATAGACTTCCTCGTGGGGAGTGCCCACAGCCCGGGCGAACTCGTCCATGTTTTCATTAGAGAGCATAGGTTTCCCTTCTTTGTTGGTAAAAGCAGTTTGCAGCCTTGCCGAGGCATCGAAAGTGGAGCGCAAAGCTGTGCTGTCACCTGCACGCATGGCGTCAAACATTCTTTGTATGACTGCAATGATGGCGGTATGCTCCTCTCCCGCGGTTGCTTGCGCTTTTGTAGTGAGGCAAGCGAGTAATAGTAGGGCTGGAAGTAAAAGTTTTTTCAACATGAAATAAGGATTTAGGCAGGCGGCATACCGTTGGCAAGCCAGCCATAGTTTGTCAAAGGATGGTTGCCTTTCCACATTAGTTGCCTTACTTCAAAAAAATGGGAGTGGGATATTTTAACTGATGTAGTTCCCTCTCGAAATGAGGCGTGAAATTTTCAAAACCCTTTCGTTTTCACCATTTAAAAAAGGCGTACTACTGTCAATGGTTCATGAAGTTCTAAGGTTCTGGGGTTTTAGGGTTTGGGGGCAAAACCTAACCACAAATCATTTTTGAAAGGGTTAAAAAAACTAATCAACGATTTCAAAAACAGTTATTAGGCGGCAGCTTTATAACCCTAAAACCCGAAAACTTCACGAACCATTGACTGTAGAACTAAGTAGTTACTCGAAAGCTTGCGTTCTCGCCACCGCGAACCCTAAGACATGTTATACTTTATTGCCCTTTAACCTGACATCACGTATGATTATCCGGCGCATTTTAGATGCCGCAGGGCTGAACTCGACCACCTTTCTATCAATAGCTTGGTTGGTGGATTCTACTGAAACGGGTTGGCTGGCTTCCAAGAAGCTACTGGTTATGAGCAGTTTTCCACTGTATAGGTAGGGCTTTAGGGCACCTTTTCGCCACGTTTTCATGTAGTTCCTGATGGAACTCACACGGCGAGCGGTCAGCCGTTGGTTGTAGTCGGCAGCAGCGAGCGGGCTTGCCTGGCCTTCGGCGAGTATTTCGAGTTGATAGCCCTTTTTCAGGTAAGGCTCAATCTCGCCGCATAACTCGTTCAATTCTTGTAGGCCAGCTTGTACTTCCTCGTCAAAAAAGGCCAACACTTGTTGTCTATTTGCTTCATAGAGGTCTTGTGCCAACCCTTCCGAGTAGCGCTCCACGAAGAAGGATTTTCGCTCCATGTATTGTAGCAACAGTTGCTCATAGCCCATTCTGGTTTCCGTTTCTATGGAAGACTCCATCCACCGTGGCTGGTCGTTGTCGAAATAAAGCGAGATGGGGAGGGCGGAGAAGGGCTTAAGGTAAACATTCATGTCCATCACTGCCGATGGGCCTACAGCCGTCATTGCATCGAAATTGACGATGGTAGGATTGAAGCCCGGCTTGCTTACCTCCAACTTGGAATCATCGCCAAAGGTGATCATAAAACCGTAGGAATTGTCATTCTCGCCATTTTGATGAGCGAGTTGTCTGCTGCCATTGCCGCTCGTAATCACAAAGCCCGTTCCGCCCAGCGGAAGGCTGTCCAATGCATTATAGGCATGGATGATCAACTTTGCGTTTTGGCGGAGGCGAACCTGCTTTTTGAAAACAGACAGGACATTGGCGGCCGACGGCTCTATGTCCAGCGACTCAGTGGAATAGCCCGAAGCTTCCACTTTGGCTCGGTATTTTTTGCCGGGTTGGAGAAAAAAATGGCGCTTTGAATCTTGCTCCGGTTCCAAGGCAATGCCCGTTTCCATATCTATGAGGCTAATTGTAGCATCTTCCAATATGGCATCGCCATTGGCGAGCAACACTTCTATTTGTAGTTCAATTGGGAGCGGGCCTTCAAAAATATCATAGCCGATACAGGGCTTGGTCGAGTCGGCCGAAATGCAGCCGGGCCTGTCCGAGCAGAAGTACGACTTGCCCGAACGCTGGTGGCAAGTAAAATACAGTTCATTGTAGGGGCTGTTGAAAAGGCTATTGAGTGCTTCTACCTCACCCCAGGTCTTGTTTTTCTTCTCGACCCTGTAAATGTCAAAGCTGTTTTCTTCCTGCCTGTTGGAGCTGAAAAATAGTACCTGCCCTTGCTGGTAGAAGAAGGGAGTCACATCATCCTTTTCCGTATTGGTTGGAAGTGGGAATGGTGTGCCATGCACCCCATTCGCTTCTATGGGGCTGCACCAGATATCGAAACCACCTTTTCCACCGGGGCGGTCAGAGGCGAAATAGAGCACTTCTTTCCGAAGGGTAAAATCGAAACCAATGCTTGGGTGCGTGGAGTTGAAACCATCCATGTTGATCCCTTTGAGCCTTTTGGAGGGCAGCCAATACCCTTCAAATGCCCGTTCACGGGTGAGTATCTCGCATTCTTGCTTTCCTGACTTCTCTTCCTTGCAGATGGTATAATAGATTCGCCTGTTGTCGGCGGTCAGTGCGGTATGGGCTGTGTGTTCTCCCGGCTTCTCAGCGTTTTCTGTCCAGCTTATTGGCGTTCCAGTCAACAAGGAGGACAAGACGTTGTCAACGCTTGGATTGCCATTTGCATCCAGCTTTGTTGTTGTAAAGTACAGGCGCTCACCATAGCGAAATGGGGCATAATCGGAGTAAGGGGTATTGATATTGGTGCCAAGCTTTTTGATTTTGGACGAAGACCTGGCAGCTTCCGTGACGGATGGGGATGGCTCCAAGTATGCGAGGACGGAGGCCTGGCTAATGGGTGCGACGGTTGTCTCAGGAAGGTTTTTCTTAAAGAGCTGGCCTCGTTGTGTACAACTGGAAATAGCCAGAACGAACAATGGGAAAGTTAGTAATCTAATACTCATAGTTTGAATCGCTAGCCGCAAAGCGGTCAATCAAATACAAGTGGCCAAATGCATTTTCCAAAAATCAGGTCAGCACTGCCAACTGCCCAGAAGCCATGGTTGTTTTGGGAAATGCTGGCCAAAGCCAACACCTTGCAGTCCCTACTCCTTTGGTGGCTACTGAAGTGTAATCTGTTTCTCTTCGTCCCTTAAGTCAATGGATTTTGTTTAATTTTCTCACAAAATTAATAATGTGTTGAACAGCAAAGTTGTTCTTTTTCGAGGTCTCGTGATGTAGTGAGCGCTATGAAATAGGGTAGGAAATCGATGATTGAATAGGATGTATTGACGCAAAAATCGGTTATCTTCACCAATAACCAAAGGTGTTTGTCATTTTTTTTCAAAACACAGGTTAACAACTGCTCTGCTGTTTACGGGGTTTTAGGCAAAACGGCCAAAAGCGTTTGAAATTCTGTCGGGTAGCTCGCCTTTTGAGGCCATCAAATAATCGTTGTACGAGCATGGGATGAGCCTGTGCCTTTGGTGCTTTTTCTTGGGTTTGACTGGCACTTGTATCCACCACCGGCCTGTTTTGTTGCTCTTCCAGAAAGTGAAAGGGTGGTCGTGGCCCTTGAAGTCCACGATGTATTCCGTCAAGCCGTCCATAGAGGCTGGGAAGTCGCTCCTGCGGTTGCTGAACCCATCGAAAAAGTACCATAACAATTGGGACATCACTTGTGCCGAACGACCAAAATCGTCGAGATCGGCTTCGAAGCCGTAAAAGCCGATGGAGGTCAGTTTGTCGTTCATGCCGGCGTAGCGGCTTAGCTGGCAGGCCTCTTCGCAGGTGAAACCACTAGGCGAGGGGGTGGCCACGCCGGGTGCTTCGGCGCTTTTCAGTGCAGCCAAGTGGAAGCAAACCATATCGGCGTCCCGCATGATAGGTTCGATTTCAGCGAGGTTGGCCCTGGCCTTTCCGAGCCGCACGGCGTCGGCATTGATGCCTTCCAGTGCTTGGAAGGTCTCGTCGTCCACGAAGTGGGATTGGCAGCCAACGATGCCGAAATGGAAGGGGCGGGTCTTGCCGTTCATCACGGGGTTGAGGTAGTTGCCGTCAAGCTCGCCAAGGCGAGGGTGGAAGGGTACCCGCTCGTCCACCGCTACGATGTTCACCGAAGGCTGGCAGGCGAAATGCGCCTTGAACTGCACTTGCGCTAGCTTGGGAAGGCTGCCGATGATGACGGGGCAAATTTTACTGTCCATCAGTTCTTGCAGCAGTGGTAGCACGAAGGCGCTGTCGTCTTTGCGAAGGTTGCCGAGGTCGGCAGCCTCCAATTTTCCGAAGGGGAAACTCAGCCGATAGAGCACCTTGCGCACAGCATCTGCCGATGCTTCGCCGACGCCCACTATGGCCAACCGCACGGCTTGGAGCGAGGGCATTTCCTTTTCATACCTTTTTATCCTTTCGCCAAACTGGGCCGAGTCGAGCGGTGTTTCCACCACGTTCTCTATATTGATTGGTCGCAGCCAATTTTCGAGCATAGGTTAGTCTTTGATGCAAAGGTAGTTATTCCGGGGGACGATGGACGGTAGACGATGGACGGCTTACGATAGACGGCCTACGGCTTAGAAATAACTTGTGCACCGTCCACCGTCCATCGTAAACCGTCTATCGTCTATCGTCTTCAAAATCCTTGAGCAACAAGCGCAGGGCACCTGCCGAAATCCAGATTTCGAGGAGGCTGAGGGTCAAAGAGGCCATCATTAACAGGAGTGCCAAGGCAAAAACCCAAGTGGCAGCGATCTGTTTTCCCCAAAACAATAGAAACATGCAAACGAAGCACATGAGGAAGCTGGCAATGCCAAAAGTCTGCATCAGGCGGATGAGGTTCAGCCGCTTGCGCAGGTGCGCAATTTGTTCCCGTAAGATGGGTTGGTTGTCCTTTTCATAGCGGTCGTGCAGGTTGCGGATGAGGTTGGCTATAGCCAAAAACTTGTTGGTATAAGCCAACAAAAGCAGCGAAATGGCCGGGAACAACAGCGCAGGAGTGGCAAAGGTCAATTGCATGTTGATGAAAATAAAAAGGATAAAGACTAAAGGCAAAGGTAGGTACACATACCTGAAATGGACATCGGGTGAGCATTTTGAGATTTTCGATGAAATTTTTTCGATTTTTTACACCACAAAGCAATAATTGAAATAATCGGGTAGTTTTATAGGGGAAATTGAACAACAGCACAGTTTGAAAACTGGCCAAAAGTGGCGGTGTTGGACAAGTTGATGAAAGTTCATAAAAGTTGATTCGTATTTCCAAAATCAACCTTTATCAACGCTTATCAACCCTCATCAACTCCCACCTAAGGTCAACTAACCAATTATCAATTTGAATGGAACAATACTATACACAACTAGATTTGATTCGCTACATCTATCGGGAAACTTCAGCCACTGAGACCCTCGAAATCGCTCAGGCGCTCAAGGAAGACCCGCTCTTGATGGAAGAATACAGGGAACTTTACGAAGGTTACCTGCTTCTCCCGAAAGCCAAGTTCAGCCCAAAGCCGAACGCCCTCCAAAACATCCTCCGCTACAGCGAGCAAACGGCATTGAACCCAATGCACTGAGCTGCTGGAGCACCACCCCCACAGAAGCAAACAAAGCCTTGTCTGGTTCCCCCGCCAGCAGGGCTTTTCTGTTTTTGCTCCCCTCAATTTTCGCTTAAAATCGTCAATTTATCTCCACTTGTTTTTCATATTTCCGAACAATCCCTACCTTTCCCCTTCATTCCCATTCCAATTTGCCAAAAACGGCCAGCACAGCCCGTTTTCCCACCATTCAAAAAAAATGTTTATTTTTTTCAAAAAATTTGTTTTAAATTAAAAACAGTGTAGCTTTGCACCGTTGTTTCAAACAATAACTATCAAACTCAAACCAGAATATATGTTTCAGGACAGAGAATCCAAACTCAAAGCGCTGAATCTGGCCATTGACCGGATTGACAAAACCTTCGGAAAAGGTACCGTCATGCGCCTCGGCGACAAGCAAGTGCTCGACGTGGAGTGTATCTCCAGCGGCTCGCTTGGCCTTGATATTGCACTCGGAGTCGGGGGATTCCCCCGTGGACGTATCATCGAAATCTACGGCCCGGAATCTTCGGGTAAGACCACCCTCGCCATCCATTCCATTGCAGAATGCCAAAAAAAAGGTGGTATTGCCGCCTTCGTGGATGCGGAGCATGCCTTCGATCGCAGCTATGCCGAGGCACTTGGCGTGGACACCGAGAACCTTCTCATCTCACAGCCCGACAACGGCGAGCAAGCCCTTGAAATTACCGAGAACCTCATCCGCTCCGGTGCCATTGACATCATCGTGGTGGACTCGGTAGCGGCACTCGTGCCCCGTGCCGAAATCGAAGGCGAGATGGGTGATTCCAAGATGGGCCTTCAAGCCCGACTCATGTCGCAGGCTATGCGAAAACTTACCGCTGCTATTGGCCGTACGGGCTGCACCTGCGTCTTCATCAACCAGTTGCGGGAGAAAATCGGCGTGATGTTCGGCAACCCGGAGACCACGACGGGCGGTAATGCCCTCAAGTTTTACGCCTCCATCCGCCTCGACATCCGCCGCAATGGCCAAGCCATCAAGGACAAAGAGGGTAACGTCGTGGGCAACCACGTGAAAGTGAAGGTGGTGAAAAACAAGGTAGCACCTCCGTTCCGTACCGCCGAGTTCGACATTACCTTCGGCGAGGGCATCTCCAAGTCTGGCGAAATCGTGGACATGGGCGTTGACTTTGGCATCATCAGCAAGAGTGGCGCTTGGTACGCCTACGACGGTGCCAAGATCGCCCAAGGACGTGATGCCGCCAAGCAGTTCATCATGGACAATCCAGAGGTGGCCCGTGAAATAGAGGGAAAGATTAAGGATAAAATCAGCTCCAACCAAGTCAAAATCCCCGCCAGCGCTGCCGTTGCTGAAGATGACGGTGGCTTCGACGAGGAATGATGAGGGACGGACATGGTTTCATTGTCTCATTGTTTCATTGCTTGTCAACCGTGAAACCATGAATCAGTGAAGCAATGTAATAATGAAACCATGAAACCATGAATCAGTGAAGAATCATTGGTATCTCAAGTATAAAGATTGGCCGGGCGCTTAACACACGTCCGGCCATTTTCATTTTATGCTACCGATGCCAACAGTAGCCCTTGCTCCTGCTCCTCTTCCAAATGGGCGAAGCGGTAGCCTTGCTGCGCAAAATGTTCCAGCACCTTCGGCAACACGTATTTTAGTTTATCAAAAGCCTTCAAGCTGTCATGGAACACGATGATGGAGCCACGACGGGCATTGTCCAGTACGTTCTGGAGGCACTGCTCGGCACTGATTTCTGGGTCGAAATCACCGCTCAGCACATCCCACATCACGATACGGTAATGCCTTAACAGGAAGTCGCCCTGACCCGGCTTCATGCGGCCATAAGGGGGCCTGAACAGGCTCGAATGCAATGCCTGCGCACATCGCCGCACATTCAGGAAGTATTTCATGTTGTCGGTGAGCCAACCGTTCAGGTGGTTATAGGTATGGTTGCCAAGGGCGTGACCCGACTTGCGCACCATTTCCAGCACTTCGGGGTGCTTGCGCACGTTGTCGCCAACGCAGAAGAACGTGGCTTTTGCCCTATACTGCGAAAGTTGGTCGAGCACCCAAGGCGTTACCTCTGGGATAGGGCCGTCATCGAAGGTGAGATGAAGCACCCTTTCTTCGGTTGGCAACCGCCAAATGAAGTTCGGGAAGAGCTTTTGGATGAATTGAGGTGTTTTTACGAGATACATAAGTGTTTCAATTTTTGGATACGTTCAGTCGGTTCGGCGTTTAGACCTTTTTTATAAATAAAGTAACAAGGCAAAGGTTTAATTTTGCGGCCCGTTTCAAGAGCGGCACGAAGCTCAGGCGCAGTTATTTCACGTTGTAAATCAACGGTTTGCAACGAAAATATGCTGCCAGGACGGGTTCATTTTAACACAGAATTTATCTTGGGTTGATAAGGGTTGATAAAAGTTGATAAGGGTTGATGGGGTTGATAGTGGCAAACGACTATCAACCTTTATCAACTTTTATCAACCCTTATTAACCCATAAATCAACCCATATCAACCAAATATGAGCAATATCAGGGTCCGTTTTGCACCAAGCCCCACGGGGGCGCTTCACATTGGCGGCGTACGCACGGCGCTGTACAATTACCTGTTTGCGAAAAAATATGGCGGCACCTTCGTCCTACGTATCGAGGACACCGATCAGGGGCGCTATGTTCCGGGCGCTGAGGAGTACATCTTGGAGGCACTTAACTGGTGCGGCATCATGCCCACGGAAGGGCAAGGCATTGGCGGGCCACATGCCCCCTATCGCCAATCGGAACGAAAGGCCATCTACCTGCAGCACTCCCTTGACCTTGTGGCCAATGGCAGCGCCTACTACGCTTTTGACACGCCAGAAGAATTGGAGGCAGCCCGTGCCGCCGCCGCCGCTGCTGGCAACCATAATTTCAAGTACGATGCCGTAAGCCGAAAGGCCATGAAGACCAGCCTGAACCTCACAGCCGCAGAAGTACAACGCCGCCTCGACGCAGGCGAGCATTACGTCATTCGCTTGAAAGTGCCTGAAAATGAGACGGTTACGTTTACCGACCTGATTCGTGGAGAGGTCAGTTTCCATACCAGCGAATTGGACGACAAGGTGCTGATGAAGTCCGACGGCATGCCGACCTATCACCTCGCCAATATCGTGGACGACCATCTGATGGAAATCACGCACGTCATCAGGGGCGAAGAGTGGCTGCCCAGCACGGGCCACCACGTACTGCTCTATCGGGCTTTCGGTTGGGAGGCGACCATGCCCCGGTTCTCGCACCTGCCGCTCATCCTCCGCCCAGATGGCAAAGGCAAGCTGAGCAAACGGGACGGTGCCAAGTTCGGGATGCCCGTGTTCCCGCTTTCGTGGAAGGCAGACACGCCAGAAGACAGTTTCGAGGGCTTTCGGGAGTTCGGGTTTTTGCCGCAGGCAGTGGTGAACTTCCTTGCCTTCCTCGGTTGGAACCCCGGCACGGAGCAAGAGATTTTCAGTCTCGATGAACTTTGCGAAGCGTTTTCCCTCGAAAAAATCAGCAAGAGCGGTGCCCGCTTCGACTATGACAAGGCCAAGTGGTTCAACCAACAGTACCTCCATGCCACCGACGACGCTGTTTTAGCTGCGCAAATCAAGCCACTGGCCGAGGCAAAGGGCTACCATGTCTCGGACGAATACTTGACACAAATCTGCCACTTGATGAAAGGCCGTGGCACCTTCCTGCCAGACCTTGTGGAGCAGTCCAGTTACCTCTTCGGCGACGTGCAATCCTATGACAACGAGAATATTGCGAAGCGATGGAAACCCGAAAGCCGCCCCGTGTTCGAGGCGCTGGCCGACCACTTGAAGGCGCAAACCAACTTTGAGGCTGCTACATTGGAAGCCTCCGTGAAGGAGTTCATGGCCGAGCGGGGACTGAAACCGGGCGATGTGATGCCCATCCTGCGGCTCACCTTGGCGGGCACGACGCAGGGACCTGGTGTGTTCGAGATGATGGAATTGTTTGGGAATGACCGGACAGTGGATAGGCTGACGAAGGCTTTCAGCCATTTTGACGCGCTTGTAAAATAATGTCTCTGTGCTCCTCCGTACCTCCGTGTTTTCCTAAACACAGAGGCACGGAGGGACATTAAGCTACCCTCACCGCCACCTCGGCACCAGCATAGGCACTTCCCGCTGGTATTTTTGGTAGGCTTTGCCAAATTGGGCGACCAACTTCTCCTCTTCCAGCCTGGTTCCAATGATAAGGTAAATCGTGGAAACCATTGCGAAGGCAAGTGCCGCATCGTTTTGGAGCAAAAACATGACGCCCCAAACGAGCAGCAAGCTGCCAAAATAGAGTGGGTGGCGCACCTTGCCGTTCAGCCCACGGATAATGAGCTTTGTATGGGCCGGCTGTTTTCCACTGCGCAACTGCTCCAGCCCTGCGAACTCGCCGATGTCGTATTTCGTGAAGGCCCGAACTACCCAGCTTATTCCAAAAATGCAGAGGATGCCGCCGCCGAAAACCAGCAGCTTGTTCAGCGGCCAGAGCGGCTTTTTCTCCACCAAAAAATACAGGACTAGCAAGGCAGCCAACAGCACGACGGCCAGCACGTTGTAAGCCAAGCGGTAATAGCGGACTGGCAACAGGCGGCTCAAACCCGCCTTAACACCATCGGCAGCAAGTATGCTGTGAAGTACGAAATAGGCGACGGTGGCAAGGGTAAAATGAAGGACGGTCATTAGGTTGTTTTTAAAGGTGGCAAAAATAGCACGAGCAAATGGTTGTTTTAACTTTGCAATAAATTGGTGGAAAGAAGCCTGCCAAATGCGCCCTCATCCAGTATCCCCAAAGGGCTAAACGAGCATCCAGCAGCATGTCAAATCAAGAGAAAAACGCCTACATCCTCGGCACCGAGCGGGCAGAACTGCACCGTCTGGGCCTACAGCACCAGGTATGGGCCAGCGAAGCCCGGCGAGGGTGGGAACTTGGCGGCTTCCAAGCTGGCCACACCCTGCTCGACCTCGGCTGCGGCCCCGGTTTCTGCACGTCGGAACTGGCCTACATGGTAGGCGACCGGGGCAAGGTGATTGGCGTTGACCTATCGGCCAATTTTATCGAGTTCCTGAAAAAAAACGCCGAACTGCACGGGCTGAACATCGAGTTGCAGAACTGCTATTTCGACGATATGCAGCTCCAGCCGGACAGCCTCGACGGAGCATTCTGCCGCTGGGCATTGGCTTGGGTGCCCAACCCTGAACAAGTGCTGGCCAAGGTGCGGGACGCCCTAAAGCCCGGTGGCCGCATGGTGGTGCAGGAGTATTTCGATTGGTCGGTGTTCCAGTCGGAGCCACCGCTGCCCGGCCTCAAAAAAGGCATCGCCGCCTGCTACCACTCCATGAAGCACGAGCAGCCCGGCGATATTGACGTGGGGCGCCTCGTGCCGGGTATGGCCGAGCGGCTCAACATGGAAGTGCTGCACACCCGCACCATCTGCAAGTTGGCCAAGCCAAGTGACCTGACTTGGGAATGGCCTTATTCCTTCCTGAACATTTATTTGCCGAAAATCTCGGAGCGTGGCCTGCTGACCGAAGGGGAACTTGCCGCTGCGCTCGCCGATTTCGAGACGCTCACTGCTATGCCAAATGCCATGCTGATGTGCCCGGTGGTGTTGGAGACCGTGGCAAGGAAGTGAAGTTTTTTAGGCTGAATCGTGCAAATCGGCGGGGTTTTAGCACCAATGGTTCGTGAAGTTCTAAGGTTCTGGGGTTTTAGGGTTTGGGGACAAAATCTAACCATAAATCATTTTAGAGCGAGTTGAAATCTAACCAACCTTTCAAAAATAGCTTTTAGGCCAAACCCCGAAAACCCGAAAACCCCAAAACTTGACGAACCCTTAAGTCTAGCATCAATCCAAAAAATAGCCCATATCTCATCATGGCCATGCTCCTGCGCTTATGCTGCTTTTTAGTGGCTTTTTGCTTCGCAACAACGAAGCTTGTTTCCCAAACCGCCAAGCCGGATTATGCCCTGCTTTGGGAGGTTTCCAGGAACGACCTCCCCGAAAGCTGCTACCTCTTCGGCACCATGCACCTGCGGGATGAGCGGGTTTTCGAACTGTGCGACTCCGTACTGTTGGCCATCGAAGCCGTGGATGCTTTCGCAATGGAGGTACACCCCGACTCCGCCCTTAGCTACGTCATCAACCTCAGCATGAACGACCGGGACACCTTCAACGAACTGCGGGAAACCCTCAGCGAAGATGCCTACGAGGAAGTCGAAGAACTGCTCAACCGCAAGGCCAACACCAGCTTGGATGAGCTGAAGTCCAAAAATCCCAAATTGGTGGAACAGATGCTCAAGGGCATCAAAGAGCTGCCATTTTCAAAGAAAAGGCCCCAGATACTCGACCTGACCCTGTTCTCGTATGCCAATGGCCGTGGCAAAAACATGTTTGGGCTGGAGCGCATGAGCGAGTACAGTGACTTGACGAAGGCGTTTTTTGAAATCTTTGAAGACTCTATCGTTGCGAAGGATAGGCCACCTGTCAACTTGAACGGCCTCATCGAAACCTATAGGACAGGCAATATTGACGCACTCAAGGTCATGGTCAACGACCGTTTTTCCAACGAAAACTACCGCCGGGAGCTGCTGACCAACCGCAACATCCGCATGGTGGACAAGATGATTGGGCACGGCAGGCGGCAGTCCATTTTTTGCGCCGTGGGCGCAGCGCACCTGCCTGGCGAGGATGGCATGCTGGCCTTGCTGCGCAACAAAGGATACCAGGTGCGCCGGGTGTATGCCCACTTCACGGGGGTGGCGGACAGCCTTTTCGAGGCAAACAAACCAATCCCGACACAGCTAACTTTTAAAGATGAGGGGCGGGGCTTCTCAGCGCTCTTGCCAACGGAACCCCAGGTGCATTGGGCGAGGCAGCAATTGGAAGATGACAACAACATGACGACGAAGCTCTATATCGCAATGGACCTGCATGCTGGCCGGGAGTACACCATTGCTGTATTTGACTATCCGCCCTCCTTGGTATTCACGGACAAGCAGGCCGTTTTCAACACAGCCATTGAGAATTACGAACTGCAATGGGGCCCGCAGATTGGCGAAAGCCGCACCGTTTATGTGGACGGCTTTTTGGGCAGTGCCTCCAAATACCGGACACAGGGGAGCTATATCAACGTGCAGGGCACCATGCGGGGCACCCGGTTTTACACCTTCGCCACCACACATCCGGTCGGCACCAGCGATTCATCGAGCCAAGCCTTTTTCAAGTCCGTGCGACTCCTCCCCTTGAACCAATCACCCCTGCTGCCGACCGAGCTTCCCGAAATCGGCTGCACACTGGCCTTGCCCAGCAGCTATCACCTGAAAGCGGATACCAGTGAGGCGCAGGTCACCTATAGCTATTCGTCCGGCGACACGCTGGCCTCCAACAACTATATTTTGACGGAAACCATTTTGTCCAAGTATTTCGAGACCGAAACCCCGGACAGTTTCCTCATTAATTATCGCCAAAAATTAGTGGGGGACAGCAGTTTTACGGTCAAGGACACCTTGTTCGGGTCAATGCCGAGCTTTTACCTTACCTCTTTTGACACGGCCAACCTGAACTTCACCGAGCACTTGGTCATGCTGACAGACACGGGCGTTTATGAACTGATTGTCAACAAAGCAGCACCTGACACGAGCGGGCTGGCATGGGCGTTTTTCAATTCCTTCAAACCCAAAAGGCAGTGGACAGGCGCATTGCTGAAGCGGGAAACCACCCAACTCCTGCTCGACGACCTGGCCTCCGAAGACACCCTCGTTGCGCAGCAGGCCAAGGACGCACTCTACGAACACGAGATCCAGGACGAAGACCTGACCGCCATTTTCAACGCCTTGCAAAAGCCTATGCCGCTGGACACCATGCCTTGGGGCAGCACGCACGGAATGCTCATCAGCAAACTCGAAGACCGGAAGGACGAGCGGCTGCTGCCTTTTTTAGTGGCGTATTTCCACGACAACAAGGCCATGCGGTACCGCCAACGGAACGCCTTGCAGGTCATGCTCTCCATGCAGGACAGCGCCGCATACAATGCCTATTTCGAGCTTGCCCCCACGGTTGACACCGCTGACGGGCTGGACATTCCGTTCTATGGTCACCTGAATTTTTTGATCCAAGACTCGGCATTGGTGCTGGAACTGCTGCCCCGGCTGTTCCCATTGCGCAAGCACCCTGCTTACAACTATATGGTTTACAATGCCATATCGAACAGTATCCGTGCAAAATGGGGCGACCGCTCCGGCTTCCACCCCTACGCAGCCGACATCGTGAAGGACGCCTGGGCCATATCGGATGCCAACCGCCTGCTCGCCGGCGCCGATTCGTTGGAGCTATGGGAAGACCGCTGGGACTTCATCAACCTGCTGGACATCGCTGGGTACTTGCCCGCTCCCGCCGGCTCGGTGGATTTATTGAAAAAAATGCAGGCGCTGCCAGATGCCTGGATGCTCAATGCCGTGGTCGTTAGCCTAATCCGCCATGGGGAAAAACTGGACAAATCAGCGCTAAACAAAATCCACGACCTGCCCTATGCCTGGCATACCTTGCTGGAAACCCTTCACCTGGAAGGCTGGATGGATAAAATCCCCAGCAAAATGCTCGACCTTGAAACCTATATCGAAGGTGGCATCCCCTACCTGATGGATGGCGAAATAGAAAGCGTCGCAGATTTCAAAATCATCGAAAAAAGGAAGCATATACACCAAGGCGAGGAAGTATGGCTATATGTTTTTAGTTTTAAATTCGATGAAACGGAGGAGGACAGCTATATCGGTATATGCTCGCAACCAAAATCGGGCAAATTGACCGCAAACCCCGCTATTTTCGATGTGTCTTATGATACGTTTGATGGGGGGAATATGGAGGCGTTGATTGAGGAGGTGTTGGGGTATTATTGATGCCTTAGAAAATGGATGAAATAAAATAGATGTTCAGTTTGCCACATAATAAAATATAGCATCACCTCCAATCCCACACCACTATCTCCCAATGATCCGTCTCATCCTCGAAGGTGTGAATAGTCTGAAACCCGACCCGCTGGTGCGCACGGATGGAGCGGGTGTTGCGGGTGGCAATTTCGGTGGCCACGAAGTCGAAGCGGGGGCGGTAAAGTTCCCGGTGCTGTTGGTAGAGGCCGTCGAAGACACCCATGCCCCGGTAGCCCTCGGCCACGCAGACTTGACCCATTACATAGTATTGGTAATCCACCAGTTTTTTCCCTTTGTAGTCTATGTACTCGAACATCAAGAACATAGGTTTCAGCACCGGAATCAGGTCTTGGAACGAGGGAAGCATCACGAGCGCATAGCCCACTACCGAGTCGCCGTCCTTGGCGATGACCTGCGGGATGGACTCGTTCATGGCTTTCAATAAATCAAAATTATGCTGCACGGTGACGAAGCCCTGCGATTGGGCCACGTCGGCACTGACCTCTGTGGAGAGGTTGGCCCGCTGCAATTCGAGCACCTGCCGGATGTCGTCGTCGGTGGTGATGGTCGTGAAATGGATGTGGGTAGCTTGGACGTCCACTTTTTACTTTTTACTTTTTACTTTTTACTTTGTCCTTTTTACTTTGTCTTACCCTTCATCGCCCGGCGAGTATTCCCCATTTGCCGTCATCGTGCCGAGGTACTTGGCCTGCACGATTTCTGGGCTGGCCTGGAACATTTTCAGCACGGTGATTTCATAGTTGTGGACCTGGATGGTCTCGCCTTCTTCCGGTATTTCCTCTGCGAATTGCTGGAGCAGGCCGGCAAGGGTGTGGTACTCCTCCCGCTCAGGGAACGGTTCCGGGAGGAACTCGTTGATTTCGTCCAAGGGGTTTTGCGCCTGAATCTTGTAGGTGTTCTCGTCCAATCTTTCGACGATGAGCGGCTCGGTGTCGTACTCGTCCTGTATCTCGCCGACGAGTTCCTCGATGATGTCCTCCAAGGTGACGAGGCCGACCGTGCCGCCGAATTCGTTGACGGCGATGGCCAATTGCACCCGCTCCTTCTGCATCAGGCGCAGCAGGGAGATGACTTTTTTATGGGAAGAAACATAGAGCACTGGGCGCATGATGTCCTTGATGCCCTTGCCGCTTTCGCCATGGCGGGAGAGCAGCAGCAGGTCCTTGGAATGCACGAAGCCGATGATATGGTCAATGGTGTCGTCATAGACTGGGTAGCGGCTGTAGCCTTCGGTGATGGCGTACTCGATGTTCTCCTCCAATGGTTCGGTGATGTCAATGGCGGCAATCTGCGTGCGGGGCTTGAGTATCTGCCAGGTGAAGCGGTCGTCGAAGTCGAAGACGTTCTGGATGAGTTCCCGTTCGGAGTCGTCAATAGCACCGCCCTCGGCACTCTCGGCGATGATGAGCTTCAGTTCCTCCTCCGAGTGTATGCCTTCGTGCTCATGGATGGGCTTGATGCCGATGAGGCGGAGTATGAAATTGGCGAAGCCGTTCAGCACATAAATAAACGGCTTGAAGACGATGTGGAAGATGCGCAGCGGTGCCGCCACTGCCAGCGTCGTGTTGATGGGGTGGCGGATGGCCAAGGACTTGGGCGCCAGCTCGCCGAACACGATGTGCAGCACGGTGATGGTGGCGAAGGCGATGGGAAGGGCGATGCGGTGGGCCTGGGCATCGTCCATTTGGAAGCCAAGCCCGTGCATCAATTTGATGATGATGTCTGAGACCACGGTCTCGCCGATCCAGCCGAGGCCGAGGGAGGCGAGCGTGATGCCCAATTGCGTAGCGGCTAAGTAAGCATCAAGGTTGCCCACCACGCTCTCGGCTATGCTTGCGGTGAAGCTGGAGCCGGAGCGAACCTGTAGCTGTGACATGCGGACTTTGACGATGGCGAATTCGGCGGCAACGAAAAACCCGTTCAATAAAACTAAAAATATCGTGAATAATATATCAGCGACCATGTAAGGTGGACTTGCGTCTTGTTGGAGGTGCCTTTTTTACGAAAAATCCTCGTAAATGTTAGGCTATGGGCGCAAATGTAAGGGTTTTTTGGATGATAGCGTGGAGGGATGGGTAAAACGTTGGTTGTCAGGGGGGTAACTGGCCTTGTAAAACAACAAAACCCTGCCAGTTTACTGACAGGGCTTTGTTGCTCCGCAATGGGCGGCTGCCACATTACCTTTAAAAGGCCAAACTCACTGCACTATCACCTTCGTCGTAGCCAACACCTTGCCGTTTGCATCACGCAGGCTGATGGCTGCCGTGCCCGATTTACCGTTGGTAAACAGCCATTCGGGGCGGATATGGTAAGTGTTCAATTGGCCCTTCTCCATGTCGAAGAACTTCTCGTTCACCTCTTTCATGGCGTTTGCATCGTAAAAAAGCAGGGATACCCGGTCTGCTGGGGCCTTGAATCGTACTTCGAAGCCATTTGCGCCAGCTGGATTCGGGAAGGCTTCCAGCACTACTTCATCTGTTGGTTTTGCAGGCTTCTCGTCCTCGTCCAATTTGAACTTCACTGGCAACGTGTACGAAACCGCCACAGGCTGTTCGCCCTTCTTGCCCGGCGACCATTTCGGCATTAGGCCCACGACCCGCAGTACCTCTTCGTCGCAGCCACCGCCCACACTTTTAACGATTTCGGGCTTGGTGATGCTACCGTCCTTTTCGATGACGAACTTGGCATATACGGTTCCCTCTACGCCGTTCTTGCGGGCCTCGGCGGGGTATTTCACGTTGGCGAAAACGGTTTGCAGCAGTTTCTCAGTGGAGCATTTTTGGCGCTCCTCGCCCATGAGGTTTTCGCAGCCGAGCATGACGGGGGCTTCGTCCAAGTCACTGATAGCCAGTGGTTTGGAGTCCGCTGTTTTTACCGGTGAATGCTCCAGTTCGAACCGGACTGGCAACACAAACTGCGTCCGAACCACCTTGCCTCCTTGCTTGCCGGGCGTCCATTTGGGCATGGCGTAAATGACCCGGAGCACTTCCTCACCACAGCCACCTTCTCCGCCTTTTACGACATCGGCATCAATGATGGAGCCGTCTTTTTCGACAACAAACTTCACTGCGACCAAGCCTTCGAAGCCTTTCTCTGCCGCATCTTTCGGGAACTTGACATGCTCCATGATGTATTTTATCAACTTCGTCTCGGAGCAGGTTTTGCGCTCGGCAGCATTCGTCACCTCCTCGCAGCCGGGGAAACGGGGCATCTCCTCCACTACTTTGAAAACCTCGTCCCCATCTAATGGCACGGTGTCCCTCACTTCAATTGCCGAAGGCACAAAATCAGGTGCTTCAAAACGCTCAATGGGTTGGTTTTCAAGGATTTCCAAAGTTGCTGGCAGTGGGCTGTTTTCCAAAGAAAAAGCCATCAAGAGCACGGCCAAAGCGGGCAGCACGGCCAGGTACTTCCACCCGGCCCGTTGCGGCGAATTAGTTTTAGTCATCATGACAATACGTTTTTTTAATTGTGAAGAAAAAAGTGAATTGGAAATGGCAACCTGCATTCCGGGGTGCGATTGCCTGAGCAACAAACGGCCGTATTGTTTCTTGTCGAATCCCTGCGCCGTCACGTGGGCGTCGGCGAGGTATTCGTGGGTTGTTTTCACAGCTTTTTTATAAAAATAGATGAAAGGTACGCACCATGTGAAGGCGGCCACGAGTTCGAGCAGCACCACATCGTGGCTGTGTTTTTGGAAAATATGCGCCTCCTCGTGCCGGGTGATGCTGCGGCGCTCCTCCTCCGTCACCTCGAAGCTTTTGCTCCAAAACAGGTTGTCGAAAAACGAGAAGGGCAGGTGCGGGGCGGTCGTGGTCACGAAGTCGTAGCCTTGTTGCGGAGCAATATCCCCCGCACGGTACAGCCGCCCGATTTGCCAAAGGCCATAGCCAAAGCGCAGCATCGCCAGCACGACGCCAAGCCAATAGATGTACCATGCAACTACCTGAAAATCAACGCCTTGTTCCCGTTGCGAAGCAGTCACCACAATTGCCTCCAACTCCTGCACGCCTACCGTTATGGGCTGCAACAGGTAGGCTGGCGACGCTTCCGAAGCCAGTAGGTCAATGTCCAGCGTCGGGATGACGAGGCCAAGCAGCAGCGTCGTGAGCAGGTACCAGCGGTTCCAGCGGTGGAAGGTCTCCGCCCGCAGCAGCAGGTGATAGACGCCGTAGAGAACGGCCCAGGATGCGGTGACTTCGAGTAGGTAAGCTGTCATTAGTCATTGATTGTCATTGGTCATTGGAATCAATCCTTCAATTTCTCCAACAATTCCGAAAGCTCGTCCTTGTCCAGCTTTTCCTCCTTCACGAGGAAGGACACGAGGCTGCTCATCGAACCTTCAAAATAGTCGGTCACGAGGCGGTTCAGGGTGCTTTTCGAGTAGTCTTCCCTCGTGATGACAGGGAAGTACTCGTGGGTGCGACCATAAGCCTTGTGCGACACGAAACCTTTTTCTTCCAGTATCCGCACGATGCTCGACACGGAGCTTTGTGGCGTCGGCTTGCCCTTCAGCGCTTCGTAGTGGGGCAGGACGTCACTCACGAGGCAGCGCCCCAGCCGCCAGATGATTTGCATTACTTCCTCTTCTGCCTTCGTTAAAGATGTCATTTTCCTTGTGTTTAGGTGGAACGAAAGCAAAGGTATATTTTAAAAATTAGCTGTGCAACTATTTTATTAGTTTTTTGACGTAAAAATACGTTATAAATGATTTTGCTCAAAAAAACCTGCCCAAAACGATTGGACAGGCTGCTCAATTCTTCAAAGCGTATTTCATCAAACGGGCCTCAAAACCGTCAGCACGGTGCAAAGCCCGATGGCACGGATGGCGGGCACTTCCGTGCCGTCATCAAGTAGGTGTTTGGTTTTCAAGAAGGTCCACTGGAAATCATCCAGCGTCAAGCCCAAGTTCTGCAGTGCGGCGAGCAACTCGGGTTGTTGGGTGAGCCAGGTACGTTGCTCCCGCCATTTTTCGAGGTCGGGCAGGGGCTGTCCATCAGGGTAGGTCACGACCCAGACGATGGGCAGGTCGAACTCGTGGCTGTAAGGTTCGGCGCTTTGGTTAGCTGCTGGCCGGGCGAGGGCGGCTTGCCAGTCCAATTGCGTTTCAGGGTAGGATTTTTGTAGCCGTTGGGCCAGTACGGCATTTTTTGGGCGGTAGGTTTTAGGGTAAAAAGCATACCAAGGCTCCAGCAGTTCACGACGGCAACTCACCAATTGGCCTGCCTTTTTTGAAGAAGAATAATGGATGAAATAGGGCGACGAAACCATTTGCGGCAGCTCGCCGCCATTGCCCATCGCATGTTGCAGGGCATTCAGCAGCGAGGTGTCCCGGCCAACGCCGCAGCTCTCTACGTGGAATTCCGTGCAGGCATCGGCCACCTGGTCGGGCAAGGGCAGCAAGACTTTCTTGCCCACAGCCTCTGCCAATGTGGCAACCGTCGTGCGCTTGCCCTCAGGCAGCACGGGCACCGATAGGCCGTTCCATTCATTGCCGTGCGCCACTAAGTTCACCTGCCCCCAGGGAACGCCGCTCTTGGCTTGATGGGCCATCAGGTAGTTCCTCATTTCCAACAGCGAATGGCATTCCGTCACCACAAACTCCGTCCGCTCGGCGGGGTTGTTTTGGTAAAAAACCGTCGCCTCGGCGTAGTAGGCATTGGTGCTGTCCTCGTCCTCGCCAAGGATGAAGGTGATGCTGGGGCGCTCCTCGGCTGGGGCATCTATTTTTGGTTTTTTTGGGGTAAAAAAATCGGAGGCAGCGTGACCAAGGGTAGCGGTGTCCCACCCTGAAGCGTCGGCCAATGCGTAGCCCAGTATGCCAACGCCAGTGAGGATGAACAACCAAGGAATGATGATGAAGCGCTTCATTTTCAATTTTTCAAGAATATGATGGATTTTGGTGACAATAGTGAGGGCGTGACTTTGAGTCACACCCTCACTAAGCCTACGCCATTGGTTTTGGCCATAGTGAGGGCGTGACTTTGAGTCAC
>JALHQW010000078.1 GCA_022841745.1 Saprospiraceae bacterium | reverse complement strand
CGAGTACAAGTCCAAAATCTTTGGGTTCTTCATATGCCGCTACTTTTAGCGGCAAGTTAATGTTGATTAGAACCCTTTTTCAAATAACCTAATCTTCGACCTGCAATAGGTCAGTTATTTTTGCGGTAAACAAAGATAATGTGTTTTCTGAGAAATTGAAAGGCACGACTGTCAGTCCATGTTACAATAAAACCGCAACGCCTCCTCAATCACCCCCACCTCACAAAACTGGTCAATCCTCGCCTCACCGATGGCTGGCAGCAGCGTAAAATTGATGCGCCCGCCCACGTTTTTCTTGTCTTTTTTCATGATTTCAAAAACAGCGGGAAAGTCCTCCTCGGCCAGCGGCCAATGCGGGTAGAAGCGTTTCACAAAGGCCACGATTTCGTCCAGTTCCGCCGCCGAAAGCCCCAATATTTTATGGGACAGCCACGCCTCACAGACGATGCCGAGGGCGACGGCTTCGCCATGCATCAATGCGGATTTCGGATTTCGGATTTCGGATTGCGGGGCGGAATCCGAAATCCGAAATCCCCAATCCGCAATCGAATAGCTTTCCACTGCGTGGCCAATGGTATGCCCAAAATTCAGCGCCTTGCGGATGCCTTTTTCCGTAGGGTCTTCTTCCACGATGCGCTGTTTGATGGAGAGGGATGGAGCGAGGTATTTCGCCCAGTCCACGGCCAGCAGGTCGGTGATTTGCTGCAATTCCCGCCATTGCGCCGCATCGGCGATGAGGGCATGCTTGAACACCTCGGCGAAGCCGCTGCGGATTTCCGTAAGGGGCAGCGTTCGTAAAAAAGCGGGGTCAACCAGCACGGCCACAGGGTTCTGGAACACGCCGATGCTATTCTTCACGCCGTTGAAGTCAATGGCCAGCTTGCCGCCCACAGAGGCGTCCACCTGCGAGAGCAGGGTCGTGGGTACCTGCACAAAGTCAATGCCCCGCAGATAGGTTGCTGCGCAAAAGCCGCCCATGTCTCCGATGACGCCACCGCCGAGGTTGATGAGCAGGGAGCGGCGGTCGAGGCCGAGGCGCATCATTTCCGACCAGATAAAGCGGCAGGTGTCAAGCCCCTTGTGCAGCTCGCCAGCGGGTATTTCGATGGCAACTACCTCGAAATCAATGTTTTGCAGAAAATAGGGAAAACAATGGCGGTAGGTGTTGTTGTCCACCAGCACGGCGATTTTGGTGTAGTTGCCTGCGGCAACGAGCGCCCGAAGCGGCATCCCCATTTCGCCGATGGAAATATCGTAATCTTTTAGTTGCAGCGTAACCATGCTGCAAGAATAGCGGAATGGCCGGACTTTTTTCTATTTAAAGCCCCGCTGCTCCACATCCTTCTTGACGGACGGTACGGGATTTTCCATTTCCACGTCCTGCTTATTGGCCACCCTGAACTCTACCCTACGGTTCACCATTGAACTGTTGAGGGTTGGCACAAGGGTGGAGTCTTCGCCATTGTAACGCAGCAGGAAACGGCTTCGGGGCAGGCCATGCACGTTCACGAAATGGTCAACGACGGCAAAAGCCCGCTGGTAGGAAAGCGTTAAGTTCTGCTGGTCGGAGGCAGTTTTGTCGGCGAAGCCGGTGACCACAAGCCTTACCCTCGAATTGGCTTTTAGCACCTTGGCAATGCTGGAAAGGTTGCCCAGTTCCGCCTCCCGAATAGCATAGCTATCCACATCGAAATGGGTATTGGGCAAGAACCACTCCATGATGCCGAATGCATCGGGTTCCATTTCCATTAGGTTTTCCACCTCGTCCCTTACGATATCCCGAATACCGTTCTCGGTAGGCGGAGCCGGTCGGTTTTTGTGGATAAAAGGCTCGTCGTCCAAGAAATTGGGAAGGCCGTCGCCATCACTATCGAGCGGCATGCCACGGGTGTCCACGGCAACGCCACGGGGGGTGGCATTGTCGGCGTCCAGCAGGTCAATGACGCCATCGCCATCCGAGTCGGTGGGGTCGAAAGTAGGGCGCAGCTTCAGTTCAGTCACATCTTGTATGAGTTGGTGCATGGGGGTTACCCAGTAGAGCGGCTCCGTTTTTGCCTTGGTGTCGCCGAGGTTGAAATTGAGGCGAAGCGAGCCATAGCCTATCACGTCGTTTTCGTCACGGTTCACCCCGTCGAGCAGGTCGGCGTCCCTTCCAAAAAAAGTGAGCACCTTCATCTCCATGCCCAGGTTGACCCTATCCGACAAACGGAGCGCCATTCCAAAACCACCATCAACATGGGTCTGAATGGTAGGGCTAACTGATTTCAAATCGGGTATGATGGCCTTGATGGCGTCCACTTCAAACCGGTTGATGCCGGCTCCTAAAAATAGATAGGCATTGATACGGCGGCGGGGCAGCTCGCTCCAAGTGAGGCTGTTGATGGAGGCCAGCAATTGCAATGAGCCTGTCTGGAGTTTGGTCTTGGAAGTGCCGTTGAGGCCATCATTCTGGTTTAGGCTTCCGACAAAGCCTTCCAGCCTCGCCGAAAGCAAGTGGTCAATGGCCTTGCGCAAATGGAACCCTGCGCCGATGCCGGGATTTGGCTGAATGTCGCCGAAGGACATGGCTGTGCCCGTGCCAATGCCAAGTTCCCACATGTCTGCTCGGTGGGGTGGAAGATAGGGGGTGGGAAAGCTGCCTTCTTGTGCCTTTGCGAAGCATGGCAACAAAGCAACCAAAAGGAAGCAATTGAGGAATCGGTTTTTCATGCTGATTGAAAGCTATTCCGAAGGATCGAAGCACTTTTTTTAATGCAACGCAGTTTTGCAAAATTAAAGTTAGAACTTCTTTTTCAATAAAACTAACAACCCACGGTGTTTTTATACTTACGACTTCAACCGAGCGTGTTGGTTTATTTTACGCTGCTGTATATTTTGAAAATGATTTATAGCGAACAATTCACAAAAAAGCAAAATTGGCTAAAGTTGCGGAGCCCCTTTCCTACCAACCTATTTCACCCGAACATCAAGCAATCTCCACTTTCATCAGTTTGTTCAAGGCAATCTCTAAAGCCGAGGCAGCAATATTGGTCGGCATCGGATTGAAATTGCGCACCTTCTCCAGTGCCCGACGGATGGTGCCGGACACATCGCTGAAAATGGCCTCGTCCGTCACAGCGGCATCAGGCTGCATCAGGTAGGCAAACACACGGGCCATGCCACAGTTGGCGATGAAGTCTGGGATGAGGCTCAGTTTTTGGTCGGCGAAGAGGGCTGTCGGGCCGAAGAAGACGCCGTCGTCCACGAAGGGCACATTGGCGCCGCAGGCAATGACCTCTATGCCGTTGGCGAGCATATCGTCCACCTGCTGACGACTGACGAGCTTGCTGGCGGCGCCGGGTATGAAAATCTCTGCACCAACCGACCAAATGCGGCGGTTGGTATCTTCAAATGGCAACGTGCCCTCGGCCTGTAGTTTGTTGCCTTTTTTCCGAAAAAAAAGTGCCTTGATTTCTTCCAGCCCCATGCCTTCGGGCCGGATGATGCCGCCCTCCCGGTCAATGATGCCGACGATTTTAACGCCTTCATTGGCCAGGTAGCAGGCGGCCGCCGAGGCCACGTTGCCCCAGCCTTGGATGATGGCCCGCTTGCCCCGCAGGTCGCTGCCCTTGAACAGGTCGTAGAAATGCCGCACCGACTCTGCCACGCCGTAGCCTGTAATCATGTCTGCTACCGCAAATTTTTCGGGAGCGTCGGGCACATAGCGGCTATCCTCCACGGTCTTGGAGCAGCCGTGGCGCAGTTGGCCAAGGATTTTGATTTTCTGGCCATCGGTGGTTTCCCTGAAATGGCCGTTCACGATGCCCTCCTGCGGATGCCAAAGCCCGAGTGCCTCGGTGATGGGGATGACGTCCTTGAGTTCGTCCACGTTCAGGTCGCCGCCCGTGCCGTAGTAGTTTTTGAGTAAGGGGAAGGCGGCCTTATACCAACGGCGCAGCACCTCGTTGCGGCGGGGGTCATTGGGGTCGAAGTCAATGCCCGACTTGGCGCCGCCGATGTCGGGGCCAGCGACCGAGAACTTGATTTCCATCGTCTTTGCCAAGGAGACGACCTCTTCCTTGGTGAGGCCCTTCCTCATGCGGGTGCCGCCGCCCGCTGCCCCATTGCGCAGCGAATTGATGACCACCCAGCCACGGGCCGAGGTCTCGGCATCGTTCCATTCAAACACGATTTCGGGGGACTTGTCCTTGTACTGTTGCAGGAGTTCGAGCATACGGATGTTGATTGGTTAGGAAAAAATCGGGTGCGAAATTACGCCTTACGGAGGAAAAGCCGGTGAGGAAAATCATGCCCTTTGCGAAGCAGCTTCAAGCGCATAAAAGCGCTGCCCCGAACACGCCCGCACTGTCGCCCAATTTGGGTTTCAGGAACAACGTCTCGCATTTGCCGCTGTTGAAAATGTATTTTTTCACCTCCTCCACGCCCCTGTCGTATAGCAAATCAATATTGCCCACGCCGCCGCCGATGACCACCACTTCGGGGTCAATGATGTTGATGACGTTGGCCACTGCCTTTCCGAAGAAGTGGACGAGACGCTCCATCGTCGCCGTAGCAGCCTCGTCGCTGCCTTGGTGGTGGCGCTCCACGATTTCGGGCAAGGTCAGGTGACGCCCCGTTTTTTCATTGTAAAAACGGGTGAGTGCCGGGCCAGAAATTACCTGCTCCACACAGCCAGAACAGCCGCAGTAGCAGGAGTAGGCGCTGGCGTCGAGGAAGTTGTGGCCCCACTCCCCGCCAATGCCGTGGCGGCCTTGCAGCACCTTGCCGTTTACCACCACGCCGCTGCCCGTGCCCGTGCCCATGATGATGCCCCAGACCACTTCGGCGTTCGGTGCGACCTCATGTGCAGCGCCCCACTTGGCCTCGGCGAGGGCAAAGCAGTTGGCATCGTTGGCCAGGGCGCAAGGTACGCCGAGCAGGGCCTCCAAGTCGGCCTTGAGCGGCTTGCCATTCAGGCAAACGGTGTTGGAGTTTTTTAGCGTCTGGGTGGTGGGGTCGAGGGTGCCGGGCGTGCCGAAGCCGAGGCGCTCTGGGCGGTAGCTGAGTTCGCCGACGGTTGTGTCCACCAGCTTTTTTATCTGCTGCAGAATATGCTCGTAGCCGCCTTCCTGCTCGGTGGGCAGCCGCTTGCGGCTCAAGATGTTCCTGTTCTTGATGCTTTCCATCACGGCGCACTCGATTTTGGTGCCGCCAAGGTCTATTCCCCAAATGGGTTTCATGTGTTGTGGATTTTTGAACTGTTAGTCAAGGGTTTCGAGTCACGAGTCAGTTGACTGGTAAAGTTACCAAGTTTGAAGGATTCGCTAAAGTTGCCCATAAACTGCCATTTTTCTTGATTTGCCCAAAAAGGATAACTTTGTGACCCATTGGAAACAACGGCCATACATGAAGCTTATTCAAATAACTGATTTGCATGTTGCGAGTGAAGGTGAGTTCACCCACGGCGTTGATGTGCGACAGAACTTCTTGGACATCCTCCAGGCCGTAAAGTCCTTTGCCCCCGACCACCTCATCATCACTGGTGACCTTGCCTATGACACTGCCAACGAAGAGGTTTACCGCTGGATGAAATCCCATTTGGACCAGCTCGAAATCCCGTACACGGCCATTGCTGGCAACCATGACACCTCCACGGTGCTGGCCAAGGTTTTCGATTGGGAACACCGACTTAGTGGCGAGGAATTGTTTTATAAATACACTGCTGGCGACCAGCCGCTGCTCCTACTAGAAACCTCGCTCGGCACCGTTTCTGCTGCGCAGTTGGCTTGGCTCACAGAAGAACTTGCCGCCTTGGGCGGCCCAGCCCTCGTCTTCATGCACCACCCGCCCATCGTCGGCGGGGTTGCCTTTATGGACGCCAACTACCCGCTGCGCAACATGGAGGCTTTACAGGAAGTACTACATGGTCACCCTTACCCGGTCTATGTATTTTGTGGGCATTACCATGTCGAGAAGATGATTTGCTCCAAGAACATGACCGTCCACATTACGCCCACCACTTATTTTCAGATGAAATGGAACCAGCCCGTTTTCGAGTTGGACAACCTGAGGATTGCCCTGCGGGAAATCGTGCTACGGGACGACGGGGCGGTGGAGAGCACAGTGGTGTATTACGAAGGGAATAAAACGTGATTGTAGGATTGTTGAAATTGTTGGGTTGCTATAGGACAACGCCAACAACCATAACAATCAAACAATTTAGCAATCAAGCAATCAATGCTGCTATCTTCCAAACTGCCGGCTGTCGGCACCTCCATTTTCACCGTCATGTCCGCCATGGCCGCCGAGCACGCGGCTATCAACATCGCACAAGGCTTCCCCGATTTCGACTGCTCCGACAGACTGAAAGATTTGGTGGAAAAATACATGCGCCAAGGCTTCAACCAATATGCGCCCATGCCCGGCGTGCCCGCACTGCGCAAGGTGTTAGCCGAAAAAATCAAGTCGCTGTACGGCCTCAGTGTTGACCCCGACACTGAAATTACCATAACGAGCGGGGCCACGCAGGCGCTCTACACGGCCATTTCCACCTTCATCCGCCCCGACGACGAGGTCATTTTGATAGAACCTGCCTACGACTCTTACCGCCCGTCGGTGGAGGTGAACGGGGGCAGGGCCATCACCTATGAAATGAGCGCACCCGACTACACCATTGACTGGCGGATGCTCGAAAGGCTCATTTCCTGGAAGACCCGTATGATTATCGTCAACACGCCGCACAACCCGACTGGCAAAATACTAAAGGAGGCGGATTGGAAGGAGCTGCAGCACATCGCCGTGAACCGCGACATCATCGTGCTCTGCGATGAGGCGTATGAGCACTTGGTCTTCGATGGCGAGCGGCACGAGAGTTTGCTTCGATACCCACAGATTTTCGAGCGGGGCATGTCCGTTTTTTCCTTCGGTAAAACGCTGCACACCACAGGCTGGAAGCTCGGCTGCATCGTGGCCCCGCCAGACTTGACGAAGGAGTTCCGAAAAGTACACCAGTTCACCGTCTTTGCCGTGAACACGCCCATGCAGCACGCCGTCGCCGAGTATTTCCAGCAGCCGGAGGACTACCTTTCGCTGTACGGCTTTTTCGAGAAAAAACGGGACTTGCTCTTGGATGCCATGTCGGGGTCAAGGTTCAAGCCCCTGCACAGCGAAGGTTCTTATTTCCAGTTGTACGACTATTCCGCTATCAGCGACGAGCCTGACACGGAGTTCACCAAGCGTCTCATCTTGGAGCATGGCGTGGCGACCATTCCGGTCTCTGTTTTTTATAGCAGCCATAAACAGGAGAAGGTGATCAGGCTTTGTTTCGCAAAAAAAGAGGAGACGCTGGTGAAGGCGGCAGCGATATTGAGCAAGCTATAAGAACCACCCATGCAAACCTACCTCTTTGTTTTTCTTGGCGGTGGCCTTGGCAGCGTTTGCCGCTTCGGGTTGGGCCACCTCACGGCGGGCTACCGTTGGCAGTTTCCGTGGGCCACGTTTGCAGCCAATGTGCTGGCCTGTTTCCTGTTGGGCATTTTCGTGATGTTAAACGCAAAAGGGCGGCTTGGAGGACAAATGCCCGTGCTGCTAATGGCGGGGTTCTGCGGTGGGTTCAGTACGTTTTCCACTTTTAGCAATGAAACGGTTCAGATGATGCTGGCGGGGGATTGGTTGAAAGCAGGAGTGTATATTATTGTCAGTGTATTGGTTTGTTTAGTGGCTGTCTATTGGGGGTTAACGTCAAGTCATGGATAGCCACATTCAGCGCATGCCTAAAAAATGATGCATGAATTTTGCCAATCTATAGCCGCTTTCACCTCGGCAGGACTTACCAGTATTGGACTATGCCTTGGATGATTACTTCTTCTTCCGTTTTGGGGTTGGTTTGGTCTTCGCCTGTTCGGCTCGCATTTTTTGCACGTATTCCACCGTTACCTTGGCGACCTTGGCAATTTTTTCATCAGACTGGCCTGGGAAGTTCTCCAACATGGATATGACCATTTCTTTAGTCTTTTGGGCATAACCCTCCTTCATGCCCTCTTTCTTGCCTGCTTCCCTTGCTTCTTCCCTGATTTCTTGTTCGAGTTCTTCAATAATCGTCATCGCAGAATGTGTTTTGGAAAGTGGTTTGACCATTAGTTTTATGTCTGTCCAGTTTAACGAAAGGGAGGCGGACATGTACCTTAAAATAACCCTGTAATCATCGGTTTTTATTTCCAGTTCTACCTCCTCCTCCACAAAATTAAGGATGTTAGTCAAATTCTCCAATAGGTATTGACGCTCAAAACGGTGCTTCATGAGCATCAATACTGTCTTGAGGAACCCAAACCTGAATTGCTGGATTGCTTGGTCGGACAAGTCCGCAAGGTCAATGAGCACATAGCCGCCGTCTAACGTGAAAGGTTCGAAGGCGGGACACATTCCCTGAAGGTATTCCTTCCAACTGAGCGTTTTCCACCTATCCTTGCCATGATAGAAAATGATGGGGATTATCGGTGCAGGCTTCAACTTGGCATTTATCCGATGTTGCCAACCATTGATTTGGTACTTGAAAACCTGAAACGGCGGGTACTGTGGCAAAAAGCTTTTGTGCTCCAACAGCAATGAAACGGCGACTTCTTCGCCCTGTTTTGTCCGACAATCGAATACGATGTCCGCAAAATGTTCGGAGAGTTGCTCATCGATATAACTTGCGTTAGTGATGGCCAAACTTTCCAAGTTCAGTGAGGCCAATAGGTCGGGAGCTGCTGTGCGCTTCAGCAACTCCCGAACAAGTTCAGGCCTGGAGAAAGTCAATTTGAACAATTTGTCCTCTGCATTGGATGGTCTTGCTGCCATGATGTTTGCTCATAGTTATCAGAAAACGGGATAGAATTATTGCTTCACAAACTTCATCGCCGCCTGCCCCTCTGCCATGCCCAAGCGCACGAGGTACTGCCCGTTGGCAAGCCCTTCCGTGGAAATGCGGTGGCGGTTATCGCCAGCACTTGCGCTGATTTTCTCCGAAATCACCAACCTGCCCATCAGGTCGAAGACCTGCAGCTGTACGTCGCCAGCGGTTTTGGTGGAGAAATCGAGGTTCAACTGCCCGCTGACGGGGTTCGGGTACAGGCGGATGTTTTGCTCTGCGATAATGTCCTTATTGCCCAGCACCCTATCGCCGTTGGCAAACCAAACGCCGAGTTGTTTATCTTGTAGGTAAATACTGGGATTGCCGCTTGGAGTTATTTTGTCGTTTTCCAAAGGAATGAAGGCCAGCACTTGGTTTCCCGAGTTCGAAAAGGCATTGAAAACAAGTTCGGTATCGTCCACCGAATAGTTTGGCCAATGGAGGTCGCTGCCTTGGAAAATGACGCCTGCATCGCTCGTTTCGATATTGTAGCCATACAAATTGTATTCATTGTTGGCCTCATCGAAATAATCAAATGCGATGATGTAGTCCGAGTTCTTGGAGAAGGTCGGGTTGCCCACGCTCACGTTTTCGGGCAGGCTGCTGAACAGCTTTTCGATATAGCCATTGCCATAGAAAGTGCCGTTCCAGGCATAGATGAAGTTGATGTCCCAGAATTCAATATCCTGTGTGCCCGTACTGATGGTGCTGAGGGCATCGTACATGACCCACTGGCCCGTGTGATCCCATTCAATCACGTCGGCAAAGCTCACGTTGTCGCTTTCTGGGCCACCTTGAACCGTGGTAGGGTTGGTCAACTTGAACTCAAAGAAGCCGCCGGCTTCGCTATAGTCATAAATGTAGAGGAAATTGTCGTTATCAGGATCGTTGTCCGAGTCGAGCAATAAGGCTGCCAAGCGGTTCCCATCCTTTGAAATGGCCACATTGCGCCAAATAGGGTCGTCCTGAATCACCTGCGTAGTGAATGAGCCAGCATTCCAGTCAATATTGATGCTCCTCATCTTGTTGTCCTCATCAATATAGACAATAGTTGAGCCGTCGTCGGTGACGCTGGGCCTGCTGAATGGGGAGATATCGGTAAGTGGGTCGGAGATGGCCGTGCCGTCAGGCGTATAGATGTAAAGCTGCTGCTCGTTGAGGTCGGTCATCAGGATGAATTCCTCGCCGGGGTTGGTGTCCAAGTCGTCCTGGTTGCCGGTGGAGCCACCGCTGGAGCCTATGCCCACTGCATCAAAGGCGGACTTTGCGGCATTCACCTCCACGGAATTTGCGCCGTGCAGGTCGGTAGCAGCTTGCACCACGGCCAAGCGGCAGTCCACGAAGTTGCTGGAGTGGGTAAGGTACTCGGTCAATGCCCGGTAATAGACCTTCTCGGCCTTTGCCTTGCCCACGCTGGCATTGCTGGCAAAAAGGAAGAACGCCTTGTTGACGATGCCAGAGTTGATATGCACGCCGCCATTGTCCTCATCGCCCTGGAAGCGCTCGTTGTAGTGGGCGGGCTGCCAGCCATTGTCGTTGAGGCTGTTACCGCCATTGTGCGGGTCGCTCATGTCACGCAGGGCACCCGTGGGAAAAAACTGGGTGCTGGTCAGGTCCTCGCCCATTTTCCAGTCGTCACGGTCTATCATCGCCCCAAAAACATCTGCAAAACTCTCGTTCAGGGCACCGCTTTCGTTCAGGTATTCCAAATTGGCAGTGGCCTGTATGACCCCATGCGACATCTCGTGGCCCGATACGTCCAATGCTTTTTGCAAGGGGGCGGTAAAGGCTTGGTCACCGTTGCCATAAAACATCGCCTGCCCGTTCCAGAAGGCGTTGTCCATTTGGGCGCCATCGCTTTCCACCACATTTATTAATGATATGATATTGCCGCCTTGGCCGTTGATGCTATTGCGATTGAAGGTATTCTTGAAATAATCGTAAGCCTTCTCGGCATGGTAATGGGCGCTTACGGCCTTGGGGTTGTTCCAATTATTGTTGCCAGAGGTGACGTGCACGGCCCCGAAATTATCGTTCTCCGGCGAGGTGTTCTCTGCATCAATCGTCCAAATCACGCCCACCGGCTCGTTAGGGAACACGGACTGGTTGTTGTTCAACATCGTTTGCGAAGCATCAATCAAGAAAAAACTATTGCCCACCTGATAGGTATTTATCAGCCTTGATTGCCCGAACAGGTCGTTGGCATTGGCCGTTGCGGGGCCGTCGGGGTCAACTTCAGTTGGCAGTTCGACAGTTGGCAGTGGGCAGTCAAGTCCGGGGTTAGCAGACACTGGCTGCCCACTGCCCACTGTCGAACTGCCAACTCCATGAAAGTGTCCCGCAATCTTGCAAAGCTCCGAGTAGTGGTTGAGCACCTCGCCCGTCTTTGCGTCCACGAAGTAGCTGTAGCGGGCGGCAAGGTTCGGCACCACGGTCACGTGCCATGCAAGGTGGGGTGTTTTGTTTTTATGGTAAATGACCAATTCGGCCTTGGTCTGCTGCGGCATGGCGAGCAATTGGAGGTCGCCTTCGGCAAGCGGCTTCACCACTTCTTTTTCGCTTACGTGCGCTAGCGCAATTTGGCTGGCAGCCGCCATCTGAATGGTCGGAACCACATCAGCCAATTTTGGCGAAGGGTGATAGCGGCCATTGAACAGGTAGAACTTCCCGCCTTTTTCATGCAAAATAGCCTCTGCGCCATGCACGGGAACGCCCTGCCATAACTGCCGCAGCCGGGTATGCCGGATGCCAAGTTCGTCGGTAGTGGTCAGTTTGATTTCAAATTCCTTGGTTGGGTCATCCAATTTTAGCACCGACTTGGCGGCCAACAGGTAACCCTGCACTTGTTCCGCTGTTGACTTGGCCGGGTCGGTCGCCATTTCGCCCCGTATCATATAAGGTGTGCCCGTTTCCTCCGACACCTGCGCCATGAGGGAGGGCTGGCCGCTGACGGGCCTTGGTATCATTTTCATCGGCTTTGGCTGGAAAGGCTGGTCGAAAAGGCTGGGCTCTGCCGCCGGGACGCTGGCCCTAATGGACAGCGGTGGGGCAATGTTTTCGATTTGAAAGGGCTGTGAAGCCGATTTGCTTGGCCGGGTGGGCTTCATTTGGCCAAAGACTTGCGCAGCAACGATAATTGCCAACAATGTCAGGTAATGTTTTTTCATGATGGTAGGATTGAAGATATGGTGGTTAATGGTTGCTGATGGATTTTGACGACCTACCATGGACAGGTGGAAGTCGCCAAATTGGGCGAGCAGCATCACGATGCAATGGCCCGCACGTACAGTATTTGTATAGCGAATTAGGTGTTGCGCAGCAACAATAGGGTAGCCGCCGGTGGGTTGGCTTACCAACCCGTATTCTCCTCTTTGGGCGTGGTGGTGGTGTCGTCCTTCTTGGTGTCGGGCTTTTTGTCCTTGTCCGACTTGGGTTTTTGCTTGGTCGGCTTGGCTTCGGCGGCATCCTGCTGTGCCTTGGCAATACCCTTTAGCTCCCGGTAAACGCTGACAAGGCCCTGTGGCGGCATGTAGTCGCCAGCGCCCCAGGTTACCCGGCTGTCGAGGTTGTCGGTTGCTTGGCGCAGGAAGTAGTACATATTGCCCGGCTTGTCAATATCGAGCTTGAAAATGTGCAGGGAGTTCACCTTGTCGAACAGTTCCTTGGCCTGTTTGGCTTTGATGGCCTTTAGTTCCGTATAGGCCCCTTCCACGCCTACCTGCTTGAAAATCTGGCCGTTTTCGAGCAGGGTATATGAAGTCTCGATGCCAGCGAAGCCGCCGCCGTCGCCAAAGACGATTTGCCGGACGGGGAATTTTTCGGGGGTGTACCTGGTCGTCTTGCAGGCGGTGAGCAAAAGGGTCAACATGGCGAGGATGGGTATGATTTTTTTCATGCGGCGAAAATTTTTGCGGGAAATTATGGGACTTGGCGTAGCTTTATCCGTTTTTCGAGCCAAAGGTAGCGAAAATATAGTTCCAAGGAAACCGCATCAGTAACCAAAACTTGTGCCTTAACAAAAGGTTAAAATTCTCATAAAGACAGCTTTAACGATTGTATTGGCCAATTTCAACCGTTAATTTTGGCACTGTTTTGTAGCAATATTTAGGTTTGCAAAACTTTCGCATTCAATCATTTCATCCAGTAAAATACAGTTCAAAATGAAGAAATTATTTTTCCTGTTCGCATTCACGGGTTTGATGGCCTTCACTGCCGATGCCCAAAAGAAAGCTTGTTGCGCAGCAAAGACTGCCGGTGAGAAAACTTCTTGTTCATCTGCATCCATGACGGACGCCGATAAAGCTGCTTCCACTGACGAAAGCATTGTCAAGCTAGTATCCAACACTGGCGAGGTTACCTACAGCCGCAAGGAGACTTGCCCAACTACTGGCAAAGTATCCTTCACTGGCGTGGAGTACTGCACCAAGTCTGGCAAGTTCATCAATGTTTCTCCTTCTGAAAAAGCTGCCTGCACAAAGAGCGCTTCTGCCACCAAGGTTTCTTCTACTGAGAAGAAAGCTTGCGCTTCTGGCCAGAAAGCATGCTGCGCCAAGAAGGGCGAAAAAGCTTCCACTACCAGCACCGAGGGCGACGCCAAGGTGAAGCTCGTTAGCAGCGAAAACGAGAACAAGTAATAGCTTCTCTTCCTAAGAGAATTGGTATTTCCTGCACACAGAGAATGCCACAAACAAAAGAGCCTCTTGCGAGTTGTGAAACGCAAGAGGCTCTTGTTTTTAACCTAAATGGGATAGGCTCAAAGGCTTGAAGTAGTTTTCATAATCCCGCTGGCTCGCCTTCACCACCTCGTAAGCCTCCTCCCTGCCATAGATATGCGGGATTTCCACCTTCTGCCCCTGACCGGGGAACTGCTTGTAGGTAAGGAAATAATGGCTGAGCCTGTTCACGATGCTCGGCGGCATATCATGGATGTCGTTCCATTGCGCATAAAGCTCATCCTGTTTCAAGACGGCAACGATTTTGTCGTCGGCCTCGTTGTTGTCAATCATGCGGAAGCCACCCACGATTTTGGCCTGCACGATGATGTCGCCGTGGGTGATGTCCCGCTCCGTCAACACGCAGATGTCGAGTGGGTCACCATCGCCGATGATGCCCGTTCGCCCGGTCTTTTCCATGCAAAACTTGGCGATTTCCTCCTTGCAATAGGTCTTGGGAATGAACCCGTACAGTGCCGGGACGATGTTCGAGAACTTCTGCGGGCGGTCCACCTTCAAGTGCCCGCTCGGCTTGTCCACCTCGTACTTCACCGTATCGGAGGGGATGATTTCGATATAGGCCGTTACGACCGCCGGGGCGTCCGCCCCGACTTCTATGCCATGCCACGGGTGCGACTTGAAGCGTAGGCCCGCTTTTTTCAGGAATTCTTGGAAAAGAGATTCGTCCATGTGGTGATTAGTGATTCGTGGCTGGGTTGGGCTGCGAAAGTAGGGGAAATGAGAGTTCATCTGTACTATGCCACCCTTTGGCCAATATTTTTTAGGCCTTTTTGTAAAAATACCTACCTTTCACCTGCTTTTTTGCATTCGCAAATAGTACCGTAAACGCCTTTTTTCAACAAAAAAATAAGCATCATGGCATTCTTCAACGATTTGAAAAAAATCCTCTTCGGGGCAAAATCCGTCACCAAGTCCGCCGCCGACAAGGCCGTGGACGCCACCAAGGAAGCCAGCGCCGACCTCTGGGACAAAGTGCAGGACACCGCCGCCGACCTCGGCAAGGCCGTTGCTGAAAAAGCCGACCTCGCTATGGACAAGGCCGCCGATTTGGCGGAAGCCGCCAAGGAAAAAGTCAGCGACTTCGTCAACGACAAACCAGAAGCCCCTGTCGCTCCCGCTGCCCCCGCCAAACCCGACACGGATGACGTGATGGACGCCATCATCGCCGAGCGGGAAGCTGCTGCTGCGGCACCATCCACATCCATTGCGGAGCCAATAGAAACGTTGGAACTTCCCCCGCTTCACCCTACCCCCGCCGATGCGCCCAAACTGCTCGACGATGGTGTGCCCGACACTCCAATCAGCGAGCCAAGCATGGTGGATTCCTTGAAAACCACCGCCGCTAGCACTACCGCCACGGTCGTGGACAAAGGCAGCGAGGCGCTCGACAAGGCCGGCGACTTTGCCAGCAAGGTCGGTGAAAAGGTCATGGATGTTGGTGGCAAGTTCACCAACAAGTTTGGCGAAACTGCCGAGAACGTAGGTGGGGCCATCTTGGGAAAAGGCGAGGTCGTGATGGACAAAGCGGGCGATATCGCCAGCAAAGTCGGCGAAAAAGTATTGGACGCTGGGGAGAAATTCACCGAGAAGTTCGGTGACGTTTCGGAAAAAGTTGGTGAAGTCCTTTTCGAAAAGGGCGGCGAAGCCCTCGATAAAGCAAAGGATTTGGCTGCTGGCATCGGTGCTAAAATCCTTGCTGCCAAGGACGACCTCATGGCCAAGGCACAGGCTGAAGCTGAAAAATCGGGCGAGACGACTGGTAGCCTCATTGACAAGGCAAAGGAACTCAACCAGAAATTGGAGGATAAAATCAGCGGCAACAATACCCAATTCGCCGACAAGCCCCTCGACACGGGCGGCAGCGAGTTCGCCAAGCACGATAGCTTCTGGGAAAAAGCCGAGCGGTTCGCCAAAGGCGACTACCACAACAAAGGCGAAGGCCACCTCGAATTGCGCCCACTAAAGGACGATGAGAAGCCGAAAAACAAGGACAAGAACACCGACGATTTGATTGACGACGCTACTGTCGTGGAAGACTAAACGGCTAACGGTGGACGGTTGACGGTTGGCACAGCGCTAATTCCGCCAACCGTTAGCCGTCCATCGTCTACCGTTAGCCGTCCATCGTCTACCGTTAGCCTCAGCCATTTACCCAGTTCCAAAAATCGCATTTTCCATGCCTCACTAACACCCACCCAACCTGCTGCCAAGTGCTGCTGCGCCAGATGGTAATAGTGGTTTTGGCTTTTCCATAGCTCCGGCAGGATGTCCAACTGTCCCAATATTTCGATGACACGGGAAAGCCGCCGCAGGTTCTCCGCACCCTCGGCATCGTGGGTGATGCTTTTTAGCTCCGCAAAAATGCGCTCGCCGGATACGAATTTCAACCGCTTCACATCCATGAATTGCACGCCCCATAGTGCATGCTCACCCACCAGGTGGCGCAGCATCCGCACGCTTAATTTGCCGTTTTCAAAAAAACGTTGCAACTCCTGCTCAATCACGAACTGCGTGACACCCCGCCAAGTGCCCGGCACAGGGATATCGTCCCGTAGCATCCCGTTCATCAGTTGGTAATTGTCTTCGTAGTAGTCCTTCATCGCCGATTCCACCGCTGGGTAGCTTTTTGCCAGAATCTGCTTGTAAATTTTGAGCTTTTCATCCTTGAACAAGTTCTTGAAAGAAAACTTGTCTGCCCCAAAACCCTGAATCAGGCTAATGACATCGCCAAGGTTGGCGCTGATGAAGGCCGTGGCCATCTGCGATTGTAGGTGGTCGAAGACTGTACGGGGCATATCCAGCGAGATGCTGCCGACCATGTGCTGCTGGCCAAGGTATAGCACGGCAAAGCTGAAATGCTTCTCCGAATAGGTCAGTTTGGAAGTGACCGTCGTGCGCCCGATGGCCAATTGCTGCCCGCCCGCCGGTATGCGCTCGAACACCTCGTTATCGGCCCGGAAGTGCAGGAAATTGACCGAGTCCTCGTACTCCTCGAAGATGGACGAAGCGGCATAGTGCATGGCCACCCCGGTCAAGGTCAGTTGCGAGGGTTGCACGTGTATCCGGAAGCTCTCGGCGGCGTTCTGGTAGCGATTGCTCGGCACCCGCTCCAGCCGCTGGATGAACTGCGGGGCAAGGCTGACGCCCGTGGCATTGTAGTGGTGATAGGTCGCCCGCAAGGCGTATTGCAGCACTTGGTTCGTCTCGATGCCAGACACCTCCGAGAAAAACCAAGCACAACTCGTGTACATCAACTGGCATTGCCGCTGGATTTCGAGCAAGCGCAGCAGGTTGATGCGCTCCGTTTTTGTCAGCTCACGGCTTGCATGTTTTTCGATGAAATGCTCCACGTTTTCCGCCGAGCGGTCGAGGATGACGCTGATGTACTCGTTCCTCGCCTCCCAGATGTCCTTTAGCCATTGGCTGCCGGAAAGTTCGTACTCACGGGTCAGTTCGACTTGCAGCCAGTCGAGCGCATCCCGCAGTGGGCCACGCCAGGCTTGATTCCAGTGCGCCTCGCCCCCCGTGTTGCAGCCGCAGTCGGTGCGCCAGCGCTCCACGCCATGAGCGCAACTCCATGAGCTGTTTTCATGGATTTGCACTTCGTAAACGGGCGGGTGCAGCTCCAGGAACTGGCCGTAGTTCGTCAGTGAGGCAGGCGTTTTTTCTTCGATAAAATCGAGGCAAAAGGCCAGTGCCATTTCGCCCCATTCGTGGTGGTGGCCGTAGCTCTCGCCGTCCGTGGCGGCATGCGATAGCTGTGGCTCGTCATTGTTGTCGAAGGTGCTGACCATTCGCTGCCCAAAAGTCGCCCCGCTGCCCAGCAGCCCTTGGAAGGCCACATCCTTCGCTATGTTTCCATCGTAAAAAAACAAGTCTATCTGCTTGCCGGAGGGCAGGTTGCAAAGGTAGGCCCGGCGGGGATCCACGTTCTCGTGGGGTAGCGGTGTCCAGTCCTTCGCCCCGATTTTTCGGAACGCCTTCGCCTGCCTCGGTGCCAGCACTGTGAAGCGAATGTCATGCGCCGCCAAAACCTCCAGCGTAGCGGTGTCCACGGCGGCCTCGGGCAGCCACATGCCCTCTGGCTTTCGTTCAAAGCGCCGCTTGAAATCGGCGATGCCCCAGCGCACCTGCGTCACCTTGTCCCGCTCGTTGGCCAGCGGCAGGATGGTATGGTTGTAGGCTTGCGCCAATGCGTTGCCATGCCCGCCGAAGCGCTCCATACTCTGCCGGTCGGCATCGAGGATGGCCCGGTAGGTGTCGGGGTCGGCGGTTTCGAGCCACGAGAGCAGCGTCGGCCCGAAGTTGAAACTTATCTGGGCGTAGTTGTTCACGATTTTGCTGATGGCGTCCCGCTCGCCGTTGATGCGGGCCGCCGTGTTGCGGGCATAGCACTCGAAGTTGATGCGCTCGTTCCAGTCATGAAACGGCGCTGCGCTCTCTTGCAGCTCGATGACTTCCAGCCAGGCACTCTCCCGTGGCGGCTGGTAAAAATGGCCGTGTATGCAGGCGTATTTGTTTTTTTGCATAAAGGACTTGAAGGGCTTGGTGGCCCAGCTGTGACAGCTTTTGCCAAGGCGCTATGGCTGGTTGCGCTGCCTGTTTAGGGGACAAATATAGTCGGTGGAGTTGGGTTGGGTCGTGTTTGGGTGAGGGATTGTGGGGGGGGAGGGGGTACTGCTAACGGTTTCGCGCTTGCCGCAGTGGGGGATTTCGGGGCACTTTACTGTCAATCAAGCACAAATGTTGATAGAAGCAATGCACTTGATTTAACCACGTCAGCCCCCATTGCGGCAAACGGCTGTTAGCAGCTTGGCTTGTATTAAGTCCATAATATTTATTAATATTTTCAAATCCTGCCTTATAGAAATTATTTAAATATTATAAATCTTTGTTTTGAACTCCCCAATTTTCCATTTCTTTAAGGACATTGTTTAAACTAAGCCCTAAAGTTGTTACACTATACTCAACCCTTGGAGGAATCTCTTTAAAATATTCTCTTTTAATCAAGCCATCTGCTTCCAATTCTTTTAGTTGCTCGGTAAGTACTTTTCTTGAAATATTGGGAATTCTTGCCGCAATTTCTCCAAATCGTCTTTTTCCATTTTGAAGATAAAACAGGATGACAACTTTCCATCTACCGCCTATAAAAGACAATGTTTTTGATACGGGGCAATAAGTATTTTCATTCTGAAGTTTCTGTTCCATTAGTTACTTTTTTGTTACTAGTTTCTCATTAGTTACCATAAGGTAACAAGTTACAAAAGTAAACTATTGGAGTTACATTTGCAACGTAAACATTTGAGTGCTTCACAAAAATATGGGTCGCATTTTGGGAGGTTGGATTTACGAGCCTGTCGTCAGGTTCGGAACTGCCGGGTTTGATAACCCGGCCTCTCAAATGGGACGCTGCCCAAACCCATGTTTTTGTTAAGCACTCTAAACATTTAAAAAATAAAACATGATTTTAGTAACAGGCTCAACTGGAACGTTTGGAAGTCACGTAGCAAAAGCACTTCTAACAAAAGGTTTAAAAATTAAAGTAGCAAGCTTTGATAAATTAGAAAAAATGCAAGAAAAGTTTGGTAAAGAGGTCGTTTCAACAAACTATGACTTAAATAGTCCTTCTACATTTGATGAACTTCTTGATGGTATAAAATCAATTTATTTAGTTGCACCATCAGGTTCTAATCAGTTTGCTGAACAAATTATTCCGCTTTTGGCTAAGGCAAAAGAAAATTTAGTAAATCATATTGTACTGACTACGGTAATGGGAGCAGATTCGAATCCAAGTAGCTCGCACCATAGGGCTGAAATTGCTATAAAGGAATCAAATATAGACTACACTATAATCAGACCTAATTTCATTTTTCAGAACTTCATCAATTATGATTTATGGGCAATTAAGAAAGACATGATTTTTTTACCTACAGAAAATGGTGAAACATCCTATAATGACATAAGAGATGTTGCTGATGCAATCGCAAATGTTCTAGAAACACCAAACACTCATTTAGGTAAAACTTATACAATCACGGGGCCAGAGGCTCTTTCACATTCAAAAATATCTGAAATATTTTCAAAAGTTTTAGAGAGAAATATTAGAAATGTAAATCCGACAGAAGTAGAATATAAAGAAACATTATTAAAATTCGGATTGCCTCAGAATACTGTTGACTTTTTAGCAACACTCTATCACTTCATCAAACTCAATTATTTTAAATCTACTACTACAGACCTTGAATTTTTACTTAAACGTAAACCGACAACTTTTCATCAATTTGTTATTGATTATAAAGCAATTTTCGAGACTAAAGTTTAAAAATCAGCATCTATCAGTTTGGCGTCAAGTAGGGCTCAGTACTTCACTTGACGCTTTTTTCGTAACAGTTTAGCACCCCCATCAGAATGGGGATTATTATTTTATTTTTATGCCCTTAAATTGAACTTGCCAAACGACATATCGTCCTGCCACGATTTGATTTTGCAGCAACAAGAACAGATCACGGCCTTGCAAAAGCAGGTCAACATCCTTTTGGTAAACCAAGCAGGGCTGACGGACCGTTTGAACAAGAACAGCAGGAACAGCAGCAAGCCCCCTTCTTCCGATGGCCTGCAAAAGCCCACTTCAAGGCCTGCGTTTAGCAGGGGCAAGGGCAGGAAGCCCGGTGGCAAGCCTGGCCACAAGGGCAAAACGCTAGAGATCTGCGAGCAGCCCGACCATTTCAACGAGATACTCCCCGACAAATGCGGCTGTGGGCATGCACTGGACAAGTCCAAGGCAAATGTCGTCGAGGTCAGGCAGGTATTCGACCTGCCCCAGCCAAGGCTGGAGGTGACGGAGCACGTCCTCCTGGGCTGCACCTGCGAGCGGTGCGGCAGCTACAACGAGGGCGCCTTCCCGGACGGGGTGAACGCCCGCCTGCAATACGGCACTGGGGTGAGGGCGCTGATAGTCCTGCTGAACGTGGCGTTCAAGCTCCCGGTAAAAAAGGTGCAGCTGCTCTTCGGGGACCTGTACGGCTTTGCCATCAACCCGGCCACCATCATCAGCTCGACCCAGAAATGCTTCAATTTGCTGGGGCCGGTTGAAAAGCTGCTCAGGGCCGGCCTGCTGCAAAGCCTGGTCAACCATTTTGACGAGACGGGGCTTAGGGTAGCGGGAAGCCTGCACTGGCCCACACCTGTTGCAACGGGCTGTTCACCTACCTTTTCGTCCACGCAAAACGGGGCACGGAGGCCCTGCAGGGCGCCGCCTCCAACCTGCCGGCGTTCAAGGGATGGGCCGTGCACGACTGCTGGGGCAGCTACTTCAAGTTCAAGGGTTGCCTGCACGCCATATGCGGTGCGCACCTGTTGAGGGAACTGGCCGCCCTGGAAGAAAAGGGCACGGCATGGGCAACCTGGTTCAGGAGGTACCTGCTCGCATTGTACCACCTGTCCGAAAAAGGCACTGGAAAGGTGAGCGACGAAGAACAGCGGAAAGCACTGCTCCTCTTTGACAGTATATTGGGATACGCCGAACTGGAGGAACCTCCACCGGAAAAATCGGAAAGCGGAAGGGGAAGGCCCAAGGCCACGAAAGGACGGAACTTGCTGGTTCGGTTGAGGGAGCACAAGGCTGCGGTGCTTGCCTTTGCGTTCAATGAGGCTGTGCCCTTTACCAATAACCAGGCAGAAAGGGACTTGCGACCTGCCAAAACCAAGCAAAAGGTGGCCGGAGCATTCAGGACATTCGAGGGCGCAAGTATATATGCCCGCATATTTGGGTTTATATCCACCGCCCGCAAGCATCAACACAGCGTTTTCAATGAACTTAAAAATGCTTTGGATGGTAATACTTTTTTAAATCAGGCTTGCACCTCCTAAGCAGTTACGTCAAAAGCGCAACAAACACCTGCTGGGGCACAACTCTATCAAGACGACGGAACTTTATACCCATATTACAGACGTATCCAAGTCAAAAATCAAAAGCCCACTTGACAACCTTTGAAGATTGAGGCCATCCAACCGCATGGGTATTGCCTTCGTGCTGCCCCTTCATCGCCACTCAAACGTCTCCACCATTCGCTCCACATCCTTCCGCATAAAATCATAAACCGGCGCCAAGCTGTCAGTATTGGCCTCCGCGTAGAAGTACAGCGCCCCTCGGAAGAAGTGCTTTTGCTCCGCCGTGTCGGTCAGGAAGAACTGGAGTTGTGAAGCAACGGGGCCTTCCACCGAGAACAGCATGCCCTTTACGTTGTGGGCCTTGTTCAAGATGGGGGTCTCTTCGATATAAGTTGCTTTTTTGTTGTGCCAATCGGTCATCTTGAAGGCGTCGGTCTTGAGCTTGTCGGCGGGCTTGGCCTTTGTGATGGGCGCATAGCTGCAATGCAGGCGGCAGGCGTAATCCTCCACCACAATATTGAACCAGCAGGGATGCTCCGGTTTTTCATCGAAAAAAGTAGTGTCCCGCTGGACGACGGCGTACTTGGGGTACTCGAAAGTAAAGCCACAGTAGCCTTCTGTGAACGGCTGGTATGCTTTCTCAGGATAGACCACCTTGGGGTAGGCCCGTGGCTTGGGAGTGAGGATGGGGTCTTCGCACGAGGCGAAGAATATGGCAAGCAGGAAGATTGCTAAAAAACGCATTTTGAATGGTTTATAAAACTAAAACGAGCCGCTTTTGGATAAAACGGCTCGTCTCTATTACAGTCAGCATTAGGCAGCCGAGGTCATATTAGCAGCCCCTGACTGCCCACTGCCAACTGTCGAACTGCGCACTTTAAAAAGGCAGGTCATCGGTAACAGGTGGCTCGCCCACATCGCCCATGACATTGGCGGGTTCAGGCACAGAGGTGCTGCTGCCCCCCCTGTTGGCGTGTGCTGGTTCCTCAGTGGGGAAGTAACTGCCGCCGCCACTGCCGCCCTCACGCCGCTCCAACATCTGGAAGTTGCTGGCCGAGATTTCGGTGAAAAACTTTTTGACGTTGTCTTTGTCGGTATACTCTCGGTAGGTTAGCTTGCCTTCCACATAGATGAGCATCCCTTTCTTCAAGAATTTTTCAGCAATTTCGGCCAAAGCACGCCAAGCTACTACAGTGTGCCATTCTGTGGTCTCTTGCTTATTTCCGTCTTTGTCTTTGTAGCTTTCAGAAGTTGCCATTCGAAACTTAGCAACCACTGAACCAGATTCCAATCTTCGTACTTCTGGATCTACGCCAAGGCGCCCAATGAGTGTGACTCGATTTAACATAGGGGACTGTGTTGTTTAGGTTAAGTTTGCTCATACCCCCCGTCTAACGCCGGGGGATGTATGTTTATTAAAAGAGTTCTAAAGGTAAAAACTTTTGGTTGATGTACAAATCTATGACCTTTGGAAAGGCAAAATTTGAGATTTTTTCCCGTTCCATTGCCATCCAGGTTTCTTCTTTTGGCAAAAAATCCTTGCCCACCTCCAACTCCCAGAACGTGGCTACGATGCGCTGGTGCGTCAGCTCCTGCCGCTGTGGTGGCGAGACCCGTCGCAACGACCAATCCGACTCGCCCAGCCACGCTTGGCAGGTTTTGTTTTTGGTCAAAAAGCGGTGGTCGTCCTGCAAGCTGTCCGTTTCGATGAGCGGAAAATCGTAGAGGTTTTGCCAAATGTCCTTCTCGCTGCGTTTTTTGATGAAGACCTCGTTCAAGCGATTGAAAATCAAATAGTTGAAAAACCGTTGACGCCGCTCCAGCTTCTTGGATTTGATGGGCAGCAACCCCGTTTTTTTATCCAAAAAAGCCACGCAGCGCTCCCGCATGGGGCAGCTTGGGCATTTCGGCGCTGCCGGGGTGCAGTGCGTGGCGCCGAAGTCCATGATGGCCTGGTTGTATTGCGGATTTCGGATTTCGGATTTCGGATTGGGGGCATCGTGCAAATCCGCAATCTGCAATCCGAAACCCGCAATCAAATTCTGCTCTGCACTTCCCTGTTTAGGTTCCCCTTTAGGGGTCAGGGGCAAATCCGCAATCTCCAATCCGCAATCCGCAATCCCGCAATCCGCAATCGGCAAATCCGCAATCTCAATCAGCGCTTGCGCAAGCCTCGCAAACACCCTTTTCCCCTCCGTCGTATCAATCGGCGTCTCGATGCCGAAATAGCGGGAGAGCACCCGATACACATTGCCGTCCACCACGGCGTGGGGCAGGTCGTAGGCAAAGGAGGCAATGGCCGCTGCCGTGTAGTCGCCGACGCCTTTTAGGGAGCGGATGCCTTCGTAAGTACTTGGAAAAGAGCCGTTTAGGTTGTACGCAATATGCTTGGCCGTAGCGTGGAGGTTGCGGGCACGGGAGTAGTAGCCGAGGCCCTCCCAAAGCTTCATTACCTCATCTTCGGGGGCATCGGCGAGGTGGGTCACGCTTGGGTAGGCCGCCTTGAACCGCTCGAAATAGGGCAGGCCCTGCTCCACTCTCGTTTGTTGCAAAATAATTTCAGAGAGCCAGATAAGGTAGGGGTTCCGTTCGCCCTTCCAGGGCAATGGGCGGGGATTGGCTTCGTGCCATGCGAACAGGTTTTCTACGAAAAACAGGTGATTGTCCTTGGCCGCCATAGGTGGATTTATGGGGCAAGATTACGGGATTTTGAGGAAGCCAGTTGAGGTGGTTGGAATTGCTGGACGTCTCCATGTAAGATTGTCGCTTTGTCATTCTGAAAGAAACCGTCCACGCCATGAGGGCTGCCACACGGGACTGCCCTCATGGCGTGGACGGTTTCTTTCAGAATGACAAAACCCACAATTGCCCTCAACGCCCAAACGCCCCATAATACCCCGCTCCCAACAGGGCCGTTTTTGGGTTCAAAATCAGGTGAACGGGCACTCCCTCCACCAGTGGGTGCAAGCGACCCACTTCAAAGAAAAATTCGTTGAAAATGGCGTGGTACTCCTCGTTCCAAATCTGGGGTATTATGCCACCGCCGATGTAGATGCCGCCCGTCGCTTTCAGCTTCAGGGCAAGGTTGGCGGCCTCCTCGGCCAAGTATTGGATGAACCTCCGCAGCGCCTCCGCACAGGCCGAGCAGCCCTCCGAGGCGGCGATGCTGATGGCGGCGGCGGTATCGTGCGTCTTGAATTCTTCACGCAGTATTTCAGGCATTTCCCAGCCTTTTTCATCCCGCAGAAAGCTAAAAATCATGCAAATGCCCGGCCCGGAAATGACCCGCTCCCAACTCACGTGGCCGTATTTTCGCTGCAAATAGCGGAACAGCTCCCAGTCGAGTTCATTGCGGGCCGCAAAATGCGCATGGCCGCCCTCCGTGGCAAACGGATGGTAGGCCCGCCCATCCCAGAACAGGCCACCCTCGCCCAGCCCCGTGCCGGGCGATATGACGGCAGCATTGCCCAGTTCGCCGTTCTTGCCGGGATAGACTGTCCTCAAATCGTCAGCCGTGAGTGCCGCCAGCCCGTAGCAATTGGCTTCCAAGTCGTTGATAATCAATACCTTTTCGATGCTAAGCTCAGCGCCGATGGCCTTTGCGTCAATGTCCCAATGGAGGTTAGTGCCATGCGCCTTGCCGTTCCTGACGGGGCCAGCGAAGGAGATGCACAGCCGTTGGGGCAGCGAAATGAACTTTGTGAAATCCCTGACAATCTCCACCAACGATGGCCAATCACGGGAGGCGTATCGAAACTCCCTGGTTAAGGACGGAGCGCCATTTTTTATTTCAAAAATGGCCATGTCGGTCTTCGTGCCACCAATGTCGGCTGCGAGGACGGCAGTGCCGTCGGCTGGCGGCGTGGGATTCGGGAATGCAATAGGAATTAGTGGCTTGCCCATGTCTCAAATATTTGGAGCAAGTTGAGACCGCTTTAGGCTTCATTGGGTTGATTTGGGTCATTGCTAAACCTGAAAAAAATCAATGGCAGGCTGTGTTAGTCCTTTTAATTTCGATGCTTGCTAAAAAAGCTGACATGAAAGGCGAGGTACAGAAATTAGTGTTTGTAAAAACCCTCCACACCGCCATCTGGGGCATTATGGTTGCTGCCATTTGCTGCATTTTGAGTGGGGCGGTCACGACCGTCACCTATATTTCCGTGGGACTAATGGTGTTCGAGGGGCTTGCGTTGGTGGTGGGCAGGGGCAGTTGCCCACTCACACCCATTGCAAGGCAGTATTCCGATAGCCAAAAGGCCAATTTCGACATCTACCTGCCGGAATGGGTGGCAAGGCACAACAAGACCATCTTCGGAGCATTGTTGGTGATTGGGCTGGTGCTGCTTGCCTTTCGTTTAAGTTGAGCTTAGCTTAACTCTTCATACAGCCGCATATAGTCCTTTGCGGAGCGCTCCCACGAGAAATCCACGGCCATGATTCGCTCCCGCAGGCTGGTGAGCACTTCGGGGTTGTTGTAAACCTTAACGGCTCGGAAGATGGCCATCGCCGCATCTTCCACCGAGAACTGGTTGAAACGGATGCCCCGCCCGCCGTGGTCGCCGATGTCAATGATGGTGTCCTTCAGGCCGCCCACGCTGCGCACGATGGGGATGGTGCCGTAGCGACAGGCGTACATTTGGTTCAGGCCGCAAGGCTCCACCCGTGAGGGCATTATCAAGAAGTCGGAACCTGCGTAGAGCTGGTGCGCCAAGCCTTCGTTGTATTCCAGCGAGGCATCGTAGAAGCCGGGGAGTTGGTGCTTCATGTCGGCGAAGGCCTGCATCAAATCCGGCTCGCCCGTGCCCAGCACGACGAAGCCCGCCCTGACGCCGCTTCCCACCACCCGACGGATGGTGTCGGGGATGAGGTCGGCCCCTTTTTCCCGCACCAATCGCCCAATAAAAGTAATGATGGGCAAATCGGGTATGATGCGGAAGCGGTCGTGCAGTTTTTCCTTGTTCCGCTGCTTGAACTCTTCCATGTTGCCCTTTACTAATTTATGGGCAATGTACTTGTCGGTGGCGGGGTCCCAAAGCGCAGCATCAATCCCATTGATGATGCCCAATGCCTTGGGCATCTCGCTGTTGATGAGTGGTTCGAGGCCAGCGGCGCTGTATTTCAGCTCTTCCAAGTAGCCGGGCGAGACGGTCGTGAATCGCCAGCAGCACTTCAACGCAGAGGCCAATGGGCAGATGGTGTTTCCCCAGTCGAGCAGCCAACGGGCATCGGCCTGGAAATAGGGCAGCAGGTGGGCATTGTTCCAACTGAATGCCCCATTGTACTCGCCATTGTGGATGGTGAATATGGTGGGCATATTGCGGAGCGAATGAAACTCCGGGCAATATTTCACCATGAACGGGATGAGGCCCGTGTGGTGGTCGTGGCAGTGCAGGATTTGCGGCTTCCAGCGCATGTCCATCACCCATTTCAGCACGGCCTGCTGGAAGCAGAGGTAGCGCTCCACCTCATCGCTGTACCAGCCGCCGCCGGGGTCGCCATAGACGCCGGGCCGGTCGAACTTGCCGGGGATATTGGCCACGTAGAGCGGAAAACCAAGGCTCTCGTTCTGCACTTCTTCTATGGAAAACCAGATATGCTCGTTGTGCAGCCGCACATACCCTTGGAACACCTCCCGGTAGCGTTGCTGCATGAGCCACTTGGTTGCAAACTTGGGCATGATGACGGCGGTGCTGACGCTCGCCTTGTTGAGGTAGATCGGCAGTGCGCCGACCACGTCGCCCAGCCCGCCGTACTTGGCCGCTGGGTAGCATTCCATGCTGATGTGGAGGATTTTCATAGAAAGGATTGAAGGATTGAAGGATTGGAGGATTGAAGGACGTGGCCCAGCCTTCAATCCTTCTTTTATTCAGTCCTTCAATCCTTGAAAAAAAGCCACTCCACTGCCTTCGGGAACTCTTCGCCCCATTTGGCTTCGTTGTGTTCCCCGTGCGGGTCAATGGAGACATTGAACTCAATCTTGCTGCCGTCCAAGCCTTTGCGCTGTAGGGCAGCCTTCAAGCGCTGCACGTTGGGTACCATATTGGCCCCCTCGTTGCCGCCTGCGTAAAGGTATATTTTTGTCTGAAATGGGTTGAAAAAATTGATGGCGTGGAAATAAATCTTTGGCGAAAGCCAAAGCGAAGGAGAGAAAATCATCATCTTGCCGAAAGCCTCCGGGAAGATAAAACCGCTGTAAACACTGATAAGCCCGCCCATGCTGCTGCCTCCGACGCCCGTGTGCTTGCGGTCGGGCAGGGTGCGGAAATTGGCGTCCACGTAGGGCTTCAGTTCCTCTGCCATATAATGGGCGTACTGCTTGCCGAGGCTGGGGCCGAACTTCGTCACCTCTGGCGGCGAAAACTCCCGGATGCGGTCTTCCTCGGCATGGTCAATGGCCACTACGATGAGGTCGCCTAAGCCATGCTCGGCCATGTTTGCAAGGCGTTTGTCAACATGCCAGTTGCCGAACGGGGAGCGGTGTTCCAATAGGTTTTGGCCGTCTTGCAGGTAAAGGACGGGGTAGCGTTTGTCGGTATTGTGGTAGTTGTGCGGAAGCAGCACTGCGATTCGGCGGCGCAGGCCAAGGGGCGGTGGCTTTACGGCATTGCTGATGACTTCTATCTTAGGTAATAAACTGGGATTCATGTGTAGTATTACTGCAGGTAAATTGGGGTTATTTTGTCGCTAACCGGAATTAGCGAGACGCAAAATTAGCCGAATAAACCGAAGGCAAGGTGATTTTGGTCAGCGTACGTTTTACTTTTGCTCCACAATTGGGCGGCGAAACCACGGCAAGGGATAATTTTCATCGGCTTTTTTTAACCGAAAAGCTAAATTTTTCAAAAACCTTGCCTTACCCATAGGGGTAAGCCGATGTTGCCCGCATCGCAATAGTTAGAACCATTTTCATTTGGAAGAACTCGACAAATATTCAGCCCTTGCGGCCAAGTACCTTGCCGGGCAGGTGACCCCTGCCGAGGAGCAGGATTTGTTTGCCTGGACGGATGCCAGTGCTGACAACCAACGCCTTTTTGAGGAATGGACGCAAGCTTGGGCAATCACCGAACAAGCCGTTGCCAGCCCCTTCGAGGCGGACATGGCCGCAGCTTGGGCCAAGATAGATACCGCCACACCTGCCACAGCTCCAGAAATCGTGGAGCGCCCAGCGGGTAAAATCGTGCCGCTGTCGAAAATAGCCCGCCGCTGGAGCGTGGCCGCCGCAGTTTTGTTGGCCATTGGCGCAGGGCTTTGGTGGACGAACCGGGCACCCGTTGCACAGCAACTGCAATTGGTTGAAATACGGACACTCGACAACGAACGCAAAGCCATTACACTGCCCGACAGCAGCCGGGTTTGGCTAAACGAAAACTCCAGCATGGCCTACGATGCCAACTTCGTTCAGCGCCAAGTGAACTTGGTGGGCGAGGCATTCTTCGACGTGGAGCGCATGGTGGACAGGCCATTTGAAATCACCACAGGCGATGCCAAGGTGACGGTGCTGGGCACTTCTTTCAATGTGCGTGCGTATGAAAGCGAAGAAGCGGTTGAGGTAACGGTCAAGACCGGCAAAGTGGCATTGACCAGTAAAAAGGCCAAACAGTCCATAGCCCCATTGGCCCCTGGCCAAACGGGTGTTTACAAAAAGAAAGAAGAAAAAATTGAGCTTGCGACGATAGAGCAGGACAATGCCGACGCTTGGAAAACACAGAAGCTGGTTTTTGACGATGAAAAATTAATGTACGTCGTTGCAGCGTTGGAGCGTTATTTCGGCGTTGTAGTTGAAGCCGAAAACCCTGCACTGCTCGAATGCAATTTTACAACAACCACTGCTTTCGAACAAGCTAATTTAGAGGACATTCTTACGGTAATCGGCACCACCGTCGGCTTTGAATTCTCCAAGACGGATGGGCGCTACTTGCTCAGTGGAAAAGGGTGTCAGTGAAAACAGTTGGCAGTTTGCCGACTGTGACGGCCAACTGAAAATATGAGGAAAAGCCAAGCCATCTACCTATTTTTTTTGCTCGCCAATGGCTTATTGGCGCAAAGTGGCATGCTTACCAAAAAAGTCACTTTCGAATACAGCAATACCCGAATCAAAGAGGCGCTCACCGACCTCACACAACGCTACCAAATCCCGTTTTCCTACAGCACCGAACAGGTGAACGTGCGCCAGCGCATCAGTGCCAAGGTCGTTGACATGCCGCTTGCCACAGCGCTAGAAAGGCTTTTCGAGAACGTGACCATTGGCTACATGCTCGTTGGAAACCATATCGTGCTGCGAAGCGACCCTTCCAAACCAATCAACAAGGACGTTGGCATCAAACAGCCCGCACCCAAGAAAAAGACCTCCGACCCCGAAGCAAACCCTACTCCCCCTGCCGTTTTGGTCACGAACGAACCAAATCCCGAAGCGGAAAAAATGGTTTCGACCAGCAATCGTGATACCGTCCTGGCCTTGGAAACGCCCAATGTGCAACCCATTACCCATGAGGTTAGCACCCATCCTTTTGATCAAACCCTACTGAATTTTGAGAAATGGCGCTACGATGCCGATAGTTGGGGCCGCCGACCCACTTCTGAGAAAAGGGTGGCGCAGGTATCTATTTTGCCATTCGTTGGCACCAATACCCGACAGAGTGACGACGTGAGTAACAACCTCTCGCTCAATGTCATCTGGGGCGTAAACGGCGCTGTGAACGGCATGGAAATCGGTGGCGGCCTGAACATGGTGAAAACCGATATGACAGGCTTTCAGGCCGCTGGCCTCGGCAACAAGGTGAACCGCAACATGACCGGAACGCAGTTCGGTGGCATCTTCAATTATGCGGGTGGCAGCACGAAAGGCTTCCAAGCGGCCGGTGTCGTCAATTTTGCGAACAAAGCCGAGGCAGCCCAAGCAGCTGGCTTCGCCAACATGGTGCGGGGCGACATGACCGGGATGCAGGCCTCTGGCCTGTTCAACGTGGCAGGTGGCAACACGAGGGCACTACAAGCCTCCGGCCTTTTCAATAAAACGGGTGGCGACTCGAAGTTTCAGGCTGCTGGTGGCTTCAACCGCACAAAGGGCAGTTCGAAATGGCAGGCAGCGGGCGTGTTCAACACCAGCGGCGGCAACACCAAGGTGCAGATAAGCGGCCTTTTCAACAGGGCCGATGACGTGCAGGTAGGCCAGTTCGGCACCTTTAACCGTGCAAAAGGCAATATGCGGGGCCTTCAAATTGGCCTTATCAATATTTCCGACACGGTGAGCGGGGTGCCTATTGCGCTTATCAACATCGTAAAACGAGGCTACAACAAGGCTGAAATTTACGGAAGTGAAATTTTACATGGAAATTTTCAGCTCAAACTAGGGGCAAACAGATTTTACAACATCTTTCATGTAGGAGCGAGGGTTCCGCCGGGCGATGGCTCTTATATCTGGGGAATCGGCTACGGCATAGGCAAGGTCACTAAGCTGTCTCAAAGGAGCAGCTTGAACTGGGAACTGATGGCGATGCACATCAACGAGAGCGAGCCATGGACGAACACGTTGAACAGCATCGGCCAATTCCGTTGGCTCTGGAACCACCAGCTCGGCAGTAGCATCGGCTTCTTCCTCGGCCCCACGGCCAATGTGATGGTGTCGCAGCTCCGCAATGCCGAGACCGGAATCATCAAGTCGCCCGTGGTGCCCTACGCTTTGATAAACGAAGACCTCAGCGCCGACACCAACCTAAAAGCTTGGGTGGGCGTTAATGCGGGGTTTAGGTTTTGAACGGCTTCATTGTTTCATGGCTTCATTGTTTCATGGTTGCTCGCATGGGCGGCAACAGTGAAACAATGAAGCCATGAAACAATGAAGCCATGAAACAATGTAACAATGAAAAACGCAATCGTAATCTGTTTTTTGCTTTCAGCAACAGCCTTGTTTGCCCAAAAGGACGAAACCATGTTCAGTGACGTGGACCGAGTTGGCGGCTGGGGAGCGCCCATCATTGAATACACCAACCTCAACAATGACGTGGAGGTGGTCAGCGGCGGTGGCGGTGCCCTCGTGCTCAACGATTTCTACCTCGGTGGCTATGGCATGGGCACGGCTACTTTCAACCTGGACAATGCCCTCGGCAACGAATCCCTCAAGTTCAAACACGGCGGCTTCTGGATTGGCTACACGCCCTTGCAGCATCGGGTCGTCCACCCCTACGCCTCCGTGAAGCTCGGTTGGGGCAAGGCCAATTATAAACTCACGGCTTTTGACGATGTAGAACTCAATTCCGACCGCAGCAGCATCTTCGTCACCACGCCGGAACTGGGCCTGGAGTTGAACGTCTTCTCCTTCTTCCGCATCGCTGCCACGGCCTCTTACCGCTGGGTCAACGGCTTCGATGGCGTCGGCGGCTTCAAGAACGACGACCTCTCCAGCTTCGGTGGCACGCTCACGCTGCGCTTCGGTGGGTTTGGGGACGACGACTGGGACCGTGATTGAGTGGGCAGTCGGCGAGCATAGTGAGTCCGTCCCGATGAGGAACGAATCGGGATGACAGTTGGCAGTCGGCAGTCAGGGGCTGCTATATTGAACTTTACTGCTACGACTTAAAAATCCTGTAATCAAGTTTTTTTTGGCAAAAAACCAAGTTGCTACCTGTGTAGTGTGCTGTTTTTTTGCCTAAAATTTTCCCCTGACTAAACCCGCTAAACCTTCTAAACCATTTCAAAATCAAAACCTTTTCAACAATGAAAAAATCAATCTTCATAATTCTTTTCGCCTGCTTCGCTTTGCAAATCTTCGCACAAGTTTGGCGGCACAACGGCGGCAACCAAGACGAGACCCTCTTCAGCCGCAGCCGTCGGGTCGGCTTCTTTGTCAGCCCGATTACGGAATTCAGCGATTTCAAGCATGACCTTACCACTGCATCTGGCGGCGGCATCGGCCTCATCGCTGGCGACTTCTTCATCGGCGGCTACGGCCTCGGCACCGTGGACTACGACCGCATCGTCAATGAAGACTTCGACCGCTTGGACATGGGGCACGGCGGGTTCTGGCTCGGTTATGTTGCTCCGCAACACGAGGTCATCCACTTCTTCAGCAGCGTGAAGGCGGGTTGGGGTGCCGTGGACATTGAGTTCGACAGCAATAGCGACCCCGATTATGAGGACACCTTCTTTGCACTAACGCCCGAAGCAGGCTTGGAGGTCAACGTCTTCCGTTGGCTCCGCATCGGCGGAGCGGTGGGCTACCGTTTCATGAGTGGCCTTGCCGAAAATCCCTCCTTCGACACCAAGGATTTTCAGACGATGACCGCCTCGCTCACTATCCGTATCGGTGGTTTTGGGCGTGACCGGGGGCGCTGGGACGACTAGGTTCCCTACGGGAATGACAAATGCGGATTTACGATTGCGGATTTCGGATTGGGGGACTGCTGGAATCTGCAAGCCGTTGATTTTCCACTTAATTATGTGATTAGTAAAACACAATAGCCCTCATTTCTACCTGAATATCCGATGGCTTTGGGCGTAGCTATGTCCCATTTTTGCGATTCACCCCTATGGGAAGCACCAACCACTAAAAAACCAATTATTTACTGACCTATTGCAGGTCGAAGATTAGGTTATTTGAAAAAGGGTTCTAATCAACATTAACTTGCCGCTAAAAGTAGCGGCATATGAAGAACCCAAAGATTTTGGACTTGTACTCGGA
>JALHQW010000077.1 GCA_022841745.1 Saprospiraceae bacterium | reverse complement strand
GCGCATGGTGAAAATTGACGGGCACTGGCACCGGGCGGAAATCATCAAAGCCACCCAGAAGCTGCTCGACAAAATCAGCCTACCTATTGCGTAAAACTGGAGCGGAGTTAGAGATTAATGGCACTAATCAAAATGGGCGACATGCTATTGCCCCCAAAAGAGGACTTTAGGTAGTCGTAGAAATCGTCGTAGGTAAGCACGAGTGAGTTGCGGTCTTCGAGTTGACCCAGCATATTGAAGACGATGGGCCTTTCGGGGTTGGGCGGCTCCAGGTCTTTGCTGTAAGGCTCGTTGCGGATATAGGTCTCGAAGCTAGCCGAATAGCCCTGGAAGGCACGGCGCAGCTTGTCGTCGGGATTGAGGGAAAGCACAATGGGAAATCTGATACTGGCGATGGAACGCAGGATTTCTTCGCCCTTGGGCGAGGCTTGGTCGTAAAAAGCCTTGACCTGCCTGACCGGGGAGCTTTCGTTGCCCATTGGCAGGGAATGAAACCAGCCGTTGTCGTAAACACGGATGCGGAGTTGGTCGGCCTGCGCCCGCAGGAACTCGGCGAGGCGTCTTTCGGTGGACGGCTGCCCCTCTGCTGTATAGATTTCAGGCCCAAGCACCACGAGGCATTTCTGGCGCTCGATGCCGTCGAGCAAGTCGCCCCACTCGAATTCTGACATTTCCGGCGAGGCTTGAACGGGTTGAGGGTCTGAGGCCATGTACTTGTTGGATTGTTTTGCTGTTTGGTTATTTGACCAATTTAATTAGGTCAAAGATAGTTGAAGTTTGAATAAATGCTTTTCTTTTTGGGGGGATGTGCCAAATAGTGTACGCTGAATGCGGGTGCCCGTATGGAGTCGAGCGGGGAGCCGGGCCGGCTGTACTTCTCGGAGGCGACTTTTGCGTTGGTGAAGGATAAATTTACTTGCACTGCACGAGGCAAGGGGACGGCGAAGGGGGAGGAGGAGGTGTATTTTGTGGAGGGGTAAGGGGCCGGCAGCTTTGCGATGTGGCGGACTTTTAGCACAAAAATTCAATAGAATTCCTAATGTTGAACCTTGCACTTATGTTTCATAGAAGCAAGTCAGCCGCCATTTTGCTAAACAGATGTTAGCCGATCCCCCTTTTTATTTTGAAGGGTTAGCTCTGTTTTGTATTCTGTTCTTGGCTCTTCAACGAGGAACAATTCAAGCTCTTTTTTATCGTTTAAACTACCAATTTTTTGTCTGTATGTTGCTGCTATTTTTGGATTTTCAATTTCAAGTTTTCTGTTTTTGCTGATGGTCAAAAAAATTTCTTCCTGATCAATTCCCAAAAATCGTCTGTTAGCCAAGTTTGCCGCAATTCCTGTTGTCGAACTGCCTGTAAACGGATCTAAAACCCAAGCATTTGGCTTTGTCGAAGCCAAAATAAGTCTTGTCAAAACCGAAAGTGGTTTTTGTGTCGGATGTTTACCACAAGATTTTTCCCAAGTTGCGATTGCTGGCAATTTCCAAACATCTTTCATTTGTTTTTCACCATTGAGTTGCTTCATTAATTCGTAATTGAAATAATGCGGAACTTTCTCGCTTTTTCTTGCCCAAATGATTTGCTCTGTCGAATAAGTAAAGTAACGACAAGAAAAATTTGGTGGTGGGTTAGTCTTTTCCCAAGTCACAATGTTGAGAATTTTAAAACCTAACTCAGTCAAAATTTGACCAACCGAAAAAATATTGTGCATTGTTCCACTTATCCAAATGGTAGCATCATCTTTCATTTTGTTACGAACTAATGAAAGCCATTTTCTGTTGAAGTCGTTAATAAACCCAAATCCTTCAGATTTGTCCCATTTCCCTTTGTTTACACTTACTATTTGTCCGTTTTGAATTGATAAGCCATTGTTCGATAAAAAATATGGCGGATCTGCAAAAACCATATCAAACTTATGTTCAAATTCTGGTAAAAGTTCCATTGTATCTCCTAATAAGAGAATTGTTAACTATCAACTATTCGAAGAGCTTTCCCGAATAGAACTCTGAAACTAATTTCAAAGCTATTTTGAATAGGTTTTCAGAAAGGTCAAAATCCTTTAAATATTCAATGTCGACATAAGCTTGTGAACTTCCTGCATCAAGAGCTATTAGATTAGCATCTTTAATAGAAATACCATTTTCAATGAGCCTGTCTCTTAAAATAATTCTTGGGTCATTCATCTCATCTTTGTATTCTTCAATTTCTGTTGTCGTATAATCTTCACTGTCTAAAACAATTTCTTCATTTTTATACATTTCACGAACTTTAGAAATTGCTTCATCGATTGAATTAGCTTCAACTTCAACAATTCTTGACAAGAACTCTTGAATTTCAATTTTAAAGGTTCCCATATTTTATCTTTTTATATTTACCACGACCAACAAACTCAATTATACCTTTATTACGAAGAATTTGAAGTTGTTGCCTGATTTTATCTTTAATGAAATTGTTGCTAGGATATTTCAATTTGAGCTTTTGTTCAAAATTATAGACTTCATCAAGGTTAAAAATATCTGCTTTAATTTCATCAACACACTTCATAATATCCAATATCCATCCTTTAGCATCACTTGATTTTTGGCGTAGAAATAATGTCTTATTAAAAGATTGATTGACAATTTCTCGGTCAATTACCTTAGAGTTCTTTATTAAAAATACTTTCCCTGATCCAGCTATCTTAGAAATATCTATATTACAACCAATCCAACCTGCTCTTCTTGCAGTTCCGGCTAATGGAGGTCTTTTGATTATGATTTCTGGGGTAAAAAACTGTTTAGGAATTATCAAAAAATCATTTACTGTCCATTGTTTTGTATATGTCAGAAAGAAAAAATTTGGATTATTTTCCGAATTAATTCTTTCAATCATTTTAGAGTACGCTCCATCTGTAATTGTATTTGAAAGTTTTCCGCTTTTACTTTTCAACTCAAATTCTTCACTACACTTTTTACAATAAAAATCAGCAACAGGACGGTTGTTTTCAAACTCATTTAATGGTAAATCTCCACAACTCGGACAATATGAATTATTTAAAACCCAATTCTCCGTCAATAATCGTGCGATTTGAGAATTGCTTGAATAGCCTTCTGCTAAATATGTATTGAAAGCTAAATTCATTTTATGCAACTGATTGCGTTAGGGATTGAGGTGGAATTCCATTTTGCAGGGAATGAACAAAAAGATTGGAACGGAAAGCCCAACCGAATGTAACGTCCAAATAACTATTTTCTGGATTAGCGTTAATGCTTCGTCTTGCATCGACTCTTTGAATGCAAAAGTCAGAATACAAATCGTCAAGAAAGTTATCGTTTAAATCTTTCCCTTTCACGCCTGAATTGCTTAAAATCCAAGTATGATTTAAAGCGTCAAGTCTGTTGCAAAAATCTCTCAGACGAATTTGTTCGCTGTCATTAAATTCATCTTTTGCGTAAGAATTGAAACTTGAAGTTTCGCTTAACGGTTTATATGGTGGGTCGAAATAAAACAAAGAATTGTTATTTGTGTATTCTAAAGTCTGCTCAAAATCTCCGCACAAAATTTCCACTTTTTGTAAGGCTTTACTTACCACTAAAATATTATCTTCATCGCAAATAGTCGGGCGTTTATAGCCGCCCATTGGCACATAATATTCATTTTTACGATTAACCCTATACAGACCATTAAAGCAGGTACGATTAAGGAAAATAAACAAAGCCGCTTGTCCACTTTGTTCTTCTTTTCTTGAATTATACAATTCTCTTTTATGGTAGTAATAGAGTTTTTTGTTTTCCTCGTTTCCCTCCAAACTGTGAAATTCATTTTGCAAAACTTCAAGAATTGAAATAAGTTCGTTAGGATTTGAAGCAATGGTTCTATATGTATTTATTAAGTCTTCGTTAATATCGTTAATTACAGCCCTTTTCAAGTTTGGAAAATTGTTCAACATCCAAAAAAGTACCGCACCACTACCAACAAACGGTTCGATGTATGTAAAATCTGTTTGTATTATATCTGTCGGCAAAGCCTTATCAATGTCGAAAATGAGTTGCGTTTTGCCACCAGCCCACTTCAAAAACGGTTTTGCAATTTTATTTTCAGTCATTCTAATTTTTATTATGCTATAAGTTTCAAACTTATGAATTTAATTTTTGCTTAAAGTCAGTCCAAAGTTGAAATTTGTTGGAAGATTGATTTTAGCACAGTTACTCGTTGGGTGTCGGCTAACGTGATAATATACGAACCTTTCATAAATCGCCACAAATTTAAAAAGCATTTTCAAAAATTGTGAAAATTTTATGGAAAACTTTTTCAAAAAATTGAAAAATAGCATTTTACGAAATATAAAAAATCATTACTAATCCTAACACCATACAACATGGCAATGCGCATTTTGTATTGCGCCATCAACTCCTCCCCCTCAATGCACCAAAATCCTCCTCCCCCCAATCCCCTCATTCAACTGCAAGCCAACGACATAAGCCCCCGCCGCACAGTTCAATTGGTGCTCCAACTGGTGCTGGCCTTCCGGCAGACGGCCATTGTGCAGCATTTGCAAAAGGCGGCCCTCCATATTGTATAGCCCTACTTGCACCGCACCGCTTTGGCGCAGGTTCAAGGTGACTTTCAGGTGGCGGCCCTGTTCGGCGGTGACCACGGCCCAGTCCAATTCTTTTTTGGGGATAGGCTCGCCAGTGGCAGAAGGCAGGGGCGGGCCGACGAACTTGTAAACGGTCTCGCCGGAGGCGTAGGCCAGTTCGGGGCTGAGCACGAAGATACGGTTGAGGTAATTGCCGACACCGACGTTCGACCAGGTATCGCCGCCGTCGGTGGTCTCGTGGAAGCCGTCGAAATAGGCGCCGACCCAGACCCCGGCCAGCACCAAGGCAATCCGGTGAGGGTGCAGTACGTTTTACCCTTTAAGTTCAAGTTGGAGTAGGCAATGCTTCATTGAATCCAGTTAACTTTATTCACAATTTTTCATGAAAAAATGCATCATCACCTTGCTACTCAGCGGCCTTGCCGCTTCTGTTTTGTTGGCACAAGCCCCAACACCACCTCCGCCGCCACCAATAGCAGAGGATTTCACCTTAGTTGATGGAGGCCCAGATGAAACCATGCCCTATTTTCCCGGATGTACGGAAACTGACCACCAGTTAAAAAAACAGTGCTCCGAGCAGAAAATGTTGGAGTACATTTCCAACAATATCAAATACCCCGCAAAAGCAAGGCGCAAAAAAATCACAGGGACTGTGTATGCTAAATTCGTAATAGATAAGGACGGAACATTGACCGCTTTCTCCATCATTAAGGATATTGGGGGTGGTTGCGGGAAGGAAGTGTTGCGATTGTTGAAGGCTATGCCTAAATGGGAACCAGCTACGCAAAGAGGCATACCTGTGAGGGTTCAATTCACCCTACCCATCAAATTCGATATGAATTGAAACATTGTGGAAAACTGACCATACAATCGCTGTGGAAAACCTGATCCCTTCCTATCTCTGAGGCACCCAAACGACCGATGACCGACCCAAACGGCTTTAAGTTTGGGTTATTTTTTATAAAAAAAACAATACAACAAGGTGGCTTGCTACCTTTGTGCCTCAATTTTATGACAAGCATGAAACAAACCTTTCTACTCCTTCTTTTCACAGGTTTTGCACAGTTGATTTTTTCCCAAAGAGTTTCCATTTACGGCATCGTTCAGGATGGCGCCACTGGCAAGCCGCTCAGCGGGGTGACGGTCACCACTGCCGAATCGGAGGTCACGACCAACGAGCAGGGCAGGTTCCGGGTTTCGTTCAAACAGCCTGCCGAAAGCTATACTGTCAGCTTCTTTAAGGACGGCTTTCAGGCTTTCGATTTGCAGACGACCTTGGATGCCTTGACCAAAACCAGTTCTGGCTATAAAACGGAAACCATCCAGTTGCAGGCCGCTGCGAAGTCCCGTGATACCAATATCAAGGACATCGTGACGGACGAAGACCGCATTCCGACCATTACCCTCTCCGACGACGACGATGACCTTGGCGACCAGAATATTTCGGGCGTACTTTCGGCATCCCGTGACCCTTTCATTGCGGCAGCATCGTTCAACCTTAGCACGGGCGGCTTCGAAATCAGGGGTTACGACTCGGAAACCACTACCCTCTTCAACGGCATTTTGGTGAACAACCTCGAAACCGGAAACGTGTTTTGGAGCCAATGGGGCGGCCTGAACGACGTGACCCGAAACCGGGAAAACACCTTCGACCTCAGCCCGTTTGCCTACAGCTTCGGTAGCGTGGGCGGTGCAGCGGCCATTGATACCCGTGCGAGCGAGCAACGGGTGGGCAAGCGCATTTCCTATATGTTCAGCAATCGTGCCTTCACAGGCCGACTGATGGCCACCTGGAACACGGGCATGAGCGAAAAAGGCTGGGCTTTTTCCTTCTCCGGTAGCCGTCGCTGGGCAGAGGAGGGCTATGTGCCGGGCACTTTTTACGATGCCTGGAGCTACTTTGCCTCAGTTGATAAAAAGCTGAACAACAAGCATTTATTGAACTTTACGCTGGTGGGTTCACCGACCAGAAGGGGCACTTCCAGCCCCTCCATCCAGGCGGCGAATGATCTCGTTGGCGACAATTTTTACAACCCAAACTGGGGTTGGCAAAACGGCGAAATCCGAAACGCAAGGGTCGTGAACACGCACCAGCCGTTCGGCATCCTGCGCCACGACTGGACGATGAGCAGCAAGGCCACGCTCACGACCGCCATTGGCTACATGACCGGGCGTTATGGCCGCACCCAACTCGATTGGTTCAATGCACCTGACCCCCGCCCCGATTATTACCGCAAATTACCGGATTACTACCGCCTGCCCGGCAATGGCGGCGAGGAAGTTGCGCAGCAAGTAGAAAATGCCTACCGCAACAACCCTTACCTCATGCAAGTCCAATGGGATGAAATCTATGAGGGCAACCGCCTGAACGGGCAATCCTTCAATGGCACAGCGGGTAATATGTCGCAGGTCGTCTTAACTGACCAACGCTCCGACCTGAACAGGCTTAGCGCAAACACGATTTACCAAAATGTGTTGACCGACCACGTGACACTCAATTTCGGCCTCAATTTCCACCAGGAAAAAACCCACTACTTTTCTGTGCTGGAAGACCTACTCGGCGGCGACTACTTCGTGAACGTTGACCGTTTTGCCTTGGACAACCCACTGCCCGGGCAAGCGCCGGAGTTTAACCTCGAAGACCCAGACCCCATTGTGCGCCAAGGTGACACTTACCGTTGGGACTACGACATCACAGGGCGGCGCACAGGATCTTGGATTCAGACGCTTTTCAGCTTTGGCAAAGTGGATTATTTCTTGGCTGCCGAGGCTTCCATACTGTCGTTCTGGCGAACGGGCAACTACCGCAGTGGTCGCTTCCCAAATGAGTCATTTGGCGACTCAGAAAAGCAGGATTACCTCAACTATGCCGGAAAAGGTGGTCTCACTTACAAAATAAATGGCCGCAACTACTTGTACGCCAACGGTGCTTACATGCAGCGTGCACCGGATATTCGCAATGCCTTCGTGTCGCCAAGGCAGCGTGACCAAATCGTGCCGGGTCTAACCATGGAAGAGGTCACCAGCGGCGAGGTTGGCTATTTGCTGCGCACACCTGACATTAAGGCAAGGGCCACTTTCTTCTGGACTCAGTTCAACAACGGCCTGAAACTCAACCGCTTCTTCCTCGAAGAGGACGTGGCTGCTTTCGGTACGAGCATTCTCACCAATACTGACCGCCGCCATGCGGGCGTCGAGGTAGCCTTGCAGTACAAACTCTCGCCAAGCCTTTCGGTCAGTGCCGCAGGCACGGTAGGTGAATACATTTTCACCAACAGGCCGGACGCCGTATTTGTAGTGGACGACGATGGGGTGTCGGACGAAATCGGCACTATTTACCTCAAGAATTTTTATGTTCCAAATACGCCGCAAACTGCCTTGAACCTCATGCTCGAATACCGCTCGCCGAACTTCTGGTCAGCCAGCATTGCCGTCAATTATTTCGACCGCAACTACCTGGATTTCAGCCCATTCCGTCGTACCACAGATGCTGTGTTCGGCTTGGAACAGGGTTCCGATTTCTACAACAGCATCGTTAACCAAGAGCGGATACCGAGTGCCTACACCGTTGACCTTTTTGCGAATAAATCCTTCAAAGTGAACGATGACGGCGTATTCTTCAATCTGACGGCTGGCGTAACGAACCTGCTCAATGCAGAGGTCATCACTGGCGGCTTTGAGCAATTGCGCTTCAACCGGGCCGATTATGAAAGGGGAATCAACGTGTTCCCATCCAAATATTTCTACGCCTTCGGCACCAACTTCTTCCTGATGGGGGCGTTGAGGTTTTAAAATGGCTTCATTGCCACATGGGTACATTGCTTCATTGTCTCAACGCCTTTCGACAACCATGAAACCATGAAACCATGAATCAATGAAACCATAAAACAATGAATCTTTTCAACTCATTGATAATGAATAAATTAATCAAATTCTTCCTCCCGACTTTGTTCCTTGGCTTGGTATTCAATGCCTGTATCAAGGAAGACTTCGACCAGCCACCAACCGATGGGGCTGACCCTGGCCTGAAGGTCACGACGACCATTGCGGAGCTAAAGGCCATGCACGTGTTTGGCCAGTTCGAGACCATTGCCGAAGACCTCATCATAAAAGGCACGGTAGTGGCCGACGATGCCTCCGGCAACTTGTTCCAAGCCTTTGTCATTCAAGACGAGACGGGTGGCATCATGGTAAAAATAGAGACCTCCGACAGCTATACGCTCTATCCAAGGGGTCGTGAGGTGTATATCAAATTAAAGGGTCTAGTGCTCGGTGATTACAACAACCTCATTCAGTTGGGTGGCTTCCTGACCGATGACGGGCAATTGGGAAACATCATCAAAGTCAGCGACCACTTGGTGCGGGGCATAAAAACAACACCTCCCGCTGCCAAAGTGAAGACCTTGGCTGAGTTGACCATTAATGATGTCAACACCCTCGTCACGGTAACGGATGTGCAGTTCGTTGATACGGCATTCACCTTTGCCGACCCTGTGACCCGCACCACGTACAACCGTGATGTGGTGGATTGCAACAGCGTTTCGCTCATCGTGCGTACGAGTGGCTATGCCAATTTTGCGGGCACCAGCCTCCCCAATGGCAAAGGCAACCTGACGGGCATCCTCGGCATCTTCCGGGACGACCTCCAGTTCCTGGTGCGGGACATGGACGACGTGGACATGGACGGCGAACGCTGTGCTGGCGATGGCGGTGGCGGTGGTGGAAACCCCTGCGCAGGTGGTACCGTGCCCACCGTGGATGGCATAGATGAGGATTTTGAAGCTGGTGCCAACAACGACCCTGTGGACATCACCGGCTGGACGAATTACAACGTGAAGGGCAGCCGCACTTGGCAGTTCAAGGAATTCAGCGGCAATGTTTATGCCCAGGCAACGGCCTTCAACGATAGCTCGCCGGAAATGGACATTTGGCTCGTTACCCCGCTCATCAACGTGAGCGCTGCTGCTTCGGTGCTGACCTTTGAAACAGCTACCGCTTTTTATACCCATGATGGTTTCACCGCTTCAATATCCACGGATTTTGAATGCGACCCAACCACGGCCACTTGGGTGCCTTTGAATGCGGCGCTCGCAGGTGCAAGCAGTGCCAGCAACGAATGGATTGCCTCTGGCGATATAGACCTAACCGCATTGGTTGGCCAGAAAGTGGCCATTGGCTTCCACTACATCGGCAGCGGCACCACTGGCCAGACTGGTACTTTCCGGGTGGACAACGTGAAGCTCGGTACGGGCGGCGGGGGCGGCGGTGGTGGAAATGACCCTTGCCAGAACGGCAACCCTCCCCTCACTGTGGCTACACTTACCGAGGATTTTTCGACTGGCACCAACAACACGGATATTGCGCTGACAGGCTGGACAAACCTTGCCGAGACGGGCACCCGCCGTTGGCAGTCAAAGTTGTTCAGTGGCAATACCTATGTCCAGGCAACAGCCTTCAACGATACCAACCCTGAAATGGCAGCTTGGCTCATCACACCGCTGATTGACATCACAGGTCCAAAGGTTTTGAGCTTTGAAACGGCCAAGGCTTTCTGGACACACGACGGCCTCACGGTTTGGATTTCCACCGACTTCAACTGCGACCCGCTAACGGCTACTTGGGAGGAAATCTCCACGGCAGTACTCGCTGGCATGCCCAACGTTGACCACGAGTGGATTCCTTCCGGTGATATTGACCTTTCTGCCTTCATTGGCCAGAAAGTGGCCATTGGGTTTAAGTACGTGGGCAATAATTCCACAGGCCAGACTTCGAGTTATCGGGTGGATAATGTGGTTGTGCAGTAAGCCACGCCTTACAAACGAGTATTCAAAAGCGAACGGATGGATGCCATCCGTTCGCTTTTGAATTTTATAGGGTTTTGTTGTGCGAACAACTTATTGGTAGATTTTACAGCTTATCTTGTGCTTAATTTTGAAATTGTTCCCCAATAAAATGATCATAAAATGAAAAAGAAAACTCTCTTGTCAAAACTCCTGATACTTTCCTTTATAGTAATTTCAATACTGTCAAGTTGTACAATTTTAGGGCTTGGCATAGGCGACGCTGTCGGGAACAACAAAATTGCTGACACCTATTATTTCCCTGGAAACGAAGCTGTTCTTGATACCTTGGCAAAGGGCACATGGATAAAAGTATATACGGGAAAAGAAGAACCAGCGTTTGGCAAATTCGTTGCGAAAGAAGTTGATACCTATGAGTTTGGCGATGGAGGGATGGTCTTGGTGCTTAATGAAATGGGGCGTAAAGAGCATACCTATATTGAATTGGAAAAAATCAAGTACATCACGACCAAGGACGAGAAAAATTCAGCTACCGAAGTGGGTGGGGTTATTGGATTAGCGGTTGATTTGTCAATTATTGGGTGGTTGGCTTACCAGTTGAGCAAAGCGTTCCCTGGAGAATAATGAAAGCTAACATCAACATTTTTCATTTTAAAACATGCGCAATTTCCTCCATCCTTCCCGTATTCTGTTCGTAGCTATCTTTGCTATTTCACTGTTTTCAAACTGTACCATCATTGGTTTGGCTGCTGGTGCATCAATATCGAATAAACAGAATAAAGCACGTGCATCTTATGAATTAAGCATTGAGGAGCTGAATAGCATACCACAAGGGACGAGGGTTGAAGTTTTGAGGAAACACAGTAGGAGTATAGAAGGGTGGTTTGTTAAAATTGATGAAGTGGAGAACGAGGATAACACCTTGCAAACTGTGGTCATTCTTGATGTATCCGGACATAAAAAGCATTATGCCATTCCTTTGAATGATATTAAAAAAATAATACAAGGTGAAAGGACAAACACCCCTACACTTGTAGGCACATCCATAGGAGCGGGAGTTGATATAGTTTTTTGGGTGTGGTTGGCTAAGCATTTAAATGAGCTTGTTGGTGGTGATGGTCATTAGCCACTGCTGTACCGACCAACCACCCACCCGTCCAGGCTGCTTGAAAATTAAACCCGCCAGTGATGGCGTCAATGTCCAACACCTCGCCAGCGAAGTAAAGGCCAGGGTGTAATTTGCTTTCAAAAGTCTTGAAATTCACTTCATCCAATTCAACACCGCCCGAAGTAACGAACTCCTCCTTGAACGTGCTTTTACCCGTAACCAGATAGCGGCCCGCCCCTAGCTCGGTCGCCAATTTGCGCAGTTTTTCCTTGCCCAAGTCCGCCCAGCGCAGGTCGGGGGCAATGCCAGCAGCGGCCACGAGGCTCTCCCACAGTCGGCGGGGCAGGCTTGGAAACGGGCATTGCGCAGCAACGAGCTTCTTGGCATGCTCCAGTTTTGCCTCGTTCAGTTCCTCCACCATCTCCTCGGTGGCGTAGTTCAGCCAGCTCACTTCAATGTCGAATCGGTAGCTTTTCTCCGCCAGAATACGGGCACCCCAAGCCGATAGCCGCAGAATGCCGGGGCCGCTCATGCCCCAGTGCGTGATGAGCAGCGGGCCAGTGGCAGCCAGTTTTTCACCGACGACCTTGACCATTGCCGAAGGCACCGAAAGCCCCATCAACCCTTCGATGCGTTTGTCCTTGATGTTGAAGGTGAAAAGCGAGGGTACGGGCGGTACGATGGCATGGCCAAGTTCTTTGAGCAGTTCCCAGATGCGTGGGCTGCTGCCAGTGGCTATCATCAGGCTGCTGGCTTGGTACTGGTGGCCGCTTTGCGTAGCGACTATCCAGCCGCCGTTTTCATTTTCTTGCTTCGCAAAATGGGTGGCGTTCTCCCCTGTTCTGACCTCGACGCCCGCTTTGGAGGCTGCCTGCAAAAGGCAATTGACGATGGTCATGGAATTGTCCGTGACGGGGAACATGCGACCATCCTCCTCGATTTTCAGGCGGACGCCCCGCTGCTCGAACCAGCCGATGGTATCGCCGGGCTGGAATCGGCTAAAGGGGCCGTGCAGCGCCTTGCCGCCTCGTGGGTAGTGCTTCACCAATTCCTTCGCATCAAAGCAGGCATGGGTGACGTTGCAGCGACCTCCGCCACTGACCTTGACCTTTTGGAGCACTTCCCTACCCTTTTCCAGGATGATGACCTTCGTGCCAGGATTGGCCTCCGCAGCACGAATAGCCGCAAAAAAGCCAGCAGCACCGCCACCAATGACCAAAAAATCGCAGGAAATGGGTTCAGTCATAAATTGTTGTTTCTGGCAGCAAAATTGGCAATGTTCCTGAATCCGAACCTGCTATTTTTTTGCAGCTGGCTGAAAATTGAACCGTATCTTTTTACCCCAAAATTTCTTTGTATGACTGCCGGGGCAATTTTCGTCGCTGACTCATTCCGTTTTACCATGAAGAAACAACTGCTTTTGCTGGCATTTTACCTTGTGATGTTTGCCCTGCAAGCACAAGAGCGGTTAATCGGCCAGGTAAAGAACGCCAAATCTGGGCATGTGCTCGTTGAGCGCCCCATTGAAGGGAAATACCTGCCCACGCAACCTGAAAAAATCCAACTTGACCAAACTGGAAAATTCGAAATTGACTTTAAGGAAGCGTCAAGTGGGTTCCTATTGCTCCGCATAGAGGGTCAAAAACTGCGTTTTTTTATATCGCCGGGCGGCGATGCAGCTGAACTATCGGCAGACGCAAAAGACCTCGTCAGCACGGTCAGCTTTGCTGGGCCACATGCTGCGCAAAACAAGTACCTGCAAAGCCTCCCCCGCCTTGACCTTGGCAACAAAGCATTGAACGAAGTTCACAACCCGTTTTACAACCAAGGTGAAACGCCAAAGGAGACTTGGACCTCGGTCACCGATTTTCAAGAATCGGAGAAAAAATTGCTGAAAAAAGCGGACAAGGAACAAGGCTTTTCTGCTGATTTCGTCAAAGCGGTAGAAAAGGATATTGATACCTACTACCATAGTGTTTTTGGTAATGTGGCCTATCGCCACTGGAAGGCTGCGCTCAAGTAGTCGCCCTATAAATTTGACTCGGGTTGGAGCAATTACTGGAAGAAAATCAACACCGAAACCTGCCTTAACGACCTACCCGCCGCCAATAGCGACTGGTACTTGGTTTACCTGGAACAGTACATCAGGGAATACCAACTCGACTTCCTAAAAGACAGCGAGTTCGCCGATGCAGACGTGGCACGAGGCGAGCAGTTTCTCGAATATGACCGGCTCATTTGGAAGCACCTAAAAAACCCCAGTGTACAAGCATATGCCTCAGCGGGCATCCTAATGGGCGCCGCATTGAAAGGGAGAGGCGAACCTATCCTCGTAGGGTTGAAGGACAAGTTCAAGGCCGATTACCCGGACAGCAAATTCAACCAGCCACTGGAATCCCTGATTTCAGCATCGTCAACAAACACCAACGAACAACCAGGCAATGCCGGGCATTCCTTTTCTTCGGGCATCAACGTACTGGGAATGGACGAAGAAATCAGCAGCATACGTGACCTGGTAGGCAAATTCAAAGGAAAGGTGGTCTATATGGACATTTGGGCGACCTGGTGCACGCCTTGCATGTTTGGGATGAACCACCATGAGCCCATTGGACAATTTTCCAAGGGCAAGGACATCGTGCTGCTATACGTCTCTGTGGACGACGAGGAACGCAGGGCACGTTGGGAAAAGGTCATTGAGGACAAACACTTGACTGGCTACCACATCCTCTCCAATTATGCGCTTCGAGACGAACTCATCCAGCAATTTGGGGATGGCGCTTATTTGCCTTTGCCCACTTATTTGATATTTGACAAAAAGGGAAAACTAATGGAGCGCAACGCCAAGCAGCCGAGCCATAACACGCTGTTGTTCAACCAGTTGAGCCAGTATCACAAATAGTGAAGTCACGCTTCAAGCGTTAGCCATGCCTTGAACTTCTCCGCCCTTGCCTCCCATGTCAGGGAACGAGCGGTTTCCGCAGCATTGGCTGCCAGTTTTTCCATCATTTTTTCATCGGAAAGTAGGGCACGGATGGCCAAGGCATTTTGTTCCGGCGCATCCGCCTTCACGAGCAGGCCGTTTTCGCTGTTTCGCAGCAATTCCCGCATGTCCGCTTGGTCGGGAGCGACGATGGGGCGGCCTGCGGCCAAATAGGGGAACAACTTGAACGGCAGCACCGTGCGACCGAACTGCTCCATTGGGGCCGAGGCAGGCGGGATGATGAGCGCATCGGCGGCATAGAGGTACTGCGAAACCATGTTCACAGGCTGGCGCTCCACGAGTTGTACGTTCTGTACTTTTTTTGCTTCGCAATAGACGGCTAAACGGGCAATATCATCGGGCTTTGCACCCACCAATAAATAATTGATTTCAGGTGTAAATGCCGCAATATCTACCACTGTCTCCACGCATTTATTCTTTTGCATATTGCCGGTATATACCACGTACCGGGCGTTTAAATCGAGGTTTAATTTTTGCCTCGCTGCTCTTTTAGATAAAACGGGCAGCATATCCGAATTATCCACGCCATTGTGTAGCACCAGCAGTTTTTCCGAAGGAAAACCCGCACCACGCATGGAATCAGCAGCCACATTGCTATGCAACACCATACCGAGCATCCGGCCTTTTTTAGCTTGTTTTGTCAATAATTTAATAAAACGAGGTTTGGTATCGCCCAATCGCTGGTAGGTCTCGAACATGAATTTAACCCCGAATAAAGCCAATAGTATAGCAGTAAAAATATTGCGGGTATAAATAACATCATAGTTTTTAATCAATCGGCAATAAATAATGGCGAATATCGGGTGGAGGTATTTATCAATTTGCAGGTTCGTAGCTGGGAAAACACCGGTTTGTTTAATCCCCAAACCCGGCGGCACATTGTAATATTGGCAAATTGCAGCTTCCAATTCAGTATTGCTTGCAAAGTACATACTGGCCTGCCTCGGCAAAATCAAATCAATGCTCACCCCCGCCGCCCGCAGCGAACTCACGTTCTTTATGATTTGCTGTGTGTTGGTATTGTGGTGCGGATAGCGCTCGCTGGATATGTAGGCGATTGTCATCAAACCTTTTTTCTTCTTTTTTTAATTAAAGATATAAGATGTACGAATTAAGGTTTTGGATTGAATTTGCGATTGATAAATTTACGATTCACGACTGCATGTGGTCATGTTCAGCAAATCTTAAATCTAAAATCGTCTATCTTATATCTTAAATCAAAAACCATAATCATCTTTTTAAAATCAGCGACTTCCCATCGCTATTCTCCCTCGTTGGCTTGCCCATCCAGTCCAAAATCGTGTTGTAAATATCGGCGGTACGGGCGTTGCGGCTGTCCCAACCTTGCTGGTTGTAAAGGAACGGAACCATCATGTGTTCCCGATGAAGGGAGCCATGAGAACCTTTATGTTCTGGGATTTCCCAGCGGTCACGCAGGTCATAGCCAGGATTGGCGGATACCACGATGTCCCCAGCTCGGCTGCCACGGAAAAGCTGCTCTACCTGTACCAAAGCATCTGGGTAATCGCTGTGGAAAGTGGCGTCCAAAGCGGCTTGGGCATCCATGGGGGCAGTCAGGTTGCCGAGGCCGAACACGTCGGCGGTAACGGGTTGGTACCGGTAGCCTTGGCCGTTTTTACCAAAAATCGCTGCCTCGCCGTGCTGGTTGGCGACCATGAATTCGCCATCGGCTTTGCCACGCCATGCCACGAAATCCACAGCGGGATCAGCCAGCAGTTCCTGCAAATTGGCAATGCCAAAAGCATTTTTAACATCGTCGCCTCGTAGTATTCCCGGGCCCTTGGCCAGCAGGTGAACCGCCCCAAAAGCATTCCCCGAAATCATCACAGCGGCTTGTGGCTTGATGGTAAAAGTATTCGGATGGGCAAAGGTGCGGAACCCTTTGCGGCGCATGAACCTCGCCAAATCCATGTGCGTGTGCGTGTCCGTGAGGCCGTGGTCGGAGGTGATGATGAGGAGGGTATCGTCCCAGCGGCCCTGTTCTTTTAGCTTTTTTACGGCTTCGCCTACGGCAAAATCGAGGTATTTGTACGAGAAAATCGTCTGCTCATGCTCAATGGCATGGTAGTGCGAACCCCAGTCAATGCAGGGGAAAACCACGAAAAAAAATTCAGGGTTCAGGTCGAGGCCCCGCATCATTCGCTCGTAGGCGGACACGTCCACCGGGTGGTTGATGGCGAAATAATGCGCCTTGATATACATCCATGATTTGCCCGTGGCACCAAGGTCATTTTCCTTTGGCACACCCCTCGTTATCACAGAGAACACGTTATAAGGACGCTCCATCTGCTCGTGCAGCGTTGGGAATTCGGCGGGCATATCGTCGTTGAAAAGCCATGCCTCCGGCCCCACATAAGTGCGCTTGGCGGCCTTGCTCCAGCGGTCCTTGAAGAACTCGGCCTTGTCGAACCAGCGGATGCCCGTCACGTTCATGGTGCCGGGGAAGGCGCCGTTGAGCATCGGCAGATAGGCTGGCCCAGTCGTCGTCGGAAACACAGAAGTCGCCGTTCGGAAAGTGCCCCGGTCAATGATTTCCCGCTGGATATTGGGCAGTTGGCCTTCGTCCAAAAGGCGCTTGAAGACGTCAGGGCGTGCGCCATCGGCAAGGAAGTAAAGTGTGAGTTTGTTTTTCAAGAAAAAGGATTGAAGGATTAGATTCCCTTCGGAAATGACAAATAAGGGATTGAAGGCGGAACCATTCACTGATTCAATCCTTTTTTGTCATTTCCGAAGGGAACCTAATCCTTGGGCTTCGTAAAATGCGTTTGAATGGACAGCAAAAAAACCAAGATAGCCATCACCGCCACGTACACCAGTGCAAATGGGAACATCCCCACCACGGCCAGCAACAAGAACAGGAAAATGTAAAAGTCCCGCTTGCCGATATTGTTGATTTTCGCCAATGCCTTGGCCCATCGGCTTTCACTGCTGAGGTAGGCGTAGGGGATGTAAAACGTGCCTTCCCGCTTGTACCGGATATTATAAACCACGATGCTAAGGATAGCCCCGACGGCAGCAATGAGTGCTGCCCAGCCTGCATTTTGGATATAAAATGGCTGGTCGTGTTCCGGGTTTTGCACACTGATGACGAGGGCGATGAGCACGGCCACCATTGACGCAAAATCGAAAATAGTGTCTAGCCATTGGCCGAACTTGCTGTGCAGCATTTTCATGCGGGCAATCTCGCCGTCCACGCCGTCCAGCACGGAGGCGAGGTGATAGATGGCTGCGCCAATGAGCCAGTTCCAGTAGCCGCCCTTTAGCACAAAGTAAACAGGGATGAAGGCAATAAGGCCCGTGATGAACGTGAACTGGTTCGGGGTGATGCCCGTGTAAACCATCACCCGGCTGATACGGGTCGAAATCGGTCGGTTCAGGTAGCGGCTGGCCCAGCCGTCGGTGGGCTTTGTCAGGTTGCGGATGATGCGGGCTTTGACCTCACGGAGTTCCTCTTCGGAGCGGACGGGGTGGCAGGTTCTATTTCCAAGCATCATAAAAGCCCCATTTTGTGGGTCTTTTTTGGATAGAAACGCAGCCAAAGGCATTAAGTAAATCATGCAGCCTTTTGTGCCTACCGCACTCCCATCACCCGGCGATTTCTTCATATCCTCCAACACGGATATGTCAACAGCAACAGGTTCTTGGAAGAGGTAAACCATGTCGGGCTGCAATGAAACAAGTTTTTGATGGGCGGCTTCGACTTCATTTTTTTTGAAAAAATGGAGCTGAATGTCCATCTCCCGTTTGGCCAGTTGCTGCTGAATGGCCTCGTTTTCATCACTGACCACACAAGCGTCGGTCACGCCAGCCTTTGAGAGCGCAATTAGCGTCCGCTGGATGGTGGTCAAGCCAAGCAAATTGTATTTGTGAAAAACAGGCACCTGCACGAGGGCAGCGTATTGGGTTGGATTCATGTAAGGATTTTCGATTGTGGATTTTCGATTGGGCAATTACCGGAAAATGCGAATGCCCCACCGACTAAATCCAAAAACTTGATGGACTCATTGGCTGCCTTCCCCTAAGAGGAGAAAAGATTCACCGATAACCATCCACCAATGCCAAACGCTGCAAAAGTCTGCATTTTTTCTTTCCTTGCCCTGCATAAAACCTAAGCGAGTTTTTTTCGTTGAAAGGCCAGGACTCCAAATTCAATCCTTCATTCATTCAATCCTTAAATCCTTAAAAAATGTCCGATACAACCTCCCTCCTCGGCGTCGGTTCGAGGGTAAAACATCCGGCCTACGGTGACGGGGTCATCATCCGCCTGCACGGGGCAGCCTACGAATGCTGCTTCATGACCTATGGCCTTAAAATGGTCGGCAAGGACTACGACAAATGGCAGGTCATGGAGGCCGTGCCCGCCGAGGCAGCCGTCTCTTTTAGCGAAGCGGAAAAATCATTGATGAAAATCCTGAAGCACTGGTCTGACATCAGCGAAGTGGTGGACCTTGGCGACCGCTGGGACGGCGGCATGATGATCCTCAAGCCCGGCGACGACAGCCTGAAGCCAAAGGATGTGCCCATCGAGCAGTTTTTCCATAAAATCGTAATGGTGCGTGACCGCCTCCGGGTGATGGAGCAGAAAATCAACGCCAGCAAGCTCAGCGATGAGGAAAAAGTGGATTTGCAGCAATACATCACCCGCATCTATGGCAGCCTCACGACTTTCAACGTGCTGTTCAAGTACAAGGAGCAGCAGTTTGTGGGGGAGAAGGGGAAGGAGTAGTTGGCAGTTCGACAGCTGGCAGTCCGCAGTCAGTCTTTCAGTTCGGCAGTTGGCAGTCACTTAGGCAGTTGTTCAGTCAGGGACAAGTTGAACGGCAAGAGGCTTGCAGACTTTTTGACTGCACACTGACTGCCAACTGCCAACTTTCAAGCTGCATGCTTTCGAGTTTCCAACTCATACTTCAACCGCCAAGCCGCTGCCAGACCAGCTGAAAGGATGAACAGCCACACTACCCTACCCTGGTACCTCGCTACGATGGTCGAGAATGTGCTGCTCACGAAGGCATTGATGACCAATAAAATCAGCACCAAAAAGAAGGCCCGCCTGAACTCCACTGGCACTGACTGCTTCCACTTTTCGGAGCTGGCCAATAGCGTTGCGACCAGCAAAGCCAGTAAGAAAAAGAACAATTGCCGTTGGTTCAAGCCATCTATGGGAAGTAGTTCCTGCAACCCGTTTTGATGAGAAAACTGGAAAGCTTGCACCTCGTTTGGATAGTATTTATCCACTTGGCGATAAAGCATATCGCCCTTGGCGTTGTCAAACAACTTCTCCGTTTTGAAATAAAAAAACTGCTTAACCGTCCCGTTGAGCGATTCAATCACCATCCGCTTTATGAGCTTGGGCTGCTTCGCAATATCTTTTAAAATGGCGTTGTATTCTTCCTTGGTAGCGTCCCAACCGCCGGTAAGGTAGATGGGGCTTTTTTTGGTGTCCCAAAGCAGGTTCTCCGGCAAGGAGTCACGGTATTGGCAAAGGCTCCAGTTTTTGCCCTCTGGGCAGGCTTTGTCCAGGTATTGTTTCAAAATGCCGACCTCGTGCAGCCGGGAAATGGAATAGACATGGCTCGCCTGCATCATCGTCCATTGGCCACCACCGATGCGGTGCATGACCAAGATGCCACCCCAGCCAGCGGCAGTCAGCAAGCAAATCAAGCCAATTCGTTTCCAACTCATCCATGCCCTAACCTTTGGCAAGGCCATGCCCAGGGCCATCAATGCGGCCATAACCAAGCCGACCATCAGGTGCGAATAATGCATCATCATGGACACCCAGCCCAGCAGGCAAATGCCCACCAACTGCCAACGGCTCATTTTGACGGTCAGCAACAGAATGATGCAGCCATAAAATATTGGGGTAAAACAATCGGCCAGCAAGAAAGAGACATAAAAAGAGGCATGGGTGCAGTAAGTAAGGAAGATGGCTGTGCCTACGAAAATACCCGGCGATAGCTTGGGCGAGAATTGTTTGAGCCATTGCGACAGAAAAATGGCCGCCATGATTCCCTGGGCATAGACCACCCATAATAAGCTGTCCTTCAAGCTGGTATGCCGCAGGAACAAGCCATAGGTCAAGGGCCGTGAACTGCCCGGCACACCTGAAAAGCCGCCCTTCATGTAGGCGCCAGTATCGGGGAAAAAAAATGGGTATCCATTGAACCAACACCAGTAGCCGAGTATCAAGGCAGCTACTAAAATCCAAGGCCAATGGAGCTGGTTATTTGAGGCGTTAAGTTGATTCGTCATAGAAAGTATGTTTGGAATAGCAAGAGCAGTAGTTGGTGGACGAGGAGTTGCATATTATGATTTGGCACTTGGATTCATTGCAGATGATTGAAAATCAATAAATTGCAACTATGACCGTTGACGATAAATGACGAATGCCTATTTCGTCCAGACCCCGAAAATATCGTAGGCATCGTCGTTGCGGTCAAAATGGAAATCGATGACTTGGCCTGGGGCTGCAAAGGAAGTACCGACCGTGCCTACCTCGCCCGTTGGCATTTCGACCCGTAGGCTGAGGTAGCGCAATTTCCCGGTCTTTTTGCTGAACGCCATCTTTGGGCATTCAAACTTGATTTTATAGCCCTCCCAGAGTTTGTCCTTCAAGTCGGTCAGTTCGGCCTTGGTGGCATCCTTGGTTATGGTGACAGTGAGGATGTTCTTCTCGTCCTTCATCCATTTGTTGCCTTGCTGCGCAAAAATGGGGAGGGAAGCCAGGAACAAAACACCGATGGTGATTAACGCTTTCATGTTCATAGTTTTGATGAAAAACACGGCCCGAAGGCTCATTGCACGTCAAAAATAATACAAGCCTCCCGATATAGGAAATAACCCGTGTTTTTTGAGGTTATTTGCCCTAAAATCATTTATGCTATGGAATTCGGCAAACTCCCCGACATCTCCCAAGTTGACTTTCGCCTCCCGCCCGACCCACCGGGCAATGCCCTAATTTTGGCCAAAAGCAGCCACCCCAATCCGAAATCCGCAATCCGCAATCCGCAATCGTTATACGTTGGTGCCACCGGCTGGAGCGTAAAAGAATGGGTGGGCAAGATTTACCCGAAGGGTGCCAAAACCCCTGAATACCTGCGCCACTACACCCGACAATTCAATACCATTGAGCTGAACACGACGCATTATCGCATCCCTGACACCTTTACGGTGCAGCATTGGTTCGACGAGGCGGCAGATGATTTTCGTTTTTGTCCGAAGGTGCTGCAGACCATCAGCCATGCCGCCGACCTCGGCACGAGCGGCGATCTCATCCATCGGTTTTGCGAGGCAATGAGTGGGCTGGGCAGCAAACTGGGACCTTGTTTCATCCAGCTGCCGCCTTATTTTGGGGTGGAAAAAATCGGGGTATTGGAGGCTTTTTTGAAGCAGTTCAACTTGCCGCTGGCGGTGGAGGTCAGGCATGAAAACTGGTTTTCCAATCCATTGAACACCGGGCGTTTAATTGAGTTATTATCCAAGTACGAGGTAAGTACGGTCATCACTGACGTGGCCGGGCGTAGGGATGTGGCGCACATGCAGCTAAGCAACGATAAGGTACTTGTCCGGTTCGTGGGAAACAACCTGCACCCGACCGATTTTACCCGATTGGACGATTGGGCGGAGCGCCTTGGCCACTGGTTTTCAATGGGCTTGAAGGCGTGCTATTTCTTCACCCATGAACCTGACAACCTTTTGGCCCCCGACCTTGCGGCAGCATTTTATGAAAAAACAAAAACAATGGGCGGCTTGGCTGTCCGTGGGCCAAGGCTTAGCGACCAGGAGACGCAGGGACAGCAGATGTCGCTGTTTTGATTGGAGAGGTTAAAGCCGCATTAAATTTCGGTGCGAAGATTGTCTATGACATCCTAACGAATTGAATATGGCTATTTTAGCCGCCATTTTACCAAAAACTTGACCACTCAACAATGACAGCAGGCGCCGAATTACAACAACAAAGCAACGAGAGCTACCCGTTCTACCACCGTGACATCAGTTGGCTTTCGTTTAACTACCGGGTTTTGCAAGAGGCAAAAGACCCGTCAGTTCCGCTATTGGAGCGCCTGAAATTTCTTGCCATCTACTCTTCCAACCTCGACGAGTTCTTCCGGGTGCGGGTGGCCAACCACCGCAACCTGATGCGGGTGGGCAAGAAGACCCGCCAGGTATTCGACTACGACCCCAAGGCGATTCTGAAGCAGATCAAGCAAATCGTGAACCAGCACCAGCAGGAATTCAGCGAGATTTTCGAGAAACAGATCGTGCCGGAATTGGGCAAGCACCGCATCTTCCTGAAAAGAAGGCTGCAATTGGGCGAGAAGCAGCGCCAGTTCGTGGAGCGGTATTTCGATGAATACATGCTGCCCTATGTACAACCCGTACTCTTGCTGAAGGGCAAAATCCGACCTTTCATCAACAATGCCTCGCTCTACCTCATGGTTCACATGGAGGACAAGGAAGACCACTCGACCCAGTTTGCCATCGTGACCGTGCCGAGCAACCACCTGCCCCGTTTCATACAGCTCCCCTCGCTGAATGGTCGTCGGGAAATCATCATGCTCGACGACATCGTGCGGCACTGCCTCGGCGACATGTTCCCCGGCTACGACATCTTGGACACTTATTCGTTCAAGCTGACCCGTGATGCCGAGCTGTACATTGACGACGAGTTCACGGGAGACCTGCTTTCAAAAATCCGAACGAGCCTGACAAAGCGGCACGTTGGCCCGGCCAGCCGCTTCGTCTATGACCGGGAGATGCCTTTGGAACTGTTGGATTTCCTCGTCGAAACATTCGAACTAAAGAAAAACGACCTGCTCGTGGAGGGTCGCTACCACAACAATTTCGACTTTTTCAAGTTCCCTGATTTTGGCTTGGCAGAGCTAAAGAACAAACCGCTGCCACCGCTGCCTTACAAGCCCTTGGCCAAGGCCCCCGATTTTTTTGACGCCATGCGGGGAAAGGATCACTTGCTGGCTTTCCCTTACCATTCGTACCAGTCCGTAGTTGATTTTTTTCAAAAAGCGGCGCACGACCCCGCCGTTACGAAGATTAAGATCACGCAGTACCGGGTTGCGAAGCAAAGCCGAATCATGGAGGCCCTGATGGAAGCCGTGGAAAATGGCAAGGATGTATTTGCCTTCATCGAAGTGAAAGCCCGTTTCGATGAGGAGGCTAATATCAATTGGGGCGAACGCCTCACGGCTGCAGGCGTTAGGGTGGCCTATAGCTTGCCTGGGGTGAAAGTACATGCCAAAATGGCGCAGATCGAGCGAAAAGAGGGCGATATCATCCAAACTTATACCTACCTGAGCACCGGGAATTTCCATGAGGACACTGCCAAGATATATGGTGATTTCAGCGTGTTCACAACCGACCACCGGCTGGCAGACGAGGTGTCGAGGTTGTTTTACTTCCTTGAAACGGGCAAGCAGCCGGAGAAGCCTTTTGAGCACTTACTGGTGGGGCAATTCCAGATGCGGGAAAAACTCGAATCGCTGATAGACCGGGAAGTAGCCAATGCCAAAGCGGGCAAACCCTGTGGCATTGCCATAAAACTAAATGGTATTCAGGATGAAAGAATGATCCTGAAATTGTACAAAGCCAGTCAAGCCGGTGTTCCTATCCGACTGATAGTCAGGGGGATATGCTGTCTTGTGCCCGGCGTGCCCGGCGTCAGCGAGAATATCCAAATCATCAGCATTGTTGACCGCTATTTGGAGCATGCGAGGGTGTTCCTGTTCCACAACGAAGGCAATGAGGAAATCTACCTCGCCAGTGCCGACCTGATGACCCGCAACCTAAGCTACCGGGTGGAAACGGTCTTTCCCATCTATGACGAGGCCATCAAAAAACAGATTCGAGATGTGTTTAGACTGCAATGGAGCGACAATACCAAGGCCCGCATCATTGACCAGGAGCACCGCAACATTTACCGAAAGACAGAGGGGGTAAGGTTGCAGTCACAGGTGGATACGTACCAGTATTTCAAGCGGCTTGGAGAACTAAAAGCTGTCAAATAAATAATGCTTTCTCCTCGCTTTTTACAAGGTCTCAATTTTTTCAAACAGCCAATTTCTTGAATCAATCGGCTGTAAACCCTCCAGCATTGACCGGAGTTTCTCTTTGTCTAATTCTGGCACCACCAGTTTTTCAAACTTGACAGCCACCATTTTTCTTACAAACTGAATGCTGTTGAGATGAGCGTTTTTCTTCCTTGCTTTCATTTGCTTGTTGTTGACAAAATGCTCAAAAGCATTGAGGTGGTCGTCAAGTAATTTATAGTTCTTACCTACCTGCACATAGCGGTCGAAAATGATTTTGAGAAACAATCCCCTTGCCAGGACATCCAGAACTGGTAAATAATAGATTTCGGCGGTCAGACTGGATTGTGCCTGATCCAACATTCCCTGATAGTAGTATAAATTGGCCTCCGAAAGGTCAATGGCAGGCTGGTGCTTGCCTGTTTCCAAGTATGGAGAGAATTTGTCCATGAATGCCCTGCCCCAATCAAAATCCTTGCACAATGCCGCAAACAACACAATATTGATAAAGGTCGTATTGGTCATGCAGTTGCCATCCAGCAGCAAATTGGCGTCAATGGCTATTTTGTAAAGCACCAACATTTCATCGTGCAGCTCACAATTCTGTTCATGCAGCAGGATGCCATAATTAAGCAGGTGATGCAAAAGCAATTGGTGGTCATTCGTGGGCAGTAAGTGGAGTTTCTCGATATAGAACAAAATAAATGCCCTGAAATCCTGCTCATTAATACCATGCAGGTAAAGGTGAACCATCCGATTGTATAGCGCTGCCAATGGGTGGGTATCCAGCAATTTGGGTGCTGCGGTATGTTCAAGTGCCGCATCCAATAACGTCGGTTCATAACGGACTTGGAAAAGCCGTTCCCTCGCCATCTCTTCCGCCGCATTGCGGAGCTTCGCAATACAATAGTATAGGTCAAGGTTCTCTACCGACAATTGCAGGTTAGGTACGTCCAATTTGTGCTTGGGGGTATCGGGGTTGAAATAAACCTGGTGGTGAAGCTGCTCCAAGGAAAGGTAGTCTTCCAATCCTTTCGCAGGGCGAGAGTTGATCTCTTCAATCAGTCGCTCGGCTTCTCCTAGAAAATAAGCACCAGCGTTTCGATTGCCGAGCGCTTTGACGAGCAGTTCTTTCCAAATCCGTCCTTTTTCTGAAGTTCCTTGCTCCGATAGCAACATTTTTACCACCAGAAAATCTTCGACTTGGCGGCTAAGGCCGGATAGTAAGTTGAACAGTTTCGAATCATTGAAGGTCGCTTTTCCAAAACTCTGTTTGTAAATGGCTTCTAGGTCTGCTTTGGATGCATCGAAAGTTGGATGTTGCTTGCAAAGCAGCCTAAAAAACTTAGCATAACGTTCGCCAAGTTTAAAAAAATTGGATTTTACAAAGTGTTGGAATTCATCGTGTTCTGTGGGCTTGAGTGTTCTTAGCAGTGTCAATATTTTCATAAGTCCACTAAGATGGGGACTTTTTTTCTTCGCATTGAAGTTATCTGAATTTGCTCGAAAAAAGCAGAAGAGAAAACAAGTAGTTTTGGATGTTAAAAATCTGGCATTCAATAATTTACAAAATCATAAAATTAAAAAATATTTTTCGATTCTTTAAGAAATGGGGAATTTTGGGAGGATTTACACGAAGAAAGGGAAGTACCATTGTGCTCAGTTTTAGTTAACAGGCAATTGAAATCATCCTTGTTTATAACAGTAATAAAGATGAGGAATTTTCAAAAGGTCAAATAATATTAAAACTTGGAAACAAAGGCTAAAACCTAATAAATTTAATTGCCATTTGTAACCCAAAACTTCACCTTTCAATTATTTTATCATGAAAAATCTTTTTTTCTGCATTTGTTTTATCGCATTGTTTTCAAACGTTACCAATGCCCAGAGTGTTGGAATCAACACAGACGGCACAACTCCAAATGCCAGCGCTATGTTGGACGTAAAATCTACTACTAAAGGCGTACTTTTCCCTCGAATGACAACTGCTCAAATGAACAGTATCGCCAGTCCAACTGCCGGGTTGTTGATATTCAATACCACAACCAATTCATTCTGGTATCGCAAAGGCACCGCTTGGGCGAATTTATCATTAACTAATGGTTCAGGCATCACTATCAACAGTAGTGGCCAAATTGTAGCTAATGATATTTCAAATACCAATGAATTGCAGCAGTTGTCTATTTTGGGTAATCAGCTCTCCATTTCAAGTGGCAACACTGTTTCACTTCCTCCCGGACCAACAGGCGCAACCGGAGCAACCGGAGATCAAGGACCAGTTGGCGCTACCGGTGCTACTGGTGCTACTGGTGCTACTGGTGCTACTGGTATGACAGGACTTCAAGGTTTTCCAGGAGCAACTGGTCAACAAGGCGCAACAGGAGCAACGGGCGCAACAGGGGCTCAAGGATTAGTTGGTGCTACTGGAGCTACTGGTATGACAGGACCTCAAGGTTTTCCGGGTGCAACAGGAGCAACGGGTGCAACAGGAGCAACGGGTGCAACAGGAGCAACGGGCGCAATAGGTGCCACAGGTGCAACGGGCGCAACGGGCGCAACGGGCGCTACAGGCCCAGCTGGCCCAGCCGCTACATTTGACATTGCTATTTTTGAGGAAAGAAAGCCTCATGCACAAAACCTGCCACTTCCAGTTATTGCGTGGACCAAACGTTTATTGTCGGATGTGGTTTTACCAAGTCCAAATAATTCGGTTGTTCTGGATAATGGAAATATTAAATTTATCAAGACAGGGATGTATCTCGTAACGGCTTCTGCTCCTGCATATAGAGTTGACTCTCACCGGCTCTGCCTTAGGAAAGGGAATGGCAACATTGAGATATTCGGAACAGACGAGTATTCAGCCACGACAGGTAATGTAGTAACAAGGTCATTTGTATCTGGGTTGATAAATGTTACGGAAGTTAACACCTTATACAAATTAGACCATTATACTAAAGTATTTGGGAGCGGCGGATCATTGGGAGTTGATGTTACCCTTCCAAGTCCTAATAATGGTGCACAAGATTTTGAAACTTATTCTCAAATCATGATTCAAAAAATCCAATAAGCCTGAACGCTGATTCTTCTAAAATGCATAATACTAAAACCTGCCAGTATTCTCCTTGTCGCAGAACTTGCTGGCCCTGGCCCTCATGTGGAAGGTAGTCAAGCTGCCTAGGTATTCATAGCACCTCTTTTGACAAAAGAGATTGGTCAAGCAAAGGATAACTTGTCGATTGCTTTTTCAGAAAGGGATGACTTAAGAAATTTAACATCATTTAAAAAATGAAAAGATGAAATCCAAATATTTGATGCTTGTTTTGATTTTTCCGGCGCTAAACGCCTGCTTCGGACAAGGTGGCTTGTTTATCAACAGCGGTGCAAGCGTGGTTTGCTCCGGTACTCCCGTTATTGTGGTTGACAATGGCAAGTTCAGCAATTCCGGCACTTTCACAGCAGCAAGTAGTACCATAAAAATGACAGGAACCGCTACTGCTGCAAACACTTCCATCACTGGCAGTTCGACTAGTTCCTTTTTTAAATTGGAAATCGCCAAAACTACCAATGATGTACAGTTATTGAAGGGTATAAATGTTAGCAGCGAGCTAAAGTTAAGTGGTAAGAACCTAGACCTTGGCAGTCAAATAGCAACATTGACCGGGACGAGTCCTACACTATCTGGTGAGAACCAAAACTCTCGGCTAATTACCACCTCCACTGGCACGGTTACGCATACCCGTAGCTTGAATGCACCCAGTAGCTTAAACGTTGCAAACATTGGTGCCCAGATTACGACAACTGCCAACCTCGGCAGTACCAAGATTGATAGAGGGCATAAAAGCCAGACGGTTTCGGCTGGAATTACCAGCATAAACCGATTCTACAAAATCGCACCAACCAACAATAGTAATTTGAATGCAACGCTTCGGCTGTTCTATTTCGATGCTGAATTGAATGGGGCTGCGGAGAGTACGTTGGAAATTTGGCGTAGCACGAACAATGGCACATCTTGGTCTAAGGTCACTACTGGCGCAATTACTCGCAATTCCACGGAAAATTGGGTGCAACGAACAGGGTTTAGCACTCTAACGGACATGTACACCCTAGCTAAACCAACTGCCTTTGCGTCAGACGACAACTGTGAAAACTATCTGAACAATGAACAAAACATTGCAGAGATGTTACCAACCGCTGTTGCATCTATCAATATTTACCCCAATCCTACAGGAGGACTATTCAGAGTCCAAATAGAATCGCCCAAAGAAAGTGTAGCTCATCTTTGCATTCTTTCACTGGATGGAATGCTTTTAAGAAAAGAAGAAATTGCTTTGGTTGTGGGTCAAAACTCATTTGCTCAGGATATATCGAACTTGCCACCAGGCACTTATTTGGTTCAGTGTGAAGGTTTAGAAATCCCTGCCTTAAGGTTAGTAAAAGGATAACCAAAAGACCAGCTAACAACGGGTAGCTTTCGTAAAGGAAGCTGCCCGTTGTAAATAAAAATGAAATCTGGTCCAAGTTTCAATGAGCAGGGCATTTTCATCCCCTCACCACCAACGGCGCTATCACCTCCCAAACCGTCTCCCGCATAATGACCTGCCCCTTCTCATTGGGGTGAATCCGGTCGCCTTGGTTCAAATCAGCAATCCCACCTACTTTATCAAGCAAGAAAGGTATTAATGTGGCTCCATGCTCCTTTGCCAGCTTTGGATACATCGCCCGGAAGGCGGAAGTGTAGGCTTGGCCCATGTTCGGTGGGGCTTCCATGCCAGCCAGTACGAGCTTGGCGTTGGGGTATTTTGCCTTCACTTTTTGGAGGATGGAGCCGAGGTTTTTGATGGTCTCTTGGGTTTGTATGCCTCGGAGGGCGTCGTTGCCGCCCAGTTCCAGCACGAAGATGTCAACGGGCTGCTTGAGCACCCAATCTACCCGCTCATTGCCACCAGCCGAGGTCTCGCCACTTAGGCCAGCGTTGACGGCGTTGTAGGCCAGGCCCAAGGAGTCGAGGCGCTGCTGGATGAGGGCTACGTAGCCTGTGCTCACATCGTTGAGGCCATAGCCTGCTGTCAGGCTGTTCCCAAAGAAAATGATGTTTTTCTTTGAGGAAGGGGCCTGGGCTTCGGCAGCTGTTGCTTCCTTGTTTTCAAGGGTTGCCGATTTTTTTTCAGCTTCGGAGCATGAAAAAACCATGAAACATAAAGTAATAAAAAGGCTTGTGCGGAAAATCATGTTACGTTGATTGTGATTTTGAATGCCAAATTCAAAAATTAAATTGGGTTGTTGTGGAACCCTAACAATTTACCTAAATGCGAAGTTGCGACAAAAGTTGCCAACCACTGTGACAAATTGAGGGAAATAAAGTCAAAACCACAACGGAATACTGCACCAACAAACTAATTTTTGAGTTTCTTTGCTCCCCTTTATTAACAAGATCAATGAGCAATCAGACAAATTCGTTTCAAGTAAGTAAAGCAAGCAAAAAGGTCATAATTGTAGAGGATAACAAAGCAGAAGCCGACCTTACCCGAATCATTTACCAAGACCAATCCATTGATTGTGAAATTGTCCATTTTGAAAATGGTGAGGATTTTATCGCTTTTGTGGACAATGACGACGTTTCAGAAATCTCCTACGTGCTGCTCGACCTGAACATGCCACGGGTGAATGGTTACGAGGTATTAGAGTTCCTTTCAAAAAATGAAGCCTTAAAGAACCTCGTTGTTATCGTCTTCAGTTCCTCTAACAATTCCAAGGACGTGGAACGCTGCTACCAAATGGGAGCCAATGCGTATGTGAACAAACCCTTGAACCTCAACGAACTTGAAAGGGCCATTGAGTCCATCCACAATTTTTGGGGAATCACGAACCTTAAGCCGCAGGCCTGGAGTTGAAAGGTTAGGCTTCATTTTTAAAAGGCAATTCGAGTAAGGTTCCCTTTCATACGGGATAAATAGGGAAAGACAAAGTTTCGGGTTTTAGCGGGAAAGGCCATCCGACAATGCAGCAAGGTTCCGCTTCAGGCCTTCGAACTTCGCCCGCTTCACCGCCGATTTTCTGAACAGCTTCGCAAATACCTCTTCCGTCATTTCATGCCATTCCCGTTCACCCATGCCCAGCAGGTCGGAATGTGGGGCGAACGCAGGTTCGTCATGCTGCTTCGCAAAGCGGTTCCAGGGGCAAACCTCCTGACAGATGTCGCAGCCAAAGGCCCAGTTTTCCATTTTTCCTTTAAACTCCGTGGGTATTTCCTCCCGCAACTCGATGGTCAGGTAGCTGATGCACTTTGACGCATCCAGCAGGTAGCCCTGTGGCGAGATGGCCTCCGTCGGGCAAGCTTCGATGCAGCGGCGGCAAGTGCCGCAGTGGTCTTTGACGGGGGCGGCATCATAGGAAAGTTCGAGGTCGAGAATCAGTTCCGCCAGGAAAAAATAGGAGCCTGCGCCAGGGCGAATGAGGAGCGTGTTCTTCCCAGCCCAGCCGAGGCCGCTGCGCTTGGCCCATTCCCGCTCCATGACCGGGGCCGAGTCCACGAAGCAGCGACCGTCCACCTCGCCAATGTTCTCATGGATGAAACGCAGCAAGTCTTTCAGTTTTCCTTTTAAAACATGGTGGTAGTCCTCGCCGTAGGCGTAGCGGGCGAGCTTGGGCGCTGCGGGGTCTTGCTGGGTTTCCTTTGGCGCATAATTGTGCATGAGCACGATAACCGTTTTTGCCCCTGGCACCAGCTTGGTAGGGTCGGTGCGCAGCTCGAAGTGGTTGGCCATATAACCCATCTTCCCGTGGTGGCCGAGGTTCAGCCATTGCTCCAAGCGACGAGCCTCCTCGTCTAGGGCCTGCGCTTTGGCGAAGCCGATGAAGTCGAAACCGAGGCGGAGGGCTTCGGTGCGGATGAGGTCGGTATTTTTATTGTTGGATGGCAAACGTTGGACGGTTGACGGTGAAGGGGCGAAGGTGATTTATTTTCCCTTCTCCACCAAGTTGCGTAAAAAATCCCTTTCTGCTTTTAGCTCAGCCACCTGTTCTTTAAGGAGCGTTATCTGCTCCTTGAAAGGCATTGCAATCAAATCACCTAGTTTTTGCCAATCGTCTATCATTTGTATGGTGAATTGGTTATTATATGCTGCCGTTCCGACTCCTCCATTGTGGTTGACAATAATTACAGTAGCCCCTTCTTCATAAGCTTCTATCGTTTCCGTTGTTGTGCCAATCAGTTCGGCCAATTTCTTGAACCTTTCGTCCGAAGCCTTCAATTCAATCTTGCCTGCCTCAATATCGCTATAGGTGCTTTGCTTGATGCCGAGGCCGTCCGCAACAACTTCCTGCTTCACACCCATGATTTCCCGCATCCGCCTAATCTTGAAACCCAGTTCCTTGCTCATTTTTTTTGAATTTTTAATGATTTTCAAGGGCAAATTTAACCGATAATTTATCGGTGGCAATTTTTGGTCGGTTTATTTAGATTTGCATTCAAGGCTCAACGAAACACTAAAACAGCTTCCAATGCTGTACATCCTGTATGAAATAACACCAATACTGGCGACCGGTGCACAGGCCGCCCCCGTACCAATGGATACATACCTATATTATCAGATGTAAACCTGAAAACGACTACCTGCCAACTGGGGCAGCACAAAAGCGCCAAGAAGACACTGCTTACTCGGAAAACCCAATTCCTTTCCGACCTGTACATTTAGGCAAGACTCACCAAATTTCTCAAGCCGCACTTCGGCGAACCTTGGCTCATTGGTCGTTGCACCAATCGGCAGGGGGCTTGCATGGCGGCCTCACTACTTGCACCTGCTTGGGGAGGTGGTGGCTTTGCCAAAAAATGGCTAATTTTAGTCCGGTTTTCACCTTTTTTTTGAAGGTGCATCCCTTGCCCTGGCTCGCCGGGGCTGGCATGTACTGTTTCAATAGGGTGAAAAAATGGTGGGATTATGCCAATTTTTGGCTAAGCACCAAATCCCGGGCATGTGCCCAAAACGCTTTTTATCATGAAAAGCTTTTAGAAAAAATACCAACCATCTTTAGCAATGATTTCCTCAATTTAATATTGATTGCATTGGTATCCACAACAACAATAAACAATGCATTCTCTCAGGGCATTTGCCCCGAAGATATTGTGGAAGACGCATTCAGCTTCGTCGTGGACGGCAATGTGCCGGGAACACCGATTGTAGGCTGTTCGGCCATTGGGTACAAAATCATCCTGTCCAACCCGTTCGAGCCTGCAGTGCCCGTGACAATAACGCTTACCGAGGCTTCCGTACCGTTAGGCCCTTTCCTGAGTCCTGCCAACTTGCTTGAAAACGTAGGTGGCTTCACATTTGCTGGCGGGACTTGGACAACCACGGTGACCCTTCAGCCTTTTGAGGACATGAGGATACTATACCTTACTTTCAGGGTTGACCCAAATTTCCCCGCAAACGGCTCCCAGAACCGGATAGATGGGATTTTCACGGTCACCACCCCCTCATCTCCCAGTTGCCCTCCTGTCGTTGTCAATTGTGACAATATTTTCCCAAGGGCCGCCGGGCATATAATAGACGGCGTGAAGCGGATCAGTATCGAAGCGACCGACAATGACCCAAACACACCGGGCGGTGGTATGCTGATACCTGCACTTACACAGAACTTTGGCCAGGTAATCTTTATAACGGACGGCTCTACGCTCATTTCGGACGTGCCGGACTACCACTTCCCGCTCGGCTCCAAAATCCTGCTAGGGAAGGACGCATCGCTCATCGTGGAATCGGGCAAGCTCAACATCACCAACCAGGCCAACGTCGTCGGCTGCATCGAAATGTG
>JALHQW010000076.1 GCA_022841745.1 Saprospiraceae bacterium | reverse complement strand
GGGGTTTTGGGGTTTTGGGGTTTTGGGGTTTTGGGGTTTTGGGGTTTTGGGGTTTTGGGGTTTTGGGGGTTTGGGGTTTTGGGGTTTGGGGGTTTGGGGGTTTGGGGGTTTTGGGGTTTTGGGGTTTTGGGGTTTTGGGGTTTATGAGGGCTAGGTTTAAACCTTATAAACCTTATAAACCTTATAAACCTTATAAACCTTATAAACCTTATAAACCTTATAAACCTTATAAACCCTCTAACCCTCTAACCCTCCTATAAAGCTACTGGGTGGTTTGGATTATTTTCACTGAGCCAGCAGTGCCGTTGTTCCATTTCACCGTGATGGTATTCGTTCCTTGCCCGGCCAATATAGTGCCTCCCACCACTTCCCATTGGAAATTGGCTCCCGGCAAGGAAGGGACAGCATACGTGTTCGTTCCATCTTCACAGACCGCTGAATCTCCAGCTATGATGGGCGGGGGCGGACAAGCCGTTGGCAAGCAGCCCTGCTTAAACATGGGCAAGGATTGGAATTCCGGGAAAATGATGTTCCTGACATCGGTTTCGCTGGCACCCAGCCACTGTGACAAGATGGTACCGTAAACGTTCCTGAAATCAAATTGCATGGGCACACCGTCTTCAATGCCCACTTGTGGATCAATGGCGTACGCATCGCCCAATATTTGATTGTTTGCGCAGGCACCAAACAGAAACATCGGGGCGGCAGTGCCATGGTCAGTTCCAAACCCAGAATTGGAGCGGATTCGCCTTCCAAACTCGGAATAGGTCGTGCCGATCACCCGGTCGCTGACACCCAAAAGCTGCAAGTCGTCCTGAAAGGCACATATTGCATCGGACAATTGTCTCAGCAAGTTGCTGTGGTTGCCCGTTGTGGTGGCTCCTGATACAACCTGATTGTCATGCGTGTCAAACCCACCGATTTGCACGATGTATATTTTGGTTTGAAGCCCCCCCGATATCAATCTTGCCACGTTTTTTAACTGCTTGGAAAGCGAAGATGTCAACCCGTTGTATTTTGGGGAGAGGTTGTTTCCCAAATTAGCCGCTTCGCTGATTACCTCCGCATAAGCATTTGTCTGGCCTATCGTATCATTGACGTATTGGAGCATATCGCCATAGCAGTTGGAAGGTATATCCCCTGCTGCGCTGATCAAGGCCGTGCCGGGATTAAATGGGTCTATTAGCGACATACTATAATTGGAATTTATCCCTTGGCAAGTCTCGGATATTATTTTCCCCATTGTCAATGCAAATGGGTGGGGATGTTCGTTGTTGGGGTATCCAAGCGGGAAGTCCGAGTAGTTCAGGTCAAAAAATCGGCCTATCCATCCTGTTGACACAATATCCTCGGCACTCGAAGCAGCATGCCAAATGTCCGTTGAACGAAAATGAGAACGGTTCTGGTTTGGGTAGCCAACATCTTGTATGACACACAGGTTCTCCATATCCCATAGTGCCTTTAATCCTTGCATGGATGGATGAAGGCCGTAGCCGCCGCTGAAATTAATGATGGAATTTGAAGGCACCAAGATGTTTCCCCTCACTGCATTCAAATTGGAATACTGTCCTGCATGGAAAAGGGTGTTCAATCCATCATTTCCACCCTGCAATTGCACCAATACCAATATTTTGTCATTGTTTTCATCAAAAAAATTGACCCTTGGCTTCGCATACGCATATAGCGGGAACCCATTTAAAGCCAATGGGACCGAAGCCAACAAGGATGTCTTGATAAAATTCCTTCTAGATACGTTTTTCATAGATTTACATGATTTGGAATTCTGACATTCTCACCATGACAGAAAACAGGTTTCGCAATTTATTTTCAACAGATTGCTGCAAGGCGGCGTTGGTTGGGTCATTCTGGTAGGAAACATATTCCACTGTCCATTCAAAATCAGGCAAACCTGGAATCAATATATCTTTTAGGCTGTCCAACTGGTTGGAGGTGATTGGGTAATTGAAAAGCATTTTAGCCAATTTTTCGATCAGGATATTCGGGTCATTGGCATTCGAGATATTGTTCACGATTTGCAGCACAGGGACCAATGAAGATATAATATAATCTTGATTGTTGATTCTCGTGATGCCTCCCTCCACCATTAATCTGCAATACTCATGTCTTTTTGGCAAATGGAAATTGTTTATCCATTGCTTATAGAACAGCGGTGCTTGGTAATAAGCTCTCCATCCTGCCACATTTGGGTGATGAAACAACGCCTGGTCCATGTCGCTGCACATGACATAGAAATTGTAGGCGTGCTCATATTGGTATTTAACGCCACTGCTGGGAACGGGAGGCATGATTTCAAGCCCACGGGTCACCGACATGATCAGGTCAACTGGGCTTTTTATCATGCAGGCTACCATCTCAAAAAAATGCTGGGATGCAAACAGCACCATTAATGCAGGTGCAATTTCATAATTATTGTCCCGGATTGTTTCCGCAAGCGGTTCTATAACGTTTGTTTCAATTGCAGGGGTTATGTCGGAAGCAACAAACCAGCGGTAAAGCTTCCGCATGATAAACCGGGAGCATTCTTGTTGCTGGAAAATAACATCAATTAAATCCTTGTATTCCTGTGCCCCATTTTGGGCAATGACTTGGTTGTTGAAGCGGTAAGACAGCGTTTTGCTCCCAGACGTATGGAGGTTTTGGTTAAACGTGGCAGTGAGCGTATTGGGATTTGTCACGCCGGAAACCCTCCAGCCTGTCAGCACCTTTGCCATTGTCACAACATCCTCCTCGGTATAATTCGTGTAGTCGCCTGCTCCTGCAATGGGGCCTTTTCCAATGGCAAACAGCTCCAACAATTCCCTTGAATAATTCTCGTTCGGAGCGGAATTGGTGTTCGACGAGCCGCTCAGGTAGAGCAGCATGCTGGTATCAACCGTAATTTCCTCGGTCAATGTTTTAAAATTGCCGAGCGATCGGTTGCGGATCAGTTTATAGTAAAGGTATTCCCTATGCGGGATGGTAGTGTCCGCCACCACAAAATGGTTGTGCCAAAACAGGGCCATTTTTTCCTGCAAAGAGATGCCCGTATTATGCATTTGCAAGAACGTCCAAGCATAGAGTGAACTACTCCTGGCAGCCAGTATCTTGTTTCTTGTGTTGGCATCCACATTGTTTGGGTAAGGCTCTGAGTACACCCAAGTTGCGCCATAGGATGCCCCTGGGTCGTTCAAGGCCCCTGCTCCGTTGCCATCGAAGAGATATTTCACCGGAGGGGTCGGCGTTGGCAAAGTGGCGAATAGGGCATCAAGTGTACCGGCCAGCCCCATGCTCACTGCGTTGTTGACCATGGATGGCGAAGGGCCAAAAATAGTCCTCCTCAATAAATGCCGAGCTTGAGTTTCCGTCCAACTTCCTGTGTATGGGTCTAAATATGGCATAATTTCATTTTTTAATTCTTTTTGGTTGGCTGTAACAAGGGTTGTCTCAACTCACAGAATGAAACTTCCCTGAAAACCAGCAAGTTAACCTTCCGCATCGAATTCTCGCCGGCTACACAAGGGGCGTCAACCTAGCCGACAAGTTTTACAGCCTACCCGGCTTCGTAGGCTAGTGCACCCTGCACATAAGCAAGGCGGTGTATTCCCAAGGTAGTTCGCTCCGTATGGTTGCGAAATCGCCGCTAAGTAATGGTGGTTTTTTGAAATGTCATAGCCTTGCCTTTGAAGATTGACACTTGACCTTACCGACACCTCCATTTTGCATCATAGCTCCTCTACTACCCGCTTCAAAATCACCTTGTCAATCTTCGCCCCGTCCCTGTCCACGATTTCGAACTGGTGCCCGTGGTGTTCAAATACTTCGCCAACCTCTGGTAAGCGCTCCAATTTATGGAAGATGAAGCCCGCCACTGTGCTGTAAAACGGGTTGTTTTCCGCCAGGAGTTCGTCCTGCAAAAAATGGTTGAGGTCGGCCACCGACACGTGGCCGCTGATGAGTAGGGAGCCATCGTCCCGGCGGAGGATGCCCGTTGGTTCGTCATCGGTATCGGGCAGGTCGCCTACGAGCGCCTCGGAGATATCGTGCAGGGTGACCACGCCCTCAAAGGCGCCCATCTCGTCAATCACAATACCGAAATAGCAGCGCTTTTTCTTGAAATGGTGCAGCACGTCAATGGCAAACTGGTTCTCTGGCACAAAGAGTGGCTCCCGCACGATGCTCTTGATGTTGAAGTCCGCCTCGTTTTTCATGGCAAAAAAATCACGGGCGTGCAGGTAGCCCAAAATGCGGTCGTAGCTGCCATCGCCTACGGGGAAATGGGTGCGGTGGCTCTGGCGCAGCATTTTTTCAATCGTTTCAAGGGGGTCGGTCACGTCCACCCATTCCACTTCGAGGCGGTGGGTCATCAGGGTCTTGGCCCGCAAGTCGCTGAAAGACAGTACGTTGCCGTGTATTTCTGTTTCGTCCTTGTCGAGCAGGCCCTGCCGCCCGGCGGTCTTGATGACGTAGCGCAATTCCTCTTGCGTGATTTTTTCCTCGTCGGCTGGCTTGATGCCAAATATTTTGAAGACGATTGCCGTGCTCGCCGTCAGTAGCCAAACGAAGGGGCGGGTGATGCGGCTGAACACTTTGATGAACCCCGCCATGGCCAATGCCACCGGCTCGGCGAACTTCATGGCCAAGGTCTTGGGTATCAGCTCCCCAATGACGATGGACAGGTAGGTGATGAGCGCCACCACGCACACATAAGCGATGGTGTGGGCGTAGGTCCGCAACACTTCCACCTGCTCCACCACCGGGCGGAAATTATCGGTGAGGGTGGCACCGCCATATACGCCGGAGACGATGCCGATGAGCGTGATGCCGATTTGCACTGCCGAGAGGAAGCCTTCCGGGTTTTTCAGCAGTTCGAGCACGGTCTTGGCCTTGGCGTTGCCGGCCTCGGCAAGCTGCACCATGCGCTGCTTTTTGACGGAGACAAGGGCGATTTCCGACAGGGCGAAAATGGCATTGATGAAGTTGAAAAGGAGGATGATTAGGAGTTCCAAAGGACTGTTGATTTATTATTAAGTCGCAAATATGTGCATTATCTCACCACCCTCCCCAATTCCCTTTCCAGCACCATCTCTGGCACCTCCCCAATCTGCTTGTAAACGATGTTCTTTTCCTTGTCAAGTAGAATCATGCGAGGATAGGAGCGCACGTTGAGCAGGGTCGAAAAACGGGACTTGCGCTGCGGGTCGTTCAGGATGTACCAATCGGCAGGCATCTCCATCCGCTCCGCAAATTCCCAGCATTTGGGGTTTTCCTCCTCGCCGCTTTTTCCGCACACGGAGAGCACTTTCAGGCCATTCTCCTTGTACTTTTCGTAGAGGTTTTTCACCACCGGGATTTCCTTTTTGCAATGCCCGCAGTCGTAGAGCCAGAACAGCAGCAGCGTGTAGTCGGCAGGTACATCAAGGATGGGCACGGACTTGGCCTCCCGGTCGTAGAGCGTCACGGCGGGGCATTTTTTGCCCACAAAAAGCGGCTCCATGCGGTCGGCGTCGTCCCGGTAGCGGCGCTGGCGGTCTTCGGAAAGGAAGCCCCATTTGCCGCCGTCCAAGTGGGTGCGCACGAGGCGCACGAAAGCCTCGTCGGTGCGGAAACGACTTAGCTTGGCAAGCGAGTTCATCACGTAACCAACGTAGTATTGATAGGCTTCCACGTTGGGTTGGAGGCGGTTCAGTACGTCCTCGACCATTGCCGCCAGGCTGTCTGGCACGGGCGGGGGTAGCTTGGAGAAATAGTAGTCCGTGCGGTCCACCCAGAGCGGGTATTTAAGGAAATGCTCGCCCGACAAGTCCATGCGGTCGAAATAGTGCTGGCGCAAAAAAGCGTGCCGTTCGGCGGCTTCCGACTGCCAGTCGGCGTGCAGTTCCGGCTGTTGGGGCGGGGTGAGGAGCAGCGTCTGGCGCACCAGTTCCGCCGTGAGCGAGTTTGGGTGTTTTTTCAAAAACGCCTCCTGGTATTGCCGCAGCGCCTCCTGCCCCTGCACGTAGGCACGGAACGACGGCTCGTCCTGCATGGATTTCCAATGGTTGGTCAGGTCGTCGAGGCTATCGGTGAGGGCATAGTAGCGGCGGAAGTAGTCGTACAGCGCCTCGTTCTCCTCCGACCCCTTCACCGTGGTGGACGAGGCCATGCGGAAGAAATCCGTCTCGATGGTGAAGCTGCGCTGCCCCTCCGCCAGCCAGCACGACATAAACTGTTGGCTGCCGCCTTTTTTGAAAATAATGGCATAAAGCCCCGGCGCCAAAGGTTTGTCGGTGGCGAGGTGGAAATAGCCATCGGCCCCTTTCAGCGCATGGAAGTCAGGCTCGGCCCGCTTGCCATAGGTGCTGCCGAACCAGAGGGTGTCGGCGGTGTAGCCGGACATTTTGATACGGATGTCGCAAGTGGTTTGGGCAGGGAGGGAGGTGGCGAGGAGAAATAAAAAGGTTAGTACTGAAATGAATTTTGCCATGAAAAACTATTTAAAAATGAGATGTAAGTTGGAAGCAAAAAACTTGTTTGAGTGTTCTTTCAAAACCTTTTTTTTGAAATCAATACCCCGCCAGCTTATCCCAATCCTTCATCTCTTTTTTGAAGTTCTTGAAATGCGCCTTGTTGATTTCGGCCATGTCAAATTCCGCCGGGTCGAATTCCCCACCGAGCCACTCGACCAGTTCTTCGTATTCCTCGGTGCCTTTTTGTTTCATTTTTTCCACTAAATCGAAGTAGCCCCAGATGCCGCCACAGTCCTCTGGCGGGCAAGCCATTGCCCCGCCAATCAACACGGGGTAGTTTTTGCCGGCTTCAGGTTCGTGCATTTTTTTAACCTCCACGAGGTGTTTCCAGCCATCGCCGAAATCGTACTCGTAAACGATTTTGGCTTTGGGCGCATTCAGGATGGTGTTGATTTTAATATTGCGGCTGTCCTCCATTTCTTCATCATCCTCAAAGGGTATCCCGATGCGCTCCTGGTACCTGCCCACGATGAACTGGTGCAAGTGGCTGTGCGTCCATCCCATCGCAAACTGGATGACGTAGTGCAGCTCGTGGAAGTTCATGTCTTCGGGCACGAGCACCCGCCGCCAGATTTTGGGTTTGCTGTCTTTTAGTGTGATGTCGAGTTCGAGAATTTTGCTCATGTGCGCTGTATTTTGAGTGAAAAAGAAATCGAAAATAGGGAAAACCCATAAGACGCCAAAAATGGCAGCGGTTCAAACCGAAAATTGAGGGTCTTTTGAGCTAACTATCAAAATGTACCCCTCAATTTCCACCCTTACCGCCACCCACCCCCCAGCGCCCGATAAACCCCCACGCCCATCATCAATTCCCGCTGCTTCATCTCCACCAGTTCCAGCCTCGTGCTCAGGGCGTTTTGCTGCGCAAACAGCACCTCCAAATAGGTGGCCCGGCTCGTGCGGAACAGGTCGTTGGAGGTAGCAATGGAGCGGGTAAACACCTCCGCCTCAGAGCGTTTTAGGTCGAGGGAACGCTGGAGGTTGCGGAGGCCCGCCAGCCCGTTGTGGACCTCCACGTAGCCACCGAGGATGGCTTGCTGGTAAGCGTAGAGCGCCTCCAACTGGTAAGCATCGGCAGCGTTGAACTCTGCCTGTATCGCCCGCTTGTTGATGAGCGGGGCAGCCAGGCCACCAAGCAGCCCGTAGGCCAGCGAGGCAGGTTTTGTCACCAACAAATCGGGGCGGAAGGCTTGCAGGCCCAGCAGGCCGTTGATTTCCACGGTTGGGTAAAACAGCGCACGGGCGGCGTTCAGGTCGGCCTTGGAGGCGGCCAGTTCCAGTTCCGCCGCCCGGATGTCAGGGCGGTTGCGGAGCAACTGGGCTGGCACACCGGCCACCAACGACGGCGGCGACATTTCCAACAAATCAAGGCTGCTGCGCTGCACGGGCTGCGGGTACCTGCCGCACAGGTAGTTGATGCGGCTCTCGTTTTCCACTATCATTTGCTCCATCTCGATGCGCTGCCCCCGCAGGCCGAGCAATTGCGCCTCGAACTGCTCCACGGCCAGTTCGTTGGCCATGCCCGCCTCTTTTTGCACCCGCACCAGTTCTAGTGCGTTTTGCTGGATGCCGATATTCTCGTCAACAATGCGCAGGCTGGCATCGAGCGACAAGAGGTCGTAGTAGGCGGCGGCGATTTCGGCGACGAGGCTGGTTTGTATGAAATTCCTGCCCTCCACGCTCGCCAAAAATCGGTTGGCAGCGGCTTGACGGCGGTTTTTCAATTTGCCCCAAGCGTCAATCTCCCAGCTGCTTTGCAGGCCGACGAAAAAATCGGGCAGGTGAACGGGGATGTCTTTGCCGTTTATCATTTCCGTGTTGCGGTTGCCAGCGCCGTCCATGGTGTAGCGGCCAAACTTGGTCATTCCGGCAGCACCCGCCGCCTCCACGGTGGGCAGCAGCGCCCCGTTCGCTGCCAGTACGCCCGCCTTCGCCGCCTCGATGCGCTGCACGGCCATTTTAAGGTCGAGGTTGTTGGCAAGGGCGGTGTCAATCAGCCCTTCGAGGTAGGGGTCATTGAAGTATTCCCGCCAGTTGAGGGTGGCCGAGTTGGTGGTGTCGGCGGTGGCATCGGCGAAAGCGTCCGGACTGGGCAGCAGGGTGTCCGTGCGGAGGACTTCGACGGGCTTGCAACTGAATATGCCCATTATTGTGATGATGGCAATATGAGGGATATATGATTTGATATTTTGCATTTTTAATTCTTGATTTTTTTTGATTTAAGATATAAGATAGACGATATAAGATTTTAGATTTAATTGGGGATTATAGATGAACGCATTTAAAGTTGATGGCAGGCCCTTTTCGAGAGGAGGGGTTATCAAACCCCGGCGTTCCGGACACCGGGGTTTGATAACCCCCCCTCTCGAAAGGGTCTGCTAAATTGCCCAACCCAAGCATCAATTTCAATTGCGACTATCTATAAATGATTTTTGATTTATGAAAATACCAGTAAATGCTGGCATCGTCCCGCTAAATCTTAAATCTAAAATCGTCTATCTTATATCTTAAATCAATTAATTGGCGTAAATCTTCGATTTCTCAATTTCCAATTTCCACCCCTTCCATCTCCTCCGTCAGCGGCACCTCCTCCGTAATCTCCACCTGCTCTTCCTTCGCTTTTTTCACAAAAAACTCCGACAGCGTGGCGAAAATCACGTACAGCCCCGGCACGAGCACGACCCCGAACACCGTCCCGAACAGCATCCCGCCCGCTGCCGCAGCGCCGATGGTGCGGTTGCCGATGGCACCTGCGCCGTTGGCGAAAAGCAGCGGCAACAGGCCAGCGATGAAGGCGAACGAGGTCATCAGGATGGGGCGCAATCGCAGCGTTGCCCCTTCGACGGCAGCACGGAACGGCGTCAGGCCCTCCTTGTGTTTCATGGCGGCGAACTCGATGATGAGGATGGCGTTCTTGCCCAGCAGGCCGATGAGCATGACCATGGCAATCTGGGCGTAGATATTGTTCTCCAAGCCCATTGCTGCCAGCAGCGCAAAAGCGCCGAACACCCCCGTCGGGAGGCTGAGTATGACGGGCATGGGCAGCAGGAAGCTCTCGTATTGCGCAGCAAGCAACAAATAGACGAACAGCAGGCAAATCAGGAAAATATAGACAGCTTGGTTGCCCGTCGCCACCTCGTCACGGGTGATGCCCGCCCAGTCTATATCGTAGCCTTTCGGCAATTTGGCCTTGGCCACTTCCTGCACGGCAGCGATAGCAGAACCGGAACTATAGCCCGGTGCTGCCTCGCCGTTCAACTCGGCAGAGGGGTACATATTGTAGCGGGTCACTTGGTCCACGCCATAGATTTTTTCGATGGACATGAACGCCGAAAGCTGCACCATTTCGTCCTCGTCGTTTTTCACATAGAGCTTCAAAATGTCGTCCGGCTTGGCACGGTACTCCGGCAGCGCCTGTACCATCACCTTGTACATTTGACCGAAACGGATAAAGTTGGTGGCGTACTCCGAGCCAAGCAGGGTCTGCAAAGCGCCCATCGCATTGTTCACGGTCACGCCTTTTTGCGCCGCCTTGTCGTTGTCAATATGCACCATGTACTGCGGGTAGCTGGCATCGAAAATGGTGAAGGCCGAGGCTATCTCCGGTCGGGCTTGCAGGTCGGCGACGAACTGCTGCACGACGCCTTCCATCGCCTTGAAATCGCCCTTGCCCGTCTTGTCCAACAGCCGCAGCTCGAAGCCGCTGGCGTTGCCATAACCCGGCACAGCGGGCGGCGGGAACAGCTCGATTTTGGCATCCTTGATATGCCCGATTTTCTCCTCCAAAATGCCAATCACTTCGTCCACCGTCTCCTTCCTCGCCTCCCACGGTTTCAGGTTCACGAGACAGGTGCCGTAGGTAGCGCCCGTGCCGTCGGAGAGGATGTTCGTGCCTGCCAAAGTGGACACCGACTCGATGGCTTCTATGCCTTTGCTCACCCGTTGTATCTCGTTGACGACCTCCTTCGTGCGCTCCAGCGTGGAGCCGGAAGGCGTGGTGATGCTGGCGTAGAACGTGCCCTGGTCTTCGTTGGGGATGAAGCCTGTCGGCAATATTTTACCCAAAAAGCCCGTGCCAGCAAAGAAGGCAACGAGCATGGCAAAGGTTACGACCCGGCGGCTGGCCAGCGTGCCGAGCAGGCGCTGGTAGCGGTTGGCCAGCCCATCGTACCAGCGGTTGAAACTTGCGAAAAAACGGGCGGTCAATGACTTTTTGCCAGCATGGCTGCCGTGGCTGTTTTTCAACAGAATGGCGCAAAGTGCAGGTGTGAGCGTGAGCGCCACCACGCCGGACAGCACGATGGAAATGGCCATTGTGACCGAAAATTGTCGGTAAAAAATGCCGACCGGCCCCGACATGAACGCCACGGGGATGAACACCGCCGACATGACGAGCGTGATGGCGACGATGGCCCCGCTGATTTCGTGCATCGCCTGCTCGGTGGCCTGCATGGGCGTGATGCGGGGGGCGCCCTCCATCTTGGCATGGACGGCTTCGACGACCACGATGGCATTGTCCACCACGATGCCGATGGCCAGCACGAGGGCGAACAGCGTGACGAGGTTCAGCGAGAAGCCGAAAAGCTGCATGAACAGGAAGGTGCCGACCAGCGAAACAGGCACGGCGATGGCCGGGATGAGCGTCGAGCGCCAGTCTTGCAGGAAGATGAAAACCACGAGCGAAACCAGCAGGAACGCCTCGATGAGCGTCCTGATGACCTCCCGCACCGAGGCATCGAGGAAGCGGGACACGTCGTAGCTCACCTCGTAGTCCATGCCTTCGAGGAAGGTGCTTTGCTTAATTTCCGCCATGCGTTTTTTCACGTTGGCGATGACCTCGCTGGCGTTGGAGCCGGGCAATTGCTTGAGCATGAGAGCTGCGCAGGGCTTGCCGTTCAGCTTGGCTTCCACGTCGAAATAGGTGGTGCCGAATTCCACGTCCGCCACGTCCTTTATCCGCAGAATCTGCCCGTCGGGCGTGGATTTTATGGGCAAATTGGCGTACTGCTCCTCGGTGTTGTACTTGCCTGTGTACTTGATGACGTATTGGAGCGACTGGGCGGTTTTGTCGCTGCTCTCGCCCACTTTGCCGGGCGCTGCCTCGATGTTCTGCTCGTCGAGGGCTTCAAGGACATCGTCGGTGGAGAGGTTGTAGGCCAGCAGTTTATCAGGCTTGAGCCAGATGCGCATGGCGTACTCTTTTGCCCCCAAAATATCGGCGAAGCCGACGCCGTTGACCCGTTTCAGTTCCGCCAATACGTTGATGTCGGCGAAATTGTAGAGGAATTTTTCGTCCAGTATCGAGTCCCGGCTGAAGATATTGAGGTACATCAGCATGGCGTTCTCCTCCTTGGCGATTTTCACGCCGTTGCGGGTCACCTCGGTGGGTAGCTCGCCCATGACGGCCGTCACCCGGTTTTGCACATTGACGGCGGCCACGTCGGGGTCGGTGCCCACCTCGAAGATGACCTGCACCACGCCCACGCCGTCGTTCCCGGCATCGGATGACATGTACTTCATGCCCGGTACGCCATTGATGGCACGTTCGAGCGGCACGAGGGCAGCCTTGGTCACGGTTTCGGCATTGGCACCGGTGTATTCCACGGTCACGTTCACCTCCGGCGGTGCCACGCTGGGGAACTGCGTCATGGGCAATTGCGTCAGCGCCAGTACGCCTAAAATGGTAATAAAGGTGGATATGACAATGGAGAGAATGGGGCGATGTATGAATTTGACGGTCATTATTTTTGATTTAGGGAAAAGAGTAACTGGGTGCGGGGAGGCCGCACCAGCATTGGGTTTAATGTAGATTCTTTCTTGATTTAAGATATAAGATAGACGATATAAGATTTTAGATCTAACTGGCGATTAAATGATTTAAGATTTATAGAAACACCTATAATCAACGGCATTGTCTCGCAAAATCTAAAATCGTCTATCTTATATCTTAAATCAAAAAAATTACCGCATCGCCAGCATTGACATAAATTCCCCCATCGGCTTAAATTCAGGCGTTACCATATCCCCTTGTTTAACAGTCTGTATGCCTTCGTAAATGAACTTGTCATTGACCGAAAGACCGCTTTCGATGACGTACAAATGCGAAAGGCGCAGCTTGGGCACGATGGCCCGCATTTCGACCTTGTTGCCTTCGCCGAGCACATAGACATAGAGCTTGTCCTGTACCTCGAAAGTGGATTTCTGTGGGATGACGATGGCGTTCTTCAACTCGTTTTCGATAAGCACTTTGCCGCTGGAACCATGCTTGAGGAAATGCCCTGGATTGAGAAAACGGGCACGGAAGGCGATGCTGCCGGTGGCCTTGTCAATGACCGTTTCGGCGGTCTCGACACGGCCCTTGTGCGGGTGCAATTGGCCGTTGACGAGCATGAGCGAGGCACTTTTTTTCCAGTCGGTATTCTTTTGTTTTTCCAGTTCGAGGTACTCTTTTTCAGAGACGTTGAAATAGGCAAAAACATCGTGGTTGCTGGACAAAGCGGTAAGCAGCGTGCCCTCTTCGATGAGGCTGCCCTGCTTGTTGGGTATGCGGTTGATGATGCCGCTGAACGGGGCCTTCACCTGTGCGAACGAGATGTTCAACTGAGCCGCCGACACATCGGATTTTGCCTCCTCAATCTTCGCCCGGAGCGCCTCCAGCTTCGCCTCCGACATGGCCAGTTCGGACTTGGAGACGACGTTTTTCTCAACGAGGATGCGGGTATTCTGTACCTCCACCTCCGCAACTTTTGCCTCCGCAATGGCGCTGTTCAGCAGGGCGTTTGCCTTTTTGAGTTCTTCCCGCAAAGCCTGGTTGCTGATGGTGAAAAGCACCTGCCCTTCCCGCACCGCTTGGCCTTCGTCCACATGCACTTTTTCGAGGAAGCCCTGTATCCTTGCCCGCAGCTCGACGTGCTGCGGCGACTGGATGTCGGCGACGTACTCCTTTTGATAAGTGGTGTCCATCACGAGCGGCTGGGTGACGGGGTAAGATTGGGTTTCGGCAATGGTTTCGCCGGGTGTTTTATCGGAAGCGCAGGCTGTGAGCATAAGCGCTGCAAAAAGGCTGGGCATGGCCAGCGAAAGGAAATTAAAGCGATTATTTTTAAACATGGTTGTATGAATTTAATGAAATGGTTAACGGTTGAAACGGAGCAAGTCCGCACAACGGGGGATTGAGTTGGCCGTTTGCTATTGGCCATTGGCAAAAAGCCTTTGTGGCAAGTGGACGCTACACGTTTGCTTTGCTGCACGGATGCGTCGCAAGGTTTCCCCGAAGTGCGTTTCCCAGCGGCAAGCCGGAAAAATCGCTCCTGAAAAATCAGCGATAAATCAATGAGGCTCGGCAGTTGCGAAGGGGCAACCAACCAAAAGTTTTTAAAGGAAAAAAAAGTTGAAAAGCCGCAGGGCGAATACCGTGCGAAGCGTAGGTTAGGCTGCCTGTTTGGGCGGCGGTGCGTTTATTTCGGAGATGAATTGCGAATTAAATCGCTTGAAATAACCTGGGGTGGTCAATGCATCGGTCAAGGCTAAGCCCAGTTTGGGCGCTGTTATTTTGACCGGAATATATTGGGAAACATCTTTCAAAACTTTGACTGCCGTGCTGCTATCGGGGTCGTCGTCGTTGGTTTCTTTGAAGCAGTTTTCAATATCCAATAAATGCTCCGCAACAATCTCCGTTATGGTTTCCATCTCGTTCACCGATAAGTCTTCGGCCACCCACTCCCCATTGGGGTCAATGGGGTCAACACTGCTGTTGATGAACATAGCGGTCATCAGCAGCCAGAAGTATTTGAAGATGATATGTTGCCGGATGAATTGCATTGCGGGCACAAAAATAAGGCGTAGTGATTTAATTTGTCAAAAAGCTGTAACGAATCCAAGCATCTTTAGTTGTCGCTTGATATGAATTTAATACAATGGGGAGCTACGCAGGAAGGGAATAATTACTAGCAGCCAAAAACAATGCCACGATTAATGAGTAAAAGCCCCAAGCCATTCGATGAGTCCGTTATCGCTTCGATACCTATTATATAGCTAACGCCGTCAAGTTTTGTGCATAAAGCTGTTGGCTTTTAGCAATTGGCTGTTGGCCAACAGCCAATTGCTAAAAGCCAACAGCACAGTTTGCTGATGCCCAAAACTTGGCGGTGCGCAGTATAGATAGTCTAATTTAAAATTGATGAACAAAATTTAGCCAACAGCAGTCACCAACGAGAGGAGGGGTTATCAAACCCCGATGTTCCGGAACATCGGGGTTTGATAACCCCTCCTCTCGTTGGTGACTGCTATCAATTTCAAATGCGTTCATCTATAAACTGTATTGATTGTTTGCCACCCTGGATTTTTTCCACAAACCCTTTGTTGAATAAAAATTTCTAATACCTTTGCAACCTCAAAAAATTTACCCTTTTGAGGAGTTAGACGAAAACCATCAACATACACTATTGAGACCTACATTTCCTAACTGCCTAATTTTTATTTTGACATGACGCAAGAATACCAATTCATGGTAGATTTCACGCTTCCGAAAGTGCTGTCAGAAGATTTCCTGCGCCAGATACCGCACCAGCGGGCCAAAGTCAACAAGCTGTTCCGTGACGGCAAGCTAGTTAACTATGCCCTTTCCCTCGACAATTCAAAGATTTGGGCGACCATCAACGCCAACTCAGAACTGGATGTGCTCGAACTGGTCTCGCAACTGCCCCTGTCACGTTTCATGCAGTACAAAATCAACCTACTGACCTTCTACACTGGTGCCAATGCAGATGCCCCGGTTTTCTCGATGAACTGAACGGCCAGAGCCGCAACTGTCGAGGCACACTATTTTTGCATGGCAATGATCGCTGCCTAATTCGATGCTATTGTCATCAATTGCTATGGAATTTCTTCCCCAAAAACGCCAAAGCTATTTAGTTGCGACAACCTTACACCTCCCCCACCATTGAGCACCATCCCACCTCCAACCTATATTGATGATTTCTTGGATTAGCACAAAAATTGCAAAAGGACTAATTCTTAAAAGGGGTAAACAAGTTTGGGTACCAACATAACTTTTATCCACCAATTCACGTTGATATGGCCTACCCCGCCCAATCACGAATCACCAATCACGAATCACCATTTTCTATGAAACAACCCATTATCATTGCCCTATTCATTTGCTTCGCAAATGCCTTGGCTGCCCAGTGCATCTCTGGCGACTGTAAGAATGGCACGGGCATCTATCTTTTCCCTAGCGGGGCCAAGTACATTGGCCAGTTCAAGGATGGCGAAATCCACGGCATCGGTACCTGCCAATATACCGACGGCAGCACCTACCGAGGCGAGTGGGCGCACCGTTTCCAAGAGGGGAAGGGCAAAAAAACCAATGCCGATGGCCGCACTTGGGAGGGCCTTTGGAAAATGGGCCTGCCAATTGATTCCCTTGGCCAACCCATCGCCAACCTCTTCCCCAACAAAGAACCTGAAGTACAAACGGGCTGCCTTGCCGGTGACTGCGAGAACGGCGCGGGCACCTACGCCTACCCTGGCGGGAGCAAGTACGAAGGCCAGTTCAAGGATGGCAAGCCCGAAGGCACTGGCACCTTTACCTACACCAACGGCGACCGCTACACAGGCAGTTTCAAGGCGGGCCTAAAGGCAGGCAAAGGCATTTTCTACTACGCCGACAACACCCAAACCTCTGGCGAGTGGCGGGAGGGCGAGTACCTCGGCAATTCCCAAATCGAACATGGCAAAGAAGGCTGCATCGAAGGCGACTGCGCCAATGGCCGTGGCACTTATGTTTATAAAGATGGCGTAGCCAAGTACGTCGGCGAGTTCGAGAACGGAATGCCCGATGGAGATGGCGTCATCTACTACGCCAATGGAGAGCGCTACAAAGGCGACTGGGCGCTCGGCGCATTTAGCGGCGAGGGTTCGCTCTTCCTGACCGACGGCACCGAGGTCACGGGCTTTTGGAAAGAAGGTTCCTACATGGGCACATCTGCACCTGCCGACCTCATCCAGGACGCCGCCCCATCCACGCTCTCTGCCGACGACTATATTGCCATCCGCCAGGCCAGCCAGATGAAGGTTTGGGCCGTGGTGGTCGGCATTTCCGCTTACGACCACATGCCCACGCTGCGCTACACCGATGACGACGCCTACCGCATGTACGCCTTCCTGAAAAGCCCCGAAGGCGGTGCACTGACCGACAACCAAATTCGCATCCTCATTGACGAGGACGCCACCCACGAAAAGATTCTGGCCGCCATGAACGACGTGTTCAGCAAAGCCGGCAAGGAAGACCTCGTGATGGTCTATTTCTCCGGCCACGGCCTGCCCGGCTCGTTCCTCCCCATTGATTTTGATGGCTTCAACAAAAAACTCGACCACGAAGACATCAAGAAAATGCTGGAAAGCAGCCCCGCCAAATACAAGCTCTGCATCGCCGATGCATGCCACTCTGGCAGCCTGTTGGCCATGGCCGAAAAGAGTGGAACCATCCGCAACGTATTGGAAGATTACTATAAAACCTTGGCCGAGGCCGAGGCTGGCACGGCACTCATCATGTCCTCCAAGGGCGAAGAAACCTCCCTTGAAAGCAGTGGCCTCCGCCAAGGTGTTTTCAGCCACTTTCTCATCCGTGGCCTAAAGGGCGAGGCCGACAAGGATGCCAACAAAATCGTGACCGTGCAAGAGCTTTTCGACTACGTGGACGAAAACGTGCGGGCTTATACGATGAACCGCCAATCGCCCGTGATTAAGGGGCAGTACGATGGGAAGATGACGGTGGGGGTGGTGCGGTAAGGTTTTCGTAGAACACTAAAAATTACCTACCCAAAACAAGAAGCGGGCGGTGCAACTTTCGCTGCACCGCCCGCTTCTATTTTACAGGCATTTGCTCCGCTTTACAACGTGAACCTAACCGTTACCCCACTCCGAATATTGGTGGTGGGGAAGCCTTGCGAGGTTTTCGGCGTGTTCTTGTTGTAGTCAAGGAAGAAGCGGAGCGAAAGCTGGTCGCTCAACTGGTACTGGACGGCTGGGGCAATCGAGACCCGACGGGCACCACGGTTGGGTTCCACGAGGCCAGTGACCAATTCCCGGATGTTTGTCACGTCATCCTTTACGGACATGTCGAAGCTGAAGATCATGTCTCCGGGGCTGTTCTGGCTGGCACGGGAACCCTGCCTGCCACCGCCAATGGGGCTCTTCTTTTCCTTCTTTGGGTCTTCTTTCTTCCGCTTTTTTGGCTTGAACAGGTTCGCCTCCTTCAAGGTATAGCCAAAATTGACCGTGAACTCCTCGCCCTTGCTTTCATGCAGGCGGCCCGTACCAATCAACTCCAGGCGCAATTGCCGGCTCTTTTTGTACTCCGTTTTGAAGGACATGCTGTTCTTCAACCGCACGTCAATACCGAGCAACGGACTGAACTGTTCGTCAATCTGGATGTCGGGGATTTCGAAGCGGGAATAGTAGTCCAAGTTCGTCTCCTTCTGCTTGGTGAGGTCTTCAGGGTCGTACTGGCGGTCGGTATCAAAACTGTTCACCACCATTTTACCTTGATAGCCATGTGTGATGGAGATGTTTTGGAAAATATCGCCCAGATTGCCCAACTTGGACAAGCCACTGTAGGTCATCCGCCAGTTGGGGCGGGGCATGGTCTTGAGGATGACATCGCCCAAGAAATTATCCGTGATATTCATGTCACTGACTTTTTGGCCAGTGTAGGCACCGATGAAGGCAGGCAGCAGCACGTTCTGGTGGAAGGGGCCGTAGCCTTTCGGGTATTCCGCATAGGACGAGTCGGGATTGTCGTGCTTACCGTCGCTGAGGCGATTCGCCACAAGGAGTTTATTGTCCTCAAATTGCTGGAACAAGCCTTCCAAATCCTTCTCGAACAGGGTGTTGAGGGCCGAATAGGAGACGTTGAATTGGCCATAGTCGGTGGCGTTGGCGTGCCTCCATTCCTTCTGTTGGAAGTCAGGGCCCGGCTCGTCGTCGAAGCGGCGGAAGTCCTCCGTATGGTTGGTGGACTTGGAACGCTTGGCCTCCACCGTTACCCGGAAATCGGAATAGGGCTCCAGTTCCAACCTGCCGTCCATCACTTGCTCGTAGGTCTGGTTGATGTTCCTAGGCAGGGCGTACTCCAGGTCAGAGGTAATCCATTGCCAGTTCTTGTGCAGCCAATCCTTGTCGGTGTAGTAATCATCGGGGTTGATATTCGGCTGTGCGCCCGCCACGAAGTCCCAGCCTGGTGCCGTGAACTTTTCCATGCCGAACAGCTTGGAATCTGGCATATAACCCGGAATCACCGTACTGAAGTCCTCCGTGTAGCGGACTTTCAACTTGCGCACAGTCATCAGTGGCCGTATGATGGCCCGTTCGACAATGGTAGGTTGGCGATCTTTGTTCTTGTTATCGTCTTTAGCTTTGGCAGAATCCTTGTTTTTCTCCCGCCCCTTGTCAGTATCCTTGCCACCTTTCTTGTCCGCAATCCTATCCTTGCCTTGGCTGTCGGTATCCTTGCTTGGGTCGGGGGCGTCGGTGTCTTTGGCGTCGCCGCTATCCTTGCCTTTTTTGCCCTTGCCTTTTTTATCTTTCCGACTGTCTTTGCTGTTCTTTTCTTCCTTGGAATCTTTGTCGGCACCTCTACCCCCCGCACCCGGCTTTGGCTTAGAGTTGATTTTTTTAAGGTATTTTGAATAATTGTACAGCTTCTCAAAATCAAAATCGCCCTCAATCTGGCGGCGCTGGCCGTTGGTGATGACGTTGCCAAGTAACTGCGCTTCTGTGGCAAGGCTCGACGCAGACCATGAATAATCGGCATCGTAGCTGAGTTTCACGCTGGTCCAATCCATGAACGGTAGCGCCTTCAACGGCACATTGTACGTGACCGAGTACTGGTGCTTGTAGTTCTTGGTACGGCCAAAGTTCCTTAAATTAGTCCGGATAGAATCCCTGCGATAATCTTTGATATTGGCAATATAAAGCGCGTCGTTTTCAGGCAATTTGTTACGCCGAATCATCACCTTTTCATCCGGTTCATCAATCACCCCAACGTTGTCGGCATTGAACCTGAACTTGAGGTTCTTGGTCAGGTCCCATTGCATGTCGTAGCGGCGGTTCCAAAGAAACTGCTTGTTGTAGTAGGTATTGAACTCAGGGTCATCGCCCGAGAAACGGTACTTCGTCGTGTTGAACCGGCGGTCGAGGTCGGTGGCGATGCTGATGGAATTGGGCAGTGGGTTGAAGTTGATTTCCTTGATGAACTTGAGGTATTTGTCTTTTTTGATCAACTTCTTGAAAGGCTCAATGTACTTCACATTGCGCTGCCAACCATAGTCAACCGCTCCACGGCGGCGCTCCTGCACATCGCTTTCGATGAGCGGGTCACGGCGGGTCGTTTCATCAAAACCATACGTGAAGCTGAAATTGGAGAGGCTCCAGGGCATCACCTTGCCGCTGGGGTTCTGCTTGTCCCAACGCACGTTTGTGAAGTTATAGCTCTTGATTTTCGTGCTGGTATTGGCAATATTACGGATGGAGTCATCGCTGTCCTTCAGCAAAATGTCCAAGTCGTAGGGATTGAACTTGGGTGTGCGCACCTCGTTGGAAATCTGGAAATAGAAGGGCAGTTTCAAGCCCAAGTCCGAGGGCAGGAATTTGTCCAAAGACAATTGCGTAGCAACATCGTACTGCGTAATGCGCTCCCGGCTGCGCTCCAACAGCTGTTGGTCGAGGGCACCAAAATCGTAGCCACTGAACTTGCCCGCCAACGAAAGGTTGCCGAGATCGGCCAACTGTATATCGGCACGGGCCGTGGCAGCCACGCCGCCCTTCTCGTCAAGGCCAAATACCCGAAGCTCGTTCACCCAAATCTCCACGCTTTTTTCATCGTTGGGGTCGCAGTCAATGCCTTGCTTTGGGTTGCGAATGCCAATCATCAGTGCCTTCACGTTGCCAAGGTTGGGAGCGCCCTTTATTTTATAGATGGCATCGCCACCTTCATCCCTCTCTTCCGTGGTACTGAACACTTGCCCCACTGGCACGCTGCTGTTGTTTCGGTCTATTTTCAGTTCTATCAGCTTTTTGAAATCAATGCTGATATCATTGGCCCTTGGCCAAACCACCCGTTGGTACTGGTCGTCGTTGCGGGGCGTAGGGTCATCCGGGTCGGAGAGGGTGAGCGGTATCTCGTACTCGTAATAGTTGTTCTTGAAGTCGCTACCAAACCGGACGAATACGCTCAAGTCACCATTCTGGATGGGGTCTTCGGTTACATCGCAGATGGTGGGTTCGGCATGGACGAACATTTTCATCTTGGTGAAAAAGCGCATGTCGAGGTTGAGGTTCTTGAACATGCCCCTCCCGTCGCCATCGGCGAGGTCGCAAACCCGCATGGTGACGGCCTGCTCATTCTGTAGTGCCTGGAGGTTCACGCCCAACGACTGCTCACGGCTAATGCCAGGAGGTAGCACATAGTTGAACGGCTCACGACGTGCGTTCTGCTCGATGTTAACCCTGTTCAATTCAAACTCTGGGCTGACAGCGTCCTGGGCCAAGCAAGCCTCACCGAGGTCTTGCTTGTAGCGGCGCCATTGGTTGCGCTGGAGTTCGAGCGTTGCGAAGCGGAAATGCACCGGGGCCTCAAAATCCTTGAAATACATGCGCATGAAGCGGATGGAGCGGAAGTCCTGTATGCCGCCGATCCGGCTGAAGTTCTCGTCGTCATCAGGCAGTTCGAGGGGTACCCGGAAACGGTACCAGATACGGTTGCCTTCACCTTGTACCACGTCCGTGATGAAAGGGTTGTCTTCCCGCCGAATGCCACCATTACCATCATGCTTAATGGGCACCCGGTACTGGAAATACCCCTCCGTTTCGTTCAGGGTAAAGTCCCTGTTGATGTCCTCGGCATCGGGCAAGGTGGTAGCACCAGTAGCAAAGCGGTCAGCACCGTCATTGATGGGGGTATTGTTTTCGGTGCCAAAAAAGCGGTCATAACGCTTTATCAGCGAGGTGCCATCAGGCCAGCCCCTACGGAAGTGTACAAAATCATCATTGGAGGGGTCGGCAATTATCATGTCCTTGGCATCTGGGTCGAATCCGGGCGTACTTTCAATGGCGTCAAGATAGAACTTAAACTTCGTCTGCTCGCTAAGTGCGTCCGGGTCGCTTGGTAGCGGTACGCTCGGCAGGCCATCCAATCCTACGTCCTGCGCAGGGCGGTTTTCCTTGTTGGTATCGAAGGCGGCTGTGATTTGCTGGGTAAGCGGCACCATGCCCCACCCTGTCTCGATGGCACGGCGGCCTTGGGTCGCAGGGCCTGGGAGTCCATTCTCAAACATTTTCCGGCTATCGGGCAGGATGTCCTCTGAGATATTGCCAAAATTGAAATAGATATGGCCATCCATGTTGCCATTGATGGCGTTTGGATTGGCCCCTACGGCACCTGTGGTATCAAGATAGGGGCTGAGCATCCAAAACTCCAGGAACTCAACGTTAGCTGTTTGGAAGTCGTTGGTGGTCAGCTCGCTCATGATTCCGCCCCAACGGGTTTCTGGGGCATTCAGCCTACCGTTGTTGTTCAGGCCCGCCGAATACGCAGTACCGCCGTTGGGCAGGTCGAAATTATAGCTGCCCCGGCGGGTTGGGTCGTATTGAACATCCAGGATTTGGGCAAAGGCCGCACCAGTGCCGCCAAGTTGGTTTGGTGGCCTGAAATTCGGGAATATCTCCACCTGGTTGATGATCTGGGCGTAAGGGTTGTTTCTATCTTCGTCACTCGTAAGGGAGGCGTCTGTGAAGTCAATCCGGTACCAAGAGGTATGGGCACGGTTCACGCCAGCCAAGGTGGTGTCCTTGAAGGCCGATTCGGGGAACATCTCGTTGTTTGGCACGCTGGCCATTACCCAGCCGTTGTTGCCAATGACCCTGGTATTGAGCGGAATGGGCAGCGAGCTGCCCTCAAAATCGTCAATATAAACAACGCCGCCCTTGTCGTCGTCCTCCGAGTTTTCGTTGATGGCCCTTGCGTGGCCCGGCTTGATGGCCGCTGTCTCGGCAGAAAACGTCAAATTGGACGGGGCTTTCGTTGAAATGAACGGCAATTTGTCCACCATGCGGGTAACCCAGGGCACCTCGTTACTATAGTTCATGTCGAGGCCGAACATCCGGTTGTTGATGGGGTCGTCGCCGATGTTCACCTTCTGGGTATAGGGCCGCTCGAAGAGGCGCAGGTAGGTGCCGCCGATGGTCAGGTGCTTGTTCACCTCGTAATCGGCCCTCATGCCGATCATGGCCTTCTGCTGGAACCCAAACAGTGTATTGTCCTCAAAGCCCACCTGCACGGGGGTTCCCGAGTTCAGGATAGCGTCGTTGAGGATGCGCACCTTGCCGATGGAGTAGTCCACTTCATAGTCTTTTCCTTCTATCAATTGTTGGCCACCGGCCGTCACCCGCACCGAGCCGGGCGGGATGTTGAATGCACCCAAGGAGATTTCATTGGATACGCTCGACTTATAGGAGCCTTCTATGGTGAAACGGTTCAGTTCGGGGAATTCCCTTGCATTGAAAAGCGTCAGGTCATAAAGCTGGTTGTAAACGTATTTCTTACGCTGAACGGGGTCGTCAATCTGCTTTTCCAAGGCACTGCCGAACGGCTCTAATACAGGGAACATGATACGTCCTGACCTGGTCTGGATGGTGAGGCCCTCCACAAAGTCAAAGACGCCATCAGGCTGGGGGTCGTTCTGCACGTTCAACTGGTCGAGGTTGAAGACATTGATGAGCGGAATCTGTGCGATATTGCTGGTCGGCAAAAACCGCTTCTTACCGAAGCCGGGGTCGTCATAAAAAATATCGAGCTTGAAATCCTGGGCTGCCACATTGTATGCCCCAATATTGTAAACGTTCTTCATCATCAGGTCCCAAGTGGGCAAGTTGACGGGCTGAACGGTACTCTTCAACATCTTCACGAAGAGCACGCTTTGAATTGGAACGGAGGTTTCCGTCGTATCCCTATCGGAAATACCAGAGTTCTGTGCAACGTCCTCGGCCATTTGGCCTACCTGATAGACACTGTCTTTGTAGGTGTATTCAAACGCAACGCCCACTACCTGATCCGGTTGGATATTGGTATTGAGCGAGATAAAGCCCAGTTGTGGGTGGAAAGTGAACTCTGTTGGGGAAAGCAGACGAGCCGAAACTTTTTCAAAATCACGACCTTGCTGGAGGTTGAACGGCGCATTTTTCAGCACGGTCACGACTCGCTCCACCTGTTTGGTGCGGGGGTCGGAGAGAATGGTGGGGTAAATAGGGTTGGCATGGTTGTCGGGCAGCGCCTCGCCTTGGTTGTCCCTATAGAGCGGCGCTGACGGTGGCTGCATGGCCGGAGTGGTATTGGTCATGCGGGTGGTCTCACCAAGGTCGGAAATGGCCACGATGTCACGGGCATTGTTTGTCTCGTTGCGGTCGTTGGTCACCCAAACCTGAATCCGCTGTATTTTGAAGAGGGACTTGATGACGGGCAAGTTCTCTAGCGCCTCCTCAAAATTGTTGAAGTTGTAATGGGTGAGCAGGAAGTGGCGGTTCTCATCGTAAGCATCCGCAAACACTTGGTACTGCTGCAATTGGCTACCTCCCTTCAAGGTAATGTTCTCTTGTTCGGAGCGCTGTTGCGAAGCAATGAGCGACAGTTTCAGCTTGGCAAACTGCAGCTCCGTCTTCAAGCCAAAAAGGCTCTGGCTGCCTTGGATGAGGGTGCCTTTGAGCGGCAGGCTCACGTTGCCCGCCTCTATTTTCTTCAAAATATCGTCCTCGCCGAAGGCGTCCGTGTTGTAGTCGAGCTTCATGGTGTTGTCGAAGTCGAAGGTCGCCTGCGTGTTGTAGTTGGTGCTCAGCTTGAGCTTCTCGCCGATGGAGCCTTCCACGTTCATCTGGATGTCCATGTCGAAGTCGAAGCCCCCCCTGCGCTGTTGGCGGCGGGGCAAGCTGGGGTTTTCCACCTCTGAATAATCCGCCCCGAAGGTGAGGTCAATATTGCCCTGCGGCTGTATGTCCACCTTGGTGCCGCCGAAAAGCCGCTCTATGAGTTGGTTCTTGACATCAATCTTGGTGATGGGGTCTATCCTGCCCGAGGCGCTCCTGCCGCCAGATGCATTGAGTTCGTTGAAATAGTCCTGCTCCTGCTTCTTTGACTGGTAATCGAGGTACTCGTCGAAGGTCATGTAGCTCTGCGGACGGTAGTAGTCCTCGCCAATACGCTCGGTGATGATGTACTGGTTCGTAATCGGGTCGTATTCAACGGACTTGGTGACAGTGGCGGGGTCTTTCAGGTCGAAGGGATTGAAGGTTGGGCTGCTCAGGAAATCGCCCGTACGGTCTTCCAGCGGGATGGTGTCCTGTGGCACGGTCACGTACCTTGGTGCCAGCGGCGGTACGATGAGCACCGTCTGCTCGGCCTTGGGCTGGGCCACAGGTTCGGCTGGGGCATCCGCCAGCACGTATTCCATGGAATAGGGGTTCTCCGGTTTGTTGCTTCCAAACAGCGGGCTGGTGAGTGCAAAAAGCCCAAAAACAATCAAAACAGTGGGTAAATTTATTCTCTTCTTCATAAGATGCATGTGCATGTGCAAAAACTTCAAATTCCTTAGAAAGACAGTTGATAACTAATTAGCTCAAGTTGCGGAGCACCTTAGCTTTTCTTCAAACCCGAGTTTTTGTGGGCCTCCGGCCCACAAAAACTCGGGTTAAATCTCTTTTTCGGCGGCTCCGCCGCCGAAAAAGAGATTTAGGTGGAGTTATCCGCATCTTGTGTTACTTAGCAAGCAGGTATGGGAGATGGGAAGAAAAAACTGTTTTTCCTTGCTTCCCGCCCCCCAGTTTTTATGGTTGTTCCGCTGGAATTTCTTCTAATCCCTTAAAAAACAACCTTCGCCAAGTAGCAACGACAGCAGTACTGTTTGAAAGTGGCAAACGAACAATGGATTGGTGATAGCCAATGACGGCCAAGGGCAGGTTTACGAAAAGGAAAGTGAATAGTTGGGATTCCTTGCAAATATTATTTCCGTAAAACGTCCAAAAATCCTGTGCTCGCTGTGCCAAAGTTGGGTGTAAAACGATGGATTGGCATTTGGCCTTTGTTAGCGGCGGGATTTAACAATTAAGGATTTTGGGGTTGAGCCCAATCCGAAATCCGCAATCGTAAATCCGCAATCACGAAAGCTGTTTCAATGCCAACCTGACCAAGTCCTCCACCGTCTTCACGCCGGGCTGCTCGTCAAGTGCCTTGTTCAGGGCTTTTTGCGCCTGGATTTTGTTCACTTGCAAAGCCAATAGCGCAGATAACGCTTCTTGCCGGATGGTATTGTCCGCCGGGAGCAAAGAAGGCGACACATCGCCGCCAGTTTTCATCATTTTGCTCTTCAGGTCAAGGATGATCTGCTTGGCCGCCTTGGGGCCTATGCCCTTCACCTTGCGAAGCACCGCCTCGTTCTCGCCGATGATGGCCGCCCTTATTTCGTCTGGGTGCATCTGTGAGAGCATCACCTGCGCCGTCGTGGGGCCGATGCCGGAAACCGAAATCAGGTGGACGAAGAGGATGCGCTCCTCGTCCTCGGCGAAGCCATAGAGCGTGTGCGCATCCTCCTTGATGTGCAGGTAGGTCAGGATTTTCACCTGCTCCAATTTCTCCACCTTGGCGTAAGTGAACAGGCTGATGTTGACGTGGTAGCCGATGCCCCCGGCCTCCACCACGATATAGGTGGGCGTCTTATGGGTGATGCTGCCTCGGATATGGGTTATCAATGTTCGATAGGTTTGGTAAAACGAGGCGCAAAGCTAAGAACTTTGCGGGAGTTCATGAAAGGGCTACTCCACCTTCACCAACTTCCCCGCTCCCAACCTTCTATCACCGTCACGCACCTCCCAGAAATACATCCCCTTCGCCAGCCCCTCCAAGCCCACCACGCTCCAACCCGCCATCAGGCGCTGGGTGAGCACGGGCTGGCCAGTGGCCGAGTAGAGGGTGAGCATGGCCTGACGGGGCAGGTAGTCACCCCCCAGCCGGAAATTGGTGGCGGACTGGGCGGGGTTGGGGAAGACGCTGACGAGGTCGGCAGGCTGGTTAGGCGCTGTGGTGGCGCTGGTGGCGATTTCCAGCACCTTGCAGTAGGTGCTGCTGCTGTTGTCGTTGCTGGCCACGAGGCAGACCTCGTAGATGCCCGGCTGGGCGTAGGTATGTACGGGGCTGGTGTCTTGGCTCATGCTGCCGTCGCCGAAGAACCACGACCAACTGTTAGGCTCATAGGTGCTCTGGTCGGTGAACTCCACGGTAAGGTAGTCTGTGCTGTCTTGCGAGCAGCGGAACTTGGCCACGGGGTGGTTGTCCAAGCCTAAGGTATCGCAGGGGCTGCCGTCCTTGGGGCCGAGGCGGTAGTTGGGGAAGTGGGGGGAGGTGAAGCCGTTAAGCGTGGGCAATTCCAGGCTATGCTGCAATACCTTGCAATCCAGTCCTTTTTTATTGGGCTGGTCTATTACATGAAGATGGGCAACACTATTGGGTGAGTTGCCGTAGATGCGGCCATCAGGGCCAAGCTGCAATTCCAAGAAAGAAGTCCGTAAACCTACTATCGAAAAAAAACCATCCCATTTGGCCACGATAACCTTTGAATTTTCTATGTCGTTTGCCCATAGGTCATACTGATAAATATTCTCAGGGTCATGAACCAAATAGAAAAACCTCGAATTTGGGGAGAATGCGATACCACCACCAAGATCGCCGTTTGGAAGAGGTATAAACACAGGATTGCTGAACTCACCAGTACAGCGGTCGAAATCATAGAAATAAACGCCGAGTTGGACATTGTACCTTGCTGCTTTATTGCCATCTGGAGAGAATATAACCTGACCAACGCTTAGAGGGCAACAAAAACTTGGAGTTGCAGAATAATAAAACGGGCCTTGCAAACCGTCAGGTGTCAAAAGGAAATAACTATAGTTATTCTCAACTTCATGTGTTATATATACCCACCAATCCCTGCCGTTTCCATGTTTAATAGCATTAACAATCCCAAACCTGCCATTTGTAAGTAGCTCTTGGTTCTTGGCAACAACTTCCCCCAAACCATCATTTTTATCCATGTCCACTACAGTCAGGTATAACGTTGTATTGGCCAATATGTAAATTGGATGATGCTCAATCTTTAAATGAAACAACATATACAAATTAGGTTTATTAGGAACAGGTAATGCCATCGCACTGTTGAGCGTAAAATAACCTTCACTCTCGTATTGAGTAGCATATTCACCGGGGCTCAGCCCACTCCCGTTCACCATTGTATTATGGGTTGCATCATTAATTGCTATCCCATTTGTATAAAATTTAAGCACACCGAAAGAGTCACACATGACAGCATGCGTAGTATTAAAATTCATCTCTTTATCTTGCCTAAATATTGTTGGAGGCTCTGCATTGAAATCAATCACACTACCTCCGAAATAATCTTCAACAGCCCAAGCACTGTAACCATACATCCATACATGGTCGTGGCCCTGAGCCAAACAGATAAATGGAAATAGCAAAGACAATAGCAAAGACGATGGCAGCTTTTTCATAAGGATAGAGATGATAAAACAAGAGGCTGGCAAATTGCTTGCCAGCCTCTCTACTATTATTTCTGCACCACCAAACGAGTGGAGAACAGTTGCCTTTCCCCTTCCTTAACAGAAAGGAAATAGATGCCCTCCGTCAGGTTGGAAGTACCAAATTCGTAACTCAACAGCCCGGCGTCGAGGCTATGCACGGCCACCGTCTGGCCATAAGCGTTCGTCAGCACCAGTTCCGCATCCGATTCCAAGGGCGCATCCAGCAACAGGTTGAAGCGCTCCTTGGTTGGGTTAGGGAAGACCTTGGCCACCATTTGCTGGCCCGAAATGGCCGCTGGGGCCTGGTTCCCGCCGAACTGTTGCAAGGGCTGGCAGTTGGTCGCATCGTCGTAGTATGCTTCGACCCCCAGCATGGTCAACAGGCCACGCGCACGCAGCACGGCCTTGCCGCCCGTGTAGGGGCATTGGTTGGCCACGGCTTCCAGGTCGGGTTGTTGGGTAGCGTTCGGGCTGTAAACTCCTTTCCCGATAGTGGCCAGATAGACCCGGTTCACGGTCTTCTCGTTCTGCTCATAGACCTTGGTGGTCATGATGGCCTCATTGGAAGCCAGCAGGTTGTCGGCCTGGGCATTCTGGGCAGTGTTGATGCTGTTCATCAGCGTCTGGTAACTGCTGTTGGCAGTGTTCAAGGCATCTGAGGCCAAGGCCCGTTGGGCAAGCAACTGGGCATAGCTGGGCGTTCCTATGGCGGCGGGCAACTGCTCGTCTATCCCAGCGATTTCGGTCAGCTTGGCTTCCATGGCCTGCTCCAAGGCAACCCGTTGTCTCAAGTTTCCCCCTTTTAGTTCATGCAAGTTTGCAACTTGCATGCGCAGGCACTTGGCAGAAGCAGTGACTGCCACTGGACAAGTAAAGGGTACAGGCATATAATGCAAGCGATTCATTTTCATGGTTTTGAAATAACAATTTACCTCACTCCACCTTCACCAATTTCCCCGCTCCCAACTGCCTATCGCCCTGCCCCGGCAGGCAAGCGTCCCGCACCTCCCAAAAGTACATCCCCTTCGCCAGCCCCTCCAGGCCCACCACGCTCCACCCTGCCATCAGGCGCTGGGTGTGTACGGGTTGGCCAGTGGCCGAGTAGAGGGTGAGCATGGCCTCCCGTGGCAGGTAGTCGCCCCCCAGTCGGAAATTGGTGGCGGACTGAGCGGGATTGGGAAAGACGCTGACGAGGTCGGCTGGCTGGTTTGGCTCGGCAGTAGCGCTGATGCCAGTGCCGATGATGAGCATACGGCAATAGGTGCTCGTATCGTACTGGTTGCTCACCGTCAGGCAGACCTCGTAGGTGCCGTCGCTGGGGAATTCATGGATGGGGTTAGGGTTAGTATCGGTGGTATTGTCGCCGAAGTCCCAATGCCAATCAATAGGCTCGTAATAGCTCAGGTCGGTGAACTCAATGGTGAGGTAGTCGTTCACGTCCTGACCATAACGGTACAAGGCAACGGGGTGGTTGTCAAGTCCGAGGGTGTCGCAGGGGGAATCGTCCAAAGGGCCGAGGCGGTAGTTGGGGAAGTTGGGGAGGGATTGGCCGTTTATCCTTGGCAAAGTGATGCTGTGCTGTTCCAGATTGCAGTTGGGGTAGGGAAGGTTAGGCTGGTGGATGACATGCAGGTATCGAGTTCCATTGGCCGTGCACATATAAATCTTGCCATTTGGCGCAAGTTGCTGGTAAAAGAACAATGTTGTAAATGGTGGAGAAGTATCGTAGAAACCATCAAATTCTGCCACTAATTTCTTGCTATAAGCAATGACTGGTGCTTCCAAATCAAACTGAAAAACTTTATCTTGGGTAGCTGCATATAGATACCTTGAGTTTGGAGAGATGGAAAGACTGGTGACAACTACGTTGAGTTCCCCTATGTGTATTTGTTGATGGTCACTCAAAAATCCGCTACACCTATCAAATTTATAAACATCCATAGTTGGTGGCTGGCTAAATTCATAGGAGGCTAATCTTGCATACACAGTTCCATCTGGGGAAAAAGCAGCTTGTCCATATCCTGCTTTAAATAGGTCATGTTCTGTGCTGTCCTTGCCTACTTCAGTGATCCCTTCGGGCGATATTAAAAACCGAAAATAATTTTTTGAGGTCAATTCATGTGCTACCATCCACCAATCTCTTCCATTTGCATGTCTCGTGCACGTTAGCTGGCCTGGGCTCAAAGTGTCGATTCGCAATATTTGATTTTTTTTAACTACAGCACCTAACCCATTTTCCAATGACATGTCAATTTCAGAAAAATAAAGATGCTTTGAATATTCCGCAAGTAATAGCAATCCAAGGGCATTGTATGTAGCATATTGGATGTCTTCATGAATTAAATAATAGCTAGTTGGATTTCCTGGCTTTGGCAATATAAAAGCACCCTGTGGAAGCCAATAACCCCATTCTCCATTTGATTCAGCAAAATCACCAGGATTTAACCCGCCTCCATTTTGCATGGTGTCGAACACCGCATTGCCAATTGTTTGGCCATTTGTATAAAACAAAAGGTTGCCTTCTTCGTCACAAATACTAGCATTCGTATCGAACATGAACATATCGTTGTCAACAGGGTATATTTCTGGTGGCATGGTATTGAAGTCTAAGGCCATACCACCAAAATTTGGGTCATTTAAGTTATTGTAATAGCCTAACAACCAAATATTGTCTCTTTTTTGACCACAAACTGTTAGAGTTACCAAAAGGAGATAGACTGAGAAATAGTACTGTTTCATAGTACAAAAATAAAGGTGCAGACAGTATAAAACTGCCTGCACCAATTTTACGATTATTTGATAATTACAAGTTTTTCAGAAAGCAATATCTCGTTGCCTTGTACCAGCTTGCAAACGTACATGGCTGGTGGAAGGGCCTTGGTATAAACCTGGGTACTTCCCACCGTCATATCCAGCGTTTTGCTAAAAACTTGCTTACCCATCAAGTCGGAAAGTACTAAAGTTCCATTTCCTTCCATGGCTTTCCAACTGAAGTTCACCACATCGCTTGCAGGATTTGGATAAACCAATACCTTGTTCAATTGCTTGTTGGCCGCCACCTCCGGCTTAGGCGTAGGAGCATATTGTCCAATGCAGTTCAAATCGTTGCCATAATACTGAAGGTCAACCAATGAAAGCATGGCCCTTGCCCTGAAAACGGCATTGCCGCCCGTGCTGGGGCATTGATTGGCGATATTGGTGAGGGTTGTCACCTGGGCGTTGGTCAAGGCAGCCTGTCCGTTTTCTATCCAATCCAAGTATAGGCTATTGACGGCTTTGTCGTTCGTCTCAAAAACATAAGACGTGGCAATTCCATTGTTCGCCGTCTTCAAATTGGCCGTGGCTGACACCCTTTGCGACTGCACATTGGCCCAAGTAGTGGACATGGACTGTTCCAATTGGCTGAGTTGTTGCAGGAGTTGCGTCCGTGCGACCATCAGGTTTATGCTATCCTGTCCAGTGGCAAGCACGAGCAAGGAGTCGGTTTCAAGCAACGACTCGTTGGTGGAAAGGTATTGGAGATGGGTTGCTTCCATTGATTGCGTTGTGCTATTGTCTATTTGCATCAGGTTGCCGATTGCTTCCTCCATGTTGTGAAGCCTTCCTACAGGTGTCGAACCTTGTGAATTGAGGAAACTCCCATAGGAAGGATCCGCTGACAAAAGGTTGGGCTGCTCGCTCAACTTCCTGTACAAATATCGCTCCGACAAATATCGAACTGTATTGAAAGTCGAAGAGGTGTTTTCGGAAATCTGCTTGTCGGTTCCGTCCTCCCCACCAAAATCCTCCTCTGGTGGAGTGCCAGAACAGTTGACAATGGTTGGGCCAGGCAATAATATATTTGATGGGAAAGCAGTCGGCCAGAGTTCTGGAACTGTTTGGTCAGTCCTAAAACGAGTTTGGTTAACTGCATTTGCACCATCCTCCGCACGAATCCCAATATCGCTAAACGTATTCGGTTCCCACTTATTCCCTGTACCATTTTGTGTGCCGAGGGAAGCACCAGCGTTGAGGTGAAGTCCTATGCCGTGATTTTCCATTGAGTTGCAGCGAAACAGCGTTCATCTTGTCCTGTGTAAGTTCCTGTCTGTCGTGATTTTCCATTGAGTTGCAGCGAAACCCGTCCTTGGTCGTGCAGGAAAGGTTGAACTGGAAGCCTTCGGTCATTTTCTCTACCATATTACCTGACCACAGCATTTGGGGGGCTCCCCAACCTGAGATGCCTATATCGTCATTGTTGGCACTTGCTCCTTCTACTTGGTTGCCTATCACGGAATTGGCCAAGCCCCCGAACATGTAGATGCCAAATTTCTCGCCGACTTCACCAATGGATTCAATGGTATTATCCTTGACTTCCAGCCTTGCGGCGGTTATCAAACTAATGCCGACCATATCTTCACCACTATCCATTAAATATACAGTATTTCTACTCACCAAGCCTAAGCTGCCCATTTTATTGGGCACGGTTGGCTCTTGCACGACAATTCCGTTACCTTCGCCAAATACATGTATTTTGTTTCGGTCAATATACCTCGACGCATTTGGGTCGGACAAGATTAACCCAATGCCATTCCGACATCTATACACATAGTTTCTTTCAATTGCGACATTTTGCCTCCCATTCCTAACCAATATCCCATCAAACATTTCCCTCATGTAGTTATTTTTGATATTAGCCGACATGCCGACTATCGAGATTCCATAGGTACAATTAAAAAAGGAACGTGATGATAGCCCATTCCCAGTTTGAACAAAATGCTTAACACCATTCAAGGCATTTGCCGAAGCATTTATGCCGAAGCCTGCTATTGGCAAATTTCCACCACCCTTTGCGCTGATATTCTCAAAATTTGAGTTCACAACGGTTAAGCTGTTGTTGTTGGCGATGATGCCGTTGTTGAGGTTGCGGAAGGTGTTGGGAATCTGCCCTTGGATACCAATTGTGATTGTGTTGCCATTTGCTACACTAACCCCTGCCGCTGAAAATTGACCGTCCATTGGTGGGAACAAAGGCGCTGTGCAATCAAATGTAGTTCCTCTTTGGATTAATGCGAATGGTCCATCTGAAAATATCCCGATATTGTTTCGGTTGAATATAGCATTATTTACAGAAATGGTTGAACCGGCATTTGCATGAACTGCCTCAAATGCATCCTCTATCAATGTTCCACTACTTATTGTCAACCTACCTGTTACATTGATACCGTTCCACATCCTTTCACACCCGTGAAGATATGAATCACTAATAAAAAGTAAACTTGTACTTGGCACCTCAATAGACGAATTAGGTTCCATGTGTATATCGGCCCGAACAAATGCAAGGGAGGGTACATTTATGACAAAATTTCCAGCTATTGAAATACAACCCGAAGCTGTTATACCACCAGGTAAACAAGTAAAATCATAATCGGTTGCAAAGGTAGTTTCTCCTGGAATCCCTAAATTAGAGCCGGGTTCAGCACAGGGACAACCAAATCCACAGCCATCAACACTTACTGAATTTGTAATTGAAACTGCATTACAATTCTCATAGGTTACCGTATGTGTGACGTCGTAATTCCCGCCAACTGTGTACTCATGAACAGGGTTGATAAGCGAAGAACTATTTCCATCTCCAAAATCCCAATTATGAACACCATACTTCTGGGCACTTTGAAATTGAACCTCACAGCCCAACTGTTGAAATTCGAAATCAGCTTCAGGGGTCCCAACTGAAAATTGATTGACTACGGAACAATCGTTATCGCCAATATTGAGACAAGTTTTAAGTGGTTCCGAAGGGGTAATCTCAAGTTCTATTTCAAAATTTGTCCCAAATGGCACAGAGGGTGGAATCGTCACAGACAAAGTGGCTTCAGTGCACCCTGGCGGCAAATTCAAATTATCAAGAAATCCAGTACTTGAAAAATCGCCACCAAAAATTAGAGGAATGCTTGTAAGTGCTATTTGCAAATCCAAAGAAGTAGTTTGGCTTGAGGCAATTTGACAAATATTGTAAATGATGTTGAAAGTAGCACCCGGGCATGGGCCATTTGGAACCGTACAGCCTACCCTAATATCTAAAATGCATTTGTTAGTGGGCAAAAAACCTCCAGGCCCATTCCCTGTTCGGTAATACTGCAAAACATTCCTCATCCTTCGGCCTTGTCCTGGCGTAAATACTGTTCCACATTCTTCTGGGCCATAGCTCATTATATTGTCTGTAGGCGGATCAAATCTTCTTCCTTCACATGAATCTACGCTGTTTCCTGTCCAAATACAGGAGGTTGGACTAAATTCGTTTCCACTGGCATCAGGATTGGCTCTTGTATCAAGAACATAATCTCCACATATTTCACCATTAATACCACTAACACATTCTGAGCAGGCCCCTGGGTCAGAATAAAGTGTTCCACAAACAATATTGGAATTGTCAAGTGAATTGGTGCCGTGAAACGTATGATACAGCCCTAACATGTGCCCCATTTCGTGTACTGCTGTTCTAGTATCGTAAACAGATACCTGTGTGAAAGGGTCACATCCATCAGGGCTTTGTGTATTCAATTGCCCCATCAAAACCATTGCTGTGCCAGGTATCCCCGAAGAAAAGCCACCGCCAAATCCGGATTCTATTGGCCCCAAGTAAATATTGAATCCATTTTGCTGGGTATTTGCCGTATATATATTACATCTTTCATTAAAGGTATTTTCAAAAAAATTATCATTAGGCAATGGGATAAGGGTACAATCACTCCATTCAAAATATATCCCATGCTCATTAAAGTGGCTGTTTAGACTCGCAAGAATAGTTTCAGCCGCTGCCTGTCCAACACCTCCTGTTCCATCGCCCCTTGTTATTTCATGAAAATAGACACTTAAACGGTACTCATTGTTATTAGGTAAATTAAGTTGAGGGTCGTACCCTACACAATCAGGTCCCTGCGGGGTGTAGCAACCTGTTTGGGCTAAAAGGCTTAAATCAGTGCTTAGTAGGGTGACAACTAAAATAAGCACTACAACGAAGTAATTTTGACTTACTTCCAGCCTTCTCCGTAAGTTCAATTGTCGTTTGTTCATGTTAAGTTATTTATAACTGACATTTCGACTATTTCCGCTGCCGTTTTCCAGAATTGGTTAAACTAGCGGGATGAAAGTAGAACTGGTAGAGGACATACCTCTGTTAATTGCAAAATTCGAAGAAGCCGG
>JALHQW010000075.1 GCA_022841745.1 Saprospiraceae bacterium | reverse complement strand
TGCCCATCGGCAAGGCTCAACGGCAAAATTTATCACGAAAACTGGCTTCACAACCTCCTCATATCGGCTTCGATTGGGGGGGAAGGTGGCCATCACTACAATCCGTTATAGTCAGCAAATTTAAAACTTACTTTAATCCCAGAAGAAGTCAAGGAGTTGAAAAACCTGCAATATCTTGACTTGAGAAGAAATCAATTGATTTCTTTACCTGAATGGTTGCCAGAGATGAAAGAATTGCAAACTCTGAATTTGACCTATAATCATCTGATTTCATTACCTAAAAGTATTGGTAGATTAAAAAAATTGAAACTCTTATTTTTGGGCTGGAACCAACTTAAAACCCTTCCTGAAGAGTTAGGGGAATTGAAAAAACTTGAGAATTTAGCTTTACATCGAAATCAATTCAATAGTGTACCAGAAGTATTGCGTGAATTGCGGAAATTAAAAAGGGTCTCATTAGAAAGTAATAATCTTATTACTCTCCCAAATTGGCTGTTTGAACTTCCAACTTTCACTTCTTTGGATGCTCGTCCGAATTTAGAAGAGGACTGGCAGGATAAAATGATAATGCTGGGTGACAACCCCATCGAATCCCCACCCCTCTCAGTCCTCGCCCAAGGCATGGAAGCTACTCGCACCTGGTTCCGAGAATCCAAAAAACAAAACAGCAAACGCCTCCTTGAAGCCAAAATTGTCATAGTAGGCGCAGGCGAGTCAGGCAAAACGACCCTTATCAACAAACTGAAAGACGAGAATTACCCAGTCCCCGATAAGAACATCCGCACCGAAGGCATCGAGGTCTGGCAATGGCCGCTTAAGGGCAAGAAGAAATGGAAGTCACCGCCCATGTTTGGGACTTTGGCGGGCAGGAGATTTACAAGGATACTCACCAATTTTTCCTATCGCCCGATACACTCTATCTACTGCTGAACGACAATAGAAAAGGTGATACCGATTTTTATTATTGGCTCAATGTCATAGCCATCCGGGCGGGTAGCGGCTGCCCCATCCTGTTGGTTTTTAATGAAAAAAACGGGGCATTGCGGCAGATTTCGCCGGACGAGGAATTGTTCGAGAATTTCCCTCAAATCGTGAAAACGCCCTTGGATGTTGATTTTGCAGATGATAATCTCGACCGGCTGCGGTTAGTGCGCAGCACCATCGAGCGGCATTTTTGCGAACTGGAGGCAATGGGCAAGCCCATCCTGAGCAATTGGCTGAAAGTACGCCAAGACCTGAAAGCCGAGCAAGTGAAGAACACCATTTCCTTCGACCGCTTCCGGGAAATCTGCGAACGCCACGATGTAAAGGACGAGGACAGCGCCAAGGTAGTCTGCAAAACTTTGCACAACCTCGGTGTGCTGCTGTACTACCCTGAGTTGCCGGGGCTGGAAGACCTCGTCATCCTCGAACCCAACTGGTGCCTCGATGCGGTCTATAAAGTATTGGACGCAGATGCCGTGCGGCGCAGGAAGGGACGGTTCACGAAGGAGGAATTGGCATTGGTCTGGAGCGACCGCAAGTACAAGGGCAAGCTGCTGCAATTACGGGAACTGATGACGGAGTTCGAGCTTTGCTACCGGGTGCGGGACAGCGAGGAGTACGTGGCCCCGCAGATGCTGCCAGTGGAACGCAACGAAGACCCCAATTTCCCAAAGGCCGAACTGCTGCGCTATCGCTACGAGTACCAGTTTATGCCGAGGGGCATCCTCACTCGCTTCATAGCCCGCATGGGCAGCCATGTGAAGGACGACTACGTATGGCGCAGCGGCGTCACCCTGCAATGGGACGACACGGTGGCCGAGGTAACGGAGAGCCAAGTGGAACATGCCATCAATATCCGGCTGCACGGCCCAGACCGCAAGCGCCGCCTGCTCGATATTCGGGACGAATTGGGGGCGGTGCACGAGTGGTTCAGGGGCCTCAAGCCCAAGTTGAAAGAGAAAATCCCTTGCAATTGCAAACGTTGCACAGGGAGCGACAAGCCATTTTTGTTTTCCATCAAACAGTTGGAGGTGATTGGCAAGGGCAGCGGCATGGCGCAGTGCCTAAAAGATGATGAATATACGGAAGTGCCCGTCCGTCAATTGCTGGAAGGTGTGTTCAACACGCTGTCGCACCAAGTTGAATCAGTACGGGGTTTTATCGAGAAAGGTGATTTGCGCAGTGCCATAGACGTGCTGCTCGGCGTGGAGGAAGTACGCAATGAGGCGGTACATTTTAGTGGGCGATTGAATCAATTGGAGAAAGAGAAAATGAAGGGCAAATTGGATGTAAAAGAATCGAACTTGCAGCTAAATGCCATCAGTGATGGGCTGTTGAGCCTTCTGGATGAAGGGCGAAGGTGGCGGGGGTAAGAAGCTGGCTTTCGGAAGGCAGTTTGTTTTCTTCAATCATGCTTTCCTTGGTAGTGAATTCAAATCTGTCTCAACCAGCAGCTACTTTACCAGCTTTCGCCAGTTTATAAGCCTTCAATTTCTGCTCCATTTCCTCCAATTCCTTTTCGAGCCAATCTTGGTCGGCGAGTGTCAGCTTGCCTTTTTCGAGGAGGTCGTCCACGGTAGAGAAAAAACCTTCGACGGATTGGCGAAGTGCTTTTGGATTATTTTGCTGTTTTTCCATTTGCTACCTGAAGTAGTTCTCGTTCTGTCATAGTAGTTTGTTTTCACAAACTTACCACTTTTTCCTCAACCACCTCATCCCCAATCATCTCCTCATTCCCCTTCCCCCCCTTCCTCGACAAGAACGAATACATCGCCGGAATCACGAACAACGTCAGCAGCAACGAGACCAGGATGACATCACCAAATTCGTTGAACCTCATAGGCATCAAAAGCATCATCGCTTGTGATGATATACCAATCTTCTATCGATGCTTGGGCGATAATCAGCCTGTCAAAAGGGTCTCTATGATGCAAAGGCAACAAACCATTTTGAAGGACATGTGCCTTGGAGATTTCGAGGACAGAAAATCCGTTTTCCTCCACTTCCAGAATGAATTCCTCCAATGAAAGCCCCTTGACGTTGAGCTTTCCAAGGTTTATCTTGATGGACATTTCCCAAAAAGAAGCCATGCTGATATAGCAAGCATTGGTGGCATCGTCCATAGCTTGCCGTGCATTTTTGCCCAATGCAGGGTTATTTTCTGCATACCAAATAATGGCCTGAGTGTCAACAAGGATGTTCATTACATATAATCTTTGAAGTCCTCCAAAGGAGCGTTAAAATCAGCCGACATATCAAAGCTGGCCTTGCTAAAACCAGCTTTGCGTGGCTTCTTGCCATTTCCATTCTGTTGTGGCTGCAAAACAACGATGATGTCGTATATTCCATCTGGCACACCCTTAACCTCTACATAAGGCTTACGGGCTGTGATATGCGCTTTGGTTGAAACGGTTATCATTTTCCGATTTTGATTTTAATTCAGTTTACAAACTTACCGCTTTTTCCTCAACCACATCCTCCCCAATCATCTCCTCATACCCCTTCCCCCCCTTCCTCGACAAGAACGAATACATCGCCGGAATCACGAACAGCGTCAACAGCAGCGAGAACAGGATGCCGCCCACGATGACGATACCGAGCGGGATGCGGCTCGTTGCAGCAGCACCCAAGGACATGGCGATGGGCAATGCACCCAGCGACATGGCCAGGCTGGTCATGAGGATGGGGCGCATACGGGCGGTGCTGGCCTCCACCACGGCCTGCCATTTGTCCAGGCCCGCCTTGCGCTTCTGGTTGGCGAACTCGACGATGAGGATGCCGTTTTTCGTGACGAGGCCGATAAGCATTATCATCCCGATTTGCGAGAAGATGTTCAGTGTTTGGTCAAAAAACCAGAGTGATAGCACGGCCCCAGCCAAGGCCAACGGCACGGTGAGCATGATGACCAGTGGGTCAATGAAACTCTCGAATTGCGCAGCAAGCACGAGGAAAATCAGCACAAGGGCGAGAATGAAGGCAAAGCTGGTGTTGCCCTGGCTCTCGGCGAACTCCCGGCTGGAGCCAGCAAGTGCGGTGCTCCAAGTATCATCGAGCAGCCCGTCGGCAATGCGCTGCATCTCGGCGATGCCGTCGCCGATGGTCTTGCCGGGGGCGAGGCCTGCGCTGATGGTGGCGCTCTTGTAGCGATCAAAGTGGTAAATCACAGGCGGCGAGGTCTCCTCCCGGATGTTCACGAGGTTGTCGAGCGGGATGGGCTGGCCTTGGTTGTTCCTGACGAAGATGTTCTTCAGGTCAGTGGGGTCATCCCGGTCACTGCGGGCTACTTGGCCGATGACTTGGTACTGCTTTCCTTCTTTGATGAAATAACCGAGGCGGCGGTTGGAGAGGGCGAGTTGAAGCGTCTCGCTCACATCGGCCACACTGACGCCCATCTGGGTGGACTTCAAGCGGTCAATCTCAATGCGCAGTTCCGGTTTGTTGAACTTGAGGTCGGGGTCCACGCCTTGGAACACGGGGCTTTGGTTGGCCTGCTCCACGAATTGCGGCAGCACCTCCTTTAGCTTTTCAAAATTGTTGTTCTGGATGACAAATTGCACGGGCAGGCCGCCCCGGCGATTGGCGGAGATGGTCTGCTCTTGTATGGGGAAAGCTTTGCCCTCGCTGAATTTGCCGAGGTTTTTGCCCACCATCGCCACGAGGTCCTGCTGGCTGCGGTTTCGCTCGTTTGGCTCCACCAGTACCACCCGCACGAAGCCTTGGTTGACGGAGCCAGAGCCGAAAAAGCCGGGCGCCGTCACGCTCATCACCACCCGATGCTCCGGCACCGAGTCGAGCATAAACTGCGACATGCGATCTATGTAGCGATCCATTGCATCGAAACTGGTGCCCTCCGGCATGGACATCTGCATACGGAACTGCCCTCGGTCTTCCAGCGGTGCAAGCTCGGACTGCAAGCCCCCACCTATTTTCCAGATAACTAAAAAACAGGCTAGAATAATGGGCAAGGCCATCCAGCGTATTTTCATAAAACCATTGAGCAGCCAAGCGTAGCCCCGCTCCATGCCCGCAAAAAACGGCTCGGTGACCCGCCATAGCCAGCCGTGGTGGCTGCCGCTCATTTTCACGTTCAAAACAGGGGTGAGGGTCAATGAAACGAAGGCCGAGATGAGCACTGCTCCCGCCACCACGATGCCAAACTCCCGGAACAATCGCCCCACGAAGCCCTGCAAGAAGATGATAGGCAGGAAGATGACCGCCAGCGTGATGCTCGTGGCAATGACGACGAAGTAAATCTCCTTCGACCCCTCCCGTGCGGCCTGCCATTTGTTCATGCCAGCCTCCATTTTTTTGAAAATATTTTCCGTCACCACGATGCCATCGTCCACCACAAGGCCAGTGGCCAGCACGATGGCCAGCAACGTGAGTATGTTAATGGTGAACCCGGCAATGTACATGATAAAGAACGCCCCGATGAGCGACACGGGGATGTCAATCAGCGGGCGGAAGGCCACCAGTGCATTTCGAAAGAAAAAGAACACGACCAGTACCACCAGTCCGATGGAGATAAGCAGCGTCTCCTGTACTTCGGTGATGGACTGCTTGATGAACTTGACGGAATCGAAGGCAATGTCGAGCTTGATGTCCTCCGGCACTTCCTTTTGCAGTTGTTCGAGGCGGCGGTAGAACTCGTCGGAAATCTCGACGTAGTTGCTGCCGGGCTGCGGGGTAATGGCAATGGCAATCATGGGCACCATGCTGCGCTTGAGCACGGTCTCCTCGTTTTCGGGGCCAAGTACGGCCTGTCCGATGTCCTTCAGGCGGATGTCACCTGCGGGGCTGTTTTTTACGATTAAATCCGAGAACTCCTCCTCCGTGTTGAGCCTGCCAAAAGTGCGCACGGTCAGTTCGGTGTTATTCCCCGCTATTTTGCCGCTGGGCAGTTCCACGTTTTCACGGGCGAGTGCATTGCGTACGTCGGTGGGGGTGAGGCCGTATGCGCTCATCTTGGCGGGGTCCATCCAGATGCGCATGGCGTAGCGTTTTTCGCCCCAAATCATGACGCCGCTCACGCCGGGGATGGTTTCGAGGCGCTCCACGAGGGTGTTGTTGGCAAACTCGGTGAGCTGCAATTGGTTACGGATGTCGCTCTCCACAATCATGGAGAGGATAGGCCCGGCACTGGCGTCGGACTTGGAGACGACGGGCGGCCCATCGAGGTCGGGTGGGAGCGAGCGGAGCGCCCCGGCCACCTTGTCCCGCACGTCGTTGGCGGCGTCTTCTAGGCTGATGCCCAGCTCAAACTCCACGGTGATATTGCTCGTGCCTTGGCTGCTGCCAGAGGTGATGCTTTTCACCCCGGCGATGGCGTTCATGGCCTTTTCGAGCGGCTCGCTTATCTGGCTCTCGATGATGTCGGCGTTGGCCCCGGCGTAGTTGGTGCGCACGTTGACGGTTGGCGGGTCAATGGCGGGGAAGTCCCGCACGCCAAGGAATTGGAAACCGAGGATGCCAAAGAGCACGATGAGGATGCTCATCACGATGGCGAGCACAGGGCGGCGGAGGGAAAGTTCGGAGATGGTCATGTGGCGATTTCGGATTAGGTTCCCTACGGGAATGACAAAGGATTTCGGATTGGGGGTCAAGGTAGGGGCAAAGTAAGCGGTTTAAACAAAATCGCCAGTACATAGTTGCCAAAAGCCTCGTATCTGGGGAGGAAATTAGCTTTTCAGAAAATCAATGGGGTTCATTTTTCCAGTCGTGGCTTTCGCTGTACCATATAGCATAAGATAGGCATCAAAAAGGTAGGGCATTTCGAGGGTCATACCATACCCGAATTTTTTTACCCATAATCCCGCAGTTTCCTACTTTCGGGGCTTAATTTCTCTTTATGAAACAAAATGCCTGGGAGCGCCTCCACTCCGAACCGGAAATGGCCGACTTAAACCTGTTCAAAGCACGCTTCGACCACCTGCGCAATCCCCGAAATGGCCACGATGTCCGCATCGTCACGCTCACGGGCAATGACTCGGTGACCGTGATGGCCGTCACGCCCGACCAGAACGTGGTCATGGCCGACAATTTCCGCTTCGGCATCATGGCCTTCTCGCTGGAAATGCCCGGCGGCATGGTGGATGCTGGCGAAGACCACCAAGCCGCCGCCAAACGGGAGCTACTCGAAGAAACAGGCTACGCTGCCCCCGAATGGTATTACCTCGGCTGTGTGGCAGCCAACCCCGTTTTTATGGATAGTTACGTGCATCACTACCTTGCTTTGGGGGCAGTAAAGTCAGCTGAACAAGACCTCGACGACGGGGAGGAAATCCGAGTGCGGGAAATGCCCTTGGACGAACTGAGGAAGATGCTGTTCAATGGGGAGTTCATCCACCCGCATACGGAGAGTTGTGTGCTGCGGGGGCTGGGGCGGCTAAAAGAAGGAATATAAAGTTTTGAGCACCCTTATCGCTTTTGCTACTTTTGCCAGCCCTAAACGATTTCCCTTTCAAAAATGTGACACCTGTGAAGAAAATCCTGCAAACTGCATTCTTTCTGCTCCCTTTTTCATTGCTGGCGCAAACCTTCGCCGATACCTTTAACCTCCCCATCCCCGACGACGGCAATATCGGGTTCTATGAAATTGAAGTAAGTGGTTTGCCTATGGCAACAGACCCCGATTTTGGTGTAGAGACGGTCTGCATCAACTTGACACATGCCTGGAACGCCGACCTTTTCATAACCGTTATCGCACCTGATGGCACTGAAGCCGAACTCACCTCCGACAACGGCGGGGACACCGATGGCTATATCAACACCTGTTTCAATGCCAACGCACCGCAGGGTGTATGGGAAGTGTGGTGGCCCTTCACGGGAACTTTCCGGCCAGAAGGCTTTATGAGCCTCTTCCAAAATGGGTCAAACCCCAACGGCACCTGGCGGCTCAAAATCCGTGACACCTACCCCTTCGCCGATGCCGGAACCCTTTTCGATTGGAGCATTAGCTTCGGGTCAAACCCGCCCACGCCCTACCCTTTTTACGCTTCCGATTTGCCCATCGTCAAAATCAGCACGAGCGGCCAGGTAATAGCTGCGGAGCAAAAAACGACCTGCTCCATGCAAATCATTGACAACCCCAGCCAAACCAACTTTGTCAACGACCCGCCAACGGGCTACAACGGCCAAATACGCATCGAGCAGCGGGGCAACAGTTCCCTTTGGATGCCCAAGAAATCGTTCAACTTCGAGACGCAACTGCCCGACAGCTCCAACAACGATGTGCCATTGCTTGGGATGCCTGCTGAAAATGATTGGGTGCTCCTCGCCAATTATTCCGATAAAACGTTGATGCGCAATCACTTGGCGCAAACGTTTTATGAAAAAATGGGCCGCTACGGCCCCCGCATGCGCCATTGCGAACTCATCATTGATGGCGAGTACAGGGGCATTTACCTGCTTGGCGAGCGCATCAAACGAGACAGCCAGCGGGTGGATATTGCCCGCCTCGACCCCGACGAGAACACGGGCGAGGACTTGACGGGTGGCTATATCATTAAAATTGACTGGCAAAACGGTACGAACCTCGGCGGCTTTTCCTCCCAGTTTTACCAAATAGGCAACATAGACGGGCCGCTCTACTACCAGTATCACTACCCTGCCGCCGACGAGATTACCCCCACCCAAGCCCAATACATCCAGTCCTACGTGGACAGCTTCGAACAGGCTATGCATGGCCCCGATTTCCAAGACCCAGAACTTGGTTGGCGGCGCTTTGCGGCGGAAGGCTCGTTCACGGATTTTATCTTGCTCTACGAACTGTCCAACAATGTGGACGCCTACTGGCTCAGCACGTTTTTGCACAAAGACAAAAACGGCAAGCTGAAGGCAGGGCCGCCCTGGGATTTTGACCTTGCGTTCCGCAATGCCGACTACTCGGATGGCTGGCTGCCCAGCGGCTGGCGTTACGAGTGGCTGGCCAACAACACGGGGCTGTTGCCATTCTTCTGGCAGCGCATCTGGCAGGACACCGCCTTTGCGCAGCAAGCCGCCTGCCGCTGGCACGAGCTTCGGGAAGGCCCGCTGCATACCGACAGCCTCAACGCTATCATCTCCGAACGGGCAGCGGCACTCGAAGGAACCCAAACCGACAATTTCACGATTTGGAACATCCTCGGCAACTACGTCTGGCCGAACCCACAGCCAATTCCGCAGACTTACGCCGAGGAAATTAGCACATTGAAAACATGGATAGCCCAGCGGGCGGCTTGGATGGATGCCAACTTGCCAGTGGGCGATTGTTCCCCTGTTTCAGCCGTGGGCGAGGCAGGTAGCGGTTGGGAAACAATGGGCGTTGCGCCAAATCCATTTGACAATCAATTGTTTGTGAACGGCCCCGACCATTTCAACCTGCGCCTGACCAATGCGTTAGGCGAGGTGGTCTGGCAAGCATTCGATTTAAAAAACAAGGCAGAAGTGTCAACCAATGGGCTTCTCTCCGGTTGTTACTGGCTCACCGCCACTAGCGACGGCAAGGTCTGGAGCAGGTTGGTGATTAAGCAGTAAATATTATAACCAATCATAAAAATCAGCGTTTTTCTGCGTCAAAAAACAGTTTTGCGCAGCAAAAACAAATCATAACCAATCATAAAAATCAGTGTCTTTCTGCGTCAAAAAACACTTTTTGCGTAGCAAAAACAAATCACATCAAAATGGAAAAAACGAAAATTACCATCAACAACAACGGCTCCATCAAGTTGGACGGCGATTTTGAAATCGTTGACCCACAGGGCAATGCTTATGGCCTCCAAGGCCGCACCATTGTCTCACTTTGCCGCTGTGGGCACAGTGCCAACAAGCCGTTCTGCGACGGCTCGCACAAGGCACACGGCTTCGAGCACGAACCTGTGGCTTTTGACCTGCCACCTAAGAAAGTTGCCTAACACAGAACAGTTTAACAATAGCAAGGGTGACACTTTCAATCGAAGGTGTCACCTTTGCTTTTTATGCCAATTGCTATGAAAAAAATCTTGCCGCTACTGCTTTCCTTTTTTTGCTTCGCAACACTTGTGCTGGCGCAATCGCCGGGGCAAACGCTCCGTGGCACGGTGACGGATGCGGACACGGGGGAGCCATTGGTCGGAGCGACGATCTCGTTGCCCAACACGAACCCAATCGTTGGCACAACCGCTTCTGTATCAGGAAGTTATTTGATAGAAAAATTGCCCGTAGGGCGCTACCAAGTCAAGGTTTCCTATATCGGCCACGAGCCGCTCACCATCACCGAAATCCTCATTGAATCAGGACGAGAGACCGTGCTAAACGTGCAGCTACAGGAGCGGGCCGACAGCTTGCAGACAATCGTGGTAAAAGCGACCTCCCAAAACAACGCTTCGATTTCAAACGTCAACCGCCTGAACTTCAGCGTCGAGGAGCAGTTCCGTTTCCCCGGCACCAATTTCGACCCGGCCCGCTTGGCGATGGCCTACCCCGGTGTGGCGGGCGACAACGATGGCACTAATATCATCTCCGTGCGGGGCAACTCGCCCAATGCCCTGCAATGGCGGCTCGAAGGCGTGGAAATCGTGAACCCCAACCACACCGCCAATGGCGGCACCTTCGGCGATCGCCCCACAGGGGCAGGTGGCGGGGTGAACATCCTCAGCGCCCAGTTGCTGGGCGGCAGTTCCCTGTTGACGGGGGCTTTCCCAGCACAGTACGGCAACGCCCTCGGTGGCATCATGGACATGAGTTTCCGAAAGGGCAATGACCAACGCCACGAACTCATTGCGCAAGCAGGCTTCATTGGCATCGAAGCAGCTGTGGAAGGGCCTTTGAGAGTCCAAAGTCCGCAGTCCGCAGTCCCTAGTCAGGGCCAATCGGATAGCCAATCACGAATCACGAATCACCAGTCACCAGTCACCAGTCACCGATCACCATCCTTCCTTGCAAATTACCGCTACTCGTTCACGGGGCTGTTGACGGCGATGGGTGCCGATTTTGGGGACGAGGAAACGGCTTTTCAGGATGTGGCTTTTCATGTCGCCCTGCCGGGCAAAAAAGGGGGCAGCCTTACCCTTTTTGGCATGGGTGGCAAGAGCAGCACGATTTACCGCTCCCCCACCGATTCGGCGACGATAGAAAAAGAGCTTTTCAACATTGATTTTCAATCGAAAATGGGGGCTGCGGGGCTTACCTATGTGAAGCCGCTGGGCAAGCGGAGCGTGTGGCGGACGGTGGCCATTTTGTCGGCGCTGGAACATGAGCGCACAGCGGACTTTCTGGCCAATGGCGCTCGCTGGGAAGATGATTTGATGCAGGAAAGGAAGGCGAGCTTTTCCTCCGTTTTTACCCAAAAAATTGACGGCTCGAACCGTATAAAACTAGGCGTGGAGGCCATGAACTACCGGGGCGAGTTCGAATCGTTGTTCATCAGGCCGACCTTGCAATGGCAAACTGGCGGCACTGCCAAGGGCTGGGTGGTACAGCCGCATTTCGATTGGCAAATGGACTTTGGGAGGCTGGAACTGATTGCAGGGATAAGAGCGAGCATTTATACCGTGCTCAGGAATGAAGTGATGCCTGAGCCTCGTCTTAGTTTGGGATACCAACTTGGGCAGGGGCGTTTGAGCTTGTCCTATGGCCTGCACAGTCAGCTGTTGCCCTTACAGTTGAATGCCCTCAAATCTGGATTCGCCACCGAATTCCCTTCTGCACCTCGGGCACATCATATCGTGGCTGGATACCAAAACAGCCTTGGCAAGTCATTGATATTCAAAGCAGAGGCTTACTACCAGCACTTGCTCGACCAGCCCGTTTACGAAACACCGAACGGCACGATTTCCCTGCTGAACTTGATGGATTTCTCGCAAGCCTATTTTAACACCACCGTCGGCATTGTCCCAGACGATTTCAATAGCATTGGCCAGGGCCGCAATTACGGCATTGACCTTTCCCTACAGAAATACCTGACCGACCGCTTTTTCTTCCTGCTGGCCGGGTCACTTTACCGTTCGGAATACACGGACAAGGCTCCCAAGAACCAACACAGTTGGCGCAGTACCCGCTTCGATGGGGGTTACACGATGAACCTGACAGGCGGGCGGGAGTTTTTGAAGCAAAAAAATGGCAAGACCATCATCAACGGCATCAGTAGCCGGGTCGTTTGGCTGGGTGGGTTCAAGGAAACGCCGATCCTGGAATCAACTTCTGCAGAGCAAGGCTACACCGTTTTCAACCTCACCGATGCAAATATTCTGAAATTGGACAGCTATTTCCGCATAGACCTCCGCCTTTACAAGAAGTGGAACAAAACGGGCAAGAACTCCATGCTATCGCTTGATATTCAGAATCTTACGAGCCGTAAGAACATCCAGTACCACTACTATGACACCGTGCAGGGCAAGGTCTTGGAGAAGCGCCAATTGGGCTTGATTCCGATTTTGACTTGGCGGGGAGAGTTTTGACGATTTACGATTTTGGGATTTACGATTTACGATTGGGGGCCCAGCCGAAATGAGAAAGGGGTTCTTGGACAAACTGCCACGAACCCCTTTCTATTTGGAGAACCCATTGCCCCCAATCGTAAATCGCTAAATCGTAAATCTACTCCGCTTTCACCACCTTCAGCGTCTGCTGCACCCCATCCACATTGATGTTCAGGAAGTAAATGCCGGGGGCGATTCCCTTGCCAGCACTGTCGAAGCCGAAGAGGTGGTCGCCAGCGTTCATGCGCAAGTTGGAGAACAGTGGGGCGACCTCACGGCCAGCCACATCGAGCAGGCGCATGGAAACGACCGAGGTCTCGTCCAGATGGTAGCTCACCGTGAACTGTTGCGTGAATACCGATGGCAGCACCTTGGCATCGAACTGGCCGGCCACTACCTCATCATTGCCGGAAGGGATGAAATTGAAAACAGCCGTGATGGTATCTCCCTGAGCGAGCATGACGGCGTTCTGTGCCAAGCTGCTGTCCGCAAAGCTGTGGTGGTTCGTTTTCCAGAAACTGAAGTTAAAGCCAGGCCCGGCAGGCTCCACGTTCAGCAGCGTTTCGATGCCGCCAAAGAAGGGGGTGTTAGCAGGTAAATTATTGTAAGTCAAGGAGTTGGCATGAATAACACCTGCACCTGGAGGGTCGGTCATCAGCACCACATCAAAGGGGCCGGAGGTCTGGTAGCAGTCGTTGAGGCCAGAACCGGCATTGAGGTGTGCGCAGCGCCGCTCCACGAAAAACCGAAGCCGCTCCACGTTGTCCTTCCATTGCTGTTCGGTTCCACCCCAGCGGGCTATGTGTGCAGGCATCTCGGGCGCAATAATGGCGATGATTTCATCGAGGTAGCTCAGCATGTTGTCGCAACTGAACACCGTTTTGAAAAGGTCGGCCTGACGGGTCACATAGAACTGCCGGAAAGTGGGGCTTTCGTTCTTCAACTTGTTCAGGATGTTGAGGTGGCGCTGCGGTTGAGGGTCATCCCAGAAAGTGAGGTCTATCACTTCTGGGTTGCAGGGCAGGGCGGTGGCACTGGTGTCGGGGATGCCCGTATAGTTGATATAGTAGGCAAAAGTAGCATCGAGGTCCCAAAGGATATAGCCCCATTTTTGGTGGGTGCCTTCGGGGTTGAGGCCCCGCCACCAACCCGTGTTCCAGTTCAGCCAGTCGCTGGCAACGGTGACGGAGTTGGCGATGAAATAATCGCAAAGACTTTTCACGTCAAGTTGGCTCTCCACGTAGGCATAGTTGTTGGGGTCGCCCATGTTGTTGTTTGCGATGAAGTTATAGAGGTTCTCCCAATTCTGGAACGCCTCGCCATTGGCATCGTACTGCGCCCAGCTATCGCCCCAAGTGAGCAGGTACTCAAGGTCATACTTGTCCTGGTTGTACTCGTCAGCGGTGTGGTCGTGGTCGTCGGGCAGGGATCGGAAGTCATAGACGCCCCAGTATTCGCCATTTAGATAAACGATAGCCTTGGAACTGTAGCGCACATCCACGCTCATATCGCCACGGGTGGCGAGGTTGTGGATATAGGCATCACGCACGTGGGCGCTCACAGGTTGGCCGTTCTCTGTGTAATCGCTGCCCCCCGGGTAATTGTCGTCACCGGAGGCTCGCAAAATGATTCGCTGGAATTCGTCCCTTTCGGTCAGACCTGGGTAAAGCACTTCTTCGACAGCATTGTCTTCGCCCATTTCATCACGGCTCACCCAGTCAATGCTGCGCTGGTCGTTCACCCAGGAGTCTTGGCCGTGGCTATTGAGTTCACCAGTTACCTTGGATACCCTTTCTTTTTCAACATTGAAAAGTTCGAAGGAGCCAAATGGCCGCAGGCCTTGGTTGCCATTTGCCAATTGGAGCAGTTGTGTGCCCGAAGCAGAAGCAACAGGCAGCGTGTGGTCCACATTGATGAAATAAGTGCCAAACTCCAAAAAGCTCGGCAACTGGTCGAAGTTGTTCGGAAAGGCAATCGCCTTCAGCACCGTTGTTTGGTTGATGGTAATCGGACCATTATAAATAGCCGAACTGGCCGTTGGCAGGTTGCCGTTGGTCGTATAGCGGATGGTGGCGGTGCTGTCCTCGCAGGTGATTTCAACCTTTACTGAGTCTTGGTAGAAGCCTGCCGATTGGCTGAAATCTGGCTCGGAAACATAGTCCTCGTAGTAATAAATATTGTTGTTGGAACTGCCCGGGGTTGTCAAAGTGGACACGCCCCAATCGTCACCACCGTTCTGCTTGCGGCCCACAGCCTGGCTAATCTGTGTCTTGCGCACTTTCTTGCTGTCCGCAATAATACCGGCAGGATTACTGAGTACGAATTCCTCCGGTTCGGTCTTGGTCTGGGTGATTTTGAAGTTTGCATGCAAATGTCCCCCGCTTCCTTCATCACGGCCGCTCAGCCAAACGGTCAGGAAGCCCCTTGGTGAGATGCTGACGCCCTGTGGGATGGCCCATTTGTCAAGCCTGTCGGGGTTGTCGGTGAGTTGCCAGCCAGAAAGGTCCACTGCGTTGACGGAGTCGGTGTTGTAAAGCTCCAGCCAGTCCTCATATTTGCCGTAGTTGTCGGGGGTAGTGGAATGATTGGCTGCCGAATACTCGTTCAGCACCACCTGTGCGGGCAGTGCGGATGCCAAAAAAACAAACAGGGCCATTAGGCCAATTGGGTATAAAACTTTGGTCATAAAACGAAAAATTTTGTTGGTTGTAATTTAGTCGCTAAGGCGCAAGATTAAGACAATTAATAGGGGAAGTGCCCCAATTGTCTCACTATTTTTTCATGTTGCATAAACAGACAGGGCAAACTTCGTTCAAAGTGGGCAAGCAGTGCAAAAAGAAGCTGGAACTGTCAGCGGGCTATCAATTCCAAGGTGGGCGAGAGCCAGTTCACGGCAGGTTGTTGCGATAGCGCCCCCGTTTCTGCCATCATGGAGACATAGGCTTGGTACATGTCCTTTTCCTTTGCCAAGGCTTCGGCTTCCAGCGCAAGCAGGCTCTCCTTTACCCGCAGCAGGGTTTCAGGGTTGGAAAGGCCACTGGCGTGGAGGCGCTGCGGGTCGTATTGCTTCGCAAAATCCTCCATCTGCCGTTCGAGGAAAAAAAGCTGCTCCATCTGTTTACCGAATTCCGCCCCTTTGCGCAGCAATGCTTCCTCTGCGGCCTGTTTTTCCATTGCTGCCTCGGCATTGGCTTGCAGTAACTCCAGTTCCCGGTTCTGGATTTGCAGCTTGGAAGCGTTGGGCCAAGGCAATGTGATGCCCGCCCCTGCCCGGAAGCGGTTGTTGAGTGGGTCGTTGGCATTGCCTGTGTAGCCGAACTGCACGAAATCGAGCAGGTTGCGGCTTTCCTTGCGCTCCATTTCCAGTTTCAGGCTGGCCAGTTGGGCTTGCAGTTGTTCCTTTTTCACCGAAGGTGGTAGGCGCTCCAAACTGCCTCCGGCCAAGAAGGCCAGTTTCATCGGCTCAATGAGCGAGTCCACCACTAAGGTATCAGCCTGGCCCGTGAAAATCTTGGAAAAGGTGCGCTGCAAGCTTACCTCCGTGCCAAGGCTGTGCAGCCGCCGCTCCACCTCAAGTAGGTCTTGTTCCGCCCGGAAGAAATCATCCAGATCCTGCTCCACGCCAAGGGCCAGTTGCTCCGCAAACACCGCTTTTTTATCCTTCAGTACTGCCTGCTGCCGCAATAAAAGCTGTTTGGTTCGCTTCGCAAAATAGGCGTCCACGACCAGTTCGTAGCGCCCGATGATGGCCTCTTGCACTAATTCCAATTGCTCCACCTCGCTCATGGCCTTCATGGTGGCATGGATGGAGGCCTGGGTGCGCTTCATGCCCGGCGTGTTGCCCTCAAAGCGGATGGCGTATTCCTGTTGGTCGGGGTCCCAGTCACGGGTACTGCTGCGTATTTGCAGGCTTCGCAGTAGCGGCAGCTTGAAATCGTGCCCTTCGAGATAGGCCTGCTGCTCCCGCTGCAATTGCACGGCGGGGTCGTCCCAAGCGGAGGCGAGGAGGGCATTTGGCGTCAATTGGGCATGAATTGCAACGCAACTCAACAGGACTGAAATAATGGAAACGAGTGCTCGCATTTTAAGGCCGCTCACACATTATACTGATTTAAGAACTATGAGGTACGATTTAAGATGTATGATTAACAGCGGCGTTCCAAATCATACATCTTAAATCATATTTCATACATCATAAATCAAATAAGATTTTGATTATCAATCATTTAAGCTGAAAAACCCCACCCGTTCGCTGCATGGTGACCTTCACTTTTTCACCTTGCAAAAAAGCATTGTTCAGCGGGATTTGGAGTTGTACCTCCCGGCCCCAAGCCTTCAGTTCGGGGATGCGGCGAAGCCGCTCTGGCAGCTCCCGCACCCGTGTGCCAAGGCCGATGACTTTGCCCTGAACGGTGTATTCTGGCTGGTTGATGGAACCAACGGTCAGAACCTCGCCAAGTTTGATTTCGGCCAAGCGCCCATCGCCGATATAGGTCGTCACCACATCCGGGTGCGTACCGTAGATGCGCATGATGACGGTGTACTCCTCGATTTTCTCGCCCGCCAAAAAATCCAATTGTCCAACGATGCCAGCTTGCGGGGAGTAGATTTCAAGGTCGGCTTCCTGCCTGCGCACCAGTTCCTGCTCTCCCTCCAATTTTTTGATGCGGAGGTCAATAGGAGCCTGAGCGGCGTCCATCTGTTTGCGAAGCTCGGCCAAGTCCACATCCAACTGTTTGATTTCCAGCGACTTTTCTTTTTTTAGGGATTCAATGCGCTGCAAATGGGGGTCTGTTATACCGCTGGATTTCGCCGATTCGAGGTCTATGGATTTTATGTTCGCCAACACTTTTTCCTGCACAGCATAGTCGGTTTCGAGCTGCGCAATCTTCTGGTCAAAGGAGACGCCAATAGCTGCCCGCTCGGCCTCCAGCTTGCGAATTTCCGATTGCAGGTGCTCGGTGTCCATGATGCGTTTTACCTGCAACTCCCTTATTTCATAATTGATGTCGTTGAGTTTGATGGGCAGGTCGGTTCGGTAGAGTCGGGCGAGCAGTTGGCCAGAGTCCACTTTCTCCCCGAGTTTCACATTGATTTCCCTGATTTCGACTGGATATTGCAGGTTGATGCTGCGTATCTGGTTTTCGGCAATGCCATAAAACTCCTCTGGCCGGCTGACCAGCTTACGGGTGATGGGGAAGAAAAAACCAATTCCCAACAAGAAAACAAGGTAGATGATGTTGAACCTAAAACGCATTCTTTCAGTTTCGAGTTTCGAGCAAATAGAGCATTTGGCAGCCTCATCGTTTGCAACTGCAAACCCGATATGCTAACGCACCAAAAAGGGTTGATAATCTGCGAATTATCAACCCTTTTCAAATTTTGCGCCGCTAATGTAATTAAAATAGCTTACACCGCAACGATAAACCCAGAGACCGCTTCAGAAAGGTCGCATGGAACGGTCCACCGAACGAGGCCCGGTAGCCCAATCCTTTGCGAAGCTCTATTCCGAACTCCATTTTTTTCAAAAATCGGACGCTGACGCCGCCTTGCAGGAAGAGCCGTTGGTTAAGACTTTCCCGCTGTTTATAGTTATGCTCGAAAGCCTGCACCGATGCGGGGCTGTCCGTGGCAGTACCATCAGTGTACTCACCCTTCACATGCACCTTGCCGCTGTGAGAGACGCCAAGGTTGGTGCCCACGCCCCAATGGAAGCCGATGGGCTTTTCCGTCCGCTTGTGGCGGATATGGACGATTTCCACGGTGGTCTCTTTATTGGTGGCATTGACCTCCATCCACTGGAAGTCGGGAGAGCCTTCCTCCCCGTTTTCATAGCGCACCATGTCAATGCGGCCCGATATACCGAGCAGCGAAACCTGCCACTCCAAATGAGGTGCCGCTGGGCTTGCAAAGGCGAAATTGAGCCTTGCCGTGCCGTTGTCACACTCCATCATGGTCAGTTCGCCGGACTCAAAGGGTGCATCGGTCATGGAAAAGGTTGCACGCTCGGCAGTGGCGAGCAGGTAGTCACCATCCAGCCCTATGGGCATGTCAATATCGCCGCCAAGGGCAAAGCCGAAACGGGAAAGGCCAAGGCCATTGGATTGGGCGATGGCGTGGTTGGCAATCATGCTTGCCAGCAGGAGCAAAGTTAGGATTCGTTTCATGTCGTCGTCAGATTGGTGGAGAAACTTGGTCTGTAAATGCGTTTTAGCAAGGATAACGACGAATGGGCGGCCTACCCTACTGTAAGGCAGTAAAATTTGACGGAAAGGCTCAGGCCAAGAGTTTTTCCACTTGGTCGCTCAGCCGCTGAATCAGCAAATCGGCGATGCGGCGGGTCAGTTCCTGCTCTTGTTCAATGAAAACGGCCATTTCGGCTTCGGTAAAATGACCGATGATGACGCCCGTGAGCAGGTTGCGGAAGCGCAGGTCGGAACGGATGCTGTTGGCGATGAACTCCAGTTGCCTCGGCGGTGGCAATTGGAAGAAACTGCCTTTTGTTTTCTGGAGGTAGTGCCGAAACATTTGCAGCAACAACTCATTTTGCAGCTTGAGGATGGGGCGCAGGGTGGCATTCTGAAAATGTCCGGCGCTGTTCTCAGGATTTTCTTCTAAGTTTGCTTGAATGGATGGGCGAAGGAGGGGAAGTTCGGTGTTTCGTTCTTTTGACATTCTTTCGTAACATTTCACGGCGCTTCTTGTTCTGTCTTTTCAAAATAAACTTGGATGCTGCATTTTCAGACCTACGAATTGTCAAAAAACACCCCTTGGCTCGTGTTCATCCACGGTGCGGGCGGGGCCATCGCCACTTGGCGCTACCAGACCGAAGCGTTCAAGCCGTTCTTCAACCTGCTGCTCCTCGACCTGCGTGACCACGGACTCTCCAAGAACGTTTTGCCAGAGTTTTCCAGCTATAATTTCGACATCGTCTGCGATGATATTTTGGAAGTGATTGACCACCTTGGCATTCAGCGGGCGCACTTCATCTCGCTCTCGCTGGGCAGTGCCATCCTACAGCGCATTGACCAAGTGCGCCCCGATTTGATTGACAGGATGGTAATGGCGGGTGGCATCTTCCGGGCCACGCTTAAGATGCGGGCGCTCGTGAACGCCTCTCGGCTGCTGAATGCCGTCCTACCCTATCGGTATATTTATGCCTTGTTCTCGCTCATAGTTTTGCCAAAAAAGAACCACGAAAAATCGAGGCGGCTCTACCGCCAACAGGCCAAGCGACTCACGCAGGCCGAGTACATGAAATGGGTGGGGCTATACGGCGAGTTCTTCCAGGTGCTCGATGAGTACTTCCACTGCCAACTAAAAAAATGGAGCCTCGTGGTCATGGGCGCCGAAGACCATGTATTTTTCAAGGCTGCCCGCCGTTTCGTTGCGAAGCAGGAAAAAGCCACGCTGGTGGTCATCGAAAAATGCGGCCATATCTGCAATGTTGAGCAGTGGCAGCGGTTCAATATGGAGGCGTTGCGGTTCTTGGGGGTGGCTGTATGAGGGCGAGTGTAATTTGTTCGGAATTTCGTGGGCATCCGCCTCCCTGAACATATCCACCGACATGGTTAATCGCCATAAATATGTTCCACCATGCATTATCAATGGTTCGTGAGGTTTCAGGGTTCAGAGCCTGCCCCGATTCCTCGGGGCTCCAAGGGATTGGCTGCAAAAATCATTTTTCAATTGGTTGTTTGGCTAAATCAGCCTTTTCAAAAAAGCGATTTGTATGCCATTGAGCAGGAGTTCCGTTAAACCTTAAACCTGAAACCTTCACAAACCATCAATTATTGAAACGCCCATTGTGACACTTGCACCGGCTAATGAGTACCCATGACTCAATGCTTGCACGATTAAGACCCAGAACCTTTCATGCGCTTCACCAACAACTCCCTATTTAGTTGCGCCCGAATAAAAGGGGTGGCCATAGCAGCAATACTGTTGCTGTCAGGCTTCACCATTTCTGCCCAACAAACAACATCCCAGCGCCTCACCCATTTGGAGGCGGGCTATCTGTTGGGCGGCTCCGGCGATGGCTTCTTTTTCGTCCTTGACCACGGCTTTGCCTTCACAATGGCGCACGGGGCACGCTGGGGTGGGTTCTCCTTGCTGGGCGGGGCAAGTTACCAAGTTTTTTTGCGGAGCAACCACGTGCCAATCTTCCTAGAGGCGGGTACCGCCCTGGGCAAACGGGGCAAGGGCAACTTCCGGTTACGATTGGGCTACTCACTGGCGCAAAGCCAAGGCCCAGCCGAGGCACAGGAGTACCGGCTGAAGGGTGGTTGGATGGTGGCCCCAGCTTACGGCCTCAACCTGTTCAACGGAAGCAAGGGCCAGCTGCAGGCTTGGCTCGGCTACAATTACCACCGTGCAACCTTGCGCTTCAAGCCCTTCGGAAGTGGGCAAGCAGCTCAGTCCGCACTGCATTTCCACTTGTTTTCCTTGAAAATGGGCTATACCTTTTTTCACGCTCCTAAAATCAAAAACGACCTACAATGAACATTCGCCTACTCTTGGCTTGGGCCTTCCTTTGGCCAATGCTGCCAAATGCAGCAGTATCGCAAGTAGCCATCAACGAAGTCATGGCAGACAACGAATCCAGCTTCTTTGACGGCACTGGCCAGCCGCACGATTGGATTGAACTCTACAACGCCTCCGACCAAGCCATTGACCTGCTATCCTGGCACCTGTCCGACGATGCAGCACAGCCCCAACGGTGGACACTGCCCGCAGCCAGCCTACCGCCCAAGGGCCACCTACTCGTCATCGCATCGGGGCTGGACTTCTTCGACGGCAGCTATTGGCACACCAATTTCAAGTTAGACAAAGAAGGCGAAACATTGCTGCTATCCAATCCAAATGGCAGCTTGGCCGACCAAGTTGAATTCCCAGCCTTGGATGCCGACCAAAGTTTTGGGCGGCTACCAGATGGCAGTGCCAGCTTTGCCATTTTTGCCGCCCCTACACCCGGCGACCCTAATCTGCCCGATGGTCACCAGCCGCATTTTTCGACCACCCTTCAGTTCTCGAAGCCACCCGGTCACCATCCGGGCGGGCTGGAACTCATCGTTTGGGCCGATAGGCCCGATGCCGAAATCCACTTTACGCTCGATGGCAGCGAACCGCAGCCGTACCATACCAAGTGGAGCGCCCCAATCCCCCTCAACGCCGCCAATCTGCCCGCTGCGCAATTGGCGCAAATTCCTACCGCCGACAATTGGAAGGCCCCTTCGGGCGAAGTGCCGATCGAGCATGTGGTCAGGGCAAGGGCCTTCCGCAATGGTCAGCCAGATAGCAGGGTGCTGACAGGGACTTTTTTCGTGGGGGGAGGTGGGTTTCCCTATAGCCTTCCCGTCGTCAGTTTGGCCACTTCCAAGCCACATCTTTTCGATGCGGAAACTGGCATCTATCACAAAGGGCTTCACGAAAACTATCAGCAGTACGGAGCAGCTTGGGAGCGCCCCGCACATTTTGAGTATTTCGATGAAACGGGCAACCTGCTGCTGGCACAGGACATCGGCATCCGACTGAGCGGCTTCACCACCCGTGCCTATCCACAAAAGACCCTGAAACTCTATGCCCGGAGCGAATACGGCCCTTCCCGTTTCGAGCATCCGTTTTTTGGCGAAGACCACCATTCGGATTTTAAACGACTGGCCCTACGCACCCTTTCGGGGGATTGGTCGCAGGTGGGCTTTACCGATGATTTTTGCCATGAGCTGATGCTGGGCGAGGTGGCTGCCGACCATGCCCGGCGGCAATTCGTCGTGGTGCTGGTGAATGGGGAGTATTGGGGAATCCATAGCTTTAGGGAGTTCATAGACCAATATTTCATGGCACAGGTAGCCGGGGTGGGCGACGAGGAAATCACTTCCCACATCAACTGGGACAGCTACGCAGAAAACGGCGACCCTGCTTATTATGCATCGTTACTTGATTTTTTCAACAACCACGACCTGAACAACCCCAGTCATTTTGCAAAGGCGGAAGCATTGATTGACATCGAGAATTTCATGGATTATTTTGTGTTGCAAACCGCCTTTGCCAATGCCGACTGGCCCAACAACAACGTGAAGTTCTGGAAAACCGACCAGCCTGGCTCGAAATGGCGATGGATTGCCTACGACCTCGACGGCTGCATGAAGGCTTCCAACTACACGGGGCTTTCCTTCAATTTTGCGGAGCAGCGCCATCACCTGACGGACTGGGAAAGCCGTGAAAAGTCATTCCTCTTGCTGAGGAAGATGCTGGACAACGAGCCTTTCCGCCGCCGTTTCCACGAGCGGTTGCGCCACTTTCTTCAGACGACCATGTCGCCCAAAAGGAGCCTGCCCTTGCTGCATGAAATGACCGAGGAACTGTCCAAAGAAATGCCCCGGCATGTACGTCGTTGGCATTTCCCCAAGGGCATGGACGATTGGGAAAAAGGCATCGAAAAATTGGAGCATTTCCTGCTGAACCGTCCGCCGTTCCTTTTCAGCCAAGCCATGGAACTGCTCGGCAGCCCTGTGAAAATCTATCCGAACCCCACTACTGGGAGCCTGTACCTTGATGCCATTTCCTACACGCCAAGGCTGCTAAGCATTGAGTGGCGAAATGCCCTTGGGCAGGTCATTTTTTACGAAGAAAAAGCGATGGAACCGGGCATGGCCACGCATCCCCTCCAATTGCCAAGTGGGGCGCCCGCTGGCTTGTACTACCTGCGGTTGAGCGATGGATACCTGGCTTGGACGGAGCGGTTGGTGGTGAGGTAGGGCTAATGCGGGTGAGGTTCACTAATCTTGTTAAGGCAAATGAATACAAAAAATAAAGGATGAGGATTTACATCAATGGTTCGTGAAGTTTTAAGGTTCTATGGTTTTCGGGATTTGGGGCAAAACCTAACTGTAAAACATTTTTGACAAGGTTGGAAAAGCAACCTATCTTTTCAAAAACGGCTACTGTGCCGCAACCTTAGAACCCGAAAACCCGAAAACTTCACGAAACATTGTACATAATCATGCGCCTTTTTTTCCCACTTGATTCTATCTTGGCAGCTTTATCAACTGCAACACCATGAAGCGAACCATTTTCTGCCTATTGCCATTTATTTTCATCGCCGCTTGCAACGCCCCCCAACACACTACCGACCTCACCCGCTGGCAAGCCCAAGCTGCCAATGTCACCATCTTCCGTGACGACTTCGGCATACCACACATCTACGGAAAAACGGACGCCGATGCCGTGTTTGGAATGCTCTATGCCCAATGCGAGGACGATTTCAACCGAGTGGAGCGCAACTATATCCAGGCCATCGGCAGGCTGGCCGAGGTAGAAGGCGAAAAAGAACTGTACAGCGACCTGCGGGCAAAGCTGTTCATGACGGCAGAGGAGGCTAAGGCCAACTACGAGAAAAGCCCTGATTGGCTGAAAAAGCTGTGCAACGCCTTTGCCGACGGCGTCAACTACTACCTGCACACCCACCCAGAAGTGAAGCCGAAACTACTGACTCATTTCGAGCCTTGGTACCCGATGTACTTCAGCGAAGGCTCCATCGGCGCAGACATCGAGCAGATTCCGACCGAGCGGATTAAGGCGATGTATGAGGAGCAAGAAGGTAACACGGACTGCCAGTCCGTGCTTTCCGAAGAATCAAGTTCTTGGGCATTGGGAAGTGCCGGAAGCACGGACTGGCAGTCCGTGTTACACGAGAGAGACGACGAACCCCGTGGCAGCAACGGCTTCGCCCTGTCGGGCAAAATGACCGCCAGTGGCCATGCCATGCTGCTCATCAACCCACATACCTCGTTCTATTTCCGGCCCGAAATCCACGTGGTGAGCGAGGAGGGGCTGAACGCCTATGGCGCTGTCACTTGGGGGCAATTTTTTGTCTATCAAGGCTTTAACGAGAAAACGGGCTGGATGCACACCTCGTCCTACACCGACGTGATGGACGAATTTTTGGAAACGGTGACGAAAGAAAACGGAAAGTATGTCTATCAATATGGCAAAGAAAAACGCCCCGTCATTGCGAAGCAAGTCAGCTTAAAATACAAGGATGGCGAAGGAATGAAGGAGCGGAAATTTCCCATCTACCGCACCCATCATGGCCCCATCACCCACAAAATTGCCGCCAAAGACGCTGCCCCTTTCATCCCTAATCCCTCACCCCTCATCCCTGATTATTGGGTATCCACGGCCATGATGTGGGACCCCGTGAAGGCGCTCACGCAGTCGTTTACCCGCACAAAACTCAATAACCACAAGGAGTTTCGGGAAATGATGGACATCCGCACGAACTCCTCGAACAATACCGTCTTTGCCGATGCCGAGGGGAACATCGCCTATTACCACGGCAATTTCGTCCCGAAAAGGGATACTTCCTTCGACTTCTCAAAGCCCGTGGACGGCAGCAACCCCGCCACCGATTGGCAGGGCCTCCACGACGTTGACGACTGCATCGTAGTCGTCAACCCGCCCAACGGCTGGCTCCAAAACTGCAACTCGACGCCCTTCACCTGCGCTGGCGAAAATAGCCCCAAGCCAGAGGAGTATCCTGTTTATATGCGCCTTCCCGAGGAGAATTTCAGGGGTGTACATGCAGTGCGCTTGCTCAAAGAACGCCGTTATTTTACGCTGGATAAATTGATTGAAACGGCCTACGACCCTCAGTTGCCGGGGTTTGAGAAGCTGATACCCGGTCTCATAGCTGCTTATGATAAAGCTCCGCAAAAAGATGCTTCTATTTCTCAAGAGATCGAGGTGCTGCGCAAATGGGATTTCCGGGTTTCAAAAGAATCCGTCGCCATGACGCTGGCGCACTACTACGGCACACACTACGAAAAACATGGCAAAATGCCCAACAATGTTGATTATGAGTACCTTGGCGATATGGCCACCATCAACTATTTCGGCACTAGTTCGCCCCCGGCGGAGCGGTTGGCCATTTTCAAGGAATCCGTTGCAAAGCTGAAAGCCGACTTTGGCCGCTGGGACGTGCCCTGGGGCGAGGTGAACCGTTTCCAGCGCCTGACCGGGAACATCGAGCAGCCATTCGACGACTCGAAGCCGAGCCTCGCCTGTGGCCTTGCCTCCGCCAAATGGGGCGCACTGGCTAGCTACGGTGCCCGCCAACACAACGGCACGAAGCGCATCTACGGCACCAGTGGAAATAGTTTCGTAGCCGTGGTGGAGTTCGGCCCAAAGTTGAAGGCCAAGAGCCTGCTGGCGGGCGGCGAGAGTGGCGACCCGAAGTCGCCGCATTTTTATGACCAAGCACAACGCTACGTGGATGTGCAGTTCAAGGATGTGGCGTTTTATCGGGAGGATGTGGAAAAACGAGCTAAGAAAAAATATAGTCCCGGAAAATAAAGCCTTAATGATTCACTACTACGGGTTTTGAAATACTTCCATGCTCATTGGTCAAACGGACGAAATAGAGACCATTTGGAAAATCCGCCACGGATATTTCCAATGGGTCGTCTAAATCAACCGTCGTTCGGTGGTGTACAATTTGCCCTGTGGTGTTGAATAATTCCAATTTGGCAAGTCCCATTTGTCCATCTATTTTCAATAATAAAGACTGGTGCGCAGGATTGGGAGAAATAGTAAAATGGACTTGATTCTCAAGGGGCGGCGATGTGTCAGATAATGTGCATTCACCATTTGGATGGTAATAAAATTCGCCATCAGTAAAGCAGCGGAAAGAAAAATCCCAGCCGTCAAATACTCCATCGCAATGAGAATAATTTAGGAAGAAAAAACTGCATTTACTTCCATCATTCTGATTAGGAGTACCAGCTAACCCAATCCCTTCAATAATAAGTCGAGAAATTCCAATTCCGTTGTTACTAATAAAACCTATTTCCTGAGTCTGTAAAATTGAACCTGCTATTTCAATAGTACCTTTACTAAGTATTTTGTATTTCCGTGTTTGGTTCAAGATGATTGAATCACCAATGCCTAAGTTAAAATCGTAAATTTTCAAAAAACCATTGCCTTTCCATAGGTAAACTTGTCCCCCAGATTCATAAGCGAAATACTGTGTTGGTAAATACAAGTTATCAAATAATACCTTTTTACAAATGATGCCCTGAATTGTGGTGTCTCCGTTTACACTCATCGCATATAAACCATATAAATCAATGTTCCAACCTGCTTTGACGTCATACTGCCAAGTCTGTCCTTCGGCAAGCCAAGTTTGAGCAAAAATTGGTAATGTAAAAATGGTTATAAGCGAAACTATCAGGCTTGCTGAAAGCCGAGGAGAGTAAATTTTATTTTTCATAGCTAAATTTTTTTCGCAAGTTAATAATAATACCATTTATAGGCACCGAATCAACGCACAATATTTGTCATCTGCCAAGCAAACCCCGCCGCCCCCACCGCCCCCGCAAACTCGGTGAAATGTGCCTTCAAAATCGTCACCTGCTTACCGCCGGGCCGCCACTCGTAGAGTTCCACGAAATCGGCCAAGGGCTTGAACAGTGCATCGTCGGCCTTGGTGATGCCGCCGCCGAGTACCACCACTTCTGGAGAGAACACATTGCCGATGGTCGAGATGGCAACTGCCAATTTGCGAACGGCGTCTAGCCAGAGCCAGGTGGCGAAATGGTCGCCCCGCTGGTAGGCCTGCACCACTTCCAGCGTGGAGCGGAAGCGGCCATGCGAGCGGTGCGGCACGGTCTCGTCGCCGAAAGCGTCCTCCAAGCTGCCAGGGCTTCCAGTTGAATCAAGTTTGGCATCGGTGGCGTTGATGGAGAAATGACCTAGGTGGCCCGCCACTTGGCCCATGCCCTGGTACAATTCGCCGTTGATGAGGATGCCCCCGCCTACGCCTGTGCCAAGCGTCAGCAGCACGGCATGTTTCCTCCCTTTGGCTGCGCCAAAACGGGCCTCGGCCATGAGGGCGGCATGGGCATCGTTCAGCACCCAGACCCGCTCGCCGAAGAACTCCGACCAGTTGAAATGCTCCAAGCCCCAAAGCCTGCCGGGCATGGTGTGGATGGCAGAATTGTCGGCATTGGCGATGCCGGGCGCAGAGAGGCCAACGGCCTTCACTTCTTTGCCGAACTCCTTTTTCAAATTGATGAAAACGTCACGCACTGCGCCCTTCCAACGCTGCTCATCCTCGGGGCGATTGTGCTGCCCCGTGGGGGCCGTTGCCTGGTGGATGCGGTTGCCCTGCTCATCCACTACGATGGCCTTGATGTTCGTGCCGCCGATGTCTATACCGATGCTGTACATTTTCAGGCTATTGGCTGTTGGCTGTTGGCTGTTGGCCATCGGCTAACAGCCAATAGCAAATAGCCAATAGCCTAAAAAGAATCCACCTCCTCATACGCCCTTATCACCGCCATTTCCCCTTCCTTGCCTTTGCTGGAATTGCCATGCTCCATGCCGAGGATGCCCGTGAAGCCCTTGTCGTGGATGTGCTTGAAGAGGTTCTTGTAGTTCACTTCGCCCGTGGTCGGTTCGTTGCGGCCCGGCTCGTCGCCAATTTGGAAATAGGCGATTTCGTCCCAACAGAGATCCATGTTCACGGTCATACGGCCTTCGTTGCGCTGCATGTGCCACATGTCGAACAGGATTTTGCAGGAAGGCGAGTTGACGGCCTTGCAGAGCAGGTAGGTCTGGTCGGAGTAGCGCATGAAGAGGTCGGGGGTGTCGCTCAGCGGCTCCAGCACCATCACGAGGCCGTGTGGTTCGAAGATTTCTGCGCCCCTGCGCAACGACTCCACCACGTGTGCGGTCTGGATGCCCAGCGGCAGGCGGCGGTCGAAGTTGCCGGGCACGACGGTCATCCATTTGGCGTTCACCCGCTTGGCTGTTTCGACGGCGCCGTGGCAGGCCTTGACAAACTTGTCCCGCCACTCCTTGTCGCCGCTGGTGAGCGAGGTGGATAGCGGCCAATTGTCGTAGGATACCACGAACACGCCCATCGTCATACCGAGTTTGGCCATTGTCTCGCCGATTTTCGACTGCATCTCTGGGGTGCGACCCATCATGCCGTTGTCTTCCATGGCCGTGAAGCCCTGGTCAGCCATGAACTTTAGTTGGTCAATCAGGTCTTTGCCCGCCGACTGCTCGAACATGCCGAAGTGCGGGGCATATTTCATCTTGAACTTCCGGGCAGCGGGGTGGTCTCCGCTGGCATTGGCTACCGAAGCGCCGGCTGCCACTGCCGCCGTGGTGAGTAGGCTGTTTTTCAAAAAACTGCGTCTTTGCATGAGTGCTAAATTTTATATTGATGAAAAATGACTGGCTAGCGTTCTTTTCCCTATTTGGTGGAAACAAGGGTGATATGTCCCCGTTTCCCAATCCAGCCAGTTGCGGAGCGAAAGGTAGCAAACTTTCAAAAAAGCAGAACGGTGTAAGTAAGTATTGCTGTTTTTATGAAAAGCTGCCCTATCTTTGCTGGCCCAGCACAAAGAGGGTAGCTAAGCACCAATGGTGATGGCACCTCTGCGAACTTGGATTGTTTGAAATATTGGTGTTGTTTTTTGCTGGCCAATGCGATAGCAGGCGAAATTAACAGCCTTCGGCTGCAATCTACCGTCTGTCGAATTGCCAACTCATCGGGAGAGATGCCAGAGTGGTCGATCGGGACGGTCTCGAAAACCGTTGTACGGGCAACCGTACCGAGGGTTCGAATCCCTCTCTCTCCGCAAAATATTGAAAATCAGGAGTTTGTAGCATGTTTTGGCCTGGTTTTCATGGAAGATTAAACCTCGAATCAAAGGATTTGAAAGCAAGATAATAGCGTAGCCAACTTCCCCATGCAGACAAGGTTTCTTCAGGACTTCAAAAGCAGTGTATGCTGCTTCTGAAGTTTGCATCAAAATTGCCTGTCGTGGTGGCCAACGGGTCGTTCATTTTAGTATTTAAATACCGATAAAAATTGCAGGTCATGGGTGCAACCCCAAATCTTAAGATAATCCCTCCCATTACCCGCAAGCAGTGTTTTCAACTATTCTTACCAACTCTTAGGATTGTTCTTACGCAGCCTTTTTGTTTTCCTCCCTTCGATTTTCAGTTTTTGTTTTGGTTCGACAGTTCTGTTCGCCATGGTTGGCACATGGTGGGCAATCAAGCTGTTTTAGGTAAATTCGGCATGAAGGGGAAGGTGTTACCGTTCATTTTCCAAGGGTATAGCACATTTTTGGAAAGTGATTTTCACTTTGCCCGTCAGCGTCAAAACACTTCAACATAAGTGCTGCGGCTACTTCTACGATTTAACAACCGTTTTTTTCATCCCGAAAGGGATTTTGCCAATAAAATGCGTCCGTTGATTGGCTTCACGCCATCCAATATGGGCATTTTCAAATTGGCCTTCTCGCACAAGTCCAACCCCTCCGACAAGGCTTATGCCATGCAGAACAATGAGCGATTGGAGTTCTTGGGCGATGCTGTGCTCGGTACCATCGTGGCGGAATACCTGTTCATCAAGTACCCCAACGCCGACGAGGGCTTCCTGACGAAGATGCGCTCCAAGATCGTGAAGCGCAATACGCTGAACAAAATCGGCGACAAGATGGGCCTCGACATGCTGCTGCAGGACTACAGCCAGACCCGCCTTAGCCGCTCCATGCTTGGCAATGCGGTCGAGGCACTCGTCGGTGCAGTCTATCTGGAAAAAGGCTACCCAGCCACCAAGCGTTTCGTCATCCGGAAAATCTTGCGCAACTACGTGGACGTGCATGAGTTGGAAAGCTACGACGACAACTACAAGAGCCAGCTCCTCGAATGGTGCCAGAAGAACGGCCAAACCGTGAGCTACAAGCTTGTGGCCCGCTATAAGTTCGAGAAACGTGACCGCTTTAAGGTGGCCGTAATGGTGGACAACAAAAAAGTGGCCACTGCCGATGACTTCAACAAAAAGAGCGCCGAGCAGACCGCCTCCGAAAAGGCCATGGTCATCCTCGGCATCCTCGCCGACTCCGGCGAGAATAATTTCACCGAAGAGGAGGAAGAGGAGGAGGAAAACGTGGATTGATTCGAATTCGGAATTAGGTTCCCTTCGGGAATGACAAAGAATTTCGGATTGGGGGTACAGCAAAAACAAGAGAGGGACGGAGCTACAAAGCTCCGTCCCTCTCTTGTTTACAAGACCTGCATTAAAGGCCAAATCCCCTTGAAAAGAAATCCTTTGCAGCACCTCAAATCCGCAATCGTATCACACGTTCAGATAGCTCATAAGTGCATCGTAGCGTTCTTGGAGCGATTCGAGGTATTCTTCTTCATTGAAGGAAGCCTTGATGACGTAGCCGAACCGATCGAATGCAGCGAGGATGTTGCGGATATCCTGACGGTTGATTTTCAAGGTAACCTCCACCAAGGTAGAGTTTGGATGCGACGTGACGAAGGTACTTAGGATGGCAGCCCCTTCTGCCTCCACGAGCCTTGCTATTTCAGCCAGGGAATAGCTGCGTTGTTGGAACTCCAGCACGACAATGCTGCCTGTATCGCTGAAGGCTGCCGTTTTGGCGAAATAGTTCAGCACATCTTCCAATGATACCATGCCGATATAGTCACCCTTGTCGTCCACCACGGGAATGACGGTCAATTGGCGGTCTGCCAACAGGCGCATCACCTCGTAAAGGTGGTCGTCATGTTGCACGAAGGCATTCAGCAGGGAAAGCTGGTAGGAACCAATGGGTTCATTGGTGTTGTGGATGAGTATGTCATCCTCGCTAATGACGCCCAGCAACTGGTGCTCATTGACGATTGGCAAATGGCGCACGTTGAAGGTCTCCATCGAAGCGAGGGCCATCTTGCCTGTATCCGAGGTCCTAAGTGGCAAAACCGCGGATGAAATAAGGTTTTCAGCGACCATTTAGTTTGTGTTTGGTGTCTTTGTTAAAGACGTTTCATAGTTCCTTTAATACATAGTCGTTTTGTTAAACTTTTCTTGTATTTTCAGGTAGTGCAAAATTGCGGCCAGTTCTGAATGATTGCTGAATTGTTGAATTGTTGTATTGATAGAAGAAATCAATCTTACAATACAGCAATTCCAACAATTCTAACCTCCCACCAGCCGTTGCCGTTGGTCATCGTATTCTTGCTGCGTGAGCAGGCCATGTTCCCGCATCTCAGCCAGTTTTTTCAACCTGTCGAGCAGGTCGGGCTGCGCTGCAAGCACATTGTCTTCATCGGTTTTGGAAGTAGAAACAGGTGGTAATCGGAACCCGTTCTTCTCGAACTGTTCAAATTCTTTTTGGATGCGCAAGTAAGCCAGTGCGTGGTGCTCCTTTATTTTTTGAAAATCTATGAAGCCAAGGGAAACTGCCTTATCAAGGTGCTTGAAAGCTTTCTCTTTGTCCTCAATCAAGGCGTAAGCGCATGAGATGTTGAAATGCGTAGCGACGTCCTGAGGCGCAAGTTCGAGGGATTTTTTGAAATCTTCAATAGCACCGTAATAATCGTAGTCCTTAAATTTTTCGAGGCCCGTTGTTTTGTGTGGGTTTGGGCGGTCAACTGTTGCCTTCCGCTGGGATGAAACAGCAGGGGATGCCTGCGGGCGCATTTCCCGGCGCTCAAAATCTGGACGCCGCTGACGCTCAAAATCGGGTTGTTGCTGGCGTTGCTGCCATGTTTGCTTGTTGTATTTTACGTTAAACACATCGGGATCCATCGAAAAAAGCACGATGGCATCAATGAAGGCAATCAACCAGACGAGCGGAAACCAGAAGAAGATGGCGTACAAAATGCCCAACCCCACCTGCCCCAAATAGAAGCGGTGTATGCCCACCCAACCAAGGAACAAGGCCAAAATTCCTGCTACGTTTTTATCTTTCATTCAGTGGTCTTCAGATTCAAAATGCGAATTGAACACAAAGCTACGGTATTGGTTCACCCAGCGTTAATGACTTTCGATACTTGCCCCTATTTAACTGACCAACGTTGACAGTGGGCAGTTTGGCAGTTGGCAGTGAGCAGTCAGTCAGCAGTTGATTAGTCAAGGGCTGCTTTTAGTTAAACAGTCCGTAGTTTCGTCCAGTATCCAGTATCCATAGCATCCAGCCCCCAGCTTCAAAACACCTTGCACGTCAGCACGGTAAAATCGTCCTGGAAGCCAGCTTGCCCTTTGAACAGGTCGAGGGCATTCATCACTTTTTGGTTGAACTCCGTGGCACTGAGGTGGTAGTTCTCCAACACGAATTTTTGACCAAAATTCTCGTCCACATATTCACCCGCCTCGTTTTGCAGTTCCGTCAGGCCATCGGTGAAGAGCAGGATGAGCGCCTCATGGGTCAACTGTTCCGTGCCTTGTTCGATGAAAGGTAGGTCGTCGAAGGCACCCAATACCGTTGTGCCCTTGTCGAGATACTTCAATTGCTTGTTCATGGCGAGGATGGGTGGGTTGTGCCCAGCGTTCACGTAGGTCAGTTGGCGGGTATTTAGGTCGCATTGAGCCACGAAAAAGGTAAGGAACCGCTCCCCTTTCGTGATGCGAAGCACTGCCCGGTTCAGCGCCTCGACAAAGGGGGTAAGGCTGTCGTATTGTTCCAGCAGGTTGTGGAAGCTCGCCTGGAAATTGGACATGAGCAATGCCGCTGCAACGCCTTTTCCCGCAATATCGGCAATACAAAAAGTGATTTTGCCATTGCCGTGCTCCACGAAGTCGAAATAATCGCCCCCGACGTTGAGGTGGGGGCGGTAAATGGCCGAAAGCTCGTACTCCTTGCGGGTGGGCAGGTTTTTCGGAATCAACAACTGCTGCATCTCGCTGGCCAACTCCATTTCCTTGCGAAGTCGTTCCTCCTCGATTTTGTTCTTGAAAAGCCGCTTGTTCTCAATGGCAACAGTAATGATATTCGTGATGGTGGTGATGAACTGCACCTTATTGTACATGTCCTCCTCCTCGCCAAAGCCACCAATGAAAACGTATGCCAAGTGTACGTCCTTGTGCTTTACGGGAATCACCACGTCGAACTGGCGGAAAAACGGGTCGTCGCTGTCGGCAAGGGTATGCAGGCGGGTGTAGCGGCTGAGTTGATCTGAAACATCGGTCTTTAGCTCCTCCTTTTCAAAGCCGATATGGGCCGAGCAGACCCATTTTTTGTCCTTTCGGTAGTAAAGCGCCATTTTCTTCACACCCATTTCCCAACTGAGGAACGAGGTGTACATCTCGAACAGGCCCGCCATCTTCACATTGTTGTTGATGGCCTGCGTGATGTTCAGCAAACGGTTGACCTGCAATTGCTTGAGGTTCAGGTCACGCTCCAATTGCCCGATGGTATTTAATTTTTGCTTTACGTTGCCAAGAGAAGTCATCAGTAAGTTGGAAATCGAAAATTCAATGGAAAAATTCAAAAGTGGAGCGGCTTTAGTTCACGGTAGTTATCTCCAAACGGGATGATAATTGGTCACGCCACTTGTGCAGTTTTCCTAAACGGATGGGTAAAATTAGAAATTGACTTGAAAACCATGCAATAAAAGTATTTTTGCGAAAAAAATATCGCAGCGCCGCTGACGTGAGTAGCGGTCATTGACCAGTGCAGCGAACTTTTTACCGGACAGGATTCACACAAGTTTTTGTCAATCAATGTTTTGTAAATTAACTTGCCACTACAATGCCGCCTGAATTTGGAAAATGGAGCGAATAATATTCAAGGGAAAACAAATCGCCTATTCTGACAACAACCCGGGAAAGAGCCGGGACGCAGATGAACTGCCAGTCGTGTTGATACATGGTTTTTTGGAGGACAGCCGACTTTGGGAAGAATGGCTCCCGTTGTTGCCCAACCGACGGTATATTTGCATAGACCTGCCCGGCTTTGGTAGTTCCGAGCTTACGGAAAACCTTACCATGGCGGGCATGGCCGAGGCGGTTGACGCAGTTTTGGAGCATTTGGACCTTCAAAAATTTATCCTCACGGGACATTCCATGGGCGGCTACGTTGCCCTTGCTTATGCCGAGAAGTGGGCCGAGAAAATAGCAGGGCTTTGCATGTTCCATTCCCACCCTTTTGCCGACTCCGAAGAAAAAAATGCTGGAAGGCTCAAAGCCATCGAGTTCATCAAGACAAATGGCCACGTCATCTACGTGCGCCAGACCATCCCGCAGCTTTTCATCTATGATTTCTCGAAAGGCTACCAATCGGAGGTCAACCGCTTGATTCACAATGCCATTCATTTTTCGCCGGAAGCCATCATCGCTGCACTCGATTCCATGCGCAACCGCCAAGACCGTTCCCAGGTGCTGCGCAACCTCGACTGCCCGGTGCTCATGCTCATCGGCCAGCATGATACTGCTGTTCCGCTCGATGTGAGCATGGCCATGACCACCCTGCCCAGCCGTGGCATCATCCACGTCTTCCCCACTGTTGGCCACATGGGCATGTTTTCGGCCAGCAGGGAGACGGCCAAGGCGTTCAGGGAGTTTCTATCGGAAATTAGAGGGTGAGAGGGTGATAGAAGTGAGAGCGTAAGAGATGCGAGACTCTCACCCTCTCACTTCTCTCACCTTTCTCACCCTCTCACCTTCTTATTCCATGAAAGCCCTCATTTTCGCCGCCGGCCTCGGCACCCGCCTACGCCCCCTCACCAACGACCGTCCAAAATCGCTCGTGGAGGTGAACGGCGTCACCCTGCTCGAAATCGCCATCCGGCGGCTCATCGGTGCGGGTTGCCGTGAAATCATCGTGAACGTCCACCATTTTGCGGAGCAAATCATCGATTTTATTGAAAAAAACGGGCAATTCGGCATCCAAATCGCCGTGTCCGACGAGCGTGAGCAATTGCTTGACACAGGCGGTGGCCTGAAAAAAGCCGCTTGGTTCTTCGATGACGGCCAGCCCTTCCTGGTCTGCAATGCCGATGTACTGACGGACATGGACCTGGCCCATTTTTACCAGAAACACCTCGAAAGCCACGCCATCGCTACCCTTGCCGTGCGCCGCCGCACTACGTCCCGCTATTTTTTGTTCGATGAAAAAATGCACCTCTGCGGCTGGCAGAACGCCAAGACGGGGGAAGAAAAGTTGGCAGTTCGACAGTTGGCAGTTGGCAGTCAGCCCCCCTTCAATCCTTCAATCCCTCAATCCCTCAATCCTTTAGTTGGCAGTCAGCCCCACTTCAATCCTTCAATCCTTCAATCCTTTAATCCTTTCGCTTTCAGCGGCATACACGCCATCAGCCCGGCGCTGTTCAACTGGATGCCAGCCACGGAGGGGCCTTTTTCCATCATAGATGTCTATTTGGAAGCTGCGCAAACAGGGCTTATTCTTGGCCATGACCACAGTGCTGATGAATGGTTGGATGTGGGCAAGCCGGAAGCATTGGAGGCTGCTGCGGCTTTTTTGAAAAAAAACCGCAACTTCGCCTGAACAACTGACCTATTGCAGGTCGAAGATTAGGTTATTTGAAAAAGGGTTCTAATCAACATTAACTTGCCGCTAAAAGTAGCGGCATATGAAGAACCCAAAGATTTTGGACTTGTACTCGGA
>JALHQW010000074.1 GCA_022841745.1 Saprospiraceae bacterium | reverse complement strand
GCGCATGGTGAAAATTGACGGGCACTGGCACCGGGCGGAAATCATCAAAGCCACCCAGAAGCTGCTCGACAAAATCAGCCTACCTATTGCGTAAAACTGGAGCGGAGTTAGAGATTAATTGGCGATTTATTGATTGCAGAATTGCGTTTTGCCGCCGAATCAAAGCATTTTGGGCTTGGCTCGGCACCCCAAAATCTTATATCTGAAATCGTCTATCTTATATCTGAAATCAAATTCATCGTGGCTCTGCAGAACCAATCGCCTCTGCCTAAAGGGGAACCTAACTCGTTCAGGTCTGCGATAACTTGCGCTTATGGAGTTCCTACCTGTGTGTTTCTGTGGGTTCCCCTTCAGGAGACAGGGGTAAACCGCGCCGTAAAATGCCTTAAAAACGGCGGTTCATACACAATCTTGAAACCCCTTGCCGCCTCCCTATCGTCCAGCAGCATCTCGAAGGTTTCAATGACGTAGTCAATATGGCTCTGCGTATAGACCCGGCGGGGAATGGCCAGTCTGACTAATTCCATCGGGGCGGGAATGAGCTTGCCTGCTTCGTCGTATTTCCCGAACATCACCGAGCCAATCTCGCAACTGCGGATGCCGCCTTTTAAATACAACTGGCAAACCAGCGCCTGACCGGGGAACTGCTCCGGCGGGATATGGTGGTAGAACTGCTTCGCATCCACATACACCGCATGGCCGCCAATGGGCCGGATGACGGGGATGCCGAGTTTCGTGAGCGCATTGCCGAGGTAGGCCGTGCTCTTGATGCGGTAATCGAGGTAGTCCGGTTCGAAGACCTCCATCAGGCCCTGCGCTATGGCCTCCATGTCCCGGCCGCTTAGGCCGCCGTAAGTGGAATAACCTTCGGTGATGATAAGCACGGTTCGGCACAAGATGGCGAGGTCGAGGTTTTTCAGGGCAAGGAAGCCGCCCATGTTCACGAGGGCATCCTTCTTGGCGCTCATGATGCAGCCATCGGCAAGGGCGAACATCTCCTGTGCAATCTGGCGATAGGTTTTTTCATAAAAGCCCTCCTCTCGATGGCGGATGTACCAAGCATTTTCTGCCACACGGCAAGCATCGAGGATAAAAAGGATGCCGTTTTGCTTGCACAGCTCCGACACAGCACGGGCATTGGCCATGCTCACGGGCTGACCGCCCCCGCTGTTGTTTGTTACAGTGAGAATGACCGCCGCCACGTTTTCCTTGCCGTGCTTCGAAATATTTTCCTCCAGCTTCGCAATGTCGAGGTTCCCCTTGAAGGGCAGTTCCAGTTCCGGCTGCTTGGCTTCCGGCACAGGCAGGTCAATCGCCTCTGCCCCGCTGAACTCGATGTTCGCCCTCGTGGTGTCGAAGTGGGTGTTGCTGAAAAAGACCTTGCCCTTGCCGCCAATGCGGGAATAAAGCAAATGCTCGGCGGCCCGCCCCTGGTGCGTCGGCAGGATATAGGGGCAACCCGTGAGGTCCTTGATGGCCGCCTCCATTTTTAGCCAAGAGGTTGCGCCAGCATAGCTTTCGTCACCCTGCATGATGCCCGCCCATTGGTTGGAACTCATGGCCGAAGTGCCGCTGTCGGTCAGCAAATCAACGATGACCTCCGTGCTGTGCAGGAGGAAGGGATTGTAGGCGGCGTTTTTGAGGAATGCTTCCCGCTCGGCCTCAGTCGTCATTTTGATATGCTCAACGACTTTGATGCGGAACGGCTCGATAATGGTCTTGTGATTCATGATTGCGGATTAGGTTCCCTACGGGAATGACAAAGATTGCGGATTGGGGGGCGGAATATGCGGCAAAGGAAGGGCTTAAGATTTCATTGACAGGTGACGAAAGTCAGGGCTGGCAGAAAATAAAAAACCTTCCAAGTCTCGCAGACTTGGAAGGTTAGCAGGCACCCCAATCCGAAATCCGCAATCCGAATTCCGCAATTCGGAGGCGGTGACGAAAGTCAGGGCTGGCAGAAAATAAAAAACCTTCCAAGTCTCGCAGACTTGGAAGGTTTACTGTGCCCCCAATCCGAAATCTTTGTCATTCCCGTAGGGAACCTATTCCGAAATCAGATGGTAAACGGATACACCTGCCCATTAACCGAATAAGTGCCTTGGTTATCGCAGGTACCGTTGCCGTAATCCACATAGACGGGCAAGCCGTTGATGTCGAGGGTGACCTTGCCCTGGCTGACCCATGCGCAGTTATTGGCCTTCACGAGCGGGGTTTGGATGAGCCAATTCACGGTTTCGCCATTGGTGAGGGTGCTGAAGATACTGCCCGTCACTTCGAAAACGTCGTCGTTGGCATCCCACCAAGTGGCATGGCCAGCGGTTTGGGTGTAAGTTTGGTCACCGGTAAAAGCAAAGGTGTAGCCATTCTGGTCGGTGAGCTTGATGCTATTCGCATCAATGCGCAGGATGGCGGCATCGGGGGTGCTGAGGTTGACGAAGGTGAATTGGCCTTCCACCTTCACGTTGTCTTCGTAGTAATTGTCGTAGGTGACGATGATGCTGGCGTTCGGTTCCCAAAAAGCCCCGACAGTCATGATGACCTTGCCTTGCTTGAACTTGCCGTCGTCGTCTATGCAACCAGCGCCAAAATCAGCGGTGACGACCTTCGGGAAAACCAGCAGGTCGGGCGGCGTAACGGTGATGGTGCCGCAGCTTCTTTCCTGCACTTTTCCATCTTGGATGCCGTTGGCGTTCTCGGCGCCCCACTGGGCGATATTAAAGGAAGAAAGCATGATTTGCTGGTTAGCCATCGCTTGTTTTGTCTGCTCGATGGCGGCTTTGTCAGCTTCGGGAGTGACCTTCTCTTCTTTTTGGCAAGCGGTGAAAACGAGCAGGAAGGCAGTTGCCAAAAACATAAGGGACGAATTCAAAGATCTCTTGTTCATAACTAAGATTTTTAGTTTAAGGATGAAAATAAAGCGCCAATGCGTTGATGGTCAATCGCTTGTGGGGAACATCGTTGTGCATTGGAATCAACATAGGAACGAGGGTGGGGGGAGATACCCTACTTTTTCGGGGTTTTTTTTTGAGCAGGTGTGGCACCCCCCCCCGAATTTCAATCATAATGATTGATTGAAATCATGCTAATTAAATGGTTGACGCTATTGGTCCCCCATCATTTATTGAAATACCCCTCCACCCATTTCACCAGCTGTTCCCCATGAAGGTTTTTGGTCAGTACCTTGCCGGTTTCGTCCACGAGGAAATTGGCGGGGATGGTGGTCATGCGCAGCTCCTTGAACAGCGGAGACTCGTCACCCTGAAGGTCGGAGGCATGGGGCCAGCGGCCAACGCCGTCCTTCTCGATGGCAGCGGCCCACGGGGCTTTGCTGGCCTCCAGCGCATAGCCCACCACCTGGAACCCAACTCCACTGTATTTTTCATAAAGGGGCACGAGCGTGCCACGGTTCTCTTTACGACAAGGGGCGCACCACGATGCCCAGAGGTCGAGCAGGATGAGCTTTTTCCCTTTCAATAATGCATGCAGCCCCATCGTGTCGCCCGATAATAGTGGCATCGGGTAGTCGGGCAGCATGTCGCCGACGAGCACTGGCAACGCCTTTCGGTCGGCCTTGGCGACCAATTGTGCCACCCACGGGTGCTGGGGCGCTTCTTTTTGCCAGCGCTCAGCCTGCCCGACAATGAACTCGGGTATGCGCTCATAATCGCCCTCCACGCTCACCCAGCGAGCAGCAACCAAGGCGGGCAGCAGGTGCGGGGTTTGCTCCGCAAAATCCATGATGGCTTGCTTGTAGGCAAGCACTGCTTTTTCCTCGTCGAGCAGGGCGGAGGCGTCGTGCTCGCCTTCCTTTTTTTGGCTGATGTTCTTGTCGAAAGCAGCTTGGCGGACATCCCGCAAATGCAACATGGCCGCATTTTCCGCAGTAGGATTTTTCATGGAGAGGCTTCGCTGCAATTGTGCCGCCTCTCCTCGTACACAAACGGTTTTACCATTTTTATAGACAATCGGGAAATAATTGGACGTGCCGGGATTGTCGTTGTCCAGGCGGTTGGGGTAATTGGCCTCCGTCTTTTTCTGGACGACCAGTTCGAACAGCTTGGGCGCTGGCGAATCGGGCATTTTTTCAAAGGCAAAATACCCATCTTGGCCAATGGCTGCCGAATCCAGCACGGCCCCTACAAAACTGGCCGCTATGCCGTCCCAGTTTTTCGGGTCAACGAAGTAAACGGTGGGCTTCCATTCGCCCTTGGCATCCAAGGTGATATAGCCATGAATCGGTGGCGTTTGGTCGCAGCCCGTGAGCAAGCCAAGGAACAGGAACAGTAGGTGTAAGGTCGCTTTTGAATACATGATGCGGTGGTGGTTTTCCCGAAAGATGAGGATTGATTGTGAAAATGGGGTGGGTGCAAAAATCGTTCTTGGCGGGCAAAGTTGTGGGAGAAATGGTTGAGAGGGTGTGACTTGGGTCACTGCTTTTAAATACACCATTGCGCATCCCACCAATTTTCCCCTATCTTTGTAACCGAGATAAAGAATTCATTGGGGTGCTTCCAATAGGAGGCGTCCCTTTTTTTTAGGATAACATGCAAAAGCCCTGCTCGGAATTTATCCGGCAGGGCTTTTTTGATACCATATTTTCACTAACTTCTGTGCAAACTAAATAACGCCCATTTTTCAGGCTTCAACGTTGGCTATTCAACCATGAAGCCATGAAGCCATGAAACCATGAGTCCCATTACAGGTTCGATGGCAAAATCACCTTGTCAATCACGTGGATGACGCCGTTGGTGGCTTGTACATCGGTCAGCACCACATTGGCCACGTTGCCGCCAGTGTCGGTGATGGTCACCGTGCTGCCACTGATATTGACGGTGAAAGTTTCTCCGTTGACGGTCGTGACGCTCATGCCGTTAGAAAGGTCGCTGGAGACGACGTTGCCGTTCACTACGTGATAGGTCAGCACCTTGGCCAATTGGTCAGGGGTAAGGCCAGCTGCCACAGTTTCGATTTCTTCAAAAGCGCTGTTGACAGGGGCAAAGACCGTGAACGGGCCGTCGCCGCTTAGGACGTTCACCAGGTCGCCGGAAGCGGCACCGAGCGTGCTCACCAAGGAGGTGAAATTGCTGTTGGCTGCTGCATGGCCTACCACGTTGAGCGGCAGGATGACGTTGTCAATGACATGGATGACGCCGTTGGTGGCGCTCACGTCGGCGGCAGTCACGTTGGCGGTGTTGTTCACCTTTACGGCGCTGCCCGTTTTTTCAATCATGATGGAAAGCTGCTCACCGTTCGGGCCGTTCTCAGAAGCCGTGGAGGCGTAGGTCTGGCCAGCTTGCAGGTCAGTTGACTTGATGGATGCGCCGCCCAAAACGTGGTAGAGCAGCACTGTGGTCAAGGTATTCACGTCAATGGTGTTCACGTCAATGCCTGCCTTGTCGAAAGCGGCATTGGTTGGGGCAAAGACCGTGAAGGGGCCAGCGCCTTCCAGCACGGAGGTCAAGTTGGCACGGGTCAGGGCGATTTCGAGGTCGCTGAAGTCGTCACCATCCACCACTATTTCAGTAATGTTCTTTGGATCTGGCGTGTCGTCGCCATCATCTTTGCAGGAAAAGAAAGAAGTGGTCACAAGGCCAAGCATTAAGACGCTGAGGAAAAAACGAAAATTTTTCATCGTACAATTTTTTTGATTAGAAACCCGTAAGCTTCTGTTCGCCACCGGATTTGTGTTTGACTAAAATAATTCAAGTTGTAACCGTGTTACGAAAAGCCTATGTGCCGGCGGTGGCGGGATGGTTGCCTGGTGTTTAATTTTTTTTGAAAAAAAGTTAAACAAAGGGCTGGTCTAAGGTAATATTTCATGGAAAGGCCACTAAAATAAATTGGTTTTTTTAACCACAACTTCTTTGCCTTCGCAATGATACCTCCCCATGCCTATCGTACCTTTGCGCCGCAAAAAACAATTGAGTATGAACATAACCTACCTCGGCCATTCCAGCTTCCTAATCGAGTTCGGTGGCAAACGATTGGTCTTCGACCCCTTTATCTCGCCCAACCCGGCAGCGGCGGGCATCAACGTGGATGAAATCAAAGCGGATTACGTACTGCTCTCGCACGGCCACGGCGACCACGTGGCGGATGCCGAGCGCATTGCGAAGCAAAATGGGGCCACCATTATCTCGAATTATGAAATCGCCACCTACTACGGCGGCAAGGGCATCAATGGCCACGGCATGAACCACGGCGGCAAGTACCGTTTCGACTTCGGCTGGGTCAAATACGTGTATGCCACACATTCCAGTGTGCTGCCCGATGGCACTTATGGCGGCAACCCCGGCGGTTTTGTCATTTGGAACGACACGGACGGCTGCTTCTACTTTGCTGGCGACACGGCCCTCACGATGGACATGAAACTCATCCCCGTGACCTGTCCCAAATTGGACTTCGCCATCCTGCCAGTCGGCGATAATTTCACGATGGGCTACGACGATGCGGCCATTGCCGCTGAGTTCATCCAGTGCGATACCATCATCGGTTGCCACTTCGACACCTTCCCGCCCGTGGTGATTGACCACGATGCGGCGAAAAATGCTTTTGCGGCCAAGGGGAAAAGGCTACTTTTGCCGGCCCTTGGCGAAAGGATTGAAGGATTGAAGGGGTGAAGGATTGAAGGGCAGCATGCCCTAATCTTTTAATCCTTCAATTCTCCAATCCTTTTAGAAAGGATAAAAAGGGTAAAAGGAAGAAGATTTGAGGGAATTAACAACGCCCCCAACCCCCCAACCCTTCAATCCTCCAATCCTCCAATCCTTGTAGAAAGGGTAAAAAGGGTAAAAGGAAGAAGATTTGAGGGAATTAACAACGCCCCCAACCCTTCAATCCTCCAATCCTCCAATCCTTCAATCCTTAATAAATGGGAAAAATCATTGCGATAGCAAACCAAAAAGGCGGCGTTGGCAAAACGACGGCGGCCATTAACCTGGCGGCCTGCCTGGCCATCCTGGAGAAAAAAGTGCTGCTCGTGGACGCCGACCCGCAGGCCAACTCGTCGTCGGGCGTGGGGGTGTTCCAAGATGCCATTGAGTTCAGCCTCTACGACTGCCTTGTGAACGGTACCGACCCCGCTGAGGCCATTTATGAAACGGAGACGCCGAACTTGCACCTGCTGCCCTCACATATTGACCTCGTGGGTGCTGAACTGGAATTGGTGACGAGGCCCCGGCGTGAATACGTGCTGGAGGCCGTACTGAACAAGGTGCGGGACAGCTACGATTATGTACTAATTGACTGTCTGCCCTCACTTGGCATCATCACGCTGAATGCCCTCAGCGCCGCCGATTCGGTTATCATCCCTGTGCAGTGCGAGTATTTCTCCTTGGAGGGCCTCGGTAAATTGCAGCAGACCATCAACTCTGTTAAGCAGAACTTCAACAAAAAGCTCGAAATAGAGGGCATCCTACTCTCCATGTATGATAGCCGCCTCCGCCTCGCCAATGTGGTGGTGAACGAGGTGCGCAGTTTTTACAAGGAGAAGGTGTTCGACACCATCATCCACCGAAACGCCAAAATCAGTGAGGCCCCCAACGTCCACCAGCCCGTCATCATGTACGACGCTGGCAGCCGTGGCACAACGAATTTTTTGAACCTGGCGAAGGAGTTTTTGAAAAGGAATAACGATGGCTTACGGTAAACGATAAACGATGGACGGTGGACGTGGGGCATCCAGCATCAAGTATCCAGCATCCAGCAACAAAGTAAAATGGCAAAACAAGTAGCAAAAAAAGCAGCCCTCGGCCTCGGAGTCAGGGCGTTGTTGACAAATATCGAAGCGCAATCGCACGAAAAGCAGGTGGAGGTGGTGCGGGAACTGACGCATACTGTGGCGATGATTCCGTTGACTGAAATCGAGGTGAACCCCTTTCAGCCCCGTGTTGACTTCGACCCGGAGGCCTTGGCCGAACTGGCCGAATCGCTGAAAGTGCATGGCCTCATCCAGCCTATCACCGTGCGCCGCCTGGCCGACAAGCAGTACCAGCTCATTTCCGGTGAGCGGCGTATGCGGGCTTCGAAACTGGCAGGTTTTACGGAGGTGCCAGCCTATATCCGCTTGGCGAATGACCAAGAGATGATTGAAATGGCGCTCGTGGAGAACATCCAGCGGGAAGACCTGAACGCCATAGAGGTGGCCATTACCTACCAACGCCTCATAGACGAGTGCAGCCTTACACACGATAACCTCAGCGATCGGGTAGGCAAGAAGCGCAGTACCGTGTCCAATTTCCTGCGACTGCTCAAGCTGCCGCCTGACATCCAGAAGGGGTTGAAGGGTGAAAGCATCAGCATGGGCCATGCCCGTGCGCTGCTCGGCATCAGCGATTTTGCAATGCAGCACTCTATTTTCAAGAGCATCATCGCCGACAAGCTATCGGTGCGGGAAACCGAAGACCTCATTCGCCACTACAACGAGGACAAAAAGCCCAAGCCCGCCAAGCCCAAGCTCGGTGCCGACTACCAGAACGTGCAGGACTCGCTCCGCACCCGCCTCGGTGCAAAGGTGGCCCTGAAGGTGAAGGCCAATGGCGCTGGACAGATTGCCATTCCATTCACCTCTACCAAGGATTTGAACCGACTGCTGGACTTGTTGGAAAAAAACTGAGGTGTGGAGGTATGAGGTATGAAGATATGGGTAGTCTTGAGCGTGTCCAGCTGTTAATGCTTGGCAAATCGGTAGTGGCTCCTATTCAGGCTGGCGTTTATTTTTGATGAAAAACAAGCTATTTTTATCCCTGATAATAGTGCTTTTAGCATTGACCCATTGCAAAGCACAAGCGCCCGATTCGGTCGCAACCACCTTCCAATTGCCTGCTGTTCAGCAAGATACAATTCCAACGGACAGCCTCTCCGAAACGGCTCCATTAAACCCCAACGACCCGCTCGCCTTAGCCGATACTACCAAAATTGATGCTGTAAAAGTGGAGAGAAGGGGCTTCGTCCACCGTTTTTTCAAGTCGGACTACCCGAATCCGAACAAGGCACTCTATGCTTCCCTTGTTTTTCCGGCGGGCGGTCAAATTTACAACCGGCGCTGGTGGAAGGCACCCATCGTCTGGGGCGGCTATGCGGCACTGATTTATTCTGTGGATTGGAACACAAACAGATACAAGCGGCTCAAGAATGCCTACGAACTTTCCGTCAAAGGCAAGCCCCATGAATTCGAGCCGCTGGGTTACGACAATGGCGACCTCAGGCGGTTGCGTGACCAGTTCGACAAACGGCGGCAGCTTTCCTATATCGGCATTTTCATCCTGCACATCTTTCAAACGGCGGAGGCGTTCGTGGACTGCCACCTGAAGACCTTTGATGTGAGCGACGACCTTAGTTTTCACTTTAAGCCATCCTTGGAGCAGTCCTATGCATCGCAATACCCGGCGATGGGTGTTGGCGTGGCGTTTACGTTTGGGGATTAACAAGTGATTTTTGATTGAAACAGGTGGTAATACTCGCAAGTATCAGTTTTGTTATTCCGTGTTCTTGCATGATTTCAAACAATTCGATGGATACTTCGTATTGAGCAATTTATCAAACCCTGTTTATGGAAAACAACGATCAAATCCTTGACCAGCCGTTCCAAGAAGAAGAAAACGAAGAACTGATTCTCGCCTCCCGTGGCAAGCGGTTCGCCAATTTCATCATTGACCGGATTGCCTTTTATATTATCTTTTTTGCGCTATCCATGCTGGTGGCAATGATTATTGGCCCGGATATATTGAATTCAATGGCCAATATCAACCGCTTCCAAGACTACTTGTTGACGGCTTTGTTCATGTTTGTTTACTACTTATTGTCCGAGTCGTTAATGAGAGGAAGGACGATTGGTAAGCTGATTACCAAGACCCGTGTCGTGGATGAGTATGGTAGGGTGCCCGATTTTTCAGTTACCTTAAAGCGTACGGCTTGCCGTTTTGTTCCTTTCGATGCGTTTTCTTTTCTGGGAGACAATGGGTGGCACGACGATTGGTCGGGCACCAAGGTGATTGAGGTGAGCAAGAAGCGGTTCGTTTAATCAGTTATGCCTTTACTGGCGATATTGACAATCCCTTTTTCTTCAACAGCCGCAGCACGCCCTTCCCCCCGCTCAAGTGTGCGGCCCCTATCGAAATGAATACCGATTGCTGTTGGGTCAAGGCTGCGATGCGTTCCGCCATTACCTCGTTTCGATGGTACAACATCAAAGGACGGAGGTCCTTTGTATTTCGTTTCACCATTTTATAGAGTTGCTGTAGTTCGCTGGCTTCGTAATGCTCGGCCAATCGTCGCAGGTAGTGCCGGAACTTGCTGATATTGGCACAGAGGCCACTGAGCATCTTCACTTGCGTTTCAAGCGGGATTTGCGCCAGCACGGACATCTGTTCCTGAAAAGTCTCTATGCCGTACAGTGATTTCCCGGCCAGTTTTGCATGGTTCCAAAGGTGTTGGTCTAGTGGTTCGGGCATGTCTTTGGCGAGGAGGTGCTCCGTGGCGAGGTTCAACACGACAAAAGGCAGCACTTTCTCGAAATTGGCCAAGTCAAGACCTGTGCTTTTCAACAGCAGGTTGCGGTAGCGCTTGAGTTCCTTTGCAGGGAAAAAGCTACTGAGGGCTTTTCCTGTTGGCAGTTGCATGGCGTTCGCTTCCGCTTGCCCCATGCTTTCATCCAAGTGAAACTCTGCGGCATAACCTTCGCAAGCCGCCATTTTTTCATGGACAAGCGTCAGTTGCCTGAACGCCCGGCGGTCACGCACGTGCATGGTGCCAAAAACGTAAGAAGGGGAGGGGAGTGACTCGCCTTCTATTTTCCAAATCAGGCTGTTGTGGTGCATGGATGCTGGATGCTGGATGCTGGATACTGCTTGCACTTGCGGGGGATGCTGGATTGAAAAATGGCCAGACAACTTATATGCTGTCCGGCCATTCGATAAGACTTTTTCCTATAGTGCTGGTTGCAAAAATCTGGTTTCGGATAACCAGTATCTAGCATCCAGTATCTAGCATCCAGCATTCCGACTAATTATTCGTAGTCGTAGGGAAGAATCTTTGAGTTCTTCACGGTGGAGAGGGTCATGAGCGTTTTCAAACGCTCGATTTCCTCGATTTGAGAAAGTGTCTTGAACAGGAGTTGCTCGTAGGAAGGGATGTCCTTGCAAACGATCTTGATGAGGAAATCAGCCTCGCCAGTGATGATATAGCACTCAACGATTTCATCAATGGCCTTGATTTTCTCAAGGAAGTTGTTCAAAGCGTTCTCCTTTTGCCAAGCGAGGGATACCTGAACGAAAGTCTGTACGTTCAAACCAATGCTCTGCGGGTTAATCTGGGCGTGGTAGCTCTCGATGTAGCCAACGGTTTCGAGTTTTTTCACACGCTCAAGCGTTGGCGCAGGTGACAGGCCAATCTTCTTGGAAAGGTCAAGGTTTGTTATTTTGCAATTTTCTTGAAGAATTTTCAAAATCTTCAAATCGGTACGGTCAAGTTTATCTGCCATTTTAAATTTTGATTTAGATATAAGGATTTTTTAAAAATCGGCGCAAGATATGAACTTGTGGAATATTCTGCAAAAAATTTTGCAAAAAACCTTTATTAATTTCAGTTATTACCCTTGTCGGGGTCGGTAGTTGAATAAAATTCGGGAAAAGGAGGTGATGGAAATTACTTGCGTTGACGGAAGATAAGGCGATTTTTCAAATAGGCTGCAAAGGTAATCTTTTAGGAGATATTCCATCCAGTCCATGTAGTTCAGGTTTGATTTTCCCAATACGTTTACCTTTGCAACATTTTCAAAGACTGTGGTGTTACTTCATCCACTGTTCAATTTTTCACTAACGTCTAAATTTTTCAAAATGGCTTTTGAAATAACTGATTCAAACTTTAAAGAAAAAGTAAGGGACAACGAAGGCGTTGCCGTGCTTGACTTTTGGGCCGAGTGGTGTGGCCCCTGCCGGATGATCAGCCCCATCATAGATAAACTTTCGACTGAATATGATGGAAAGGCACTCATCGGCAAAGTAAACGTGGACGAGAATTCTGAAATTCCCGTTGAATTTGGGGTGCGCTCCATTCCGACCATACTCATTTTCAAGGGCGGCCAGCTCGTTGACAAGCATGTTGGGCTTACCACCCAAGCTGTGCTTGCACAAAAAATCGAGGCACAACTTGCCGCCTGATTTGTTGTAAGCAATTGTTTATCAACACTATACAAAAGCCCTGTTGCAATTCGTTTGCAACAGGGCTTTCCATTTTCCTGTTTCCCGCTGCCATTAAATTCGAAACTTATTCGCAACCCGCAATCCGCAATTAGGGGTGTTCAGAAAATACACAGATGCAAAGATTTCTATGTTCCAGCAATAGGCCCATTCCACCGAAGGTGGGGGAAAAATAAAAAATCATAAAAAATCTGCGTCTCTCTGTGTCAAAAAAACTTCGTCAAACTTTTCTTAAAACTCCTAATCCCAATCCGTAATCCCTATGATCGGCTTGCCATCAGAAGGCCCAAGTCGGTGTGCTTGATGCCAAAACGCCTGCCCATATAGGCGTTGGTCAGGCGGCCTTTATAGGCATAGACGCCGTTGCGGAGGCCATAGTTTTCGAAGAGCAGTTCGTCCAAACCTCCACTATTGTCAGCGTTGATGAGCATGGGAGTCAGGATATTGCTGATGGCGATGGAGGCGGTTCGGGGTACTTTCGAGGCGACATTCGGCACACAATAATGCACCACACCGTGCTTTACGAAAGTTGGTCGGTCAAGCGAAGTGATTTCGGAGGTTTCGAAACAGCCACCTTGGTCAATGCTCACGTCCACGATCACGGTGCCCGGCTTCATTTTTTCCACGAGGCTTTCCGGCACAATGACCGGGGAACGCCCCGTTTTCGAATGCACGGCCCCAATGACCACGTCGGCATTGATAAGTTCTTTTTCCAATTGGGACGGGTTGAGCGTGGAGGTGTTCAGTTTCTGGCCAACGTGCCGCTGGAGCCGCATCAACTTGTAAACATCGTTGTCGAATACCCGCACATCAGCACCGAGGCCGAGCGCTACCCTTGTCGCCGATTCGCCCACGATGCCTGCGCCCAGCACCACCACCTTTGCCGAAGGCACACCCGCTATGCCACCCAACAGGACGCCCTTGCCACCGCCCGTGCTTGTCATCAACTCGGCAGCCGATAGCATAACGCTGATGCCCGCCAGCTCGCTCATCACCCGCACAAGGGGGAAAGTGCCGTTTTCGTCCTTGATATATTCCATGGCCATCGAAATCACCCGCTTTTCAAGGATTTTGCGCACGAACTCGTCGGTCAGCGCAGGAATGTGAAGGGGCGATATGATGAATTGGTTCGGGTGGAACATGGCAATCTCTTCCATGGTTGGCGGAGCTACCATAAGTAGGACGTTCGACTGAAAAACCTTGCTCCGCTCATAGCAAATCTCGGCCCCCGATTCCGAGTAACGGTGGTTGTTGTAATTGGCCTTTTCGCCTGCTCCTGTCTCCACCAGCACGTTGAAGCCCATTCCAGTCAACGCCATTACGGCAGAAGGCACCAGGGCTATTCGGCTCTCTTGCATTACTTCGGCCTTTGGAATGCCAATGGTCATGCGGCCTGCGCTTGGTTTCATGGCCAACATTTCAGCCTGTGGCTGCAACTGGCCTTCCGTTAGGGACTTGGGAATCGGGATTTTCTTCGTTGTTTCAGTCATGATTCAAGTAGTTACCATCCTGCACACGTTACTAAACAGCTTTCATCAAAAACTGTCGGCTGCCATCGGGCAGTACCTCGATTTTAATGAACACCATATCCACTGGCAGCAATGGTTCTATGATTTCAGGCCATTCAATAAAACAATAGCTGTTGTTGTCTAAATACTCTTCAATACCGATGTTAAGCGCCTCGTCCAGGTCCTTCAATCGGTACAGGTCGAGGTGATATATGGAAACAGCATGGCTGTTTTCATCGAAATAGGCGTATTCGTTTACCAAGGCAAAGGTGGGACTGGATACATTTTCAGCCACTTTTAGCCTTCGGCAAAATGCCTTTACAAAAGCCGTCTTTCCTGCGCCAAGGTCGCCGATCAGTGCGAATTTTTTCCTGCCGCTGGCAAATCGGAGCAACGCATCCGCCACCGTCACAAGGTCTGCAACCGACCGTGCCACACAAGTTTCGCTCATTTTTTCCGCTCGAAATAAGCCAACCCCATTACGGCAATGGCAGCCAGGAAAACAACCCAGGCCCATGGTGCGCATTCCATCTTAAAGGCTGCACAATAGAATGCTGCGCCCAACAAGCCGCCCAATATCGGCCCAACGACGGGTATCCAAGCATAGCCCCAATCAGAGCCACCCTTGCCGCTGATGGGCAGCAAAAAATGCGCAAGCCTTGGCCCGAAATCCCTTGCCGGATTGATGGCGTAACCCGTGGGGCCGCCCAACGACATGCCAATGGCCACTATCAATGCACCAACGACGATGGGGTTCAGCCCCTCGGCAAACTCGTTGGCACCGATGAAGAGTATGCCCGCAACCAGCACGAAAGTGCCAAGCATTTCGCTCAAAATATTGGACCAAGTACTGGGCACCGCAGGGCTGGTGCAAAAAACGCCCAATTTAGTGGCGGGGTCTTCGGTACGCGACCAATGCGGCAGGTAGTGTAGCCAAACAAGGCTGGCGCCAATGACTGCTCCGGCAACCTGCGCCAATATAAATGATGGCACTTTCTCCCAAGGGAAACTGCCCTCGGCGGCAAGGCCAATCGTCACGGCAGGATTTAGGTGTGCTCCACTGATTTTGCCAACGGCATAGATGCAAATGGTGACCGCAAGACCCCAAGCGAGGGTAATGACTACCCATCCGCCATTTTCCGATTTAGTTCCTTTTAGGATGGATCCTGCGACTACCCCGTCGCCCAATAAGATCAAAAGCATGGTACCAATAAGTTCGCCCCAGAATTCTGTCATTTTCTTCGTTTTGTAATGTGAAGGTGTTTTTTTGCAATGAATGTCAAATAAACCACATTCTTCTGAATTTCAAGCAAGGAGTTGGACTTTTTTAATAAAAAAACGGGAAGACAGCTGCGCTGCGTTCCCGTTTGGTATTGTTGAAACCAAGATATGGTTATTTTCTTCGGCTATTACCACCGCCCCTGGTTCCACGGTTTCCACCGCCACCGACACCGCCGCTACGGTTGTTGCTCTTTCCACCGCCTCCACGCCCGCCACGGTTGTTGCCGCCACGTCCGCCACGGTCACGGTCGTTGCGGTCACGGTCACGGCTGTCGCCCGGCCTGCGGATATTGCCCCGGCTGAGGTTATCGAGCGAGGCTTCGTCCATGACCTTCAACTTGCCGCCGGACAGGTGCTCCAAGTCCTCGATTATGATGTCGTCTGAGACGTAGTGCTCCCGGTTCCAGGTCTTGTAGGCCAATTTCATGTAAGAGCCTATGACCTGTACGAAACCCTCTTTTTTGGGGCCGTCCTCCATCTGGAGGGCACGGGAAACGAGTTTTTGCACATTGTGCCCATAATGCCTGAACCTAGTTTCCTTGGTAGGGTAGGGCACTTTTTCGGGCTTTTTCCGGCTGTCTTCCGGCCTTGGTATCTCTCCGTTTGGTGTCACCACGTCAAGGTTGTACTCCGCAATGCGGAATACGTGCTTCCAGGTCTTCTCTCGGTGGTCTTCGAGGTTGCGGTTTTGGGGGTGCATTTGCATCATCAAATTCACGATCATTTCGATGTACTGCTGGCGCATGGCCCTATCAGGTACCTCCCTTGCGAAGCGTATCATGGCCTGAATGTTCCGGCCATATTCGGGGATGATGAGTTCTTCTTTTTTTGAGTTGTACTCCATTTTTATAAGGGATGAGGGGATGAGGGATGAGGGATGAGGGATGAAACACGGGACCTATCATCCCTCATCCCTCGTTCCTCACCCCTATTCTACAGTGACTGATTTCGCCAAGTTACGGGGCTGGTCAACGTTGCAGCCACGCATAACTGCGATATGATACGACAACAATTGGAGTGGGATGACCGACAAAAGCGGTGTGAAAGGCTCCTCTGTGTCCGGTATTTCAATGGTATAGTCCGCAATTCGGCTGATTTCATGGTCGCCCTCGGTGACGATGGCCAACACGATGCCTTTGCGGGCTTTCACTTCCTGAATATTGGAAACGATTTTATCGTTCAGGCTCTTGTTAGTAGCAATGACAATAACCGGCATGTTCTCGTCAATCAAGGCTATGGGGCCATGCTTCATTTCTGCGGCAGGGTAGCCCTCGGCATGGATGTACGAAATTTCCTTGAGTTTCAGCGCCCCTTCAAGTGCAATCGGGAAGTTATAGCCCCGGCCAAGATACATTGCATTGGGCGAATCCTTGATTTCGGAAGCAATGTATTTGATTTTATCGTTGCTATCGAGCATTTTTTTCACTTTTTCGGGAATATTTTCCAGCTCGACCAGCAGTTTTTTGAAATACTCGTCAGAAATCGTGCCTCGTTCATGGCCAATTTGCAAGGCCATAAGCGTCAGCAAGGTTACTTGGGCGGTGAACGCTTTTGTGGAAGCTACGCCAATTTCCGGGCCGCAGTGAATATAGGAACCAGCATGGGTGAGGCGGGCAATGCTTGAGCCAACCACGTTCACGATGCCATAAAGCAGGGCGCCGTTCTTCTTGGCTAATTCCAAGGCTGCATAGGTGTCGGCGGTTTCCCCAGATTGTGAAATGGCAATGACCACGTCCTTGTCCGTGATGACCGGATTGCGGTAGCGAAACTCGGAGGCATACTCTACTTCCACGGGTATGCGGGCAAGGTCTTCAAACAGGTATTCGGCAATGAGGCCTGCATGCCAAGACGTGCCGCAGCCAAGGATGATGAACCGCTGGGCGTCTTTCACCATGTCCACATGGTCGTCCATGCCGCCAAGCCGTACCCAGCCCTCCTCGGCATTGATGCGGCCCCGCATGGCATCCTGGATGGTGGTCGGCTGTTCGTAGATTTCCTTCAACATGAAATAATCGTAGCCGCCCTTTTCCATGCGCTCGATTTCCATGTTCAACTCATCCACGAATGGAGTATGTACTTCGTTGTCAGTGGTGCGTATTTCGTACTCGCCGTTGCGGTGTATGGTGGCGATGTGCTCGTCTTCTAAATAGATGACTTTTTTAGTGTATTCTACAATGGGCGTCCCGTCAGAGGCGAGGAAGAATTCGTCTTCGCCGATACCGAGAACCAAGGGGCTGCCCTTTCGTGCCGCCACCAATTTGTCAGGGTCTGTTTTGTCCATCACCACGATAGCATAAGCGCCAACTACTTTTGACAGTGCTACCCTCACTGCTTCCTCAATGGGAAGGTTGTCCTGCTTCTGAACCTCTTCAATCAGGTGTACCAATACTTCGGTATCCGTTTGGGATTTGAAGCTATGACCCTTTTTCTCAAGCGCATGCTTGATGGGGGAGTAGTTTTCGATGATGCCATTGTGGACGAGGGTGAGGCGTCCATCACTTGAATTGTGGGGGTGGGCATTGGTATCGTCGGGTTTGCCGTGGGTTGCCCAGCGGGTATGGCCAATGCCGGCGTTACCGGTAATGTTTTGGCCCATAGCAAAGTCCACGAGGTCTTGCACTTTGCCCTTTTTCTTGTAAACGTTCAGGCTGCCGTTCATCAAAGCGATACCAGCACTGTCATAGCCACGGTACTCCAAACGTTGCAGTCCTTTGATGAGGATAGGGTATGCTTCTTTTTTGCCGATATAGGCGATTATTCCGCACATGATGTTGAATTAGTGAGTGAAAAATGACTAAATCTTTTGAAAAAGCTGCGACTTTAGGCCGCATAATTCAGCGTAAGTCAAATGTTTTGACTCGCCTAATTGTTCAAACGATTTGCAGTAGTTTTCAATACTTCGTATAGGTCAATCGGAGTTTAGCTTTAAGGGCCGCTGTTGTATTGGAAGGGCCCCCCAACACAACCCTTGCCGCACGTTCGGTGCGAAGATGAACCGTGAACCTGATTTTTTTGGTGGCCCTTCCTTCAATCACCTTTTGCAGGTGGGCTGAAAGCGACACTGTGTAAAAATCTTCGTCTGCTATGGCTTTGCCCCCAAAAAAGTTTCCGAAATCATCGGTTGCCAAGTTCAATAGGGGCAGGTAAATATCGTCAACCAAGACCAATGTATCGTCAGAAACGACCTCTGTTGCGTAAAGCTGAAAAACAGGGCCATTTTCGTCGTTGTCATTGTCCAGCGAAATGATGGGAAGTATCAATTCTGCTTTGTTGATGATGATACCGTTCAACTCTTCAGCATACGGTATTTCCAATTCAAAGTTCAGGCCATTAAGCCCTTGCAGGAATATTAAGTCATCGGGGCGCTCTTCACCAGATTGGCTAATGTAAGGTGCCACGGTGGATCCGCCATAATAGTTTTGTTGGTGGAGCACAATGGGGTTCCCAGAAAAAATGCGGAAATCGTAGCTCAAGGTGTCTGTACCATCCCGGTAGTAGAAGCGCAGGTTACTAAGGAGGTCCCGCATTTTGAAACTTAGCAGTCCCGCATTTTGTGAACTTGGCTTCAGCCAAAGCCCCTTGAAGTATTGCAAAAAGCTGCTATCATTGGCGATAGTGGCTGAGTCAAGGCTGAAAAACGGGGCAAACCTTGCAGGGTCGAGTTTGATGCGCAAATGTGGAGGCAACTTAACTTGCCGCAAGGTGTCGGCAGTAGGTTCCAGCACCGTTATGCTGTCTGTCAGGTTGGGAATGGAACTGTGTACGGCCAATGGTACAGCGCTGACCGCAAAGCTGTCGGCATTGGTGTAAACCTCGTCTGCATCCATGCCCTGGGTCATTTCATAGACTTCGATGGAGAATGGCTGATCTATTTTACCATAGGAGAGACTGGCATTATAGGGCAGCATCAATACCACGGAGTCGAGCACTTGGGTCTCACTAAATTTTGGCAAACTCGTGTTGGTAACATATTGGGCATAGATGCTGGCCACGGTCCTGCCAAAAACAGGGTCTTGGAAGTCTCCGAACACGAAATTCTGGAACAGCACGGCATTAGTGCCTGTCCGCCAGACGACCAAGGAGTCGTTTGTAATCGTCCTTGCCTTTAGTGTCAGCGTATCCGTGAATTCAATATCCAATTGGTCGCCCGAAAGCAAGTCGGAACCGATAACGGTTGGGTCATTGCAAGCGAAGAAAGCTGTAAAAGAAAATAGCAGCACCCAAAGTGCTGGCTTGGTAAGTTTTTTCATGCTTGTTGGAGAAGCCGGTGATTTATTCAATAAAAATATCGGTAGGAAAGTGTCTTTCGATGACAGATAGGTTGTTTGAAGGGGTTCATAAGTTCAAGGAGTTTGATTTACGGCAAGTAAATCAAACTCCTTGAACTTATGAACCCCTTTCACTCACAACTATACGGCCTCCTCTTCCACCAGCATGGCGTTGTAAAATTCCATGTAGGCGGGCAGCATGTCTTCCTCACTTTGGAAGGCAAGGGCTGGCTTGCCAGAGGCGATGATCATGTCTTCTACATCGGCAGGCAGGTGTTCGCTGCCCCGAATGATGGCATCAGCGTAGGTAATGGCGCCCTTGTGCAGCACAACAGTGCTTCCTTCCAAATAGGCGTCAAGGTCTTCACGGCCAAGGTTGTTGATGCTGGCCTTCTCGATAAATGCATTGGAGAAATGGCTATCCATCGAAGAGTCGTATGCCGAATAAATGATTTTTGCGTTCTGGAAGAGCGGCTCGGTCTTGTAAGCCTCCCTGATATACATGGGTATGAGCGCCGTCATCCAGCCGTGGCAATGGATGATGTCTGGTGGCCAACCGAACTTGCGGACGGTTTCGATTACCCCTTTACAAAAGAACACCATACGGTCTGGATTGTCTTCATAAGGAGTGCCGTCTTCATTGGCAAAACCTGATTTGCGCTTGAAAAAATCATCGTTGTCAAGGAAATAAACCTGCAGCCTTGCGCCGGGCAACGATGCCACTTTTATGATGAGTGGGTAGTCGTCGTCGTCAACGATGATGTTCATCCCCGAAAGTCTTACCACTTCGTGCAAGCGGTGCCTGCGTTCGTTGATAACACCGTAACGGGGCATGAGTACCCTAATTTCCATGCCGTTTGACTGGGCATATTCCGGTAGCTTTTTCACTGCCTCCGATACCTCCGTTATGGCGGTGTAGGGGTCCAACTCCTGCGTCACAAACAAAAGCTTTTTCTTTTCTACCATGTTGTTTTATGTTTTTTTTGACAAAAAAAATAGTCTCAATGAACTTGGCTGCAAAGATACTAAAAAAAAATGCGGATTAATGCACCATTCGGCCACATATAATTTTTTGGGAAGGTGGATGCCAATTGTGTGATGCCCTAAAATTGCCGTGCGACGTACCCAAAATCGGCTACTTTTGCCCCTCGGAAATGACCGTCCACTCTTAGCCGAAAGCCCTTGGCCGTTAGCCATTGGCCGTAAACCGTAAGCCGTAAACCATGTTCCTATTTAAAAAATCAGCCGACCTTCGCCATTTCCTCGATCTCCGCAAAAAGCAGGGCCAGACCGTCGGCTTCGTGCCAACGATGGGGGCACTGCACCAAGGCCATACCAGCCTTGTGCGGCAGGCTGCAGTAGCGACCGATGTCTCCGTTTGCAGCATTTTTGTCAACCCGACCCAGTTCAACGAGGCAACCGACCTTGCTAAATACCCCCGAACCCCCGAAAAGGACATAACCCTGTTGCTCGAAGCAGGTTGCACGGTACTCTTCCTGCCCGAAGTGCCAGAGGTTTATCCAGATGGGCAGCAATCTACCCTGAACATTGACTTCGGCCAACTGGATCAGCCGATGGAAGGGGCGCACCGCCCAGGCCATTTCAAGGGAATGGCCCAGGTTGTGAAGCGCTTGCTCGATATTGTGCAGCCCGATCAGCTCTTCATGGGGCAAAAGGACTACCAGCAGTTCGCCATTGTGCGGCACATGATTTCCGTGCTACAATTGCCCGTAAAATTGGTGATGAGCACCACCGTGAGGGAGCCTGATGGCCTGGCCATGAGCAGTCGCAACTTGCGCCTTACCCCCGAACAGCGGACCATTGCCCCGCTCATTTTCCAAACCCTCAGCAGCGCTAAAGAATCCCTTCTGGCCGAAAGCCCTCAGGAGATTAGTGCTGCCGCAATGAAAGCCCTGAGCGTGCCTGGCATGGTGCCCGAATATTTTGAAATTGTGGACGGAACAACGCTTCAAACCATCCATAATATGGACGAGCACGAGTTGGTGGTGGCCTGTACTGCCGTCAAGATGGGAGAGGTCAGGTTGATAGACAATTTGGTGATGAAAAATTTGTAAAAAATAAAACAATTTGTTTTTGACAAATAAAAACAAATTGTTTAAGTTTGTGGCTCATTGTTTCAAACTCATGTAGCCATGAAAAAAGAATCGCCCGCACAAATCGTATTTCGCTTTGTAAAAGATAACTGGTTCAAGCTGTCCATCACTGCTTTGATGCTGTTTGCCTGGCTCCGCAAAGACCTCAACTTTCAGGTCAAAATGGACGAATCTCCCTACCAATTGGAGAAATCCGTAAGCAAGCCCAAGGAGAAATACACGGATGCCAACCCCCTCTCGGCAGCCCTGCCCCAAACGGGCCGCATGGAAGCACCCTCCATCAGCCTGCCCGGCTTTGGTTCAATGGGTAGTACCGACGAATACCCCAGCATTGGCGAAGCCGAAGCTCACGCCTACCTTGCCCGCTTTGTGAAAGTGGCCAAGGAAGAGCAGAAGCGCTTTGGCATACCTGCTAGTATTATTCTTGCCGTCTCGCTCCGCCAAAGTGCCGCTGGCCAGCGTGACATTGCCACCGATGTCAACAACTATTTTGCCATGCCCTGCAACGCTGAGTGGAACGGTGCCTGCCGGGAGTTCCAAGGCCATACCTACCGCAAGTACAGTTCTGCCTGGGCCAGCTTCCGTGATTTCAGCCTCTACGCCAAGGAGCATTTTGCCCGACTGAAAGGTGCCGATTACGAAGCCTGGGCACTCGCCCTCGAAAACGAAGGCTTTGCCGAAACCGACCATTTTGCCAAGGAAATCATCGAATTGGTACAGGGGTATCGGCTGGATGCAGCGGATAGGTGAAAGCGGGGGCTGGATACTGGATGCTGGATGCTGTTGATACTAGTTGCTGTTGATACTGGGTGCTGTTGGAGTATTTCCTACCCTGCATCCACAGTTGCAGCCTTCGGTGTATCTTAGTTTCCAAGGGGCAGCGCCCCGCAATATTTGTAGCATGCAAATTACCCACAGGCTTTGAGGGGCAGCGCCCCGTAATATTGGAGATTTAATATGCCAGGTCGCTACCCCTTTTCGGACGAAAATTGTTGCCAGTTTTTCCCACCACTGCAATATGTTTTCGTCATCCAGCATCAACAGTATCCAATATCCAATATCCAGTATCCAGCATCAACAGCATCCAGCTACCAGCCCCCAATATCCATTCAACAAATTCCAGTAGCCCAGTATTTCCTCATGAGGGCGGCCACTCAACAAGGCCACTTTCAATCGCACATTGGCCCGATAAGCCTTAAAGAATTGGAACAGCAATTCGTCTTCCGGCTGTTCGATGCAGGGGTGCTCCAGTTGGTAATATTGAAGGAAGGCAACACAGAGGTCGGGTCGGGCATGGTGGTCGAAGTCCATGCAGAGGAAGGCCAATTCGTTCAGCAGATCGAGGCGGCGCAGGTGCGGGTTGAACTCGATGCAGTCGAACACGATGGGTGGTTCGGTCAGGAAGATGTTGCGGCAATGAAGGTCGCCATGGCCATCCACCCATTGGCCATTGGCAGCCCTTTCCATTAGCCGTCGGCCATGTTTTTCGATGAAAATGGGCAGGCAAGCCTTCATCCGTTCGAGCGTTTCCTTGGTTTCACGGCCAAGTACGGAAAGAAGCAATTTTTCGTGGTGGAACAAATCAGCGAAGTCAATTACCAACTCCTTAGGGTCGAAATGAGGGTGTGGCAATACATGATTTCGATGGAATACGGCCATTGAATGGGCCAACGGTTTCAGGTCTTCTGGCTTAACCTTGCCAGCATTAAGCAGAACGTCCAATTGGCGGCCATTGTCTTCCCTGCGCATCCAAACGGCATAGTCCATTGGGTTTTCGATGCCTTCTGCAATGCACGGTTGGCCATCCTTTAATCCAATGGGCAATACGCCGAGATAAGTGTCGGGTGCAAGCCGCCGGTTTAGCCGGTACTCATCTTGGCAGAATTTCTTTCGAGCCAACAACGTGCTGTAATCCAAGAAGTCATACTGAATTGGCTTTTTGATTTTGAAGGCAAATTCAGGCGTAAGAATGACCCACGAGATATGCGTCTCGACGAGCTTTGCCCCTTTATCGCTGCCAGGAAAGGCGCTTCGCTCAAGGATGTCCAATACCTGCTTTTTGTCCATATCGGATATGTTCAACAATGGCCGCTGCCAAAGTTTCGGCATTGCCATTTGATGTGTCTATGGTCATATAGGGAGGTTCCATTGGCTCAAAAGCATTTTTGATTTTGAGCAATATCTCCTGACCGGCCTCGCTGTCGGGCCGAAGCTTTGACACTCGTTGAACCAATACCTCCTCCGAGGCTGTAGCCAGTATCCAAAGGGTTTTTTGTCCCAATTGCTCCGCAACCAATGCAAACGGCCTGCGCACCGATGCCAGGTAAAATGTACTATCCACTATCACTGTTACCCCAGCTTCCAGCGCCCGCTTCGTTCGGTAAAGTAGTTCATTGTACACGGTTGCCTTGTCCTCGGGTAGGTAATGCCCCCACAAGCCCAGTTCCCGCCGGACTTGGTCGGAGTTGAGATGAATGGCGCTGAGTTTTATTGCGATGGCTTCCGCCAAACTCGTCTTGCCGCTGCCGGGCAACCCGGCGATGAAGATTAGCATTTTGTTGGTTTGAATTTACGGCGGCAAGTAGCAAGCTTTTAATGTAGCCAGAGAGGATTTTAGTCAGGAGCTTTTCGTGACTTTCGTCAAGGGATAGTTGGTAGCTGGGTAGCGGCAGGAGGCAACCACCTTAATCCAAAATATTACTTCTTCTTTGAGAACAACCAAGTCAAAAAGTCCTGCTCTGCAAAAGCATAATCCCAGCTATTGTGGTCAACTGCCGGGTACTCAATATACTCGACGGGCCAGCCCATGCGCTTAAGGCTATCGTACATTTCCCAAGAGTATTTGTAGTCCACCACGGAATCAATGGCCCCGTGGTAGAGGCGCATGGGGATTTTGCGTTTTGCCCCGCCAAATGCCCGCATATCGCCGCCGCCGCAGATAGGGATGGCTGCTGCAAACATATCGGGGAAGCGGCACACGGCCTCCAGAGTGCCCATGCCACCCATGCTCAGGCCCGCCACATAGACCCGCTCTGGGTCGGCGGCACCACTGGCAATGAACGAATTGGTGAGGTCAATGGCCAACCGCAATGGCGTCGAAATGTCACGTTTATAGTCAAAGTCCCGGACGACGGGCTGCTTCGAGCGGTCGGCCCTGCCCATGTGCCAAGAGTCGTTGGATGGGCATTGCGGGAAGATGACGATGGCCGGAAAGTCCCGACGATTCTCTGGTTTCAAAAACAGCTTTGCGCCATGCACCAACTGCGCCTCGTTGTCGTTGCCCCGTTCGCCGGAGCCATGCAGGAAGAGCACAAGTGGGTATTTCTTCGCAGGGTCATAGTTTTCTGGGTATAGGATGCGGTAGGGCAACTCCTCGCCATTTGATGAATAAATCTTTTTCTCGAAATGCTTCAAATCCAGTTGCGAAGCTTCCTTCCATTTATCCAGCACGCCAAACTCCGCTTGCTCCAGGCCGGGTCGCATCGCCGTTTTTTTATCAAAGACCAAGGCGCTCGGTGCGGCGGGGTTGAATGCTTCCCATTTCGGCAGCCCCTTGCCGTTGGGGTCTCCTGTGGTGGCAAAATTGACCCAGTAGCTCGATACCTGCTCCGAAAGCTGTCGGTCGAGCGGCTCCCAAGGGCGGTTCCACATGGGCAGTGAGTTCAGGGCATAGGCAATCTCTGCGGAGTGGAATGCCCCGTGCTCGGCGAGGTCGGGGCGGCCCGGTGGTACCCGGTCAAATCGGTAGAGCCAAGTCTTTTGCTTGCCCGTTTTGCTTTGCAGCCTCGCCCAAGTATAAGCCTGCCAAGCAAAAGCCATGTCACGGAAAAAGTTCTTTTGCGATTGCTTCGCAACGGCATCGTCGGTGGCAGGAAAGGCTTTCAGGAATTCGTCGGCCAGCGGGCCGTAAGTGCTTTTTGCTTCCGCAATAAACTGCTCGGCGGTCTTTGGCTCGCCAAAAACAAAACCCTCGTCACGGTTGTAGCCCACCAGCGTCGTCACGTCATTTTGTTTGCCTTCGGCAAAAATCGCATGGACATCCTTTGGCACCACATAGCCATCAATGACCGGCGAGAAACCACCGCCATATTTCAGCAGCGTGTCTGCTGGCAGGGAGCGCAGGTCGGCGATGCTGTATTTTTTCAATTTGTTCACCAAGGCAATGCCCTCCAAACTGGCCTCGTGCAGCCCCACCGCCCGGTCGCCGAACATGCCGCCACTTTGGCCAATGGCTCGGTGGAACAGCCCTTTTGCCAACGGCGATGCCACCAACGAATTGACCGCAAAACTGCCCGCCGACTGCCCCGCAATCGTGATATTGCTGGGGTTGCCCCCAAAGGCAGCGATGTTCTGCTGCACCCATTTCAGTGCCTCGATCATGTCGAGCAGGGCGTAATTGCCGCTGGCGTTGCGCCCCGATTCCCGGTTCAGTTCCGGGTGCGCCAAAAAGCCGAACACCCCCAGGCGGTAGTTGATGCTGACAAACACAACGCCCTTACGTGCAATGCCCTCGCCATCGTAAATCGGGCAGGCACTCCCGCCACTCATGAAGCCACCACCATGTATCCAAACGATGACGGGCAGCTTTTGCGAAGCAGCGGCAACCGAAGGCGACCATATATTAAGGTATAGGCAGTCTTCGCCAATTGGCGCTGGCGGAATCAGAAACTCCTCCGACCATACGAAGAACGGCGCCGGTGCCTGCTGGACGGCGCTTGGGGCAAACTTGGTGCATTCCAGGGTGCCCTCCCAACTAACGGGCGGCAGCGGCGCACGCCAGCGAAGCCCGCCCACAGGCGGCATGGCAAACGGGACGCCTTTGAAAATGGCCACTTTACCATCAGCGGCGGACGTGCCCGATACAAGGCCGTTTAAGGTTCTGACAGTAGGCTTTTGTGCGGGGAGGGCCATTGCCAACAGCAATGCGGACAATACCAGCGATAGGCGAAAGATTGGCTTCTTCATTCAACAGATTTTTGGGTAAATATGAGAAGAACTGGCTAATTCCCCTCATTAGCACGGCCTTTAGGCTGTCCCGTAACAGCCCTTTAGGGCGGTTGCTGCCTCAAGCCTCGCCAATACGTAACCAATTGGCCGAAGAACTATAGACGCCTCCCTATCGCTTCACCACCCGTTGCCGCAGCGCAAACTCTCCCGCCACGATTTCCAGCACAAACACACCCCTTGGCCAATCGGTCACGACCAAAGTATTGGTCTGCTCGTTCGTCCAAACACCGTACTGCACTAATTGTCCGTTAGCATTGAAAACCCGGTACTGAGCCTTGCCAGATACAGCGGTGGGCAAATCCACCCAAAGCACGTCGCTCACCGGATTGGGGCGCACCGATACCTCGCCAGGCGGCAGGTAAATGGCTGGGAAATAATCATTAAAATTCTGCCAGACCTGTTCCGCCCGTTGCGCAGCAAAGCTTTTAAACTGTACAATATTCGCCTCCCATTGCGCCGGCGATGCCGGATGCCCCCACCGCCGGATGTGCCGCCCCATTTCGGGACGATAGATGGCGGCCAGCGAATCAATGGCCCGCTGTACCCGGTCTGGGTGGTAGGTGGTGTCGAGGTGCTTGCGCAACGATTGCTTGTACTGCTTCGCAAAGCTGGGGTGCTGCATCAGGCTGCGGAATAGGCGGGTGCTCCACTCAGGGTTGGGCCAGTTGACGCCGTCGTTGCGGGTGGCGTGGCTATAGCCGTCTTTTTCAAGGTTGACAAAGGCATCGTCATAGTCGTTGACGAGCCAACGCCAGCGGGCATCGGGCTGGTGGGGCCGCCAGAGTTCCTCGTTGTTGCCCGACCAGTCGTCGCCGCCGCCATAGACCTTGGAGATGTGGTGGTCTATGAAGTTCTGGATGACTATCTGCTCCGCAACTGCGGCATATTGGGCTGGGCCGCTCAGGTCGCTGAAGGGCAACGAGGCAATCATCGCTTCATAATCCGAACTGCTGCCCTCGCTGGGCCAGTAGCCCATCGCAATCTCAAAAAGGTCAATGGCCTCCAATTCACCATCATGGTAATGATGTAAATAGAACTTGTCGTAGCGCTCGGTGAGGTTGTGGATGCCCCAATACACGCCATTGATGAACACCACCACCTGCCTCGCCGATTGGTATTCCAGCCCGGTTGGTGCCAGCAGCGATTGCATGAGCACATCGGCCATGAGCGTTCGGATGAAATCCTGCCCGCCATTGCGCAGCACCAATCGCTTGTGCGCTTCATGGCCTCGTTCAGGGAAGAACGGGTACTCAAAATGGCCAGCTCCCAAATCTTCCTTGGCCGAGAGGCGAAGGCTTTTGCAGGGCAACAATCGGCTGCCGCCGCCATGCATTTTCAGTTCAAACGGCTGCCGCAATGCGAGGTCTTTTCCATCGTAATAGCTGAAAACGGCCTCCCGCACCCATTCGGGTCCTTCGTTGTAATAATTGCCGGGCTGCCAAATGAACGGGTTTTGGTCGTAATCCTCCCCCGGTATATAGATGCCCTGTTCGTAGCCGAACAAACCAGCGCTGTCCGCCCAGATGGACACCAAGGGCAGCCCGATGCTGTCCAATGCCGACCCGATGAAATACTCCACCGTCACTACCTGTCCGACAGGTACATCGCCCTCGAACAGCGCCGCCCGCACCACCACCGACTTGGGCACTTGCCCCTTCGGCGGGCGCCATCGGTAATCCTCGGCAGTGTTGGCCGGGTTGGTGGGCACCTCGGCGATGCCATTGGGCTGTGGGCTGCGGTCGTGCAGCCAGATGGGGCCGGTGTAGAGCGGGGAACTAGCCGTTGGGTCGCTACCGTCTAGGCTGAAGTGAATGGGGTAGGGGGTCTCGGTGGTCAGTTGGAGCAGGATGGAGTCAAGATAGAAGCCGCTGGGCTGGGAGAAATGAACGGCCTGGCCTTGGAGGGCGCATTGGTACATTAATAATAGGAAAATGCCGCAGCGAAAGCGCATAGTAGAATGGTTGCTTGGGTGTAAAGGTCGGCGTTTTTGGTTGGTGAGCCAAATCATTCGGTTGAAAGAAGGTCGCAGATTTCAGGGTATTTCAGACCTTTGGCTCATCAACATCTATTAAAACCATACAACATGGACAATCATAAAGAACTCACTGCTGCGCAACGGGAGGAAATTTTGACAATTCTGAAAACCCGGTTTGAGAAAAACAAGACCCGCCATGCAGGGCTTGAATGGGCCAAAGTGCAAGCAAAATTAGAGGCCCGCCCCGACAAGCTTTGGTCGCTACACTTCATGGAAGAAACGGGTGGCGAGCCAGACGTGGTTGGTTTCGATGAAAAAACGGGCGAGTACCTTTTCTACGATTGCGCAGCCGAAAGCCCCAAGGGCCGCCGCAGCCTCTGCTACGACCGGGCTGCCTGGGAGTCGAGGAAAGAGTTCAAGCCCGCCGACAATGCCGTGGACGTGGCCGCTTCGATGGGCATCGAACTGCTGGACGAGAACGAATACCGTGCGCTGCAACTGCACGGCCAATTCGACTTGAAAACCTCCAGTTGGGTGAAAACCCCTGAGCGCATCCGCAAGCTGGGCGGGGCCGTCTTCTGCGACCGTCGGTATGACACGGTGTTTTGGTACCACAATGGGGCGGAATCGTATTATGCGGCGAGGGGGTTTAGGGGGAAAGTGAGGGTATGATTTCGAATTTACGATTTCGGATTTCGGATTGGGCAACAGCTTGGAATTCAAATTATACTTTCTTCTATTTTTATGTTTTCATTTAATGCTTTGTATGGCTGAACTTAAGGATTCAAAACAACCAGGATTGCCTACACCCGGCACCTACCGCCACTTCAAAGGCAACCCGTACCGAGTCATCGGCACAGCCACGCATTCCGAGACGCTGGAAACGCTCGTGGTCTATGTGCCGCTCTATGGCGAGGGTAAAACTTGGGTGCGCCCACTGGCCAGTTTTATGGAAAAGGTGGTGGTGGATGGGAAGGAGGTGGGGCGGTTTGAGTGGGTAGGGGAGTGATAATCCTACCCAGTTGCCAACGTTTCCACTTCTTGATGCAGCATCATAGTTTCTTGCAACAACAGTTTGCGGAGTTTAGATTTTGCTTCCAAGTAAGCAGCTTTCTCTTGGGCGGGTTGCTTTTCGTAGTAAGCATCAGTTTCGGTGCTCATTTTCTTACCTTCATTTTCATCTGCAAGGAGCAATTTGATTAGGTTATCCCTGATTGCTTGTGATTGAGTGGCCTGCGATGCAAGGTGGTTGGCTCTTTCAACGTCGCTCATGTCAATGGTTGAGGCGACTGGTTGAATGAATCTTTGTTTGCCTATCTCGATTCTCATGCTCAAGTATTTTGATTTAAACTCGTTATAAAGTTTTTGGTTCTTCGTGGTTTTGTATGGGTAAACATCTATCATATTGTAACCCCTCGTTTCAACGAGGGGAGCATGAGTTCCCTCTCGCACATCTATCTTCTTTTCTAAACATCAACATCAAGCATTTGACGAAAGATAGTAAATGCTGATGTTCTGTAAAGAAGAAAGATGTTGTTGGTGGGTATTTGCCAAATTCCCGCCATTAAAATAGCGGGTTACAAGATGATAGATGTTAAGTGAAATTACCCACAATAAGACACGAAGAACCAAATTCTTCATCAACTATTCTCCCTTTAACTACTTTTACCCCCTTCAAAAACAATTCAAACCTATGCGTCAACCTATATTTCTTGTTGTTCTAGTCTCCTTCCTTGCCGCCTGCAAGCAAGAACCGCCCCCCCCAAAGCCCACAGAACTCCTCACCAAGACCGAAAACCCCGCCCATTCCGACTCCATCGCCGCCAAAATCCGCAACGAGACGCCCGTGAAGCTGGCCGATGGGCTGGAACTCACGCTTTGGGCCTCCGACTCGCTGTCGCCCGACCCCGTTTCCATCGCCATGGACGACCAAGGCCGGGCCTATATCACCCGCACCGTGCGGCAGAAGCATTCCGAGTTCGACATTCGGGGCTACGAGCACTGGATGACCGAGTCCATCTCATGGCAGACCGTGGAGGAGCGCCGGGATTTCCTTCGTAAAAACTTTGCGCCGGAGCGCAGCAAGCAGAACGAATGGCTCGCCGACCTCAACAACGACGGCAGCCACGACTGGAGGGACCTGACTGTGGAAAAGGACGAAATCTGGCGCTTGGAGGATACCAACTCGGATGGGTTCGCCGATAAATCCGTGCGGGTCTTCGCCGATTTCTTTGAGGAAGTGACCGACGTGGCAGGCGGCCTGCTCGTGCGGGCGAAGGATGCTTTTTACGCCCAGGCGCCCTATTTCTGGCGGCTCGAAGACCAGGACGGCGATGGTCTTTGGGAGAAAAAAACGCCAACAAGCAAGGGTTATCAAGTGCATGTTGGCTTTGGCGGGCACAATATGTCAGGGCCAATCGAAGGCCCCGACGGGCGCATCTATTTCAACATGGGCGACATCGGGGCGAACATCACGACCTCCGATGGCCGCAAAATTGACAACGCCAACTCCGGCTTCATCGCCCGCTGCAATGCCGACGGCTCCGATTTTGAAATCTTCGCAACGGGCCTGCGCAATACCCACGAGTTCGTCTTTGACGACTACGGCAACCTCATCTCCTCCGACAACGATGGCGACTACCCCGACGAGCGGGAGCGCCTCGTCCACATCGTGGAAGGCTCGGACGCTGGCTGGCGCTCCAACTGGCAGTATGGTAAATACACCGACCCGAAGAACAACCGCTACAACGTCTGGATGGACGAAAAACTGAGCGTGCCCCACTGGGAAGGGCAAGCGGCGTACATTATTCCGCCCATCATGAACTACCACAACGGCCCCACGGGCATGGTCTATAACCCCGGCACGGCCTTGGGCAAGGAGTGGCTGAACAAGTTCTTCCTCGTGGAATTCGTCGGCACCACCAGCAACTCGCATATCTGGTCGTTTGGCCTTAAGCCTAAGGGCGCTTCGTTTGTTTTGGATGGTGAAAAAGACATGATTAGTGGCATCCTGCCAACGGGCATCCAGTTCGGGCCGGACGGGGCGCTCTACGTGGCGGACTGGATTACCGGCTGGGAAACCAAGAACTATGGCCGGGTCTGGAAGCTCGACGTGACCAAGGAAAAGAATGATTTGGAAAAAGAGCGGGCGGAAACCAAGCGGCTGATGACCTTGGATTATTCCAAACAGACGATTGCCGATTTGGGTAAATGGCTCGGCTATGCCGACCGCCGCATACGCATGAAGGCGCAGTTTGAATTGGCAAACAGGGATATAGAAGGTGCGGTGGAATTGACCAAAGCCACCAAACAAACCGATAATCAATTGGCCAGAATACATGGGATATGGGGCATGGGGCAAATGTTGCGCCGCGATGCTAAATATGCGCCGCAAATAATTGAGTTATTAAATGACAAGGACGAGGAAATCATCGTGCAAGCCCTGAAAATGCTGGGCGATGCAGAAGTTAAATCCATTGGAAATGCCATTATTGGTTTTTTAAAAAGCAAAAACCCCCGCCTCCAGTTTTATGCTGCTGAATGCCTGGGGCAAATAAAACATGAAGCCGCCACACAGCCATTAATTGATTTAATTCGGGCCAATAATGACAAGGATTTATATATCCGCCATGCGGCGGTGTTGGCGTTGTCGAGGTTGGGCAAGGCCGAGCCGATGATTGCCTTGGATGCCGACCCCAGTAAGGCCGTTCGCACGGCAGCGGTGCTGGTATTGCGCAAGCTGAAAAGCGAGCAAGTGGCGCTTTTCCTCGATGACGGAGACGAGTATGTGGCTGCCGAGGCCGCACGAGCCATCAACGACGACCATTCCATCGTGAAAGCATTGCCCGCACTTGCCAACTGCCTCGCCGACAAGCGCTACAAGAGCGAGGCGCTGCTGCGCCGTGCCATCAATGCTGCGCTGCGGGTAGGTTCGGAGAAGGAACTCAACTTGCTCTTCGACTTCACCAAGCGCACCGACCTACCGGAGGCCATCCGCACGGAAGCGCTGGCGGCACTCGGCACTTGGGCCGAGCCTTCTCTGCTCGACCGGGTGGATGGACGCTTCCGGGGCAAAGTGACCCGCCCTGTCGGCCCTGTTCAGCGCCTGATTGGCCCTTACGTAGCCGAGTATTTAAAGGATAAAAACCCAAAGATTCTCGCTGCCGTGGCCAATATGCTCGTGAACCTTGACCTGAAATCCACCAACGACCAACTGGCCGCCATCTACGCCAGCACGAAGTCGGTGGAGGTGAAGTCGGCATTTCTGACGGCGCTGTCCAGGTTGAAATACGCAAAAGCGACCGAACTCATCAAGACCGCCCTTGCCGACAAGGAAGAAAAGGTGCGAACCACTGCGCTCGGCCTGCTTACCGACGCCACGGTTTCGCAACAGCTCTTGCCAGAATTGGTGAACATCGTCTTCAACAAGGGCACACCGAAGGAACAGCAACAGTTGTTGCAGACGATGACCAAGCTGGAAGATGCCAAGGTGCAGCCCGTACTGCAGGGTTTGTTGGCCTTGTACCAAGCTGGCAAACTATCGCCGAGCCTCGCCTTGGAATTGAGGGAAGCGGTGGATTCTTCCGGGTCTGTCAATTTGGTGGCCATGATGGAGTCGCTTCAAAAAAAGGACGACCCATTGGCCAAGTATGCCTCGGCTTTGGAAGGCGGGGACGCTGGCAATGGCTACGGCCTGTTTTTTTGGAACTCAAAGGCGCAATGTGCCCGATGCCACAAACTGGACGGCAATGGCGGCGAGGTCGGTCCCGACCTTAGCAAAATCGGTGGCGAGTTGACGAGGGAGCAAATCTTGGCAGCTATCGTTGACCCCGGCGCCCGATTGGCTCCCGGCTATGGCAATGTGGTGTTGCAATTAAAGGACGGCCAGGAGGTGTTCGGCAGCCTGATGAAGGAAACGGACAAGGAACTGACCCTGAAAACGAACAACGCCGAACCGCTCGTCATCGAAGCATCCCGCATTGCGAAAAGGGAAAACCTGCCTTCGGGCATGCCGCCTTTCGGCGAAACGCTGAAATTGCGAGAGATAAGGGATTTGGTGGCGTATTTGGCGGGGTTGAAGTAGGGAATGTTACCTTGGGCGGGAGTGTCCAAAATTGTATGTCACGCAACGCCGCTACGAACGCAACGTATTTATTATCAATGCGTTGCGCTCGTAACGACGTTGCGTGACATAGTTTATGAAATATTCACCCTTAGGGGCATGGCCTGTAGCGTTTGCTACAAATATTACGGTGCGATGCACTTCATCATTGGGTTGACCCCGGGCTTTCACATACCTCCACACCTCCACACCTCCATACTTTCATACCCCAAACATTCCTTTCATCCCTGCCCAAAGCGGCCTTTTCAAGTCAGGGTTGGCGATGATTTCGTCCAAACTGGCAGAAAAAAAGTAAGTGGCTCCCCCAATGGAGATGGGTTGGTAGGGCTGTGCGTTGACGTTAATACCGGCCTGTTTTGGTGGAATGCCGAAGAAAAGGGCGTTTGAAATATCAGCCTCATTGCGCAGCGAAGAAAAGCTGAAGGGCTGGTCGTCGGAAAGCCAGCAGACGAGTGCATCCTCGGCTATGTCAAACTTGGCGGCTTGGAGCATTTTGGTGAGCAGTTCCAGCGTTTCGGGTCGGGGCGTACCCTTGCAGCCGACAAAGAGGCCTTTACGGTTGTTCCCAACACCGCTTGAAAGTATGTTTTCCTTTAATGGATAGACCTTGAAGTCCAAAATTCCATTGGGTTGCGTATTCATATTTTGACCTGTTTTCAGAATTTTATTCCAAAAGGGCGTTTTTTTGGCCCTATTCGGAAAAATTTATTTTTTTGAAAATGATTTTCTGGATAATTTTGTGCAAAAATAAAAGAACTCGGACATGAAAATTAAAATCACGAAATCACCTACCACCCGCATTGCCGAAGTTGACTTTACCAACCTGCCTTTTGGCCGCAATTTCGCTGACCATATCTTCGTCTGCGACTACGACAACGGCGAGTGGCACAGCCCCCGCATCGAACCATTCCATAGCTTCGTGCTGCACCCCGCTACGATGGCGCTGCACTATGGACAGGCCATTTTCGAGGGAATGAAGGCATCCAAGACCCACGATGGCACTCCGATGCTATTCCGCCCGGAGCGCCACGCCCACCGCATGAATGTCTCTGCCAAGCGCATGTGCATGCCAGCGTTCCCAGAGGACTTGTTCACTGAAGCACTTACAAGGCTCGTGCAAATAGACCAAGCTTGGATACCGGACGAAGAGGGTAGCGCCCTTTATATCCGCCCGACGATGATTGCCACTGACGAGTTCATCGGCGTTAAGCCGTCGCAATCTTACAAATTTTTTGTCTTCACAGGCCCTGTTGGCCCCTATTACCCAAAACCCGTTCGCCTTTGGGCCGAGACCGAGTACATCCGTGCTGCGCAAGGCGGCACCGGCTTCGCAAAGGCAGCTGGCAACTACGCTGGGGCGCTTTACCCGGCTAAACTGGCACAAGACCGGGGCTTCGACCAGTTGCTCTGGCTCGATGCCAAGGAGTTCAAGTATATCCAGGAGAGCGGTACGATGAATGTATTTTTCGTCATCAACGGTGTGACCATCACCCCGCCACTCACCGGCGGCACCATCCTCGACGGCGTGACCCGTGACTGCATCCTTGAAATCCTGCGCAGCGAAGGCAAATCCGTTGCGGAGCACCCCATCACCATTGAAGAATTGGTGCAAGCCCATAAGGACGGCACCCTCCAAGAGGCATTCGGGGCAGGCACCGCCGCCGTCGTTTCGCACGTCAGCGAAATCGGCTACCGTGACCTGCTGATGACCCTGCCGCCTGTGAGCGAGCGCAAAATTGGCACCCATGTGAAGGCCGTGATTGACGGCATGAGGGCTGGTGTCATTGAGGACAAATGGGGCTGGACTGTACCCGTGCCTGTGCTTGCGGAAGAACTTGTGGGGTAATGATGAATGGAAAATAATGAATGATGAATGGCCAACGAGGAGATGATTTTGTGGAAAATGGCTTTCTTGCAGCTTTTTGAGCAACATTTTTTACACAATCAATACATGCTGTGAGCGCCATTCATCATTCCACCATTCATCCTTCATCATTAATTATCGGCCATATCTGCCACGATAAAGTCCCCGACGGCTACACGCCCGGCGGGGCAGCCGCCTACGCTGGCCTGCTTACCCACCGCCTCGGCCATCCTACCAAGATACTCACATCCTTTGGCCCCGATTTTCAGTTCGCTTCGCAATTCGAGGGACTGGACCTCCATGTGGTGCCTTCGGCAACGACCACCGTCTTCGAGAACATTTACCAACCTGACGGCCAACGCATACAATACCTGCACAGCCGGGCCGCCCTGCTCACGCCCGCCGATTTGCCAAAACACTGGCAAGCACCCAAAACCGCCCTGCTCGGCCCCATCTGCGATGAGGTCAATTTGGAGTTCCTCGATTTTTTTGCTGCGCAAAACACCGTGACCTGCGCCTGCCCGCAAGGCTGGATGCGGCAATGGGATGCCAATAACTTGGTCTCCCCCAAGCCCATCCCCGATTGGTCGGTGCTGGCCAAGGCCGACCTCGTCTCCATGAGCGAGGCCGATGTAGGCTGCGATTGGGAGCTGATTCGGGCCATTGCGAAGCAGGTGCCACTGCTGGTCGTCACGCAGGGCGCTGGGGGTGCCACTGTTTTTGAGGCTGGCGTTCCTGCGCATTACCCTGCCATGAAGGTAGAGGAGAAAAGCCCGACGGGAGCGGGGGATGTGTTTGCGGCGAGCTTGCTACTGCGGTTTGCGGAGGGGAGGGATGTGGTTGGGGCGGTGGAGTTTGCGCATGAGATGGCGGGGAGGAGTGTGTCTGGGGCGATAGGGTTGTTGAGTTAAGATTAGAAATTAGTAGAAGGTTGCTTGAACAAGATTTTTTAGAATGATATTTGGGTTTGGGACAAAAAGAGCGGTTTCTTTTCTGGGAAATTATGGGTTTGTATTTAAAAATTCGGTTTTACGATGAGCCCCATGCCAGCTCTACGAACTAAAATTACAACACATATATCATGGCGATAATCCGAGTTTGAGGTCTCTCGCAATGATACCATAGATAACGTTCATTGACATACAAGGAATGATATCGAAAAG
>JALHQW010000073.1 GCA_022841745.1 Saprospiraceae bacterium | reverse complement strand
AAACAAAGGCAGAGACAGTAATTGGCTCTGATAGGAGGGTTATTCCCTTATCCGAGCAAATACCTCATCACTGCTATATCTTTCATTTTTCAAAGCTATCTGGCTTGCAATAGGTCAGTGAACAATTTTAACTGCCAATTGACAATATGCCTTTCTTTTTTGCCATAAAATTTCCACCAAGCCGCTACTCCGAACTGCGGCCTACCCATATCCTTAGCACGCTGGATAAGCTGCGTTTGCGGATTGAGGAGCGCTTCCCTGATTCTGGGTTGGGTAAGGTGGCGGGAGAATTGAGCGAAGTGGCGGCGGCCGTGGTGCAGTTGGTGGAGCAGTTGCCCAAGCCGCTGTGGCCTATCCGCATCGTCACGTTCCTGACCATCGGCTTGCTGATGGGCCTCACGGGTTGGCTCTGTGTGATGACCATACGCTATATCCCGGCTGGCGAAAGCGGCTTGATGGAAATCTTGCAGGGCGCCGAAAGTGCCATCAATGAGTTGATTTTCCTGGGATTGGCCATCCTGTTCCTTGCCACGCTCGAAAACCGCATCAAGCGCAAGGCGGCGCTTAACTCCCTGCACCGGCTCCGCTCCATCGCTCACGTGGTGGACATGCACCAACTGACCAAGGACCCCGGCTCGCTCGTAGCTGAATTCAAAAATACGGCCTCTTCCCCAGAGCGCAGGATGACCCCCTACGAGCTTACCCGTTACCTCGATTATTGCTCCGAGTTATTGGCCATCAACTCCAAGCTGGCGGCGCTTCACGTTCAATGTTTCCAAGATACGGAAGTTCAAAAAACCGTGTATGAGGTAGAATCCCTTTCCCATGAGCTTTCGGGCATGGTTTGGCAAAAAATCATGATGCTGGAGGCTGCGGTGAAAAAGAAGCCGAAGGAGAAGAAGGTTGATAAGTAAGAAGGCCTAAGCCAACGCACATCCTTCAACCCTCAAAACCCACAATTCAAATTCACCCCAATGTTCCGATAAGTAGGCTCATTGAGCAATTGCCCTGTGAACCCATCGGGGTCCATGAATGGAACTTTGGTGAACAGCATGAGGTTGCGGCCCACGATGGAGAAATTCAGCGATTTGAACGGCGTTTTTTGAAGCCAGCCCGAAGGCGCTTGCCAAGTGATTGTAGCTTCCCGTAGCTTGAAGAAGGTGCGGTCGTCCAATACCGACTCATCAATACCGTTCACATAGGTGTCAAAAAGGTAGTCAATGTACTTCACTTTCGTCGTGTTGGGTGCAAACTGGCGGGTATCGCTCACGAGGTTGCCTTGAATGTCCCATTCGGCGGCTCCATCGGTGACGACGACCCCATCAATGAGCCAAGTGGCTTCCCCGGCGTAGCTTTCGTCCCGGTAGTGGTTGGCGGTGTTGGGATGGGTGCCGCCCTCATAGAGTTTGGCCTCAACGCCATTGTACATTACGCCGCCCACCCTGCCATCGAAAAGGAAGCTGAAACTGAAGTTTTTCCAGGTAAAGCTATTGTTCACGCCCCAAACCCAGTCGGGATCTAAATGGCCGAGGTTGATGGGGTGATCAATCCACATCGGATGGCCGTTGGCGTCCACCACGATTTTGCCATCGGGCGAGCGCTGCCAGGCCCAACCCCGGTAAACGTCAATGCGCTCCCCGATTTTCACGCCCCCCAGCAGGGTGTCGCCGCCATAGTATTCTTTGCGATAACTGTAAGCGTGGCTATAGTTGGCACTGATGTCCCAGCGGAAATTGCTGGTCTTCACAGGCGTTACTGAAAGTACCACTTCAACGCCTTTTCGATTGACGATGCCGCCGTTCACCAGCCTGCTGTCGTAACCAGTGGCCTGCGAAACGGGAGCCTGCACGATGAAGTTCTGGTCATCGTAAGTGAAGTAGGTAAAATCAAGCCCGATACGGCTTTTCAGTAGTTTTAGCTCAGTGCCGTACTCCTGCGAGATGGTCTGGTTCGGTCTGATGTCGGGTGCGATGAGCGAGCCGGGTAGCCCGAGTGAGAGGTCGCCGTCCCAGCGTTGTCCAATGGCATAAGTGCGCAGGGTGTTGTAGGGGTCGGGATCAGTACTCACGTCGGCCCAAGCGCCCCGCAGCTTCAGGTAGCTGATGAAATCGGGCATTTTGAACATTTCAGAAAACACCAGGCCGAGCGTGGCCGAGGGGTAGAAGAAGGAATTGTAGGGCTTTTGCAGCGCCGATGTCCAGTCGTTGCGGCCTGTTATGCCGACATAGACCATCCGCTTGTAGCTCAAATCAGCGTAGCCATACACGCTTTTTACTTCTTTTTCATACAGCTCATTCGTTGTTTGCGCTGGCGCAATGGAGTTGCGGAGGTTGTAATGTCCAGGGATGTTCAGCCCGACCGTGTTGGAGGTCACCCGCCCGAGGCCGTTGAAGCGGTGGCTTGCCCCACCACTTACGGTCAGTTCGAGGTCACCGCCCAAGAGTGATTTGTTGTAGGTCAATAGGGCGTCTGAGATGATTTGGAAAGTCTCGTCCCTGCGCAGCCAGTAATTGCCGAATGGCGATGCGCCATTGCTATAATAAATAAAGCTGTACGGCGTCTTGCGGTCGGTGAAGGTATTGTTCGTCGTGATGCCGCTGCGCACCATGAACTTGAGGTCTTTCGTGAAATCGTAGGTCACGTTTGCTTGCCCTACGATGACATTGCTCGTCCAGGATTTCAGGTACTCGTTGGCCAAGTACCAGGGGTTGTTGTACCAAGTGTAATTGTAGGTCTTCTGCTGGGTGCCCTCCTTGCCCGGCTGCCAGTATTCCTGCATATCGTTAATGTCCACCTCCGGTCCCATCCATAGCACGATATTGTAAAAATAGTTGTCCGCCCCATAGCCTGCGCTGGGGTAGTTGGGCGAATACTGGCGGTTGTAGCTGATACTGGCCTCGGCCTTCATTCGCTTGGTCAGCTTCAGTCCACCAGAGAGGGTGGCGGTGGTGCTGTTGAGTTGGGTATTGGGCACTTGGCCTTTCTGGTACATGTGCGAGAGCGAGAGGCGGTAGTCGCTCCGCTCCGATTTGCCCGCAATGCTGAGGTTGTTGGTGGTGATAAACTGGTTGCGGAGGAACTTGTCCAGGTTGCTACTGCTACGGCTAATCCAGGGCAGTGGCACGAGTTCCCCGGTGACGGGGTCACGGGGGCTGTTCCACTGCGGTAGTTCCACAAAACCGCTCGCAGTGGTGGGGTCTGGCTGGTTCAGCTTAGGGCCATAGACGTAGCCGTAGTCATCGAAAAGACCGCCGCCCTTGCCGTCCTTGAAGGCGTACTGCCCGTTCCAGCCCATGCCGTACTCGGTCTGCACTTCGGGGATTTTCAGAAAGCCCGCTTGCCATTGGTTGCTCGTGTTGAAGGAGACCTCCATGCCGTCGCTTCCTTTTTTGCCTCTTTTGGTAGTAACCATGATAGCGCCGTTGATGCCCAATGAGCCATACAGGGCAGCGGCAGCGGTGCCTTTCAGCACACTGACACTCTCGATGTCATTGGGACTAATGTTCCAAAAATCGGTCTGGGTCGGTATGCCATCAATAACTACAAGCGTGTTCCTTCCCCTCAGTTGTATCTCCGGGTTTTCATAGAGGTTGGTCTTTGTATAAATGGTGAGGCCTGCCACCCGTCCGGCGAGGTTGGAGGCCACGTTGGCCTCGGTGGCCTTTTGTAGGTTCTCGCCTTGTACTTCTTGGGTGGCGTAGCCCAATTTTGCCTTCTCCTTCTTGATGCCGAGGGCCGTCACCACCACCTCTCCCAATACTTTGGCATCCTCAACGAGCATCACATTGACGATATTGCTGACGCCGATGGGCACTTCCTGCGTAACAAAGCCCACAAAGCTAAAAACCAGCACTGGCGCTGTACCTGCCACCTCCACAGTGTAATTTCCATCGGGGTCGGTCACCGTTCCAAAATCGGTGTTCTTGACCATGATTGTAGCGCCAAGGGCAGCCGTGCCAGCCTCATCGGTGGTTACTCGGCCAGTAACGGTGCGGGTTTGCGCAAGCGCAAAATTGGATGCCAAAAAGAGGAAGAGGAAGGAGAGTAAGAAGTTGGTGCGCTTCATGGATAGTTCCGAATTAGGTTCCCTAAGAGAATGACAAATTTGAGTATCAAGTTGCGAGTTGCAAGTGGGGGGAATTCGATGCTTACTGCCCCCTACTCGTCACTCGTTACTTGATACTCGAAGCTCCCTATTTCACAACGACTTTCGCTGTCTGGACACCTTGCTTGCCCTGGAACAGCACAGCGTAGAACCCAGGCTGCAAATTGGTCATGTTCATGCTGGCTTGGCCATCTACATTGCGGCTTTGCATGTTTTGCCCCATCGTATTGAAAAGGCAAACCTCGCCCTGCACAGGCTCGTTGAAAGTCAACCACACATTGCCCTGCCCTGGGGTGCTTGCGTTGAAAAGGATGGGATTGTCTTTGACTTCGTTGGTGGAGTTGAAGACAGCCACCGTCCAGTTTTCGTAGCTGGCGATAATATCATACCCATCGCAGCAGAAAAGATGGGCATCGTACATAGTACCCGGCGTTAGGTCTGTTGTGGCATCAAAAGTCACTTGTCCATCAGGGCCAGGCACATATAAGAAACTAATGGAAGCGGGGTCGCCATCGGGTACTTCACCTGCTGGGTATATGCCTACCCAATCGGAAAGGAAACCAGTGCCCCCAGAAAAATCGAAGGTAATAGGGATATCTTCCATCAAGAGGCTGCCGGGCGAAATACCGGGCTGGGTTGGTTCGTAAACCCTGAATGATGTGCTGGCAAGAATATCGTAAGCGTCACAGCAGAAAAAATGTGCATCGTACTCGCCAGCGGGTATTTCCGGCACGTTAAGGTCGAAGGTCAATTCACCTTCCGTACCGGTGGTGTATTGGAACATGATAGATGCCACACCGCCATTGTTCGGGTCTGGGGATTCGCCCTTCTTGTAAATGCCAATCCAATCTGTGGAATTGCCCGGCCCTTCCGCATAGTTGAAAGTGACCGTGCCACCTACGAAGGGGAAGTTATCCTGGTACAATTCCGATGGGGCTGGCCCCCCGCCTTCCACCGTAAAACTGTTGGAAGCCATCACCGTATAGCCGTCGCAGCAAAGCAGATGAACGATGTAGTTACCATCAGGCAAATCATTCGTGAAGGTCAACGTGCCGTTCGATATCACGGTTGTGTTGGAGTTGTCCTGTGTGCCATTAATGTAGAACCAGGTGATAGAAGCCACACCGCCATTGTTTGGGTCGGGGGTTTCGCCCTCGTTGTAGATGCCCACCCAATCCAACGGAGCTGTGGAGCCGGTGAATGATATCACAATATCATCGCCGAATTGGTAGGTTGAAGCCGAAGGCGTCACCGTCTGTGCAACGAGCAAAGTGCCCATCGTCAGCAGCGAAAATGCGAGTAAGATTTTTTTCATTTTGAAAGGAAGTTTGGCCAGTTGCCTTTGGTTTGGTTGCCTTCGGCAAATGGCTGGGTGAAGAGTTTTTTGTTTTGAGAAATTATGCGCCGAAGTTATGATTCTATCTAATAATTATCGTTATAAAAAATGTTGGGGGCTTTGCTGCCGCATTGTCATTCCACCAAGACCCTTGTAGCCGAATTTTGTTCCCCACGTTGCAACCTCGCCACATACACCCCCGGCGGCAGTTCACCGACCAGCACCACCTCCTCATTTTCAATTGCCATACTGCACACTGCCCTGCCCATCAGGTCGTACAACACGAGTTCACCACTGGTTTTTCCATCAAAAACGAGCCTTGCCCCACCCTGTCCCGGCGTCGGTACTTGCTTGAAAATCAAAGCGTTGCGACCATTAACATCGGTCGTTGCAGTCGCCCCAAACTCCATCTCCTCGAAGGGCACAACATACTCCACTCGTACCGCATCCGCAACATCCATTGCCTTGTATTGCACGGTTTTGTCTTGCCAATCAATTTCTATCAGGCCCACGTTGGCCCCGCCGTAGGCCGTGCCGACCCGATTCTGATTGGCCGCTGGCGGCCAAGTGTTCGTGATGCCGCTGGCCGTGAAATCGTAGAGCGGATAAATGCCAGGGGCGTTCGCCAATTTGGAAACCTCAGAATAATGCATATCCCCAGAGACAAGGAAGAGGTGCTCGGCCCCAGTTTCCTTCACCAGTTCCTGAAACCGCTCCCGCTCGTGTGGGAACAGCCGCCAGCTCTCGAAACCGTGGTAGCTGCTCGAAAACTGCACACTGCTGGCCACGAGGCGCAGGTCGGCAGGCTGTTCCAGTTCGGTTTTCAGCCAAGCCCATTGCGCAGCACCGAGCATGGTCTTGGTGCTGTCGGCGGGCGAGTCCCAAGGGCAGTAGTCGTTGATGCCGCAGCCGTTGTTGGGGCGGCGGTCGTCGAGGTGGTAGCGGGTGTCGAGCAAAATGATTTGCAGGCGTTGGCCCTCCGGGCCAATGAGGTAGCTCGTGTGGATGCCCTCCTGGGTGCGGCGGGGCGAGTTGGCGGGTTCTTCAAAAAAATCGAGGAAAACCTGTTGCGAAAGCACCTTGTGCGGGTAGTCGGCGTCCTCGTCGCAGCAGCCGTAGTCGTGGTCGTCCCAAGTGGCCAGCACGGGCACGCTCGACCTAAGTTGTTGATATTCAGCTCGATTAGTGATGAACTGTTCGTAGGCCGAACGCAGCACATTAGGATTGTAGGTGTCAATATAGAGGTTGTCGCCGAGGTAGAGGAACAGGTCAATATCGTGGTTGAGGATGTTCGCCAACGTCGGCTGGGCAAGGTTCTGGCTGGCACAAGAGCCAAGGCCGATGCGGGTGACGATGGGCGGCAGCATTGGCACGGGCCTCACCTCGAAGGGGTCGAAGGCCGCCACCTGCGCCCCGGAAACAATCAACACGACAAAATTACCGACTGAGGCAAGCGGCGCAAAATCATATACCGTTTGGTTGGCGTTGCTGATGGCCTGTACAGCCAGTGGAGTCGCATTGGCAAGGATGCTTCCATTGGCAAAATCGGCGGCGTGGTAAACCCGGATTTCATCGCCCACCATGCCCCCAAAGGCACTGACTTTTATGCTGTCGGTCAGCTTGTAATAATCGAGCCGGGAGCGCAACACCGAGCCGCCGATGGTAAAATCGGTGTGGCTGGCCAAGATGTCGTAGCCATTGCAGCAGAACAGGTGCGCATCATAAACGCCGGGCGGCAGCGTGCCCGCAAACTCGACCTGCCCGCTCGTCGTCGGCACGTACTGCCAGACGGTGGAAGGCGTCTGCCCCGGCACTTGCCCCGCTTGGTAGATGCCCACCCAGTCCTGCGGCGACCCCGTGCCACCTGTGTAGGCGAACTGGAGCGGCTGGCCCTCGGTGAAGGGGGCGTTGAGGGGGGCTAGGGATTGGGATAGGAGGTTGAGGCCATTCGCAACAATGCCAAGCAGTATAATATATTTTTTCATTAAATGGCTCAATTTGTTTTGATTTAAGATATAAGATATACGAATTAAGATATACGATTTAAACACCGAAAACATCTTAAATTACTGATGTTTTAAAATCTGATTGCCCCAATAAATCAAAAATCTTAAATCGTCTATCTGAATTCTTAAATCAAATAAAACAATCACTCCAATATCCACATCACCCCGTTGACATCGTCATCTCCACCGAACTGTCGTTGCAGCGCATCCTGCAAATTGCCCCGGTTGTTGTCGTACTCGTCCTGTGGGTAGAGCCAGCGCTTGGGTATTTGGCCGTTGTTGAGGGTGGCCGGGCCGATGCTGAAGCTGGGGAAGCCCGTGCGCCGCTGCTCGAAGAAGGGCACCCAGCCCGACGCCATGAAAAGGGAAAGGTACTTCTGTGTGATAATTTGTTCCAGGTAAATATTCGGGTCGAACTTCACCAGTGGCTTGTTCAGGTAACCATCTATGGCTGGCCCTCCGAGGCCACGCTGCAGCATGGATGCCCGGATGCCCGTGTTGTAATGCCCGGCTGCCGTGCCTGGCCCGCTCGCCCAGCCCCTTGCAATGCCCTCGGCAATCAGGAACTCCTGCTCCGAGTAGCCAATCAAAACCATTGGCTCGTTCACCTCATCGTTCACATAGCGGCGGTTGATTTTGGAGGCGTTAACGGCGGCGTTCTGCTGGTCGGAGACGACGAGGCCAGCGTCCACGCCCTCGTAGCTGTTGAAGTCGTTGGCGGGCATCCCTTGTATGGGGTCGCCGTAGTCGAACAGGCGGGGGTCTTGGCGGTCTTTCAGCAGTTTTACCATCCCCTTCTCCAACGACACAAGACTAGACAGCGACAGGTTGTTGAAGGTAGGGTAGTAATTGTCCGTGGCGCTGGTGTTGTAGGTCAATTGCGCATTGTCATCGTTGCCCTCCATCAAGGGATATTTATCGGGATTGTCCAGTATTTGCTGGAATTGTTGCTTGATGTTCAGCTTCGAATTGTCTTCTTTTTTGCTCAGGTAAATGAGCAGCCGCAGCCGAAAGGCGTTCACCGCCTTCTTCCATTGCGAAGCATCGCCGCCATAAATAATATCGCCGCCGATGCTGCCATTGGCGACATCCAGCAGGGCGTTTGCTTCTTCCAGCTCATTCAGCAGGCCCACGAAAATGTCCTCCTGCGTGTCGTAGGCTGGCTCATCAATGCCCTCCTCGGCCTTCATCGCCTGCGAGTAGGGAATTTCGCCAAAGGTGAGCGTCAGCTCGGAAAACAGCACGGCCCGGAAGAGCTTGGCCAGGCCCTGGTAGTTCTTGTCGCCATTGGCAACGGCCAGTTCATTCATGTTTTCCACCTGCCGCAAGGTGGCGTATGGCCCAAAACTGGAGGTCGTCCAGCCATAGTTCACGTTGGAGTTTGGCCGCTCGTAATAGGTCAGGTGCCGTGCCGCATACGCCGGGTCAACAGGCCAGATATTGAACACATTCACGCAGATGCCCGTGAGCAACAACGCTGGTGTGGCCGTAGAGGGGGCGTTGGGGTTCACTTGGTAATAATCTTGGTCGTGGCAAGAAGGGAGCATCGCCAGCAGGGCGGCAAGGAGGACGAGGGTGGCGTTTTGTTTCATTGCTTCACAATAAGTTGAGATAGCCGTTGCCAATGGTAGCCAAAACTGCCCATACACAACATGGCAAATGTAGTCAACCAGTTTATAAAATCACCACAAAATTGAATTTGCCAACTGCTTTTTTACCTTTGGTTCACAACCGTTTTCGATGAAAAAACTGAACCTACCGTTACTGGTCTTTTTGTTTTTCGCTCCGCAATGGGCTACTGCCCAGTCCCTCAGCACCGAGCTTCGACCTTACCAGGGCAAGCCCACCATTTTCATCAATGGCAAGCCCGAATCGCCCATGTTCTACGCCCTGACCGACGTGCCCGGTGGCCGCTGGTCGTGGGAGGAGGTGCCGCAGCACAACCTCCGCAATTTTTGCGAAGCGGGCATCCGGCTGTTTCAGCTTGATATTTTTTGGGAACATATTTCACAGGCACCCGGCCAGTTCAGCCTCGACATTGCGAAGCGGCAAATCCAAGGCACACTGGCCGTCTGCCCCGATGCGGCAGTCGTCTTCCGCCTGCACCTGAACCCGCCAGCTTGGTGGCTCTCCCAGCATCCCGACGAACTGGTGGCCTACGAAGCCGGCACCCCCGCCCAGCCCTTCGAGCCGCTGCGCCTCAGCCGCCTGGTGCAGGACGACGCCGGACTGCCCGTGCGGGTCAGCTTTGCTTCGCAAAAATGGCGGGAGGATGCTGGCGCAATGCTCGCTCGTTTTTGCAAGGAGTTTTCGAAGACAAAAGAAGGCAAACGGCTCATCGGCATCCATGTGGTGGCAGGTGTTTACGGCGAGTGGCACCAGTGGGGATTTATCGAGCACGAGGCCGATTTCAGCGAGCCGATGAAGCAGCATTTTCAAAGTTGGCTCAAGGAAAAATATGTCTCAAATGAGGCGCTTTGCAAAACTTGGAATGCCCCAACTGCCTCGTTTGACAAGGCCACCGCCCCCACCCCCGATGAACGAAAAGTGCAAGATGGCAGCCTCTTCCGCAATCCGCAATCCGAAATCCGCATTCTTGATTACTACCGCTGCCAGCACGAACTCGTCGCCGAAAACATCCTCTTTTTCTGCAAAACGGTAAAGGAAAAATGGAACCGCCCGATTTTGACCGGGGCCTTTTATGGCTATTTCTTCTCCATGTTCAACCGGCAGGCGGCGGGCGGCCACTTGGAACTTCAGCGGGTGCTGGCCTCCCCCTGGATTGACTACCTGAGCGGCCCACAGGTCTATTATCCCGACGATGGCTATGACCCCGGCGAGCCTTACCGCAGCCGCAGCCTCGTACGTAGCATCACCCTGCACGGCAAGCTCTGGCTCGACGAGTACGACCAGCAGCCCCGCCGCACCTTTCCCGTGCTGAATGGCAAGGACAACTCGCAAAACTACCGCCGCAACGTGCAGGAAAACATCGCTGCCATCGAGCGGAACGTGCTCTCGCCGCTCACTAAGGGCGCCGGCCTCTGGTTCTACGACTTCGGCCCCAGCGGCATGAACCTGCACCGGGGCAACGAGCACGACATCCAATCCGGCACCATCGGCTACTGGGACCACCCCGATTATTTGCGGAGCATAAAACGCCTGAAAACGTTGGCCGACTCGCTTCTGCACCGCCCGTGGCAGACCGCTGCCGACGTGCTACTGGTCTATGACACCGAGGTTTTTTACCACCTTAAAAGCACCAAACAGGACTCCTGCCCCATCAGCTCACAGGTGGTGGACTGGTTGCCCTTGGCACTGAGCTATGCCGGAGTAGTGTGGGATGCCGTCCACCTCAACGACCTCTCGCTGCTCGACCCGTCTCCTTACCGGGCGGTCATTTTTGCGAACACTTGGCTGCTGGAAGAAAAGGACTTGGCGGCCATTCGGCAATTCTGGGAGCGAGACGGGCGGCACCTGTTTTGGGTATATGCACCGGAGCAGTTGGGTGTTTCAAATTCTTCACAAGTCGCTGGTTTACAATTGGTTGCTGCGCAATGCGATACTGTTCCAGCCGTACGGGCCGTGGGCAGTTTACCAAGACAAACTGCTTGGGGCAAGCTCTCGCCTTTGTGGTCGGTAAGCGACCCTTCTGCCACGACCATTGCCAGTTATGAACATGATGGCAGTACCGTTTTTGCGAAGAAGAAAATAGCAGGGCACACGGCTTGGTTCCTCGGCATCCCACCTATTGATGCCAATTGGTGGCGCTACCTACTGGCCGAATCTGGTGTCCATTTTTACACAGATGAAGGCGTGGTCTATGCTGGCAATAGATTGCTGGTCTTTCACACCAAGACAGGGGGTGACCAAAAAATAAAACTAAAAAAAGGAAAGGAGATTTTGGTAAAAATACCTGTGGGCGCTGGGACTTTGACGCTGGATGCGGAGACTGGCAAGGTGGTTTTGGAATAATTTTTTGAAGAAAAAATCTGGCAATACTTGACTTTCTGCCCCCACTCCCCGTTTCTTTGTGCCCAGTTAAAACTTTTGACGCAAATCAAAATATGACTTCAACATCCAAATTTCAGCCAAACGCAACCGCACAAAATTGGTGGTGGCAATTCAAGGAACCTGATTTCCGTGGATAGCCGTATGCCGTTGCTCAATATTTCGATGTTGCAAAAAAGGCCTACCGTTCACGGTAGGCCTTTTTTGTTGCCCCAGCCCCTAAATGGGAGCAGGGCGTAGGTTAATCCAACTTAATTTCTCAATTTCCGAATTTCTGATGCACCATATCACTTCACATACCAAGGTTCTCCTCGCCGACACCGTCACCCCTGTCAGCCTGTACCTGCGGCTGCGGGACCGCTACCCCGGCGCCCTGCTCCTCGAAAGTTCGGACTACCATGGTAACGAGAACAGCATTTCGTTTCTCTGCCTGGAGCCGATGGCAGAGTTCATGGTTGACCATCAGCGAGTTACGGAACAATTGCCGGGGCAGCCTGCGGCTAATTTTACGATTGAAAAACCGCAGGAGGCAGTGGCTAAGTTGGAGGCTTTCTTCAAAAAGTTTGACCTCCAAACGGAGGTTCCCATTGCCAAAAAATTCAACGGATTTTTTGGCTACTGCACCTACGAAGCGGTGCAGTTTTTTGAAAAAATCAAGTTGAAAAGCCCATTGAACCCTGAGCGGGACATCCCGCAAATCCGCTACCAACTGCCCCGCTTCATCGTGGCCATCAACCACTTCAACCAGCAAATGACCGTGCTGGAAAACAATCTGCCTGGCGAACCGAGCCAGCTCGCCGAACTGGAAAACCTGCTCCAAGTGGCTCCCGTGCCGACCTTCTCGTTCCGAACCGTCGGCGAGGAAACGACGAACATGACGGACGAGGCGTACATGAAAATGGTAACTCAAGGCAAGCACCACTGCCAGCGTGGCGACGTGTTCCAAATCGTGCTGGCCCGCCAGTTTTCGCAGCAGTTCCAAGGCGACGACTTCAATGTTTATCGGGCTTTGCGCAGCGTGAACCCCTCTCCATACTTGTTTTATTTCGATTATGGAGGGTATAAAATCTTCGGCTCATCGCCAGAAGCGCAGGTCCGCTTGAAAACCGTCCACCGTCCACCGTCAAGCGTCCACCGTCAAGCGTTTATCAACCCCATCGCAGGCACCTTCCCCCGCACGGGCGACGACCAAGCTGACCGCCTTGGCGCAGAAGCCCTCGCCGCCGACCCGAAGGAGAATGCCGAGCACGTCATGCTGGTGGATTTGGCGAGGAACGACCTCAACCGCCTTTGCCGAAACGTGAAGGTGGAGACTTACCGGGAGGTGCAGTTTTACAGCCATGTCATTCACCTGGTGTCGGAGGTGTCGGGCGATTTGCCAGCAGAAGTTTCAACCGTTAAATTGCTGGCGGAGACCTTCCCGGCGGGCACTTTGTCGGGCGCCCCCAAGCACCGGGCCATGCAACTCATTGACGAAATCGAACCGAACCAGCGCAGTTTTTATGGTGGTTGTGTCGGCTTTTTCACCTTCAGCGGCGAGACGAACCACGCCATCCTCATTCGTAGTTTTTTGAGCAAAGACAATACGCTGCATTACCAGGCTGGAGCGGGGATTGTGAAGCATTCGGTGGAAGAAAAAGAGTTGGCGGAGGTTTTTCACAAAATCGGCGCATTGCGAAGGGCTGTAAAACGGGCCGAAAGTGGGATTTGAAACTATTTCAAATCTTTTAGGATGAACTTGGCAATTTTTGGGTCAATGATGACTGTATCATGTTCGAAATCAAGCTTGATGCGCCATTTTTGAAGCGTTGCTACACCAAGGATTGCCTCTTCGGAGAGATTGGGAACGACCAAGAACTCATCCGAAAGCGTCAAATCATTAACATTGAAATCAAGTGTAACTCGGTGTGTGATTTTCACATAGTGCCCTTCACTTGCCGTTTCAATTTCTTTTGGCTTGAACAATTTGACGGGCTTTTCTAAACTATCCAAATAGTCAGCATTGATGCAAGAAAATGAAGCACCACTATCGAACAAAGTGTAAAGCATTTTTTCGCCTTCGGAGCCTTGATAGTTGATTGGCAGCTTGATGATGGACATGGCTTGATTTTATAAACGTTTGTGCGAAAATACCAACAAAACCTGAGATTCAAAACTGAAGAAAAATGAAAATTCTCGTTTTAGACAACTACGACAGCTTCACCTACAACCTCGTCCAATACGTTGAGGAGATGTCCGGCATCCGCCCCGACGTTTTCCGCAATGACGAAATCACGGTGGCGGAGGCTGCGCAATACGACAAGATTTTGCTCTCGCCAGGCCCCGGTCTGCCCGCCGAATCGGGCATCCTCTGTGACCTGATTCGGGAGTTGGCCCCGACCAAGAGCATCTTCGGCGTCTGCCTCGGCTTGCAGGCCATCGGGGAGGTGTTTGGCGGGCAATTGGAGAACCTGCCGAAGGTGTTTCACGGGGTGGCCACGCCGATGCATGTCCGCAAGGCAGACGAGCCGCTTTTTCGGGAAATACCGGAGACATTCGCTGCGGGGCGCTACCATTCGTGGGTTGTTTCTAAAAACGGCCTGCCCGATTGCTTTGACCTCACCTGCGAGGACGACGAGGGACAAATCATGGGTTTGACCCATAAAAAATACGACGTACGGGGGGTACAGTTTCATCCAGAGTCGGTTATGACGGAATGGGGGAAGGTGATGGTGAAGAACTGGGTAAAAAACTAGCAGTTGGCCATTGGCCGTTAGCAATTTGCTGACATGGCCAAAAGCTAACAGCCAAAAGCTAACAACATGAAGAAGATTCTCAACAAGCTCTTCGAGCACCAGCGCCTCACCCGTGAGGAAGCCTACGAGACCCTTACGGAAATCACCCGTGGCGAAGTGAACGAAGCACAGATGGCCGCCTTCCTCACGGTCTATCTCATGCGCAGCATCAGCGTGGAAGAGCTCGACGGCTTCCGCCAGGCCCTGCTCGACCTCTGCATCCGGCTGGACGTGAGCGGCCACCCCACCATTGACCTTTGCGGCACGGGCGGTGACGGCAAGAACACCTTCAATATCTCGACCCTTGCCAGCTTCGTGGTGGCCGGGGCAGGTGGCCGGGTGGTCAAGCACGGCAACTACGGCGTCTCCTCCGTCTGCGGCTCCTCCAACTTGCTGGAATCCCTCGGCTACCGTTTCAAGAACGACGGCGACGCCCTCCGCCACGAACTCGACGAGGCAGGCATCTGCTTTCTCCACGCCCCCATGTTCCACCCAGCGCTGAAGAACGTCGGCCCCGTGCGGAAGGCGCTCGGCATCAAGACCTTCTTCAATATGCTCGGCCCGCTGGTGAACCCCGCCCAGCCGGATTGCCAACTGACTGGGGTGTTCAGTTTGGAATTGCAGCGGATTTATGGGTATTTGTTGCAGGGGCAACCCGTGACGCAACCCCTGACCCCTAAAGGGGAACCTAATCTGGGAGGTTCGGAGCTTAATTTGCCAAGTCTTGGAGGTTCCGATGCGTTTGCGTCCGTGGGTTCCCCTTTAGGGGTCAGGGGCTGTAGTCGGGGCTTCAACGTCATCCACACCCTCGGCGGTTACGATGAGCTTTCCCTCACCGCCCTTGCCAAGTCCGTCAGCAGCCGGGGGGAGGCGACGTTTACCCCTGCCGACTTCGGTGGGGAAGTGACCGAGGCTGAGCTTTTCGGTGGGGACACGGTGGAGGAGGCTAAGGCCATTTTCTTGAATGTTTTGGAAAACAAGGGAACGGTGGCGCAGAAGCGGGTCGTGGTGGCCAATTCGGCACTGGCGCTGCAATGCCTTTCGCCGGAACAATCGCTGGAGGCCTGTATTGCGCAAGCGAATGAAAGCATCGTGAGCGGGCGGGCGCTGCGAGCGCTACGGCGGTTGGTGGAGTTGCAATGAGCGTTTTTTGTCATTGCCGAAGGCAAACCGCAACGTCATGCGTGATGTCCCTCGTGACGTTGCAGGTTGCCTTCGGCAATGACAAAAGCGACATCAAAAATTGAAAATGAACGTTTTACAAAAAATAATCGCCCACAAACGCCTTGAAGTTGCGGAGCAACAAGCCAAGACGCCCATAGCTGAATTGGAGAAAAGCCCCCTTTTCGAACGACCATGCCTCAGCTTATCCGCTGCACTGCGCAAGCCGGACATGGCGGGCATCATTGCGGAGCACAAAAGAAAATCCCCCTCGAAGGGCATCATCAACGGCAACGTGACCGTGGAGGAGGTGACCACGGGCTATGTGCGGGCAGGTGCCTCGGCACTTTCCCTGCTGACGGACGAGCAATTTTTCGGCGGCAACAATGAAGACCTACTCATCGCCCGTGGGCTGAACGAGGTGCCGATTTTGCGCAAGGATTTCACCATTGGCGAGTACCAAATCCTGGAGGCCAAGGCCATCGGGGCCGACGCCATTCTGCTCATCGCTGCCGTGCTGACGCCCGCCGAGGTGCGACAACTCAGCGCCTTCGCCCGCTCGCTCGGCCTCGAAACGCTCCTCGAAATCCACGACCACAGCGAGCTTGGCCATATCTGCGACACGGTGGACGCCGTAGGCGTGAACAACCGCAACCTCGCCGATTTCACGGTGGACGTGCGCCGCTCGCTGGAACTTGCTCCGCATATTCCCCAGGAGTTCGTGAAGGTCAGCGAGTCAGGATTGAGTGACCCGACGGCATTGCTGGAACTGCGGGCTGCGGGGTTTCAGGGGTTTTTGATTGGGGAGCGTTTTATGAAGATGGATAGGCCGGGGGAGGCGTGTGAGGATTTCATACATCGTATCTTAGCATAGGGCGTTGCCCAATGCTGTGATATCTCGCCCTTTCAGGGCTATGTTAAACCGAATCAAAGCCCCAAAGGGGCATAATATTCCAACATAGGGTAAAGCCCTATGACATACCATGCAACTAAAAATCTGCGGCCTAAAACACCCCGCCAACGTCCACCAACTCCTGACCTTGGAGCCGGACTATATCGGGTTCATTTTTTACAAAAAAAGCCCCCGCTTCGTGGGCGAGGTGACCGATTTGGCTTGGGTTCGGGAACTGCCCAGCCCGACGAAAAAGGTCGGCGTGTTCGTGAACGAGGCGGTGGAAGTGGTGATAAGCACTGCCGAGGCGCTTGGTTTGCAGGTCGTTCAGTTGCATGGCGACGAATCGCCAGCAATTTGCTACACCTTGAAAATGAGCGGATTGGAAATATGGAAAGCCTTCGGCGTGGATGAGGATTTTGATTTTGGAAAAACGACGGCATACGCTGGTTGCTGCGACAAATTCCTTTTTGACACAAAGGGGAAAAATCGGGGCGGCAATGGGGTGGCGTTCGATTGGGGGCTGTTGGAGAAGTACGAGGGAGTGACGCCGTTTGTGCTGAGTGGTGGAATCGGGCCACCCCTGACCCCTAAAGGGGAACCCACAGATTTTCAGGTTTCGGAACTTCAAAAATGGCTGAGTCCCGATAATAGTGCATCCGTGGGTCCCCCTTTAGGGGGCAGGGGTCTCGTCGCTCTCGACATCAACTCCCGCTTTGAAATCGAACCCGGATTAAAGGATTTTGACCTGATAAAAACATTCAAGCATGAGCTATTCAAGTGAAACAGGTTTACCAAACTTTGAAAGTTTGGTAAACCTAAACAATCTCACTTCTCCCGACCCCGACGGCTTCTACGGCCAGTTTGGCGGGGCGTTCATTCCCGAAATGCTGCACCCCAACGTGGAGGAGCTTCGCCGTTGCTACCTCGACATCATCGGGTCTGAGGAGTTCCAGACGGAGTTTCGGGCGCTGCTAAAGGACTATGCTGGACGGGCGACGCCGCTCTATTTTGCGAAGCGGCTGTCGCAACGGTACGGCACGAAGATTTACCTCAAGCGGGAAGACCTCTGCCACACCGGGGCACATAAAATCAACAACACCGTTGGACAGATTTTGCTAGCGCAACGGCTGGGGAAGCGGCGCATCATCGCCGAGACCGGGGCGGGGCAGCATGGCGTGGCAACAGCTACCGTCTGCGCTTTGATGGGGCTAGAGTGCATCGTTTACATGGGCGCTCTCGACATCGAGCGGCAGGCACCCAACGTGGCCCGGATGCGGATGCTCGGCGCTACGGTGGTACCCGCTGTGAGTGGCAACCAGACCCTCAAGGACGCCACCAACGAGGCCATCCGGGACTGGATTTGCAACCCCGTGGATACGCACTACATCATCGGCTCGGTAGTGGGGCCGCACCCGTATCCTGACTTGGTGGCCCGTTTGCAGTCGGTCATCAGTGAGGAAATCAAGTGGCAACTGCTTGAAAAAGAGGGCATTGCGAACCCTACGGCGGTCATCGCTTGTGTGGGCGGCGGCAGCAATGCGGCAGGAGCGTTCTACCATTTCATCGAAGAAAAATCGGTACGGCTCATCGGCTCAGAGGCAGCGGGCCACGGTGTCCACACGGGCGAGACGGCGGCGACCATCGCTCTAGGCAAACCGGGCATTCTACACGGCAGCTTGAGCATGTTGATTCAAAACGGGGACGGGCAGGTCATCGAACCGTATAGCATCTCGGCGGGGCTGGACTACCCAGGCGTGGGGCCGCTCCATGCGCAATTGGCGGCGAGTGGTCGGGCGAGCTTCGTGCCGATTACCGACGGGGAAGCACTGGCTGCGGCCTTCCAATTGGCGAGGTTGGAGGGCATCATCCCGGCGCTGGAGTCGGCGCATGCGCTGGCGGTTTTTGAGAAAATCAAGTTTGAAAAAGAGGATGTTGTGGTGCTGTGTTTGTCGGGGAGGGGGGATAAGGATTTGGGGACGTACACGAAGTTTTTGGCCTAAAAAAAATTATCAAATTTTGATAATTTTATGTAGTTTTGCAGCATGAAAGTCCAAGTAAAAGATACTTTATCAGGTAATTTGGCATCTGCTGAAATCATGATTGCCAAATTCAGTGATATGCCCCTAAAAAAGGACGGATGGCAGTTTACTTGGCGGGAGTTGTTTAGGAAGCAAGGTGCAGTTTTTTACAAACTTGTCCTTGACGAATCACCTCAGAAAATTGAGGGCATAATTATGCTCAGCCTGCTTGATTATGGGATTGTCTATATGGATTGCATTGAAGTCGCTCCCCACAACTACGGTTCTAAAGGCAGATACGATTTAGTAGCGGGTTGTTTAATTGCTTATGGCTGCATGCTGAGCTTCGAACTTGGAAAACCCCCATACGATGGCTGCTTGTCTTTTGAAAGCAAGACTGTGCTAATAGCGCTTTACCAAGAAAAATATGGGGCTACAATGGGATTAGGGCAGCGAATGTTCTTTAGCCCAGAAGCAGGAATCAAGCTGATGGAGCTTTATCTGCAAGACTCATAAAATGAAAAAAATGAAAAATTCAAAATTCGTGAATGAAGGCGGCATTCAAGGTGCCGGTACGGGTTTCGTGGACACAAAAAGCCCCGATTGGCAAGCCTTTTTATCGGTCATCAAACAGCATTCTGAAAACAGGAGTCGTGAGGAACGTACTGACACTAAACTGAAGGAAATCCGCTTTAGGATGGGGGCTTATCTCCGCGATGCGGAATCAAAGTTACCCGTTGACATGCCTTCACTTCTCAATGAAGCAATCGGAGCGCTTGGGGTCAAGAAAAAGGAATTTGCTATATATATCGGAATTGAAGAATCGAACCTAAGCGCAATGCTCAAAGGCAACCGTCGCATCAATCCTGAGTTTGCTTTAAAACTAGAGCAAATTTTCACCATCTCTGCCACACTCTGGCTCAGTGTGCAAATCAAAAATGAGCTGGAGACATTGCGTTACACCCGTTTCAAACATAGCCCTGCGCTCAGCCGAAATGAACTGGTTGCCAAAATAAGTGGGAATAAATCTGCTAATCCTATCAAATCAAAGAAACATGAACCGACTAGAAAAGCGGCTGGCCAATAAGCCCAATAACATCCTCTCCATCTTCTTCACCGCCGGCTACCCCGCTCCCAACGGTACCCGCCAGACCGTTCTTGAATTGGCCGCAGCCGGGGCCGACCTCGTGGAGGTAGGCATTCCCTTTAGCGACCCGCTGGCCGATGGGCCGACGATCCAAGCCAGTAGCCATGCGGCACTGGAAAACGGGATGTCCTTGGAAAAGCTTTTTGCGCAGCTCGAAGGCATCCGCTCGGAGACCGAAATGCCGCTGGTGCTGATGGGCTACCTGAACCCTGTGTTGCAATTCGGCATAGAGCAGTTCTGTGAAAAATGCGCCGAGGTGGGCGTGGACGGCGTCATTTTGCCCGATTTGCCGTTGGCTTTTTTTCAAAAAAACTATGTACCGCTGTTTGCGCAGCACGACCTCTGTCCCATCTTCCTCGTCACACCGCAGACGTCGGATGAGCGCATCCGGGAACTGGATGCCGCCAGTCGGGGCTTCCTCTACGCAGTGAGCACGGCCAGCACGACAGGCGGCGCTGGTGGTTTCAATGCGTCACAAGTGGCTTATTTCCAGCGCATTGCGAAGCTAAAGCTAAATAACCCCGTGCTGGTGGGCTTTGGCATTTCCGATAAATCGGCCTTCGATACCGTTTGCCAATACCTTAATGGTGGCGTGGTGGGCAGTGCCTTCATAAGGGCGCAGGAGGCAGGTATTTCCGCACATGATTTTGTGGAAGGCATCAGGGGCGGAAAGTGATTTTTTCATAAAAACATCGTTCTCACAGAACTATATTCCGATTTGAGCGGTATAGAATCCATTATTTCGCACGAAATATGGTTTACCAACGCTACCACCTATGTTTTCCCGCACCTTATCCGCTTATCTTGCCCCTTACAAAGGGCTGTCACGTTCAGCTTGGCTGATTTCGCTGGCCTCCCTCATCAATCGGAGCGGCACCATGGTGCTTCCCTTTCTGTCGGTCTATCTCATTTCCGACCTTCACTTCACGATGGAGCAGGCTGGCATTGTCATGACAATATTTGGGGTAGGCTCTTTCTTGGGGTCATTTTTGGGTGGCAACCTGACAGACAGAATCGGTTACCATCGGGTACTATTTTGGTCGCTGTTCCTGGGAGGCATTGGCTTCATGGCCTTGGGCCACGTCAAGAGCTTGGAAGGCATTTATGTCATGATTTTTACGCTCAGTACGGTGGGTGAGGCATTCCGTCCGGCCACGATGGCGGCTGTAGCTGCTCATAGCACGCCCGAGAACCGCACCCGCTCCTATTCCCTTATGCGGATGTCCGTCAACCTTGGGTTCGCTATTGGGCCAGCAGTGGGCGGAGTATTGGCTGCTTGGAAAGGCTACTACACTTTGTTTTGGGTGGACGGCATAACCTGTATCGCTTCGGCGATTTTCTTTCGGTCAATCCTCAAGCCGGTGCAGTTGAGCGAAGCAGACAAGGCTGCCTCCAAAGCTGCAGAAAAACCAGCTGTGCAATCTCCCTACCGGGACAGGCAATACTTGATTTTCCTGTTGCTGACCATGTTGGGCGCCACTGTGTTCTTGCAAATTATCTCGTCGCTACCTGTTTATTATGACAAGGTCATGCACATGAATGAGTGGCAAATCGGGGCCTTGCTCGCATTCAATGGCCTGATTGTATTCTTGACAGAAATGCCCCTGGTATTCACCCTGGAGCGGAAGATGAAGCGGATGAACTGCATCATCGCTGGTGTCATCCTGTATGCTTTCGGGTACCTTGTGCTGAATATTGCTCCGCAAAGCGTTGCCATTGCCATCTTGTCCATGTTTGCGCTTTCGATTGGCGAGATATTCAACATGCCCTTCGCCAATTCGTTCGCCTTCAGTCGTACCACGGATGCAAACCGGGGCAAGTACATGGGCCTGTACTCGATGACGTACTCGCTGGCACATATCATCGGACCTTATTTTTCGATGAAAATAGCCGAGCAGCACGGGTTCGATGTGCTTTGGTACATTTCTGGGGTCATTTGCGTCTTGGTCGCATGGGGTTTCATGGGCATGAAGAAGAACAACCCCGACCCTACCCGAACAGCCCAAGTAGCGGAGGAAGAACTCATGCCCGTCGTTCCGTTGGAGGGCACGACTTGATTTGCGGCCACAATTGCTTGCGTTTTTGAAAAAGGCGTAGTTTTGGCCGATTTTAATAGTCATTGGTCATTAAAATCATTTGTCATTAACTCCGAACCATTGACCAATGACCCGAATGACCAATGACTTTTCCATAATGTCCAATTTCAACAAACATATCGCCACGGGCGTCATCGGCTCTGGCAGTTTCGGCACTGCGGTAGCCAATTTGCTGGCCATCAACACCGACGTGCTGATTTTCAGCCGACGGGAACAGATGGTGGAATCCATCAACAAGGAGCACCGCCACCCGACCTTCAACGTCGCCCTTTCGAAGCGCATACGTGCCACATCCGACCCACAGGAAATCGCCGAAAGCTGTTCCCTGATTTTCCCCATCGTCACCTCCGAGGGCTTCCGCCCGATGATGCAGACCTTCTCGCCGTTCCTGCGGCCCTACCATATCCTCATTCATGGCACCAAGGGTTTTGACCTCAAAAACCTGACGGAGCAAGAACTGAAAGAGGGTAAAATCACCCGCAACGGTGTGCGCACCATGAGCGAGGTGATAAGGGAAGAATCGGTGGTGGTGCGGGTAGGCTGCCTTTCCGGGCCTAACCTCGCCTCCGAAATCATGGCTGGGCAGCCGACGGCCACGGTCATTGGCAGCAAGTTCGACGAAGTGGTAAGCACGGGGAAGAAAGTCTTGAGCAGCAAGTATTTCCAAGTTTTTGGCACGTATGAAATATTGGGTGCGGAATTGGCGGGAGCATTGAAGAACACCATTGCCATCGGCAGCGGGATTTTGGGCGGCTTGGGCCTCGGCAAAAACCTACAAGCCCTGCTCATCAACCGGGGACTGATGGAGATGATTTATTATGGGAAGGCGCTCGGTTCATCTCCCAAACCCTTCGTTGGCACGGCTGGCATCGGCGACCTCATCTGCACGGCCACCAGCATGAGCAGCCGGAACTACACCTTCGGCTACCGCCTCGGCCAAGGGGAAAAGACCGCCGACATCCTCGCCTCCATGCCAGAGGTGGCCGAGGGCGTGCGCACCCTTAAGATTGCGAAGCACCTGGCCGACCACTTAAAGCTGCACGTGCCCATCACGCAGATGCTCTACCGGGCCGTACATGAGGGCTACGACATCCAACAGGCCATTGAGTACCTGATGCGCTATCCATATTATGTGGATGTGGATTTTATTTGAGGTAAAATAGCCCGGCCTACCCCTAAGTTTTACCTTATACATTAATTTTTTTCAAAATTATTTGACAATTCAACAAAGCCGTTTACCTTTGCCAAAATTGAACGAACCGTATTTGTAATCCACAACCGATTTTCCCATGAAAAGTATTAACCGAAACTTCGTACACTCCGTTTTTGACTTACTTCTCCAATTGTTTCTTCCTAAAAATTTCAGGGCATGCCCTGTGCCGTTGAACGCTTCTTGAAGCGCAGTTCAACTCTTTTCCAATCTACCCTTTTGTAAAATTCAGCCAATTTAAAGGACAATATGCGTATGGCATTGCCATGCACATATATCTGATTTAACTGCACACTACGGGAACCACCCATTATTACTGGAACATAGACAAATCCGGGCATACCCTTCGTTGCCTTGGAGGCTCATGAGTATAGGTTTAAATCGTCATGCTGCATGCATTGGCGGAGGGATTTTTATGCCTTTTAACCAAATAAAAAAACCATCGCAAGGCGTTGATTCTCAAAAAGTTGAGCGAAGCGTCCGATAAGAAATTGACAAATTATAATCCATGTATTTGAAGCGGCGAATTCACCAGGGTTCGCCGCCTTCATTCATCAGTTACACCGATTTTTTTACAACCGATTTATTCAACAAATTAAGTAATCCGATGAAAGAAACGATTACACCCGTTTTAATTGACCGGGCTTTTTACCGTTCTTTAACCAAAACGTCCGTTTTACTCAAGGCCAGTTTCCTGCTTATTGCAGGTATAATGGTCAGCACCTCGACCCTCAACGCACAGTGCAGCATGGCTTGTTCCGGCTCCACCAACGTATCGCTCTCGCCCACCTGCGAAAGCACGATCACCTACGACATGATTCTGCAAAACCCCAACAGCTGCTCACCGAACGGCCCCTCGGCCTACGTGGTGACCGTGATGGACCTTGCAGGCTTTCCCATCCCCACCAGCCCGGTCGTCACATCCGACAACATCGGCCAGACGCTGACCGTAAAGGTAAAGCACTGGGCCTCTGGCAACTCTTGTTGGGGCAATATCAACGTGGAGGACAAGGTCGGCCCGACGATTACCTGCCCGGCCAATGTCACCTTGCCCTGCACCAGTCCGACAACGACGGCTGTCACTGGCACGGCCACCGCTACCGATTGCTCCGATTTCACCATCAGCTTCACCGACCAAACACAGGTGCTTGGCTGTGCAGGTACGAACTTCTCCGCCATCATTACCCGCACTTGGCTGGCGGTGGACCTGGGCGGCTACCTCAAAACCTGTACTCAGACCATCAACATCACCAAACCGACCTCAGCGAACATCACTTGGCCGCCACACCGTGACGGCATCGCAGCGCCCGTGATCAATTGCGTGAACCCGAACACCACGCCAGCCAACACGGGCGCACCCAGCATCGGCGGCTCCCCAATTCCCAACGGGACGGGCTATTGCAACATGGCGGTCACGTTCAGCGACCAACAGATTCCCATTTGCCAAAACAGCTATAAAATCCTGCGCACATGGACGGTGGTCAACTGGTGCAACAGCCAGATTTCAACCCATACGCAAATCATCGCTGTGAAGGATGTGACGCCACCAACGCTCACCTGCCCCGCCGACCTGACAGTGGGCACGACCTCGGCCATTGTTTGCAAGGCAAACGTGCTGTTGCCGCCCGTGGGCATTACCGACAACTGCTCGACTAGTTTCACGGTCAGTATTTCCTCGACTGCTGGGCAGGTGCAGGGCAATGGTGGCCTACTGAACAACGTCAGCCCCGGCGTTTACACCATCACTTATAATGTGACAGACGGCTGTGGGAATTCCAATTTCTGCACCTCCAAACTGACCGTGGTGGATGACGATTCCCCCACCATGATTTGCAACGAATACACTGTGGTGACGCTGAACAGCAACGGCACTGCCGTGGTCTTCCCAACGACTTTCAACAACGGCAGCTACGACAACTGCAGCCCTGTGAACCTCACCGTGCGCCGCATGACCCAAGCCTGTGGCACACAGCCCGTTTATGGCCCCAATGTGAAATTCTGCTGCGAAGATGTAGGCCAGGGCATTCAGGTACAAATGCAAGGCACCGATGCCAGTGGCAATACCAACACCTGTATGGTGACGGTGCATGTGACCGACCATTCGCAGCCGTCCATTCTTTGCCCGCCGAATGTAACCGTGAATTGCACCCAAGACCCGACCAACCTCAGCTTGACAGGGCAAGCCACAGCAGCGGCCTCTTGTGGCAACCCGACCATTACCTACACGGATGCCAGCAACCTGAACATGTGCGACGTGGGCATCATCATTCGAACCTGGAAGGCTACACTGGGAAACAACAACTCAAGCACCTGTACCCAGACCATTACTTCGGTGGACAACACGCCCGTGACCGTCACCTTTCCGCCCAACTACAACGTGCCGGGCAACTGTGTCAGCCTAAGCAGCCTTGCGCCAGCCAACTTGCCCGCTCCTTATGGCGCCCCAGCCATCACCAGTGACTGTGAAATGATGGCCATCAACCATACCGACCAAGTGTTCGTCGTATCAGGCCCAGCTTGCTACAAGATCATCCGCACCTGGAAGGTCATCAACTGGTGTACCTATGTGGCAGGTGGCACGGTCGGCCTGTGGGAAGGACAGCAAATCATCATGGTGACGGACAACACGGCTCCGACCTTCACTTGCCCCAGCAATATGGTGGTGGCCGTGGACGCCAACTGCAAGGGCAACTTCACCTTGCCGCAGGTGACGAATATCCAAGACTGCAGCCAGAACGTGACTGTTTCTGTGAACAGCAGTTTCGGCAGTGGCTACGGGCCGTTCACCAACGTGAACCCCGGCAACTATACCGCCAACTACGTCATCGCTGATGGCTGTGGCAACTCCGGTACCTGCGCTATCACCATACAAGTGAAGGACGATAAAAAGCCTACGCCGTACTGCAAGAATGGCCTTATTGTCGAGCTGATGCAGAACGGCACAGTGACCACTTGGGCCAATGACTTCAACGCTGGCAGCTTCGACAATTGCCCTGGCAGTTTGATTTACTCATTTTCAGCCAATATCAATGAAACGGGCCTGACGGTGGACTGCGATGACGTCGGGCAAATCCTCATCCAAATGTGGGTGACGGATGCGAGTGGCAACCAGGACTTCTGCACCACCTTCCTCGTCGTGCAGGACAATATGAATGCCTGCGGCAATGGCGGCGGAAATGGCAACCTCGTAGCGGGCGTTGCTGGGGCCGTCACCAATGAGAGCGGGCAGAACGTTCAGAACGTGCATGTGAACCTCAACGACCCGCTTTCGCAATCGGCCATGACGGGCGCAAATGGTACCTTCAATTTTGCTGCGGTGCAGATGGGCGGTGATTACACTGTTTCGCCGGAAAAAGACTCCAACCTGATGAACGGCGTTTCCACTTACGACATGGTGCTGATTCGCAAGCACATCCTTGGCATGGAATACCTTGATTCACCGTACAAGATAATTGCTGCTGATGTCAACCATTCGAATGGCATCACTACCTACGACCTGGTGGAAATCCAAAAGGCCATCCTGACTATCTCGGACGCCTTCGCCAACAACACGTCGTGGCGTTTCGTGGATGCGGCTTATGTTTTCCCGAACCCATCGAACCCGTTCGTGGAGGTGTTCCCTGAGGTGTACAGCATCAACGACCTGAACGGCAACATGAACGCCGTCAACTTCGTGGCCATCAAAGTCGGCGACGTGAACGGTTCTGCCGTACCCAACAACTTCGACGACCCAAGCGAGGAGCGCAGCGGCGAGACGCTCCGGTTCAGCATGAAGGACGAGGAACTCCAACCCGGTCAGGCTTACCAATTGGACATTACCGCCGAGAACTTCCAAGCCATCATTGGCTACCAGTTCACCCTGCGCTTCGACACGGAGCAGCTGGATTTCCAAGAAGTGAAAATGGGCGAACTGCCCAAACTGACCGAAGCCAATTTCGGCTTCCGGCTCTTGGACGAGGGCGTGTTGACCACCTCTTGGCACAACAACGAGCCAACCAGTCTGGACAAAGACGCCGTGCTTTTCAGCCTTGTTTTTGTTGCGAAGCAACAAACGCAGCTATCACAAGCCCTGCGCCTCGGTTCCGACTACACCAAGGCCGAAGCCTACTACGAAACCGGGGAACTGCTCGACCTGAGCCTTGATTTCTCCGCTCCGTCAACCGTCAATCGTCAACCGTCAACCGTCTCCATTACTCCCAATCCTTTCAAAACCTCATCCGTCATTGGTTTCACGCTACCCGAGGCTCAAGAAGCCGCCCTTTACATACATGATGCCGCCGGAAGGTTGGTCATGGTGCGGAAGGGCAGCTTCGCCAAGGGGTACAGTGAGGTTAGAATCAGCAAGTCGGATTTACCATCTGCGGGCACTTACTTCTTCAAGCTGCAAACCGCTGGGGATGTAGCGACGGGGAAATTGGTTTTGGTGGAGTAACTGGATACTGGATACTGGTTTACCCCCTTTGGGGATACTGGATACTGGATACTGGGTACATGGCTGCCCAGTATCCAGTTTTGTTTTATACCTCAAAAGAATATTTGACTGGAATTTTAGTCCGAATTATTTTTGTTTCCTAAAACAAAATCGGCCTCCTTGCTCTCCTTGCCGCCATAACACCTGTGGCCCCAGGCCCGCAAAAACTCGGACATACATGAGAACGACTTACGCCCTCCAAGCGTACTTCTACTACACCCGTTTGGAGCGAAACGCTGGCATTGCACTTTGTGCCCTTTGCACCTTGGCTTGGTTCTTCCCTTTTACCACCGGTTGGTTCTTGCCCCGCCCTCCTTCCGCCAATTTCACGGAGGTTCAAGCCATCGCAGTCAATTTTTCAACCCTAGATGAACCTCGTGCAAGCGAGAACACGCCCGTGGCCTTCAGGGGCAGGGAAAACCAAAGCCCGCACAAAACCGAGCTGTTTGCCTTCGACCCGAACACCGCCTCTAAAGCCGATTTCGAGCGCTTGGGCCTGTCGGCCCGCACTGCCCAGACCATCCTCAACTACCGGGCGAAGGGTGGGCAATTTTATAAAAAAGAGGACTTCAAGCGCATCTACGCCATCCGGCCCGAAGACTATGCAAGGTTGGAGGCGTTCATCCAAATACCACCAAAGGCAGCCAAGGACCAGTATAACGATTATGCCGAAGCCAAGGCAAGCCAAGGCCTTGTAACTAAGACGACCTATGAGGAAAGGGCTTTTGCGCCGCAAAATTTCACGAAGAAAAACACCGCCACCGTGGTTGACATCAACTCAGCCAACATGGAGGAATTGCAACAAATCAAGGGAATTGGGCCAGGTTGGGCCAAGCGCATCGTGAACTACCGGGAAAAGCTCGGCGGCTTCACCTCCACCGCCCAGGTTGCCGAGACGTTTGGCTTGCCAGACAGCGTCTTCCAGAAAGCAGTGCCACAGATGCAGGTTGCTGCGGACATTTACCGAAAAATAAGATTGAACACCGCCACGCTGGATGAACTGAAGGCTCACCCCTACCTCAGCAGTTTTCAGGCAACCATTTTGTTCAACTATCGGCAGCAGCACGGAAGCTATACAGATTTTGAAACGGTGAAGAAAGTGAAGGCGGGATTCAAGGAGGAGGACTGGAAGCGGCTGGAACCGTATTTCTCGTTTGAGTGAAAAACAAAAGGGCTGGCGAAATCGCCAGCCCTTTTGTTTTTCATTGATAATCAATTACATATCGTCCCGCAAGTGCTTTGCTTCATTTGCCATGACTTCGCCAGCTTGGATGATTTTGTCCAATTTGGCGGCAGCGGCTTCTTTCTTGCCCGCCTTCAGGTCGCACATGACGAGGTACCAACTGGCCTTTTTGGCATAGATGCCCCTACCATTTGCCACTTGGCCGAGGTAGCTTTCCGCTTTCACCAAATCGTTCTTTTCCAAGTTGGAAAGCCCGGCATAGAACAGCGTCGCCTCGTGACTGGGCTGCTGCTGCAATGCCTGTTCGAAGATGCTACTGGCCTGCGTGAAGTCCCCTTCTGAGTAGGCCGTTATGGCCTGCGCAAAATTTGGGTTCACGCTGGGGGCCGTGTCGTTCCGCATGGCCAACGGCACATCGTTCTGATACGGCACATAATGCTTGGCGTACAAGGCAGGACCATCCAGCGACTTGTTGAAGAAGCTGAAATAGGCCACGGCACCCACCACGAGCATGGCCGCTACGGCAATGGCTTGACGCAGGTAGCCGCCCGGTTGCAGTTGGCGAACCTTGGCAGTATGGGATGGCATGGAAAGCTTTTTACTAAATGCTTCAAAGTCTTCCAAGTCATCCGTGAGGTGGTTGCCCGACTCCTCGCAGCCTTCGACGGCATCGGAGCATAGCGGGCAATCCAGCAGGTGGTTCTCCACCCGCTTTTGGCCTTCTCTCGACATGTGTCCGCTGAGGTATTGCCTTAATTCCTCGTGGCTGAGACATGCGGTAGGCTTAAAAATCTGTTGTCGTAAATTTCCGTCCATTGGAGCAATTGTAGTTATCTGGAAATTTATGCAGTGTGTTTTCTCATTTCCTTTTCCAGCAGAATCCGCAAGTTCCGCTTACCATTTTGCAGGTAACTTTTCACCTGTTTTTCTGTGTATCCAGTTTCGGTAGCTATTTCTCTGTAACTCTTGTCGTCGTAAAAAAACATTCGGACGCAGGTTTGTTGCTCATCACCCAACTGGGCAACGGCCCGCTCGACTTCCTGCTCCATGCTTGGATTGGTGTTGAAGAGAGCGGCGAAACCGTCGTTTTCCATAAAGTCGTCCGGCGAATTTTCCAGGTGGTTGTACTTCGCCAGCTTCTCCATGTCCGACTTCTTCTGCCGCAGCTTCGCAATGCACTCGTTCCGGCTGACAGTGTAGAGGTACGCCTTGAATGACTTGACGTCTGCCGTCGGTAGCTTAGTGAACAGGATTTTGAACACATCGGACACCACGTCCCGGCTTTCGTCCTCGTTTTTCATCAGCTTCAGGCAAACGCCGTAAGCCAGGTGCATGTACCGGCGGTACAATTCCTCAAAGTACGTCTGCTGTTGCGTCGCTGCGAACCTGCTCACCAGTTCCTCGTCGGAGAGCTGCCTGACATCAGGTTGCTTATTTAAGAAGCGGATGGACATATACTGGCTGTTGGCCTTTGGCTATTGGCTGTTGGTTTTTTGCCCTTGGCTGTTGGCTGCCTATTGCCAAAGGCCAAGGGCCAACAGCTAACAGCCAATTCAAAACGGGCGTAAAAATAGCAAAAACACTGGCATAGGCACTTTTGGTTGAGGTTTTGTTGGAATACATGCCCCAACTTCGGCCTGTTTCGTAATTTTCCGCCAAAGAAGACGATGGACGATGGACGACTGACGGTGGACGGAGGCAACCCCGTAAGTCGTCCATCGTCCACCGTCTATCGTCCCTCGTCTTAACCAATTTTCAATCCAAAAGCCACGACACATGGGCAATTACAAAATCAAAAGCGGAAAAGGCACCCTCGTTTTGCAAAAAAGTGCCAGCCTCGTCGGGCTGAAAGGCACGAAAAAAGCGGATTTCACCAAGGCCGATTATGTGCGGCAGGAAGTGCTGCCCAGCCTAGGCGGCTTCAAGGTCGTCTCCCTGCAAAAGGACGGTGCCAGCGTTGACGACAAGCTCGACGAGGTGCGCCAGCGCAAGGAAGTGGAACTGGGCACCCATGTCTATTTTGCCGAAGGCAGCAAAAAACCACTCGTGCCCACGGGCGAGGTGTTCATCATCTTCCAGCCCGATGTGGACGAGGGCGAGCAGGCGCTCGTTCTTGACGAATACAAACTGCAATTGGTGGAACGGCGGGCCAGCGACCAACTCGTTGCAAGGGTAACGAAGAACTCGCCCAACCCCATCAAGGTCGCTCAGGCGTTGCAAAAGGTTTCTTTGGTGAAATTCGCCGAACCCGACCTCGACATGCTGCTCGAAGAATACGACCTCGCCTTGCCCAACGACACCTTCATGGCCGACGAATGGCACCTGAAGAACACGGGTTTCATCACCAGCGGCCAGTACACCACCAAGGCAGGGGCCGACGCCAAAATCGTGGACGCCTGGACCCGCCTCGACAGCCTCGGCTCGTCAAACATCGTACTGGCCGTGATTGACAATGGCTTCGACATCTCGCATCCCGACCTCAAGCCCAAGGTCTTTCGCCCATTCGACCTATGGACGCAGAGCGACCGCCTCTCGGACGGCGACCCCGGCTTCACGCACGGCACCCCCTGCGCCAGCCTCGCAGTTGCGGTAGCAAACGGGCAAGGCATGGTGGGCGTAGCCCCCAATGCCAAGTTCATGCCCGTGAGCGGCACCTCGTTCAGCGTGCGCTCCACGGAGCAGATGTTCGATTATTGCATCCAAAACGGGGCCGACGTCGTCAGTTGCAGTTGGGGCACCACCGACCCCAAGTTTTCCCTCAACTCGCTAAAAGAGGAGGCCATTGCCAAGGCGGCCCGCCTAGGCAGGGGCGGCAAGGGATGCGTCATCCTTTTTGCCGCAGGCAACGAGGGGCTGGACTTTGTGAACTTCTATGCCGCCCACCCCGACGTTATTTGCGTGGCTGCCTGCGACAGCAAGGACCGCTATGCCAGCTACTCCAACCAAGGCGGTGAGGTCAGCATCTGCGCACCCTCCAATGGTGACTGGCCGCTTATCGCCGCCCGTGCCTCCTGGGATCCCGGCACCACCGTCCGGGGCGAAGGTGCCTTCAAATACTGGGCGGACGGCGTGGATCGCACTGGGCCCTATAAGCACTTCGGCGGCACAAGCGGTGCCACGCCCATCGTGGCAGGAATCTGCGCACTTATGCTCTCCGCCAACCCGAACCTGACGGCCAAGGAGGTGAAGGAAATATTGCAAAGCACCGCCGACAAAATCGGTAGCGCCAGCGACTACTTGAACGGCCATAGCCGCAAATTTGGCTTCGGGCGGGTGAACGCCGACAAGGCCGTGGCCGAGGCACTGCGTCGCAAGGACGGCACGGCCGGGACGACGCCCAAGCCGCCAAGTTCTACCGTGACCACGCCCGTGGTTTCCGGTCAGGGGCTGTTCCGCTTTAGCGTGGAAAGGCAGCAGCCACTGGGCTTTTCAGTGCAATTGGGCGTATTCGCCGACTACGGCAACGTGCTGATTCAGGCGGAAAAAATGGAGCGACAGTTCAGCCAGCCCGTGGTGGTGAACATCACGCAGGCCAACGGCAAGACGGCTTATCGGGTAATGGTGGGCGTGTTCGACAAAAGCGTAGATGCCAGCACTTTGCAGAAGGCGATGAAGGCTGCGGGGGTAGATGGGTTTGTGAAGGATTTGAAGACGGTGGGGTGATGTAAAGGCTTCATCATCGTTGCACTATTAACTTCTCCACCGCTCTTACTTCACCAGCTTCCAAGTATTGCAAAAAATAAATGCCGGGTACAAAGTCCTCAACGGATATTGAGAAACTATCCGAATCTATTTCCTTTACATATTTTACCAGCTTTCCGTAAGCATTGAAAATCTTAATGCTTGCCCATTCCGATTTTGAGAATGAGGACAATTGGATGTTCAATTCTGATGCAACCGGGTTGGGATAAACCATTATCACATCCCCCCCCATTGCCATAGCTTCCCCCACTGCCGACACCGGAAACACGATGCTACTGTCGCAGGCCCCGTCGAAGCGGTACATGGGAAGGTTGGGGAACTCGTGATTTTGATTAGCGGGTAACCTTAGTGCCCTTGCTTGAAATAAACAATTTAATCCTTTCTCATTGGGTTGGTGAATAGCATGGATATAATAGGTCGTGCTGCCAGCATCGAGGTAAACCCTGCAATCGGGGCCGTTGAGCATATAGCCGATGGTGACGGGCCAGTTGTCCTCGTCCACGCTGAGGTGGTATGCGATATGATCTACGGAATTGTCCTGTAAGTCAATCTGATAAAGATTGGATACTGAGGTAACGTAGATGAACCTCGAATTGGGCGAGAATACCAGCCCCCTTGCGTAGTCACCGTCGTCTGGATAGGCGATTTCCCTGAAATTGGAAAGCTCCCCGGTCTCGTTGTCGAAATCATAGACCTTCACCTTCTTGTCGTCGGCGTTCATGGCCAGGGTCTTGGTATCGGGGGAGAAAGCGGCTTGACCAATGTCTAGTAGTTTGTTGTATAGAACGCCACCTACTTCTTGGACAAATGGCCCTTGTATAGTATCAATTCCACCAACAAGAAATTTATAGAAAACATTGGTATCATAACCAACCACCCATGTCCACCACTTTGTACCATCATGGTTGACACAAGCAGTTACCTTGCCTACGCCAATAGGAATACTTAACAAATGTCTCTTACTTACCATTTGAAAACTAGCATCTGATTTTTGGACAATGGTGGTCAAATAAAAATTGTTGCTTACAGCATCTTGAAATACACTGCTTATCATTTCATCTTTATGTAGAACATAAAATATCGAATCATTTAAAAGTTCGGGCAGAATGATTGTTGATTGCTTAACTGGATAATTGTTACCATTTATACAATAATTAAAATAACTTGAGCCTGGCGACAAGGTATCACTTCCAGTAACGATATTAAACTCATCATCATACACCCTACAGCCATTGGTCATCAGGATAACCTGCCCTGTTTCCTTATCACAGACAAAACTCCCACTTGCTCCAATTCCAAAATTAATCACGTCTTGTAAAAAAGTATCCACCTTGACTAACTGTGAATTAAAATCAAGCATGCCAATATCTGGCACACCGGGAATCTCGGCATCATATCCTAATGGCCATTGATAATCCCATTTTTGGGCTTTCAATGAAAAAGCGCAAACACTTACAAGCGAAATGATAAAAAGTAATTTTTTCATGGCCAGAAATGAAAAAATGAAAATCCGCCTGGGCAAAATAGCCCAGGCGGATCCATGTTTTAATAGTTATTTATTCACGAAGAATTTTATTGGGCTTATCCCTTTAGTGTTAGTTCCAATAAAGTAGGCACCCGGCAGCCAACCATTAAGGTTCAAGCTTACCTGGTTTTGGTCAGGTTCGATTTTCATCAGTACAATCTGTTGACCAAGCAAATTGGAAATGGTTAGTTCTTTTATGCCCGAATTGGCAGGGAACATTACAATGGCCATTTCAGAAGCTGGGTTAGGCATCACTACAAGTTCGCTAATTACCAACGCATTGTCAACGACTTGCTCGCTACTCCTTGGTGCTACTTCCTGCACACATTCGTCATTGTACTCGGTGATGGTGCCTTTGGCCTCTGCCACCAGCCCCCTTGCGATGATGACGCCCTCGCCGCCGTAGCCCACACATTGGTTGGCGACGGCTTCCAAGCCCGTCAACTGTGCTTCCGAGAAGCCAGAAAAATTGGGAGACAAACGGGTCAACAGGTAGGCATTGGCCGATTTCAGGTTGGCCTCGGCAGTGGTGGCGGTCAGGGTCACGCCGTTGTTCAGGGCAGTCAGGCTGGCCAATTGGCTGTTGAGTGCCTGCTTCTTGGCATTGGCGATGGCAGCCCGGTCTGAGGCCTTCGCTTTCAGGCTGACCAATTTGCTGTCACGAAGGGCTTTTTTGGCAGGGTCAATGGTTACAGCATGGTCATTTCCTATCTCGAACCATGCTATCTCGTTGATTTCCTGACGCAGGCTGGCCATATCGGTGCTGAGGGCATCTACCTGCTGGTCCTCCGTTGCGGTCAGGGCAAGGGCATTCCGAAGGCCAGTCTCGAACTGCACGAATTTTTGAGCGTTCGAGCCGTTGAGGCTATTGTACCAGCTCACCATCGGTGCTTCGTTGAGTGGTTCCAGTTCGTTCAGCATGGCCAGTTGGCGGTAGAGCTTCAGCTTGGCGTCGAATTCCACGTCGCTGCCGTAGCTGGTGCCCACTCCAGCATTGAGCAGGTCAATGCTGGAGCGTGCCGCTTTTTTATAGACCTCCTTGATATCGGGTTCTTCGGCGATAATGCCTGGCGGGGAGGGGCAGGTAGCGTCCAAGCCGCCAGTCTTATCGAACCAGAATGGGATATTGGCAATAAAAAATGGAAATTTTTCATTGCCTTGAACTTCGAAAAAACCGACTTCAAATATATTATCGTCTGCTATACTAGCCGCACTAAAATTCCTCGCCCTCGGGTTGGTCTGGGTGCTGGCCTGGAAGAGGTTGCCCTTGTGTACCTGATTGCCCGTGTGCGCAAAACTGCTTCCACTGGTGCCATAGGAAAGGTTGAGGCCTCCGCTGCCATTGAAGTCATTGGTTCGGATATCGGCTCCTGCATTGTCGTTGAGCACGGTGAGGCCCCGAGCGGGGGAGCTGGTGTTGTTGCAATAGATTTGGGTGGAGGGGCTGCCTATCAGGGTGATGTTGTCCTGTTGGCCAGTGAGCAGGTTATAGCCCACCTTGTTGTTGGAGCCGCCGTTAATGTAGAAATTGCCCAGCACGTTCGACTGCACGGACTGGTCGTTCCTGAACACCCGGGCATTTTGTGTACCGTAGAGGTAAACATTGTAACCGCTGTTCTGCACCAACATTTGTGGGTTCCGCTGGATGGCCCAGCGGTGGTCGCCGCCAGCGGCGCCCCAAAGGAAGACGTTGTAGTTCCTCGCCCGCATCTGGTTGTACTGCACCTCTGCCCTTGATGGCAGCACCAAGCCAAACACATTGGTGCCACAGTCGGCCATTATATTGTCCTCAATGACAGAGTGGCTGTTGCCCACAAAATCGGTAACCGTTATGCCATTGAGCAGGTCGAAGTAGGTGCTGTTGATGACCTCAAGTTCCGCAGTGCCATTGGTGATCAAGCCGAGGCGACCTTCCGACATATCGCAATTGTCCAAGGTGAGGAGGTTGTTCTGGGTAGGCACCCTTATGCCTTCCCGACAGCCCAAGAAATTGACGAACTGCCCGTTGAAGTCCGACCTGTCGAGGAACATGCCGACATCGCTCATGTTCTGGAACCAGAACGGTGAGGTGATGCTAAACAAGGAGACATTCTCAAAATGAATACCTTGAACGCCATCCCTGATCATGGATTGGCTGAATACATTGGTCGTTACATTGAGGTTCACCGTTTTGGTGGATGCACCAAAAGAGCCTATGCCAATGGTGTTGTGGTGCAACGTGGTTCGATTCTGCAAATTGTAGGTGCCATTGTGCTGTAGCTCTACGGCTACATCTGCATCCGAAATCGTGGTAAAGGCAGTGGTCAGTGTGCCCCCATCCTGAACATTGATCCTGTCCCAATTGGCGCCACAGCCGTGCATGTTGGCGCTGCGAAGGGTAAGGGTATTGGCGGGTATCTCCAACCTTGCTGCTGGGTTCATGATAAGTTCATTGTACTGCCCACCAGGGTCAGTATCGAACGTATAGTCCACGTTGACGATAATGGTGCCGTTGAACTCCACGGTTTGGCCTTGCGTAAGCGCCTGTGCAGCAGAGAGCAGCGGCCCGTTGGGGGCAATCCAATCTGTCAGTAGGCTGGTTTGGCCAGTGATGCCAATACTGACACCACCATCCAAGGTAAAAGTGGCCGTGCCAATAACATCGAATGGGGCTTCCGTATTGACCACTTCCAAGGTGAAGACCGTGCCGGGTATTTGCAGGACTCCCACCAAACAGTCCGCTAGAATGGCGTCCTGGGGTGGGTTCGGCTGGAAATACTGCAGCGTAGTCACCCCAGGGTTGTTGATGGGGTCGGATACGTCCGAGAAATGGAAAACATCATTGCCTGGGTTCAGGTTTGTATAGATGAAATTGGGCTCAAGATAGCTAATCTGAATGGCGTAATCCGAATACTCATCGTAACAAAACCCCCAAACACCTGGGTCAGTTTCTATGCAAATATTGCCCTCGCCGTCGCCACAAGTAAAGCCGGAAAAGTTGAGAAGGAAGGGGTAATCGTTGCATTGTGCGAAAGCGCTGCTTAACCCAAAACCGTAGAGGCAAAGCAGGATTAGAAAGACTTTTTTCATGGTAAAAATGATTTAGGAACGGTTTTAAAATAAAGTAACACATCAGGCAGCGATGCGGTACGAAAGCTCCGGGATTTCAGGATGCTTTTGTATTCGTGAAAAGTCTATTTTTTCCTTTTTCGTTTTGATG
>JALHQW010000072.1 GCA_022841745.1 Saprospiraceae bacterium | reverse complement strand
AATGAAAAAGAAGACGGAAGTGAACATAGCATATACGCCTATTTGCCCTAAACGGGCAAAAGGCGTATATGCCAACCGTTGCATATCTTTAGAAAATAGAAATAAAAAACAATCCTGGCATTTATTCTAATGACTCAAATGGGCTATGGGCCAGCGGGTGATTTAGGTCATTCAAGGTGCATGAGTTTTGGTGGGAATGGATGGGTGCGATGATTTTGGACGGGGTGTATCTTTATACCTCACGCCAAAAGGTTTTGTGCAAATGCAAAATCGGGACGGCCAAACTTAGGCGGTTTCCAAAGTCTAATCGCTAACGAGCAAACCAAATTATTCACGCAACGTCGCAACGGCCGCAACGATAAGTTTTTGCGTTGCGTTCGTAGCGGCGTTGCGTGAAACAATATTTGGCCTTCGTTTTGAAAAAACGTCTTCAGATACAGCCCCAAATTGCCCAATTGACACAGCATGTATTTTGGGCGAAACAGCATGGAAAAGCTGCGCAAATGCAAGCTTTTTTAAATACCTCTCCCGCCAGAAGCAAACTCCCCTTCAAATGCACGGACAAGATAAGATTCAACGCATTCGAGACCTCATCGCTAATGGCGAAATAGAAGATGCTATTACCTTATTGCAGGAAACAACCAAAGGCACGGATGCTAACAACACTGTAATTATTCAATCAACCCGATTCCAGACGTTGCGCAAGCAGCGGAGGGATGGCGAAATCAGCTTCGAGGATGCAACCAGAACGCAAAACCAAATCGGCAATTCGCTGATTGAAATCTTACGTGACCTCGGGGGCCATCATTCCTCATCCCTCACCCCCCATCCCTTTGTATCAAAACTTCCTTCCACCACTCCGCACCTCTTCGGTCGTGAAAAATAACTCGCCCTCCTCGACGAAGCATGGGACAACCGCAGCTGCAAGCTCCTCCAATTCATCGCATGGGGCGGCGTGGGCAAGACCGGATTGGTGACCTCTTGGCTGCTGGGCCGCATGGCCGACTGCAAACTCGACGATGTGGCCGTCTATGCCTGATCGTTCTACAGCCAAGGTGCCAGCGACCAGCGGCAGAGCAGCGCCGATTTGTTTATCGTGGACATCCTGAAATGGTTTGGCGAGGACGAAACCAAGCTGCCCTTCTCCCCCCACGACCGGGGCAGACTGCTGGCCGAACACCTACGGAAGCAGCGTACCCGGTGGTTGGTCACCAGCAGCATCGGGTCGGAGAAGATGGGCTTGTCCAGCAGTTCTACCCGCACCACCCAGTACCAGCCGTTGCCAATGTGGATGTGCTCGTGGCTGACGACTGCCCTGGCCTGCCGGTAGGTCCTGCCCTTCCACCGGAACTCCTGGTACACCTGCTCGAAGCGGTTGTCGAGGGGCTTCTTCGCCAGCTTGAGCCACACCTCACGCTGCCCCTTGTCATCCCATGCCTTTACGTCCGAGTTGCGGTTCAGCTTCAGCCGGATGACAAAGCGGTCGTGCAGTTCCTGGTCAATGAAGCGGAAGAACTCGGCGTCGTCCGCCTCCCTGTCTATCACGTGGCAGACGACCCGTTCCGGGTGGTCTGCCTTGAATGCAAGGCTGATGTCCTTCATCTGGGAGAACATCAGCGCTTTTTCGTCGCACGTTGCACCTGCGCCGCCCTCTTTGCGACTATAGGGCATGCATCCCGCCAAGTGCATTCGGTCCTTCTCCAGTACGACGCTGTTGAAGGTCTGGTACCCGTTGATGGTCTGCCCCTGCAGGGAGCGAACCGTGTCGAGGCACTCCATCTGTTGGGAGTACGGCTTTCGGATGTCGCACGGGTCATGCACGATGGTCACGGAGCAGGGGGCGTCGTAGGCCGACACCGCACGCTCCTGCAGCAGCTCGTTGAACGAAGCGATGGAAAGGCCGCCTTCGTCGGGCTTGCCCAGCAGGTAGGCAAAGCGCTCGTACTCGTTCCGGTCGGACGAAAGCGTCCAAACCTTGCAACTGTGGGCCGTTTTCATCTTGTTCAACAAGGCGCTCAACGTTTTTTTTGACAGACGTTCCGAACGGTGGGTACCCCTCGTTCGAGTAAGTCGCTAAGGGTGTTCATGATTTGTTTTTCGCTAAGGTAATTTTTCCGTAGTTTTCAACAATTTTGAGTAATAGAAAACTTGTTCTTTTTGGCATTTAGGCTGCGGAATAAAGTAGCAAAAACCATGAAGTTTGGGTAGGTTTGGCGTATGCTTGGGAACCAACATTGGGGCGCTGTGCATTTGGATATTGCCACGCTATATACAAGCAATTAGCTGCTTTTTTTGTTAAACACCCCAACCACCCTCGCTCCGTCAGCACTTGCTCGTTCTTGATTTGCTGGCGCAATTTCTCCACCGCTTTTTTGTCCAAGCGGTTCACTTGTAGCAGCTTGTCTAAGTAACGGATGAAGTTGAGGTAGTTGGTTCGATGGTAGCCGATGACCTCCGAGCGATGGATGTAGTTCCGCATGGCGTCAAGGTGAGACTGCAACAGGTCGAATTCGCAGAGGTGGCGGCAGGTTTTGAGCAGGAGGGTCTTGGCGGCGAGGTTGAGCAGGGGGCTTTGTAGTTGGCGTTTTGATACCTTTGAGGATGCTTACACGGAAATCTTCAGCTTTATCGAGTGCTATTATAACTCCAAAAGAAGGCATTCTGCGCTTGGGTATCTTTGCCCTGACAAGTTTGAGGAACTGTATTTTTCTAACTTAATTCAATGTCCGTGAAAATGGGACCATGTCAGATTGGCACCCCGTTATATCTTTGTGGGTACAACGATACTCCTCCACATGACAATTGAAGTCACCCTGCTCGCCCTTGGCCTGTTCTTTGTCGTCGCCCTGCTGTACTCTTCCGTCGGCCATGCTGGCGCAACGGGCTACTTGGCCATCATGGCGCTGCTCTCCTTTCCCGTGGACAGCATCAAGGGCACTTCGCTGGTGCTGAACATACTGGTATCGGCCATTGGAACCTACCGCTTCCTCAAGGCGGGTTATTTCGATAAAAAAGTCTTTCTCACCTTCGCTGTCACCTCCATCCCAATCGCCTTTGTGGGCGGGGCCATGCAGCTCGACCCCAAACTGTTCAAGCTATTGGCGGGCATTTTCCTCGTGCTTTCCGCCGTGCTGCTGATTGGGAAAAACTACCTTGTGAAACCCAGTACCGAGGAACCAAAGGATATACCGCTCGTGCCCGGCCTCGGCATTGGCGCAGCCATAGGGTTCCTGTCCGGCCTGATAGGCGTGGGCGGCGGCGTCTTTCTCTCCCCTATCATGATTTTGATGAACTGGACGACCGTGAAAAAAGCCTCGGGTGTGGCGGCACTGTTCATCCTTTGCAATTCGGTGACGGGCCTCATCGGCCACCTCTCCAAGCTGCAAAAAGTGGACGAGGGCATTGGCTATTGGGCCGTGGCGGTCATCATCGGCGGGCTGATTGGCTCGTACCTGGGCACCTCCAAATTTTCCAATAAGCTCATCTTGGCCATCTTGGCCTTGGTGCTCTTGACCGCAGGTTTTAAATTTGTTTTTGTGGGGTAACAACTGGGGCGTGACATTAAAATCCGTTTTTATCCGTAAAACAAAAATTTGACTGGTGAATGGTTCTCCCTGAATTTTGCCCTTTGCTCACCATTCGGTGAGTGAAAACCTACGCCTGTTATCCTTTAGCCCATCCCATTCAATTCCACTCGTTCAAATAGCAAACTGGCATTAGCATTTAACCGTTGCCCCCTTGAGAAAAGGCTTTGCCATACTCTTGCTTGTTGTCTCGTTGTACCCGTTCTTGGGCACAAAGGCCATTCTATTGCTCCGAAAGGAGCGAATCCGTGAAACCGTCAAGGAGCGCATACTCGCTGGGGTCGGGCAGAACGAATTGGTGGAGCTTAGCTTTTCGTTGCAAGCTATTGAAACGGAGCTGGAGTGGGAGCATTCCAAGGAATTTGAATACAAAGGCGAGATGTACGACGTGGTGAAGGCCGAGCAGCAGGCCGACAGCATCACCTACTGGTGCATCCACGACAAGGCAGAAACCGAAATCAACCGCCACCTCGATCAACTAACCGCCCTCGAAACGGGCAAGGACCCACAACACAAGGCTGCCCTTGGCAATTTCTTCGACTTCCTGAAATCGTTGTTCTGCAACGACCAGCCAGCGGTCGAACGGCCAGCCATTGCCTCTACCGTAAACCATTTTCCTTACCATTTTTCAACAAAAACCTTTTGTCCACCTGCCGACTCACCGCCTCCAGAGCGGCTATTTTCTTCAATTAATTGAAAAAAGGCTGGCTGTACACGATAAACTGTCTTCCGCAGATTTAGGTGATGAACGCAGGTATTTATTGGAATAACTCGATTAAACCTCTGCGAAAATCCCTGTCTTCCGAAAGGCAGTTAAGCTATCTGTGGGAGAAAAAATTCCAGCCGCACTATTTACCTAAAATGAGAAAACAGGCACACCATGAAAAAATACATTTCCCTTGGGCTATGCCTGGGGGTGTGGGGGGCCTTGTTCTGCCAGTCAGCATGGCTGCAAGGCGCCATCGCAGAATTACCTCCCAACTTGATTCCGACTCAAAAAAATACACTCGTTTCAGATGACACGCTCGGCATAAACATACAGGATACCATCACCTCCCAGCAGGTGCTCCAACTCGGTGAAGTAGTGGTGAGCGCCACTCGTTGGAGCCAAGTCAGCCGCAATGTCCCATTCAGGATTGCCACGGTGAAGCCGAGCGATGTTGCGCTGCAAAACCCGCAGACCGCTGCCGACCTACTCGGCATGACGGGCGAGGTTTTTATCCAAAAAAGCCAGCAAGGCGGCGGCAGCCCGATGATCAGGGGCTTTGCCACTAACCGGCTTTTGATTGCCGTGGACGGCGTGCGCATGAACACAGCCATCTTCCGAAGCGGCAATTTGCAGAACATCATCTCGCTCGACCCATTTGCGATGCAAAGCGCCGAGGTACTCTTTGGCCCTGGCTCGGTCATGTACGGCAGTGATGCCGTGGGCGGCGTGATGAACTTCACGACACTACCGCCGAAATTGGCCAGCGAATCGCCCAATTTTGCCACGGGCAATGCGACGGTGCGCTACTCCTCCGCCAACGAGGAGACAACCGCACATTTCGACCTGAACACCGCCTGGAAAAAACTCGCCTTGGCCACCAGCCTCACGCATTCCGATTTCGGCGACCTCCGCATGGGCACCAATGGCCCTAATGAGTACCTCCGAACGGAGTACGTACAGCGCATGGATAACAAGGACGTGGTGGTGGCGAATCCCGACCCGCTCGTGCAGCGCCCAACCGGCTACCAGCAAATCAACCTGATGCAGAAGGTACGCTACCAGCCGAGCAAGGATTGGGACATTACCTACGGCTTCCATTATTCCACCACCACAGACTTCGACCGCTACGACCGCCTGCTCCGTTATCGAGAGGGGCTTCCAAGGAGCGCCGAGTGGCGGTATGGTCCGCAGCTATGGACAATGAACAACCTTAGCGTTTCGCACAAGGCCAACAGTGGCATATATGACAAGGCAAAGCTCATTTTGGCCCAACAGCATTTTGAGGAGAGCCGCACCGACCGGGACTTCAACATGGCCGAGCGGCGCACCCGTTTGGAGAAGGTCAATGCGTGGTCGCTCAACCTCGATTTGCAAAAGGCCATCGGCAAGCGCCACAGCTTGTTCTATGGCGTGGAGGCTATCCATGACAATGTGAAATCCAGTGGTAACAACGAGAATATGGAGACGCACGAAGTCGTGGTAGGCCCAGCGAGGTATCCACAGGCCGACTGGTCGTCGTATGCCGCCTACATGGCCTGGCAGTTTGAGGCTTCGCAAAAACTGACGCTGTTCAGCGGAGCGAGGTACAACAGCTTTGGAATGGATGCCAGGTTCGATGCGGCGTTCTACCCGTTCCCGTTCTCAACCGCCGAGCAACGTTCTGGTGCCCTCACGGGCAATTTGGGGGCCGTGCTACACCCAAGCACTAGTTTGCAACTACGGGCTAACCTCTCTACGGGCTTCCGCTCCCCCAATGTGGACGACATGGGCAAGGTCTTCGATTCCGCCCCTGGCACCGTCACCGTGCCGAATCCTAATCTTGGGCCAGAGTATGCCTATAATGCAGAATTGGGCTTTGCCAAAGAGTTCGGAAAACTGCTGCGGCTGGATGTCACAGGCTTCTACACCCTGCTCGACCATGCCTTGGTGCTCCGCAATTTCACGCTGAACGGACAGGACAGCATCCTCTACGATGGTGAGATGAGCCAAGTGCAGGCCATGCAGAATGCGGCCAGTGCCACCGTCAGGGGCATTCAAGCAGGTCTGGAAATCCGGCTGACAGAGGGTTGTACCCTCTCATCGCACCTTACCTGGCAAGCGGGCGAGGAAGAACTGGACGATGGTTCGACAGCCCCACTCCGCCATGCTGCGCCAGTATTCGGCATCACCCGTTTGGGCTACACCAAGCAGCAGTTCAGGATGGAGGCCAGCTTTGCCTTTAGTGGCGAAGTATCCAATGCTGACCTTGCGCCGGAGGAGCAGGGCAAGGACTATCTCTACGCCTTGGACAAAAATGGCAACCCGTACTCCCCAAGCTGGTACACCCTGAACTTCAGGGCCATGTACCAGTTGTCGGAACTGTGGGCCATCAGCGGCGGCGTGGAGAACATCACCGACCAGCGGTACCGACCCTACAGTTCAGGCATTGCGGCAGCAGGGAGGAATTTTGTGCTGTCTTTACGAGCGAAGTTTTGAATAATAATGAGTGCTACTATGCTTCATGCTGCCAAGTTTTTCCCATCGTTTTGGGAATACTTGGCAGCCTGAGCTATTATTAGGTGAATTAGGAGTTGAATATAAAGGTGCAGCGCACCGCAACATTTGTAGGGCAAGCACGGCCATCCGTTCTAGGTGCAGCGCATCGCAACATCCCACCCTGCATCCTGAAATTTGCGTTTTACCAATAAGTTTCAAATTTCTTGTGGCCTGCCACTATCAACCACAATTTGGGTAGGCTATACTAACCAAGCCAACATAGGCATTTGAGGCTTATGTTACCGTCCCTTGTTCCGGGGGGATAAACTTTTACGAGCGCTTAGTACAGATTTACGAGCCTAAACAGTAGGTTTGCCGTTCAATAAACAGCCGTTCCCACAGCGAGGCATAACTTTAAACGGGAACCTTAACCTTTTATGAAAGGACTTACTCGAAGGGCCATGACCGCTGCCCTGTTTGTCGTAGTGATGCTCACGGGCTTGTTCATCGGCAAGATGTCGTTCATCCTGTTATTTGCCATCATCACCGTGCTCTGCCTTTGGGAGTTCCTGAACTTGGTACTCCACCATGACACCAGGCGTGATTGGATCCGTATTTTCATTGGGGTCATATTTGGGCTTTCGCCCTTTGTGCTGGCCTCTGTCATGCACATGGCCATCGTCAGCAACGACCAGTTTGTCATCATCACTTCGGTGCTGTTCTTCCCGCTGATTTTTATGGCCTTCATCTACGAACTGTTTACTGGCTCCGAAAAGCCGTTCCAAAACGTCGCCTTTATGGTGCTGGGCATGGTGTATATCGGTGCACCATTTTCACTGCTCAATTTCATCGCCTTCAATGAAGATGGCTTCAATGTCTGGCCCATTTTTGGCCTGTTGCTGCTCACTTGGATGAACGACACGGGCGCTTACATCATTGGTTCCAAGTTTGGCAAGACGCCCCTGCTGCCCCGCATTTCTCCAAAAAAAACATGGGAAGGCACCTTGGGCGGTGTGGCTGTCACCTTCCTGGTAGGCTATCTTTTTTGCGTTATAACGGGCGAACTCCGGTTGCAAGACTGGATGATCCTCTCTGCCATCGTCGCTGTTTTCGGAAGCATCGGCGACCTCATTGAGTCCATGCTCAAGCGAAGCATCAACATCAAGGACTCCGGTACCCTGCTCCCCGGCCACGGCGGTATGTTGGACAGGTTCGACGCCTTTATCTTCTTGCTACCGTTTGCGGCGGCGTATTTGCTGTACATAAGGTGAGAGGAGTGAGAGGGTGAGAGGGTGAGAAATAAACAAATAAACTGCTATGACGAACGAAGAATTCAATGAGAATTTTAGAAAGAGAACTCGGAACTTTGCAGTCAGAACCTTAAAGTTTTTGGAAACTGTTCCTTACAATACTGGGACGAAAATAACATCGTTCCAACTTGGCAAAGCCGCTACCTCAGTTGGGGCAAACTTCAGGGCATTTTGTCGTGGTCGTTCTAAAAATGAGAAATATTCCAAGATATGCATCGTGGTTGAAGAGGCAGACGAATGTGTTTACTGGTTGGATATTTTTGATGGAATAGGATACGGCGAAAAAAACGAATTAGCTTGGCTGTCCAATGAAGCACTTGAAATACTAAAAGTGACAGCCAAAATCAAATCCTCATTGGCCCCATGACCCTCTCACTCTCTCACAACTCTCACTCTCTCACAACTCTCACTCTCTCACAACTCTCACTCTCTCACAACTCTCACTCTCTCACTCTCTCACAACTCTCACTCTCTCACAACTCTCACTCTCTCACTCTCTCACAACTCTCACTCTCTCACTCTCTCACAACTCTCACTCTCTCACCCTCTCACAACTCTTAACCATGCGTGAAACCACCTTCATAGAACAAAACCAGCAGAAGTGGCGGGAATTCGAGCAACTGCTGGAAGGCAAGGTGAGCGACCCCGAGAAGCTAAGCGAACTCTTCGTCCATGTGACGGACGACCTTTCCTTTGCCCGCACTTTCTATCCGAACCGCTCCGTTCGGGTTTATCTCAATGGGCTGGCACAGCGGATTTTCTTCAATATTTACAAGACCAAAAAATCGAGACGCAGTGCTTTTGTGGCTTTCTGGTTGGAGGACTTGCCAAGGCTCATCCATGAATCAAGGAACGAACTTCGTCTTTCGCTGTGCATTTTTTCGCTGTGCATGGCCATCGGCATGTTGTCCAGTTGGGCTGAGCCAGAATTCGTGCGCAGCATCATGGGCGACCGCTATGTGGACATGACCGAGGAAAACATTAAATCCGGCGACCCCTTGGCTGTTTATAAAGAGGCCGGGGCGTTCAACATGTTCCTCGGCATCACTTTGAACAATATACTCGTGGCCTTCATCACCTTTGTGCTTGGCCTGTTCTTTGGCGTGGGCACCATTGGGGCATTGATATTTAATGGCATTATGATTGGTGCCTTCCAGTATTTTTTCGTTGAAAAAGGGCTGTTCCAGGAGTCATTCCTCACTATCTGGATGCACGGGGCAGTGGAGATTTCGAGCATCGTAGTGGCTGGCGGAGCGGGCTTGACATTGGGGCGTGGGCTGGCCTTCCCCGGCACCCTTTCCCGTGAGCGGTCGTTCCAGTTGGCCGCCCGGCGAGGCATGAGCCTGATGGTGGGTGTGGTGCCGCTGTTCATTTTTGCGGGCTTTGTGGAGAGTTACCTCACCCGCCACACCGAGGCGCCCGATTGGCTGCGGGCCATCTTCATCACTGCCTGTTTTGGGTTCATGTTGTTCTATTTTGCATTGCTCCCTTGGTGGAAAGCCCGCAAAGGTCATTTCAACATTGAGGAAGACATCCGATTGACACCTGATTTGGAGCGCCGGGTGGACTTTACGCAAGTTAAAACCGCTGGCAGCCTCTTCACCGATGCCTTTACTTTCCTTCGGAAAAACATTGGGCCATTGGCCTTGGCCTCCCTCGTTGGAAGCACCATTTATTGCGGTGGGGCTTTCCTGCTGGCGGATGTGCCCCCGGGTGAATTGTTTGAATTTCAACCGGGAGTTTTTGGCGCTTTTTCCACCGTTCCTGTTTTATTTGAAGGTGAGGGCAATAGGTGGTTGTTCTTGTTCGCCGTATTGGCCATTGGCATTGCCATCTTTACCACCCAGTACCTGCTCGCCCGGTGGCGCTACCACTCGCCCGACGGGGAAGATGAAAGTGAAATAGAAGCCCCCGCACCAAATATCGGTAGCCTGCTTTACGCCTTGCTCAAGACCATTGTCGCTGCTTTGGTTTTCTGCCTGCTATTCTTGTTGCCGGGTGGATTTCTGCTACTGCTCCTTATACCTTTGTTCCCCTTGCTCCTGCTTTGGACGCAGTTGATGGTTTACGAAGGCAAAGGGCTTTGGTCGGGCCTTGTGCGCATGGGCAGCCTGCTGTCCAACAACTTCGGACAAATGATGGGCGTCTTCTCCATGCTCCTCCTTTGCGCCACCATGGCCTCCCTCCTGCTCGATACTGGCCTCGTCGGGCACTTGCTCAATATCGTCAGCATCAATTTCGATTTAAGCCCAGCAAGCAACTCGGCCTTCCATTATATCGGGTTCACCTTCACGGGGATGTTCCTTTTCTTGCTCTGCATGTCGCTTTGGGCGGCTGGCGGCGGCATGCAATACTTCTCGGCATTGGAAGCCAACGAAGCTTTTTTCCTGCGGGAACGGTTGGCCATCATTGGGAAGCGGCCAAGGATCCGGGGGCTGGAGAGGGAGGGGTGATGTGTTGCTTTCTATAGTTTGGATTTTGATTTAAGATATAAGATAGACGATTTAAGATTTTAGATTTATTGGCCGCTGCTTAATTAAAAGCGTCAGCATTTACAGGAGTTTACGGCTCCCAAAATCATACATCTTACATCATATATCTTACATCATAAATCCTAATTCTAATAAAAATCCCCCTATCGTACCAATACAATTCGTTTACTACCTACCAACCGCCCATTTTCCGCAAAAACACTGGCTAAATAAATACCCTGCGGCAAACCGCCAACCTCCACCTGCGTGGTTGTTTCACTGATATTGCGGAGCAACACCTGCCTGCCCGAAAAATCCGTCAAACGGAGCAATGCCGTCCCTTCAAACGAATTTTCGAGGGTGAAAAAATCGCCAGCCGGATTGGGGTACAGCTTGAAATCAGCTCCTTTAAAACCATGTTCATGCGTTGAGGAAAGCACCGTGCTCGTCTCACAGCCGAGGTGGTGGGGGGTATGGCTGGCCGTGTCAATGATGATGTTCTCGTCGCCCTGCTGGTAGCCCGTATAGGAGAGATAGAACAGCATCATCTCGTCCGTAGTGGCTTCGCCAAGGTTGATGACCTGTGGTGGAGAATTAGGGTTGTGCGGGTTATTGGAAGTGTTGTCATAGGTGGCATAGCCGTGCAGCTTGGTAAGGGCCGGAATCTTGAGCGGCTTTTGGAACTGGTAAGTCCCCTGCCAGTGGAAGTCCCATTTAGGGATGTCCACGAGCGGGATGGTATCGCCCTGGAACGTGACGCCGAACGCCTTCATGCTCGTGCAAACCAGGTGCGCATGGGGCGCAATGCTGAACAAAGTCCTTGTCTGCGGTATGGTAACTTCCTGGTGAAAGGTCACTACTTCATTGGGCATGACCTGCAAGGGGCCGTTGGTCATGCTCGTCACATGGTTGAGCACTGGGTTAAGTTCCACTTCCCGCAGCGAACCGTCCGAGAGGCGAAGGTTCAACTTGGTCTGGTCGGTCTGCCCCGCTGCTGACACCGGGTAGTGGACTTGCAGCACGATGGCCGTGTTCTGCGACAGCTTCACGCCCATGTTCGGCGGGTAAATCTGTGCGCCGCCGCCCGGCACCCAAGCGCCAATCAGCTTCGCCCCGAACACGCCGATGCCGCCAAAAGCCGTGTAGCCCGGCTCAGGGTCGGATGCATCCTGGGCCAATGCTTGCCCAGAGTCATCCTGATAGACCAGCACATGGTGTACTACGCTACGGTTGCCCGGTATCACCTCCATGCCCGTGATGAAGCGATCGCCCGGCAGGCTGACAGGAATGGCGAAGACCCGGTAAAGGTCGTTGTTCAGGATGCTTGGCACGGTATAGCTCGGCATCTGCACCGTGAGGTCGGGGCTGGTGATTTCCTCTGTGCTGGTGTAAACGGGCGCTGCGGGCGCATTGGCGAGGTTGCCAGCGGGTGCGTCGTTGTTGACCCAGGCATCAATCAGCGCCACCTCCTCGTCAGTGAGCAACCGCTTGCCCGCATGGTCGCCGAAGTGCGGGTCGGCTTTCCAAGGTGGCATGTTCCGGCTCGTGGCAGCATACTGGATGGACTGCCGGGCATCATAAGCCTCCTCGTAGCTCATCAGCGAGAAAGGCCCGATGTTCCCGGGGCTATGGCAGCGGGAGCAATGCGTATAAACGATGCAGGCTATGTCATCGGCCCAGGTCTGGGCACCCAATTGCACAGCAAATAAACAAAGTACGGGTAGGATAAACAGTCTTTTTGGCATACAGCAGGTTGTTGATGTTGAATTAGAAAAATGGTAGGACTGAAGCCCGGCCATTTGGTTTAAACAAAGGAACGAAAGATTGGGGGGATGGGCAGGTTTTTTCAACGAATGGGGGGAGGGGTAAACGAATGATAAGCAGTGTTAATTTGCAAACTAGTATTTTGTCGTCTCGTCCCCTTTCGGTCATGGCCGTAGGCCACCTCTGAGTCACGTAGGTTCCCTTCGGGAATGACAAAACGTGATGCAGAGGTGGCCTACGGCCATGACCTTTAGTTTTGCCATCAGCCAAAAGAGGCTGTTGGGGATGAAAAAACACGGGCTTCAAACCCTTGAAGCGCAGGGTTTTAACACTAATTTTCGGTGTTAAGGCTCTTGCGGCGTGGGGGCAGTGAACTATGGCCATGACGTGATTTCCAGGTCAACCTTTTGAATTAGTTCTGCCACCACGCCAAAGATGCAGGGCTCAATAGAATCCCAGACTTCAAGGTCCACGAAAGGTATTCGCCAAGCATCCTTTTCGCAAGAGCGATTGAACAACTTTTTAAATTGTTTGACTCATGCAAAAGTACGTGCTTTTCATCGGGATTGACATCTCGAAGCATTGGATTGACGTGTGCCTGTGCCACGACAGCCAGAAAAAGGACATGCCTCACGGGCGCTTCGACAACGACGACAAGGGCTTCCACCGGATGCTCCGTTTCGTGTCGGACCTGGCCAACAAGAAGCTCAAGGCGTTGATAAGCAACGGTGCCCTGGTCGCCCGCCGACTTGAAGGCCTATTATGCCAAGAAGCTCAAGGAAGGCAAGTGCAAGTTCCTCGTCCAGAACAACGTCAAGAACAAGCTGGTGCAGCGGATTTTTGCCGTTGTCAAAAGGGGGACGCCCTATGTGGAACTTGGCAGGCACAAGGCATGAGAAAAACGAAAATGCCACGAAAAGCCAACCCATTCACTCAAAAAAACCGCAGCTTGGTGCTTTCACCAAGTCCGTGAAGTTTATTTTATAAAATCATCAATTGCTCGCTTGGATATATCATAGAATTCAAAAGTGGCAAATGCCTAACCCGCTTCAAGGTCAATAGCGACAACCAAAGGTCAATAAAAAACCGCAACCAGCGAAGCGCACCAAACTATTATCCTTCTGCAATGGGAACATTTTATCGAACCTAAATGACCGCTTTTTCAAAAAATGTCAACGCTTTTAATTTAACCTCTTGTCTTGGTTATGGCCAACAACTGGAGCGCATACGCCCATTGGGGCGTCGCCTCAAGTCTCACTAGGAAGAAGCGCCAATATGGGCAAGCAGGGCCCTACTCCCACACCTCCACCCTCAACTCATCCAAATAAACCGTCTTCGCATTCAAACTATTGAACCCGATGAGCAGCTCGTCGTCGGGGCGTAGGAAGGGGGGCACTTTCACCCAATAATAGGCTTCGCCCCAAAGATTGTCCCGACCGCCCCAGAGGCTGACGGGGTCGTTGCCGGGCTTTGAGTCAAGGCGAAGGTTACGGCTCTTACGGGATTTTTTGCCCCGCATGAAACGGCAGGTGAGGTAGTTGCCCCGGTACATGTGCTGTGGACGGCCCGTGATATAGGCCTGTGCGCTGATTTTTATCCACTGGCCCCGCTGGATCCCAAGGTCGCTGATTTTGGCGATGAAGAAGGTTTGATCGTGCTTCTGGTCGTCTTTTCTCCCTTCGATTTTAAGGGCACATTGGCCTGCAAAGGCTTTCTTGGCGAGGGCGGCGGTGTCGGTCAATTGTTCGAACCCGTCCGTAAAAAGTACCCGCTTCATGCTTACCTCATTGGGGTCGGGCTGTGGCTCGCCAGTGTCATAAACCACCAAGTCGAGGTAGTTCATCTCCGTTTTGCCGAGCATCCGCCAGAAGTAGGCACCCTTGCCGGAGTCGCTTAGGATAAGTCCTTTTTTGAACTGCCAGGTGTTGAAGATGTTCAGCCAGATGCAGAAAAGCACGGCCACCGTGGTCAGCGCCAGCAGCCATTTCCGCTTGGAGGCCTCCATGAAAAAAACAGCCAACGGGAAGGCCATCACCGCCGCCGCCTCCACCATTGGGCGGGAGCCGAAGCCGTTGATATAGTTCCAGCACCACCAGCTGTAGATGATATAAACATGCAATGGCAAAAAGACCCACACGGGCCAGAACCAGTCCTTCGCATTGCGGCGCAAAAAAAACAGCCCCAGCAGGCCGAGCCACATGACGGGCGTGTAGGCCAGCCAGCCGTTCTTGTACCCGACCAGCCCCCGCCACAGCTGCGGTTTCAGGAAATCGAAGCCCTCCTCGCCATAGCTGTAATAGAGGAAGTGGCCCGAAGTCCATTTCCAATAGAGCAGTTGCGGCAGCCCGGCCAAGCAGAAGGCAACGGCGGCCAGCGCTACGTGGCTTAGGTTGCTCCGCAACAATTGGAGCCGTTCTTTGAGGCCATGACCCGGTTTCAGCCCGAAGAGCAGCGGCACGGCCAGCACGATAATTTCTGTCGGACGCACCAGCGTGACCATGCCACAGGCGAAGCCCATGAGCAGCGCATGGCCAAGACGTTGGGACTCATACCAGCGCACGGTGGCATATATCACTAAAGCAAACAAGAAGAACTGGAAAGCATGGGCCATCACGCCCGCATACACGCAGAAATAGTAGAGGTTGGTGGCCAGTGCCAATACGGTAAGCACGGCCAAGGTGACGTACTCGCTGAAAAATCGGCGCAAGGTCAGCCAGAGCAGCCATAGCCCCCATATTGCGTAGCAAAGCCCAGCCAAGTGTATGGCGAGCATATAGGGCAGCGACCACCCATCGGCGGGGTGGCTGCCGGTCAGCTTGGCGTAGGCATGTGCTGCCGCAAAAAAAGGGGCCTCCAAGATGGCGACGCCCATCGTGTATTTTATGACGTAGTTGCTGCTCGCCCCTGTGGGGGTTGCCTCCGCTGGGTGGCTTGCCCCTTTGGGGTCCTCCACCCGCAGCGCCTCACCGATGCCGAGCGGGTTATCCTCAGTGGGCCGCACGGTTTCGGGCTTGTACTGCTTGCGCACTTCCACGGTGCGTTGCAGGTTGTCGAGGTCGTGGTGGATGAAGGCGGCGGGCAGGTAGGCATAGTAGCCCCAAGGGTCGCCACCGCCCACGACTGCCCAAGACCAGGAGGAGTAATAGAAGAGCGAACCCAGGTAAATGGCGATGGTGAGGAGGAAGAAGCTGGCGGGCTTTAATCTGGACATTACCTGAAGATATTGTATTTCAGGATGCAATAAATGGCACGAAAGCCGTCCTTCCAGTTGATTTTCTTGCCCTCGGCGTAGGTGCGGCCATAGTAGGAGATGCCCACTTCGTAAATGCGGATGCCCGGTATGCGGGCAATCTTGGCAGTCACCTCTGGCTCGAAACCGAACCTGTTTTCTTGTAAATCAAGGCTTTGAATGATTTCCCGGCGGAAAAGCTTGTAGCAGGTCTCCATGTCCGTCAGGTTCAGGTTGGTGAACATATTGGAAAGCATGGTGAGGAACTTGTTGCCGATGCTGTGCCAGAAGAACAGGATGCGGTGCGGGTTGCCGCCCATGAAACGGCTGCCGAACACCACATCGGCCATGCCTTCGATGATGGGTTGAAGCAACATATTGTATTCCCGTGGGTCGTACTCCAGGTCGGCGTCCTGTATGATGACGAAATCGCCCGTGGCGTGGCGGATGCCCGTGTGCAGGGCAGCGCCCTTGCCCTTGTTCATCGCGTGTTTTTGATAGGAAATGGGCAGGTCGGGGTTCTCGTTTTTATACCGTAAAATGGCCTCCTCCGTCCCGTCCTTCGAGCAGTCATTAACGATGATGACCTCCTTCTCCATGCCCTGCATGAGCGTCACCGCCCTGACTTTGTCCAAAATCAGGTGGATGGTGCGTGCCTCGTTGTAGGCGGGAATTACAATTGAAAGTTTCAACTCAATAGTATGGTTTAACAGGTATGGAGGTATGAGGTATGTAGGTATGATAGCGTTGGCTCCCATACCTACATACCTCATACCTCATACCTCACATCCGGCTACTATAATTCGGCGCCTCCTTCGTAATCGCCACATTATGCGGGTGGCTTTCATGCATACCAGAGGAGGAGATTTTCACGAACTGAGCGTTTTCCTGCAATTCTTCGATGGTGGGTGCGCCGCAATAGCCCATGCCCGCCCGCAAGCCACCAAGGTACTGCACCATTACTTCTTCCACCGAACCTTTGAACGCTACCCGGCCTTCGATGCCTTCTGGCACGAGTTTTCTGATGTCGTCCTCCACATCCTGGAAATAGCGGTCCTTGCTGCCCTGCCCCATGGCGCCGAGCGACCCCATACCCCGATAGACCTTGAACTTGCGGCCTTCGAATAGCACCGTTTCACCGGGAGCTTCCTCCACACCAGCGAAGAGGCCGCCCGCCATGATGGTACTGGCGCCAGCGGCAATGGCCTTCACGATGTCGCCAGAGTAGCGGATGCCGCCGTCGCCGATGATGGGAACGCCCGTTCCTTTCAGTGCCTTGGCCGCTTCGTAGATAGCCGTCAGTTGCGGAACGCCCACGCCCGCCACGATGCGAGTAGTGCAGATGCTGCCGGGGCCAACACCTACTTTCACTCCATCGGCACCGGCATCGGCGAGGGCCTTGGCGGCTGCGCCTGTGGCCACATTTCCGCCGATGACCTGAAGACTTGGATATGTCTTTTTTACTTCTTTCACTGCCAACAAGACCCCCTTGGAATGGCCGTGCGCAGTGTCCACGCAGATGGCATCCACGCCCACATGCACGAGTGCGGCCACCCGCTCCATCATGTCGTGGGTGACTCCTACGGCGGCTCCTACAACGAGGCGGCCATAGCCGTCCTTGCAGGAGTTGGGATAGTCAATCACCTTCATCAAGTCCTTGTAGGTGATGAGGCCCATTAGTTTTCGGTTGGCATCCACCACGGGCAGCTTCTCGATTTTATGCTGCTGGAGTATGTCTTTTGCCTTGTCGAGGTCGGTGCCAACGGGGGCGGTGATGAGGTTTCGGGTTGTCATCACGTCCTTCACCAGCTTGCGCACGTCCTTTTCAAAGCGCAGGTCACGGTTGGTCAGTATGCCGAGTAGTTTGCCTTTTTTGTCAATGATGGGGATGCCGCCGATATGGTGCAGGCGCATCATTTGGAGCGCATCGCCGACCGTTGCATCGCTCAGCAGTGTGACAGGGTCTTGAATCATGCCGCTCTCGGAGCGCTTCACCCGTCGCACTTGCTCGGCCTGTTGCTCGATGGTCATGTTCTTGTGAATGATGCCGATTCCGCCCTGCCGGGCAATGGCAATGGCCAATTTCTCCTCCGTTACTGTGTCCATCGCTGCCGACACCATGGGTGCCCGCAGGCGGATGTTGCGGGTGAATTGCGATGAAATATCCACTTCACGGGGAAGGATTTCGGAGTAGGCAGGGACGAGCAGCACGTCGTCGAAGGTGAGGGCTTCACCCAGGAATTTGCCTTGGTTGGAGTGGCCGTTGGCCGATGCTTTGGCGGATGTAGTTTTTACCTTTTCCATCCGCAAAGGTAAAAACCTCTGTCAAATGGACGGAAGGAAAAATTAGGGGTGAAAATAAACTCAAAATTTGATCGCCCCTATGGAACAGCACCTGGTGGCTTGCTCAGGTTTTTTCAAGCCCTGATTGCACCTTTATCAAATTCTTCAGCTTCAACCTTTTTTGGAAAGCATCACTGTCGTTTGCCCTTGGGAATGGCGTGTTTGGCACTGGCTTGCCGAGGAAAGCACACAGTGGCTCCCATCCGTTTTTTACTTCGTAAATCAGCAGCCGGTCCGGTGGCACAGATTGAACAACTTCATTGTTCCATTCCTGCATTTTGGCTTTTAGGAACTCCCTGTCGGTAAGCCTGCCTTGCAGGAGTCCCTTGAGGATGGTGCGCTCTGCGTAGGCATGAACCTTTGGAAAATTGCCCATTTTTCTCGAGAACAGCCCAAGGAACCTCAGCACCAGGAAGACAAAGGCTGGCGGCTTGCGGAGAATGGTCTTTGAGGCGCTCTCGAACCATTTGTCGGGGTCACGAACGGTCAGGATGACTTTGGCATCCGGATAGTGCTGCATCAATTCCTTGTAGTAGCCTGCCACGGGGAAGTCCACTCCGGCCTCATAGCCTTCGAACAGCGCTTCAAAATTGGTGGTGCGCTCCTGGTCAAGCTGCTCCCAGAACCGAAGCCGAGTGCTGTCCGTGAGCAGCTCGAACATGTGGTAGCACTTGGTGTAACCCAAGATTTCCAATGCTTTTTTGAGCGATTCGGTTCCGGTGCGGCCCCAACCTGCTCCGATGATTTTAAGTCCCATTTTGCTCAATTGTTAGACCATGGGGGAAGGTAGCAAGGTTGTTTTTACATCAGTTCGAATAGGCATTTTCAAGGCTTGAAAAATTGCCCGTGCCTTTCCAGTCCCTCACCTTTCCGGCATCGTTGAAGGTCCAAGCGAAGTGCATGTCAAGGGCGTAGGGTTTGCCCGTTGACCGGACGATGCCTTCCTCACGCACATCGTGGAGTATTTTGCCGTCTGGCGTTTCTTGGAAATTAGTTGGCGTGAGAGAATTGATCTGCTGATTGCCAACGAGGCGCTGGAAATAGTCCAGCGCACCGTCAGCGCCTAAGTAACTGCCCCCGATAGGTGTTTTGCTCGGATTGGAGCCGTTGAAAAAAGTAACATCGTCGGCCAAACAGGCGAGAACGCCCGGTAGGTCGCCCTGACCAAAGCTGGCGAACATTTGATGAACGGTTGCGAGATTGTTTGACATAATCAGTTGATTTTTTAACGCATTTGAAAATAGTAAGGCAATAAAAACTTGAATGAGTGCAAGCGAATAAGCTATTGGGCATCAGTTCATCAGTCCCAATTGGCGCATCAATGAAGCAGCGTACCCAACAACAACAATTACGAAGTGATCCAAATCATGGATTATTTATCAAAAAAAAAAAACGGCACATTGTTGAAAAGACAAGTTCAGCCCAACAGGCATGATACAAAAACGCCCCAGCATTTGAAGTATGCCGGGGCGTTAGCGTTTTTTCAAGACAAAGCTCAACGCCAAGCCGCCACGATGCCGCTCATAATGGCTATACATATTATCCAGTACCCTACGTTCACGGCTACGTACTTGAAGCCTTTGCGTTCAAATAGGGCATTGGTGGCAAATATTGGCAGCACCACCATGATGCCAAGCATCACGCCGTGGAATGCACCATGCTTGAAGGTATGGTTGGAGGCTGCCAAGTTGGTATTGTAATAGTCCATCCACTTGGCCAGTTCCGAGCCTGCTTCTGGTTGCATGGTGCCGTTGGTGGCATAATACATGGCTCCGCTGACGAAGGCATCGTGCACGGAAAGGATGCTCATTTCAAAGGCCAGCATCAGGGCGAATAGAAAAGAAAGACCAAAAATGAGCGCCATGTTACCACCTTTGACTTTTTCGTCGGTCATGCCAGCAGCGGCCATCCAAGCCTTGCCGAAGACTTTTTCGTGGTACCAAACGAATCCGAGCAACATGGGCACGAGGGCCGCAACGATCAGGGCGAAATAGTTGATTTCCATAATTTTGATAAAGTTGGTGAAAAGATGGATGGTGCTGGAGTTCTGGAGTTTTCGGGTTCTGGGGTTTTCGGGTTCTGGGGTTTTCGGGTTTTCGGGGACTGCGCCCGATAACCTCAGAACCCGAAAACCCGAAAACCCCAGAACCCGAAAACCCGAAAACACCAGAACCATTGAAGAATATCGGCCTAAAAGTAATTGAATCAAACCAAAAGATTGTACATTTTTGAAAATATTTGTTTCTATTTTTCGATTTACTTTGCGCCAAACTTTGCCAAAATGAAAATAACAAACCGCACCCTTGCCCTTTTGGTCAGCCTTATGCTAATGGGCGCCCTTGTTTGGTTTTTCAGCGACCTCGTAATGTACGCCGTGCTGGCTTGGGTAGTCTCCATGTTGGGGCAGCCGCTCATGCGTTTTTTCAAAAAAATAAAGGTGTGGAAATACCAGGTTGGAGACAATTTGGCGGCGGCACTGACGCTCATTACGTTTTTTCTGGGCTTGATTCTGTTGATAATGGTATTCGTGCCGCCTATTATCACGCAAATCAACAATTTGGCACATGTGGACTATGCTGCACTGGGTCGGGCACTGCAAGAACCCTTGGCCAATTTACAAACCCAACTGGCAAGCTATGGCCTTGTGGACGCCAATATCCCATTGGAGCAACAGTTGCAAGAGCGGCTGACAGGGTCTTTCGAACCATCTTCCATCAAAAGATACATTAACGGGTTCTTTGCAACGGCAGGTAATATCGGCGTCACCCTTGGTTCGGTAGCGTTTATCAGCTTCTTCTTCTTGCAGGAGCAGGGCATTTTTGTCAATTTCATTTCCTCGCTCATGCCCAGCCAATATGATGGGCAGGTAAAGCATGCCTTATCCGATATTGCGAAGAACCTTGCGCTTTACTTCCGTGGCTTGGTGCTTCAAATGTTGACATTTTCGATCATGGTAACCTTGGCGTTATGGGCTTTAGGCGTCAAGAATGCCTTGCTCATTGGCGTGTTCGGAGGGCTTTTAAACGTGATCCCCTACGTCGGTCCCATCGTGGGCATGGCCTTTGGGGTCATTTTTACGGTGTCCTCCAACTTGGAAGTGAACTTTTACGACTACACTATGCCGATGGTGCTAAAGGTCATTGGCGTGTTTTTCGGCTGCCAATTGATTGACAACAACTTTATGCAGCCTTATATCTTTTCAAGCACACTGAAGACGCATCCACTGGAGATTTTCTTCGTGGTATTGATAGGCGCAAAAATCGGCGGGGTGACCGGGATGGTACTGGCTATACCTGGTTATATGGTGCTACGGGTGATTGCCTCGGTGTTCCTCAGCGAGTTCCATATTGTGCATAACTTGAAAGAAAGGATGGCGGGGCTGGGGAATGGGGATTAAGAAATCGAGAAATCGAAGATTCAAGCAAGTAACTTTAGAAATTGGAGATAGCATTGGGGTCTATTGGTTGAGCAGCAAGCGCTAGTCTTTTAGCAATGGGGTTGGTGTCTCCGATAATTAGGGCATGGGCAAAATTGCCATCAACGGGGTCGTGTTTGCACTCATAGCCAAGTTCCATTGGCAATGCAGCAGATAAGCGAGAAAGTGTGTGGGTTTCCTGATTATAACTTTCAGAAATTCTGTTGATAAGCGCCTCAATATCAACGGATAAGCCAACTTCGCCAGGTTTGGTCTTGAAGCATGCGCTGGTTATACTTCCTTGAAAGATATGGGAAGGTTTTAGTGGGATTCGACGTAGTAAGCTGTCAGTGCTTTTAATCTCATAGGGCTTGTTTGGCATGTTTCTGTATTTGTTCAAGTGTAATCCTTTCTTTGTTCAAAAGGTTGGCAGCTTCATCATAAGTTAGAAAATAAATGTCGCCATTAGGATGTACCTCTACCTCACATTCTTTGCCTAAGTTGAATTCAAATTGAACCCCTCCATTTCTCATAGGCGCACAAAAATCTATTTTAACTTTGGCTGAAATTAAATACTTAGCAACAGTATTAGCAAATTCTAAGGCTTTATTTGAAAGCGGGTCAGCATTATAGCCATCCCAATTTTGCTCAAGTTTTTGAAACTCCTCTAACCTCGACAAAATATTTTTTTGTTGAACCAAGGAGTCAATTTTTCCTTGAAGTGCTATACTACGTTTTCTCCAAGTTGATTCAACACCACCGCTTTTACCACCAGTTTGGGTAATTGCCTTAGTAGTAGTTTTATCTTTATTGAAAATTTCTTCTATCATTTTTTTAATTTCAATTTCAAAGTTCAACAAAAAGTTGTCAATACACAAATTTATTATTCATCCCTGCCCACTCCTCAAACGCCTTCAAACCCTCCTCCCGCAACAGTGGAATGGTCGGTATCCTCCTTTTGTCAAACGGCAGTTCGATTTCATCATAAATAAACTGGTCATCAAAGCCAATGGCAGCTGCGTCGTGCTTGGTGCAGGCAAAATAGAACGCCTTTGGCCTTGCCCAGTAGATGGCACCGAGGCACATCGGGCAAGGCTCGCAAGAGGTGTACAGCACACAGTCGTCGAGCTGGAAATGGCCGAGGTTTTTACAGGCGTCCCGGATGGCTACCACCTCGGCATGTGCCGTAGGATCGAGCGATAGGGCCACCTTGTTGTTGCCCCGCCCGATGATTTCACCGTTTTTTACAATGACTGCCCCAAAAGGCCCGCCTTGGCCGCTGCGCATCCCGTCGAAGGCGAGTTGGATGGCGGCTTGCATGAAAGTCTCGTGGTTCAACTGTTTCATGGCTACACTGTTTCATTGTTTCATTGTTTCATGGCTTCATTGTTTCATTGTTCATCGCTACATTGATTTAATCGTTCATGGTTTAGCGGTTTCAAGTCAAAAATGCGGCGTTTTGAACTATTGCCTTAGTTTTGGGCAAATATGTTGATTTCTTCGCATTGCATCCGTTGTTTTTAAACAATGCAACACTCCGACAATGAAGCCATGAAGCCATGAAACAATGAAACAATTCAACAATCAAACAATCATGAAAAACAGTTTCCTTTTCTGCTTCGCAATGCTTGCACTGTTTGCGTTCAGCAACTGCACCAACGACGCTATCACTGAACAAGGCGGTGATGCCATGTCCAAGTTCACCGCAGACGCCAATTTCATCAAGGCACACGAAGCGCCGCAAGTCATTGATTATCAAGGTCGTGGCAAGATGATTGACCTTCGTACCGCTGACGGTGGCATGACCAAGGCCTACGCTGTGGTAGCTAATCCCCGTACCACTAAGTACCTTTTCGTGATTCACGAATGGTGGGGCCTGAACGACCAAATCAAGCAGGAGGCAGACCGCCTTGCCGATGAACTTGGCAACGTGACCGTTTTGGCCCTCGACCTCTACGACGGCAAGATGACCGCTAACCCTGACGAGGCTGGCAAACTGATGGGTAGCGTGTCCCAAGAACGCCGTGAGGCCATCGTAAAGGCGGCTTTGGCTTTTGCAGGCAAAGATGGCGAGGTAGCCACTATCGGCTGGTGCTTCGGTGGCGGCTGGTCGTTGCGGAGCAGCATATTGGCTGCCGAGCGGGGCGTCGGTTGTGTGATGTATTACGGCATGCCCGTGGAAAAAGCGGACGAACTTGCCCCGTTGCAATGCGACGTGCTCGGCATTTTCGCCGACCAGGATAAATGGATCAACCAAGAAGCTATTGGTAAATTTGAGGCATTGGCCAAGGCCACTGGCAAAAAGGTAGAGAACCATTGGTTCGAGGCCGACCATGCCTTCGCCAACCCGACCAGCCCCCGATACAACGACGCCGCAGCCCAAGCGGCGAACAAGTTGGCGGTGGAGTTCCTTAGGAAGAAGTTCGGAAATTGAGAAATTGAGAAAGATAGGAAATTGGAACGGTGTCCAATTTCCTATCTTTCTCAATTTCCCAATTTCCACCCACCATCCACTGCCACCACCTGCCCGGTGATGAAATTGGCAGCATCGGAGAGCAATAAAGAAGCAAGCCCGTCCAAGTCATGCGGAGAGCCAGCCCGCCCCCCGTCGAGAGGTTGGCGGTGGCGCACGTACTGCATGATGTCGTCGTTCTGCACGGCACGTTGGGCCATGGGCGTATCGGTCAGACCGGGGGCTATGACGTTGGCCCGGATGTTTTGCGGCGCATAATAGGCGGCAACGCTTTTGGTGAAGCCTTCTATGGCAGCTTTAGCGGCAGTATAGGCATGGGTGGAAAAAAATTGCGGGGCGGGCGAAAAAGCCAAGGCCGATCCCATGTTGAGCAAGGCGCCGCCGCTGTTTTGTTGCAAAAATTGCCGCACGGCAGCCCTGTTTGAAAGCATGACGGAGGTTAGGTTCAGTTGAAGGGTATATTCCCAACCTTCGAGCGTTAGGTCGTGGAGGGGGCCATCGCCGAAGCGCCGACCGCTGCCACCGGCCACATGGTAGAGGCCGTGAAGGGGGCCAAATCTTTCGAGGCATTTTTCGATGGCGGACTCGGTTTGGCCTTCCTCTGTGGCATCACCTGTGAGCACGTGCGCATTGCGGCCGAGCACTTCAATGGCTCGGATAGAAGTTTCTTTGCCAATGCCAAGCGCCACCACCTTCGCCCCTTGCCTTTGAAAGGCTTGGGCAGCGGACAGCCCCATGCCCGATGTGCCGCCGACGATGACAATGTTTTTTCCTGAAAGCATAAGCTATGGGTTATAAGTGCGAAGGTAACCGAACGCCGTTGTTCCAAAACAAAAAAACGCCGACCGTGCTTTTGCACAATCAGCGTTTCATTTTCAATTTATCAAATCGGGTTACTCAATTTTCGCACGGATGTTCCAATTGACGCCTTCACCCGTTCGTTCTTGGTAGGTTTTCCAAGAGAGGTCGGAGCCGGAGAAGAGCCAGTCGCCATTGGCCTGGCGAGGGCCGGCGTCGCAGCCGATGGAGTTCATCTCTACGGTATGCTCCACATAGATGCCAACCCAGACGTCTTCACCAGTAATCTCCATGTCGGTGGCAATGGCATGGTTGTACCATTCCCTCGTTGGAACGGCACTGGTCACATCGGCATCGTATTTTTTTGCACCCGGGGTAAAGGCATCGCCTTGCCCATAAATGCGAATACGGCAGGCAGCAGGTTTGTTGCCCACAAAAACCTGTACCTCTGTCAGGTTTTTGCCAATATGGTCGGCCAACATGCTGGCGGGAAAACGGACTGCCAACTCGTGCTCACCAGCGTCGAGCAGTGGGCCTGAGATGTTTTGGTTGTCATATTGGAGAATAGTAGTGCCGTCGGGTACGGTATCATCATCCTTGCAGGCTGCCAACAATGTGAAGATCATCAGGAAAAACAAGTGGGAAAGTTTCATGCGCTTTGGATTTTTTGATTTTGAAATGCGGCTCGTGATAAGCGAATTCGCTATCGTGTAGCGCAAAAATAACGTGGAAAGGTGTCGGGGGTGTTTGGATTGTCAGCTAAATTTTTGTTAAAGCCCAAAAACATCCCGAAATGTGGGGGGGTAGAGAAAATCTCCTCCCACACTTTCCTATGTAGTTGCGCAAAAAAGAAATCGGCCAAGGTTGGTACCTAAAGCCGATTCGAATTGGTTTCTTTAAGATTTTGGATGTGTTGAGGGCATTCATCTTAAAAGTGCGTGTTTTTCGCCGGACCAACTGATAAAAAGTAAGCGTGTAAAAATTGAGAATGTGTGAATTTTAAAGAGCGTACGCCTTTTAAGAGAGCACATTCAATTGTTATAACGTAAAGGTACTGAGTCAGGACGCCTTTGTCCAGTGGTAAGTAATAGTCCTGTTGGTTTAACCAATAACTGTGCAGAATAGCCAATTTTTGACAAAACTCAGACGTCCCCAGCGCTGATAAAAAGGAGGAACCGATCTTCGAAATCCTCCATTTTCCCAACCGAGATAGGGGCATTGGTGCCATTCTTGAAATGGATGGCCCCATTGCGACCCGTGCGTTCGTACCTGTCCACAAAGGCAAGGTTTACAACATAGCTATGGTGGCTTCTACAAAAAGGCCGTGCAGGCAGTAGTTCTTCAATATCCTTCAAGGTTTTGGAAGCCGTGAACCTTTGTATTTTGTCTTCTTTTTGGTAGAAGATGTCGGTAGTTGTCCCATCTGCTTCGCAATAGATGATGTCCTTTGTCCGAATGACCACGTTGCCTTTGCGAGCATCGGGCAACACAATCGAATGTTCTTCATTTAGCTTGTTGTTCAAGTCATTAAGTTCCCTGATTTTCTCTTCTGCTTTTTGAATTGCCAATGTCAGCTCGTTGACGCTGTAGGGCTTCACCAAATAGCCCCAAGGTTGGACATCGTTGATGGCTTTTATGGCATATTTGGGGTAGGCAGTTACAAAAATGACCCCGAAGTTCCTGTTGGGGCATTTCTCCAAAAAGTCAAAACCGCTGCCAAACGGCGGCATTTCAACATCGAGAAAAACCAAGTTAGGCTGGTGTGCGGCTGCCTTCTGCAAAGCGTCCTCCACATTGTTGGCAGCGGCGACCACCTCTATTTGGGGGAAATAGCTTCCCAGCATCCCTCGAAGGGTGTTGATGGCGCTTTCTTCATCGTCAACGATAAGTGTGTTGATTTTTTTCATGATGTAAAAGTTGAGTGAAATTGAATAGATAAATAAGCCCATTTTTTTTGCAAACACCTGTAAATCAGGGTCCTGCAAATTCATTCCCGACAAGCTGGGACAGGCTATTCATCATTCATTATTCACTAATTGGTTAGGGAAAACGGATTTATTATTTTATCGTAATTTTTAAAGAGGGGGTGGGAGGGGTGTTTTTTTGGTAAAAATTTTCAATTTTTACCAAAAAAACACCCGCTTGTAAGTAGTTACATTTTATCAATCCAAGTACCAGCTTCATGCCCAAAGCCAGTAAAGATCATTGAAATGATAGCGTTTCTCATGGCATTTTGCTTATCTGTTCAATGGCGGAATATCCCTTGTTTGAGTCTTTTAATAGCCGGAATGAGATAGTCGCCTTTGTACCATGTGAGCCATCTGCCAACTTAGATAGGTCCACAATTTCCAAGGCCAGTTCAACCGGGTGAAGCAGGTTTAGCGTCTGCACTTTTTTCTCAAGGAGCGAGATGCCCTTTGAGATTCGCTTGTTGCCGGGGTTGGCCAATTTTCGTGCCTTGGAGGCTTCAATCCCGACACCATTGTCGGTGACGGTGCAGAACAGGCGCTCATCCTTCTTATAGAATTCAACTTCAACGTTGCAAGGCCCCCTCGGGGAAAGGCCGTGTATCGTTGCATTTTCGAGGATTGGCTGCAGCAGCATGGCAGGGAATAGGGCGGTTTCATCAATGGCCGACGCACCGATGATATTATAAGAGAAGCGGTTGCCAAACCGCAGTTTTATCATTTTCAGGTAGTCGTTCACGTAGGCCAGTTCATCCCCAAAGCTGATGAAATCGGTTTCGGAAAAGTACATGGTGCGGCGGAGCAGGTCCGAGAAGATGGAAATGTACTCACTCGCCTTAACTGGGTCGGGCGGGTAAAAAAACTGCTGTATGGCGTTGATGCTGTTGCCGACGAAGTGGGGGTTCATTTGTGCCCTAATTGCTTGCAACTGTAGCTCCGAGTTGGCACTCAGCGTCTTCAGGTAATGCTCACGGGCCTTCAACAGCCGCCAAAGCATCGTAAGGAGCAACGTGGCCCCGACTAGCCACAACCATATCGTTTGCCACCAATAGGGCAAAACCGTAATTGTTAAACTATCTGGCATTTTGCTGGCGACGTTGCCCGGCAAAATGGCCGTGGCTGTGACCAAATAACTGCCCGGTGCCACGCTCGCCCCGAAATTGTGCACTGGGCTTTCGTTCATGTTTTTTTCGACTCCCCCAAACAACGATGCGAATAAATTGGGAAAGGTCAAGTGGCTGAAGGGTAGCAGTTTCTCACATACACTGAATTCATAACGCATATTTCCCCGGCTGCGGAAATACAGCGCCGCCAGTTCAACCTCCAGCATGGCAGTATTCGGGGGCAAGGTATAATCCTTTGTGCCTGCCGATTTCCAGGTATGGACTTTCTGCTCACCAATCGAATATCGCAGGCCGGTGATGAGCGTAGCAAAATTGTTTTTCCCTTGCTGTTCCTTTATCAAGAGCTTGGAAAGGCCCGTTGCGGTCGCTGCCCACAATGTGTCGCCCGAAACGGTCACGGCATTCACGTCGTTGTTGGAAAGGCCGTTCATTTGGTCATAATGCGCGGTTTCCCATTGTTTGGAGATTGCGAAAACGCCATTGTTGGTAGCCAGCCACACGCTTTCCTTGTCATCCACGAAAATGGACTGGATATTTTCTATGGGGGATTGCAATTGGTCATTGGCGGCAACCACTTGGGTGACTTTGCCGTCATTTACGCTTAGTTTTAAAAGGCCATACGCTTGGGTGACCACCCACAAGCTACCTTTCCCAGCTTTTTTTATGTCAATAATCCTGCTTGAAAGTTGGGGGAATTTCCTGTGCCATTCGTGCGAGAACCCGTCCTTTTCCGATGACAATCCATTGAGGCCACCCGCCCAGATATACCCTTTGTCGTCTTCCTGCAACGCCATAACCCTTGTTTTTAGCACAACCTCCATTTCCTCCGTTTGCCTGTCCATTTTGACGAGGTAGTGAGAAGTACCAATCCAAATCTCCGAATTGGTTACTGTAGCGGTTTTGTATGCACCTATCATTTTTTGGGGAATCAATACCCCATTCTGTCTTGTGTAAATTGCCTTGTCAGAAACAGCCACGAAGTTATTGCTTTGGTAGGGGAGTATCGTCCGTATTCGGCCATATCCCGTAAAGTTGGGAATGGTTATGGTTTGCCATTCTGATTTATTATTTAAATAAATGTTGCCTTCATTGTCCCCAACAGCTATTATGCTATCTTCAAGTTGAGATATCGCTGTAAAATTACTGGACAAGAAAGGCGATGCTTTACCGCTTTTATAAGTTAGTGCAGCATTGTTAGGGAGGAGATAAATGCCGTCGTCCAAGGTTGTGAAAACGATATTGCCCTCAATGTCTTCTATCACGTTCGATATTTTCTTGGAAGGCAAGAAAAGTTTGGAGGGGGTCAGTTTTTCGCTTAGTTTGTCAAAATACACAGCCCCCCCGTCGTTCAGCACTGCCCAGAACCGGCCTGAATTATCGCCAAATATAAGGGTGGCAGAAAGGCCTATAACTCTGTCCACTTCCCGAAAACCCTTTTCATCAGAATATTCAATGAGCATTAGCCCTTCTTTGAAGGCATATAAAGAGCGGTTGAAGGTTTTGTCCATAAATATGAACCTGCATTTCGTGTTCATTTCATTGTCCAATAAAAGTGTTTTCTCGTTAAAACCGACCTTGACCCTTAATGAGTCGAAAAAAGGAGGGGGAATAAAATAGCTTTCATGTTTATTGGCATTGCCACTTAATTTGATAATTGCCCAAAACGAAAGGGAGTAAATATCTCCACCGAACGTAGCGAGGTCCCTGACTGGGAATTCTGTCTCTATTTTCTTGACCTTGTTGCCCTCAAGGCAAATTATCTCCCTAACACCAGCGCTTATCCAAAGCCTGCCGTTATCGTCTTCGAAAAAGCTCGTGGCCGTATTAATATCAATTGATTGTAGAACCGTATCTTGTGCGGCGTTGTAAACTTTGTCGTTCTTCAGATACAACGGAGATTTCCCAAAACACGAAACCCAAAGCCGCTGCTTGCTATCTTCAAAAAGACTGACGACCTCATTATCGGGCAAACCATCCTTGACGCCAAAAACCCTGAACCTCGTGCCGTCAAACCTTGCTAACCCATTGGCTGTACCAAACCAGAGGAACCCTTTGCTGTCCTGAATGGAGCAGTAAACCATCGCACTGGGGAGCCCATCGCCAACCCCATAATGCAGGTAGGCAGGCTCTTGCGCTAGCAAAAACTGACAGGTGGCAAGCAGAACCATGAACAATATCCTCCTCAACATCATCATTGATTGAACGTTGGCGAAAAGTAGTCCCTTTTGCTCATTCTGCTTCCATCAAATTGTATCCCTGTCATATAACCCAATAACCCTGCACGACCGATATGCGGCGAAGGGTTATTGGTCAAGAATAAATCAATAGTTATTATGTCACGTTCCCTTCTCACGGAATTGACACAGGCGTAGCCAAACGCACATGACGCACGTTCATCAAAATACCGTGTTTTGGTTTCAACGTTATCAGCGGCTCCGGCTCCACCGGATGACCAGGTACCAACTCAAAATCAAAATCCCTAACCAAGAGTGCCAACAACAACTGCATTTCCATTAAGGCGAAATGGTTGCCAATGCACATCCTCGGCCCCGCCCCGAACGGCAAATAAGCCAGCTTGGGGCGCAGTTTCTCCGCCTCGGGGTTGAAGTGTTCTGGATAAAAATCCGTTGGCCGCTCCCAGTAACGAGGGTCACGGTGCATGGCCGCTATGCTAATGAAGACGATGCCGTTCGTTGGGATTTTCACGCCGAGCACCTCGTCCTCGGCCAAGGGCTGCCGCCCAATGGCAAAGCCCGGCGGATAGAGCCGCATCACCTCTTGTATCACCTGCATCGTATAGGTCAGCTTGCGCAAATCTTCGAAGCCCGGCATCCGGTCGCCTACCACTTGGTCTATTTCGCTGCGCAATCGCTGCACGACATCTGGGTGTTGCGACAGCAACCAAACTGCCCAAGAGAGCGCCGTGGCGCTCGTCTCGTGGCCTGCGGCAAAAAGCGTTACGGCCTCGTCCCGCAGCGCCTGGTCGTTCATGGCTTGGCCTGTGTCCTCGTCCTTGGCGGTAAGCAGCATGGTGAGCAGGTCGTTCGGCGGATTGGGGTCTTTTCGGCGCTTTTCTATCAAATCGAAAATATAACCGTCGAACCAGGCGATATCCCGTTTGAACTTTCGGTGCATCCCATTAATATACGTGAATGGAATCATGTACGGCTTCACCGTTCGGTAAACGAGGTAGTCCTGCGAGTCCATCATGACGCGGTACATTTCGTTGATGTCGGCAGTGTTCTCGGTGCTGAACAGCGTCTTCAGCACGATGCGGGCCGTCGCCTCCATCATTTCCTTGGCCATATCAAGCGGTTGCCCATTGGCGGTCTTTGCTTTTAGCTCCGCAATGTATTTTTCCGTCACGATGCCCATCCCCCGGAACAGGTCTTCCAGCTGCGTTTTATAAAATGCAGGCTGCACGAGTCGCCGCTGCTGCCGCCAGAACTCCCCTTCGCTGGTCACCAGCCCTGTGCCGATGGCTAATCTCAACTGGCGGTAAGCCGGGCTTTTCCGATAGTTCTTTTGGTTTTTCTGGAGCACGTGTGCCACCACTTCGTGGTTCGTCACCACGAAGATTTTGCGGTGCAAAAAGGGCATCATGTAAAAATCGCCCATCTCCTGCGAGCGCTTCAAGGTAAACTCAAAAGGATTGCGCAGGAACTCGGCACCGGGCAGGAAGCGGTTTTTTCCTCTGAAAACGGGGATGTTGGTTGGCATGTTATATTTTTTCACAAAGGAACAACCAAGTAAGCGCTTTGCTTTTAGGTAAAGCCATTTTTTTGGAACTTGCGGCATTTTAAGTAGAAATTGGAAATTAATTGAAATTAAGAAATTCATCTAAAGCATTGGCAATCAAACAGCTGAGCCATAATTTACTTGCGTGAAACTTCGATTTCTTAATATCAACTAATTCCAACGAAGTACTATTAAACTAAACATACCTGACATGGCCACAAACAAGAAGCCTAAAAAGAAAAAACCGCAAGCCAAAGTCGTTTCCCTCAAACCCGAGAACCTAATCGTCAAACGAGGCAGGAGCATGCCCATTTTCGAGTGCCGGGTTCATGAAGGATGGTCAGACATGGGCAAAACGCAGGTCACAGTGGCCAGAAGGATGCCCAATGGACATCTGGTGGTAGGCTTTTACATGGTTGACCTATGGTGCCTGGGGCTGAAGGATACATTCTACAGGGCTAACTTGTCAATGTTGGAATACGAAGAAATAGTTGAAATGGCCAGCCATGAAATCCCCTTGGAAGTGGTCGAACCGGCACTGGCTTTCAATATTATCTACGCCAGCATTGAATATGCCGAAGACCTTGGTTTCGAGCCGCACAAGGACTTCAAGCATACGCAGTATTTGCTACCAGAACCTGACGATTTTGAGTACATTGAGGTAGAGACTGGCAAGAACGGGAAGCCTTTCTTTACACCCGGGCCGTACGATAAGGTGACTGCAATCATGCAAAAGCTGGAAAAGAAATTGGGTAAAGGCAATTTTAAGTTCATGCTAGAGGACGACGGCGACATATTCGACGACCCCTATCAGCCAGACCATAAATTAAGGGGAGAAGTTATTCGAGAATACCTCCCAAACGACAAGGTTGAAAACAAACTGAACAGTTTGAACGAAACGGAGAAGACAGATTTCTTGTACCAAACCGTAATTGTCACCCTTGCCATTGAAATGGCCGAAGGTTCGTTGGAAACACTGCTCGAAGTTTACGATGACGATTTTTTTGATGATTTGGTGGGCTACTACCTGGATGAAATAGATGGAATGCGGGAAACCGATGGCCTCCCACCTGTTGAATATACCAAAGAATTGGAGGAGGCAATAGAGGGCTTCGTCAACCTCATCATGGAAAGGGTGATGCGCTACAAGTCGCTTGATTTCATGTTTGACACTAAATACAAGCCTTTACCGGACGACTTGACACAAGAAGAAATAGATGCGCTGTCGCCGGAAGAATTGATTGCTTATCTCGACGACACCTTCAACATGCTTACATCGGAGGAAAAAAGCTTTTACAATGTAAGGACGCTAACATTGCTGGAAATAGACCGAAAATATGGCGAAGAAGATAAAATCGTCATTGATGAGGCCTCGAAAAAGGCCATTATTGACGCCGTGTGGGAAAAAGTCAAAGCGGAGGATGAAGATGGTTTCTTTGATGAAAACGACGAGGAAGTCATGCAACAGTTCAGGGAATCCGTAACACAGGTAATTGACAGTTTGAACGAACCAGATTGAAAATGAAACTGGCCAAGCCTTGACCGATTAGGCAGTCTAAAAATCATGGCATCACCCACCTGCGTTTCACCCAATTTTCATACCTTTGCGCCATGAAAAATAAAGACGAACAAGAGGACTTGAAGCCGCAGAACGGCAACTACGACGCTGGCAATATAACCGCATTGGAAGGCTTAGAGGCCGTGCGCAAGCGCCCGGCCATGTACATCGGAACAACGGACGTGAAGGGCCTTCACCACTTGGTTTGGGAGGTCATTGACAACTCCATTGACGAACACTTAGCCGGGTACTGCTCCCGGGTCGAGACCACCATACACAAGGACAATTCCATCACAGTAAAGGACAACGGGCGGGGCATCCCGGTCGGAATGCATGAAAAGCTGCAAAAATCGGCTTTGGAGGTTGTTATGACCGTGCTTCACGCTGGTGGCAAGTTTGACAAAAACACCTACAAAGTATCGGGCGGTCTGCACGGTGTGGGTGTTTCTTGCGTGAATGCGCTTTCCATCCACCTCCGTGCCGAGGTACACCGAGATGGCAAGTACTTCGAGCAGGAATACTCACAAGGCAAGCCACTGTACGATGTGCGGGAAATTGGCCCCTCTGACAAGCGGGGCACCTACGTCACCTTCAAGCCCGACCCCGAAATATTCGTGGAGTCGCTGGAATACAACTACCACACACTTGCTGCCCGTATCAAGGAGCTATCGTTCCTGAACAAGGGCCTCGAAATGGTCATCACCGACGAGCGTCAGAAGATGGATGATGGAAGCTTTAAAACCGAGACCTTCCACTCAGAGGGCGGCCTACTGGAGTACGTTAAGTACCTCGACGAGACCCGTGCCCAACTGCTCGAAAATCCAATCTACGTCATTGGGCGGGAAGACAATGTGGAGGTAGAAATCGCTATGACGTACAACACCTCGTTCAGCGAGCATTGCTATTCCTACGTAAACAACATTAACACCACCGAAGGCGGCACCCACGTCAGCGGCTTCCGCCGGGCGCTGGGTCGTGTTTTTGGCAAGTTCGGCGAGACCTCTGGAATACTCACCAGGGCCAAGGTAACCCTTAGCGCCGAAGACTTCCGGGAGGGTCTTACCTGCATCGTGTCGGTGAAGGTGCCCGAGCCGCAGTTCAAGGGCCAGACCAAGAGCGAGTTGGGCAACTCCGAGGTGCTGGGCATCGTGTCCCGTGCCGTGGACGATGCGCTTTCCACCTTCGTGGAGGAAAACCCCAACCTCGCCCGTCGCATCATTGACAAAATCATACTCGCTGCTACTGCCCGCCAAGCTGCCCGCAAGGCCCGTGAAATGGTGCAGCGCAAGAACGCCCTCACTGGCGGCGGCCTGCCCGGCAAACTGGCCGACTGCTCCAGCAAAGACCCCGGCGAGAGCGAGATATTCCTCGTAGAGGGCGACTCGGCAGGTGGTACTGCCAAGCAGGGCCGTGACCGCCACTTCCAGGCCATCCTTCCGCTTAGGGGTAAAATCCTGAACGTGGAAAAGGCGATGGAGCACAAGATTTATGAGAACGAGGAAATCAAGAACATCTTCACCGCCCTCGGCGTCAGCATTACCGAGAACAACGAAGGCGCAAGGGTACTCAACATCGAAAAGCTCCGCTACCACAAGACGGTCATCATGTGCGACGCCGATATTGACGGCAGCCACATCACGACGCTGATTCTGACCTTCTTCTTCCGCTACATGAAACCGCTCATCGAGCAGGGCTATATCTATATCGCTGCGCCGCCGCTCTATCAGGTTCGCAAAGGCAAACAGTTCCGCTATTGCTGGAACGACGAGGAGCGCCGTGATGCAATCGCTCAATATTCCAATGGCGAGAACGACAACTCCGTGAAAACACAGCGCTACAAGGGTCTTGGTGAAATGAACGCCGAGCAGCTTTGGGAAACCACCATGGATCCCAACAGCCGCATCCTCCGCCAAGTGACCATTGATGACGCCGCCGAGGCCGACCGCATCTTCTCCATGCTCATGGGCGAGGAGGTGCCGCCCCGCCGGGCCTTCATAGAGGCAAATGCCAAGTATGCGAAGGTGGATGCTTGATGAGGTATGGAGGTATGGAGGTATGGAGGTATGAGGTATGAGGTATGGGTGGGCAGTCCTTGAGTGGGCTGCCCACTCGTTGTTTAGGATCATTGTTATTAAGATTGCACCGAAATTGCAGTGGGGCCCCACAAACAAGACGTGGACTGATTGCTCCACAATGACAAAAAAGGGGCAAACCTGTACATGTTGGTCAAGGCCCGGCACTTCCCCTTGTCATCCCGTAGGGAACCGTCCACGCCATGAGGGCAAGCATGAATGGCGCACAAATGAGACGTGAACGGATTGCTCCACAATTACAAAAAAGGGCAAGACCTTGGCCTTATTTCGATGAAACGATTCAAATTCATACTCCTGCTAATTTTATTGGTCATCGTCCTACGAGGTTGGCTCTACCGCCTCACAGTAACCTATCATCCAATCAGCGAGCGCCCAGCCATATTAGCGACCGACAAAGGGTTTAAACAACAACTTGAAAACCAACCCATTGACACTTCAATGCAGCGCATTGTATGGCAATCGTTGAACCTAACTACTTCTCAGTTGGAATTTTCCTTCGGCAAATGCGACAACGACCCCAATCTCCTTTTTTATTCCCAAAAGGCAAACTGCGTAGGCTATGCCGCTTATTTCAATGCCGTATGTCAACAACTGATAGAGCAGGCTGGTATTGAAAAACGATACCGGGTTCAACACCTGCGTGCCAATATCACCTTCCTCGGTTTCGACCTTCACCAACTGACCGATAGCCCATTTTTCAAAGACCATGATTATAACATGTTGGAAGATTTAAAAACAGGGGAACGGATTTTCGTGGATGCCTCTACAAAGGACGTTTTGGGCATTGGTATAGTGGAAAGTGAATAAGCCGTTTTGTAGTTCGCTTCAGTCAAGACTATCGGGATTACGCTTGTCCTTGGTCAAAAAATACCGATACCCTATTGTGGCGCCAAGATAAGATGCCCTGAAATTAACCACCCGCTGGAACGTCCCATAGCCTTCGGCATAAGAGCTGTAGGTGAAAACATTGTTGGTGAAAAGACCTGCATTGTGTAGTAGCAGAAAGGTGAGGTATTGTGGGTGTTTGGCCTTTTTTGTAGCCTTCCAGCTAAGCTCGCCTCCATACTGAAAGCCAACAGTATAGCCAGTTAATCTATCTTTTTTAGTTAACTTCAAACTGATTCCCGGCCCTCCCCATCCTCCAAGATTTGTATAGCCCCCAGGTTCAAAACCGAACTGTAAGCCCAATATGGGCTGAAAAACCAACCGCTTGCTGAGGTCCATGTCAAGTGAAAACCTTATAGGAATGCAGTGGTAATTAATACCAGTCCCTTTGAATATGCCTCCACGAATGCTTTCTTGAATACTGTCATAAACCAAATTTCTCAAGTTCTCGATTACCCTAATGCCAATAATATTATTCTCATAGCCCACCTCAACGGAAAGCCCATTCTGGAATTTGAGACCTATGGCCAGTCCCGTGTTCTGTCCAAAATAAGGTGATGTCCGGAAATATTGTGAATACTCCCCAGCATCCTTGATGCTGCCCATCCCCGCCGAGACACCGCCCCTCGCCTGAACGTAAACAGCAGTTTGTGAAAAGCTGGATAGACTGAGGAAATTCCAAGCCATAAAAATGAATAAGTATTTTTTCATAAAGCAGCGAAATTAGAAACCCAATGGAATAAAAAGCAAGCATCCTTCAAGTTGCGATTTTGGAGGTGCTTAAACGATGACTTGAAGTAACCGCCTGACTTCAAAACAGTGGTTCATTAACGAATTATTCCTGCATAATATCTAATGATCACTTCATTTACTTACTTACTGACCTATTGCAAGCCAGATAGCTTTGAAAAATGAAAGATATAGCAGTGATGAGGTATTTGCTCGGATAAGGGAATAACCCTCCTATCAGAGCCAATTACTGTCTCTGCCTTTGTTT
>JALHQW010000071.1 GCA_022841745.1 Saprospiraceae bacterium | reverse complement strand
CGCACTTATTGTGAAAACCTAATTGAGCGGGTAATTGGTATATGTGCCGGGCTTTGGAACCTAAAAATCACTTTGCGATGTGTTTGATAATCAACGAATTAGTCTCAAACAAGTCTAATTTATAAGAAGGCTTTCTTATAAAAATTGTAAATCCATATTTTGTACTATTAATTCGCTTTTGTCATCGCCGTAGGCGATCTGCGACGTCATGCGTGACTGCCCTCGTCATGTCACAGGTCGCCTTCGGCGATGACAAAAGCACAAATTAACCAAGCGCCGTTTTGCAAGAAAACCTTTGGTAAAAAACAAGCGGACGTGGCAAGTCGCCACGTCCGCTTGTTTTTTACCCCTAAAAAAGGTGAATATGCACTACTCCTCAATCGGCCTCAACACCGTACTCGGCTTGAACTCCCAATCCATCAATTTGTAAAAATCAAAAGCATGGGGGTTCAGCAAGTAGCGGCCCGCTTTTTCGTAATCGTTCTTGTTCAGTACGTGCAGGTCGCTGAGCACCAATTGGGCGAATTCGGTGTGGATATCAACGAGGCGGGGCGGTATCTTGCCCGTTTCGTCCTGGATGTCCTTCATGAACAGCGGCTTGATTTCGGCCAGCCTTGTGGTGGACACAATACAGCCCTTGTAGCCTTGCTCGAAAAGCCGTTTCACGCCCATGCCCATGATGGTGCAAAGCGTAAGGTCAAAAGCGACGGGGGCGCAGCAACGAAGCTCGTAGCCAAGCTCCACGGGGCGGCTTTTGATGTCAATGCCAAGTTCCTTCAGTTTTCGCTGCAACAAGACGTTGATGATATGGGCCTTGCTCACGTTGCCAAGCTCAGGGTGGCCGTGGGCGTCGAAGGTGAAGGTGATGCCACAGTTGCGGATGTCCTCGTCGTCCATGATGTGGAAGATGCCCTCGCTGACGATGGCCACGCCGTGCTCAATATTGTTGATTTTTCGTTTCACCATCGAGGAGATGATAAGGTCAACCACGAGGTCAAGCGTGACCTTCACCTTGTCGAACATCTCCGGGATGATGATGATAGGGTAGTGGCAGCTTGCGCCAATTTCAAAAGCGAGGTGCCCAGCCGAGCGGCCCATGGAGGAAATCACGAACCAAGTGTTGCTGGTGCGGCTGTCCTCGTAGATGGTGTTGCCGATGCGCACGCCCTCGTTCTTGGCCGAGTTGAAGCCAAAGGTGGGCATCAGGTCGGGCAGCGGGATGTCGTTGTCAATCGTCTTCGGTACGTGTATGTTCTGGATATTGATGTGCTGCTCTTCCAACCATTTGGTAAGGCGGTTGCTCGAAGAAGCCGTGTCGTCCCCGCCGATGGTGACGAGCAGTTTCACATTGTTTTTCACGAAAAAATCCGCCGAAAACTCGTGGTCTTTCGGCTTGTAACGGCTCATACGCAAGGTAGAGCCGCCCCGTGGGAAGATGCGGTCGGCATAGTGGAAGTCAATGTTCACGGTTTCGGCATTGCCGTTGAACAGGTTCTTGAAGCCGTCGTGGATGCCGATGACTTTGTAGCCGTCTTTAAGGAACACCTTTGCAATGGTACTGATGACGGTATTGATGCCAGGGGCCGGGCCGCCGGCACAGAGTATGGCGATGGATTCTTGCATAATTTTTAAGCTGTGAGTTAGTGTCAATAAAACTACAAGTCCGAAAAGTAGGAAGATTCTGGAAATCAAGGCTTGAATTTTTTTTGGATGCATGGCGCTGGAGACTTAACTGGGTAGTGCCGGCCTATTAGAACAGAAGGAATCATGTGCAATTTAATTTCCTACATTAGTTGGAGCGAACATTCTTAGCCTCCAGCATCCAGCATCCAGCATCCAGCATCCAGAATCCAGCATCCAGAATCCAGCAAATTCTTACCTTCGCCGCCGACCATTTTGACCGAAAGCCCATAGCCGCTAACAGATAATGCCAAAGTTTCACAAATTAAAAGTCCGGGAAGTGCGACGGGAGACCCCCGAATGCGTTTCCATTTCCTTTGAGGTACCTGCCGAGGTTCGCAGCGAGTATGACTTCTTGCCCGGCCAGCATTTGACCCTTCGCACCCATTTGGATGGTTCCGAAATCAGGCGCTCCTATTCCATCTGCGCTTCACCTATGGACGGGGAGTTGCGGGTGGCGGTAAAACAGGTGCCTGGTGGCCTATTTTCAGGCTACGCCAACGAGCGGCTCTTGCCCGGCGATGAGTTGGATGTGATGACGCCGCTTGGCAATTTCGCCCTGCAAACCGACCCATCCGCCCAGCGCAGCTACGTCGCCTTTGCCGCCGGCAGTGGCATCACCCCCGTTATTTCGATGCTGAAAACGGTGCTCCGCAATGAGCCTGATAGCCAGTTCACCCTGTTCTATGGCAATAAAAACTCGGAGTCAGTTATTTTTCGAGAAGCAATCGAAGGGCTGAAAAACGAGTACATGACCCGACTTTCGGTTCACTACGTCCTCAGCCAGGAAGACCCCGGCATCGAGCTGTTCCATGGCCGCATTGATGCCGAAAAATGCCGGAAGTTCTGCCAACGGCTCATTGATGTGGAAGCGGTGGATGGGTTCTACCTCTGCGGCCCTGCCCCCATGATCGAGGCCGTCCGCTCTACGCTATTAGAGTATGGCGTGGACGAACAGAAACTGCATTCAGAACTGTTCAATACTGCTGGGGCTACCAACCTTGAATCAAAACGGGATTGGGCCAAAAGCGGCGGCATTGCAACTTCCCACATCACCCTCACCTTGGACGGCAAGACCTATTCCTACCAGCACAACAGCCCATCGGAAACGATATTGGATGCTGGCTCAAAAGTGGCTTCTGACCTTCCCTATGCCTGCAAGGGTGGCGTTTGCTGCACCTGCAGGGCCAAACTGTTGGAAGGTGAAGTGGAAATGGAGGTCTGCTATGGTTTGGAAAAAGAGGAAATTGCTGCAGGTTATGTACTCACTTGTCAGGCGCACCCCAAGACGGAAAAGGTGGTGCTGAGTTTTGATGAGTGATTTTTTTGGTTGAAAATGGGTAATAGCGCTTTAAAGGGCATGCTTATAAAAAGCGGAGGTAGCAGGATTTTTGTAAAACCTCGACACTTTTGAGAGGGCGGGTTATCAAACCCGCCAGTTCCGGAACCAGCGGGTTTGATAACCCGCCCTCTCAAAGATGGCTGCATTGTTCAAAAAGCCACTAAATTTTTCTAAGAGAACACTTTACTGATTTATTATCAACTTCCTGAATGGCCGTTTCACCTACCAAGAAAAAAATATTAGACGAGGCATCGAAGTTGTTCCAGGAGCGGGGCTACCTCGCTTCGTCCATGCGTGACCTCGCAGAAAGGGTAGGGTTGAAGGCGTCCAGCTTGTACTCGCACATCGGGAGCAAAGAGGAACTGTTGCAGAAAATCTGTTTCGACAGCGCAAGGGGCTACCTGGAGGGGATGCGGGCCATTGAAGAATCGGACATGACACCCACCCAAAAAGTGGAGCAATTGATTTTGCTGCACATTCAAATCGCCACGACCGATGTATCGTCCATGACCATTTTCAGCGAAGAGTGGCGGCACCTGAGCGAGCCTTACCTACTGGAGTTTCGCAATATGCGGCGGGACTACGAGCGGCGGTTTGGTCGTATCCTCCAGCAAGGCATGGAAACGGGCGAGTTTACAGAGATGAACCTGACGGTTTGTCTTTCCACTATTTTTACCTCCCTGCGCTGGCTGCACCGTTGGTACCCGGGAAAGCGCACCATTTCCATGAAGGCATTGGAGACGGATTTGCTGCGGTTTTTAATGAATGGGTTGAGGAAGTAGGCGCAACCTCGTCTTTGCTTAGCAATCTATTCACGCCCCCAGGGTTCATGGGGCTTAAGTCAAGCGGTGACTTCAAGTCACCGCCTGACTTGGGCAGCTTACAGGCTCAATCACAAAAACAAAAAATTTCCGCATGCGTCCATTTTTTTCCTGAAAAAAAAATCGAAAAAAAATTCACCCCATCTTTCATGGTATTGGAAAAGCCTATACATTGCGCTCATAAACGATTCGTTGTTTAAAGAAACAACCGCACAAGTACTCCAATTTGTTTTGACTCAACATTTCAAAATTGAGGGAGTGATTCGGATTTGCAAGTAGGGCGGGCCTCAGCCGTTGACTTGTCCGGCTTCTCAATCTCCGATTGGGAACGGGAGGATTACCAAAAACAGTCCGACTACCTTAACCATGCTAGAAGGGGTCTTAAACGCCTTCCGTGCTTGTGTGGTTTTTCTTTTTTAAAAAAAAGCGGCTGCTGCATTGAATGATGCAGCAGCCGCTTTGTTTTGATAGTCATGCAAGGGAATCACTGCAAAATCAGTGCAGCCAGTCGTTGTTTCTTCTCCTTCTTCTTACTTTCCTTCACTTCAAAGCTGAAGCCTTGTGCCTCCAATTGCTGGTAGCGCTCCTTGTTGAATTGGTAGAGCTTGGCGGGCCTGTGCGGCACCCCTTCCTGCAATTCGTTCAAGTCAATGAGCAGGCTCATGGAAAGGATTTTCTTTCGAAAATTCCGCTTGTCCAACTCCTCCCGCAGCAATGACTCGTAGAGGTGCTGCAATTCTGTCAGGGTGAATTTTGGTGGCAGCAACTCAAAGCCGACCGGCCTGATGCGCACCCGATGGGTCAAGGCGTTGAAGCAGGTCTGTAAGATGATATTGTGGTCGAAAGCCAGCTTTGATTTAATGGCCGTGTCCACGATATGCCATTCCACGTTCTGTGCGAACGAAGCGGCCTTGGGCGTGAAATCACTGATTTTAACCAAAGAATAATAAGCGATGGTGATGACCCGCCCAAGCGGGTGGCGGTCAACGGCTCCAAAGGTGTGGACTTGTTCGAGGTAAACGTTCTTGATGCCAGTCAGTTCCTCCAATACCCGATAAGCTGCGGTATCAAGGTCTTCGTTGGGATAGACGAGGTCACCGGGCAAGGCCCATAGTCCCTTGTATGGTTCGTTGCCACGTTTTATCAAAAGCACTTTCAAGTCGCCTTCGTCAAAACCAAAAATCACATTGTCCACCGAAAAAGCAGACTTGAAAAAGTTGTTTTCGCCATTCATGTTATCCTGTCATATTGTCGGGGGTGAAGATACAGGGTTTAGGCAAAAAACAATAAAATTAGGTGTAAGAACTACGCTAACCTCGGTTTTTTGAAGCTAACCATGTGTATTTTGCGCATTTTTTGACCTTTTGGCTAATTTGGCGGCCATATTTCAAAGACAAACATGAACTTGGAAAACGCAAAGGCTGCGCTAAAGAAATACTATGGCTACGACAGCTTCCGCCCCTTGCAGGCTGAGGTCATCCAAGCCATTTTCGATAAAAAAGACGTGCTGCTGCTGATGCCAACCGGCGGCGGCAAGTCGGTCTGCTTCCAGATACCCGCAGTCACGATGGAGGGCACCTGCGTGGTGGTTTCCCCACTCATTTCTTTGATGAAAGACCAAGTGGAGGCACTTCGGGCCAATGGCATACGAGCTGCCTTCCTCAACAGCTCACTCAGCTACCACGAGCAACAATCCGTGGAGAATGAGCTGTTTCATGGCCGCCTCGACCTGCTCTATACTTCCCCGGAAAAAATGGCCTCGCAAGAATTCCTCCCCCTGCTACGGGCCTCAAAAATCTGCCTGTTTGCCATTGACGAAGCACACTGTATTTCGTCTTGGGGACACGATTTCCGGCCTGAGTATCGCCAGTTGCGTTTTTTGAAGAACACCTTTCCCAATATCCCCGTCATTGCCCTCACTGCCACGGCAGATAAATTGACCCGGAAGGACATCATCGTTCAGGCAGAATTGCGAAGCCCCGAAGTTTTCATCGCCAGCTTCGACCGGCCCAACCTGAGCTTGGAGGTTAAGCCCGGCCGCAAACGTATTGAACAAATTGTCGAGTTCATCGAAAAGCGGCCCAACCAGCCGGGCATTATTTATTGCACAGCCAGGAAAACCACGGAATCATTGGCTGAGAAACTGCGGGAAGAGGGCATCAATGCAGCCGCCTACCATGCCGGCCTCGACGACCGTACCCGCCCAAAGGTGCAGGAGGATTTCATCAATGACCGCACGACCGTTATCTGCGCCACCATCGCCTTCGGAATGGGCATTGACAAATCGAACGTGCGATGGGTCATCCATTACAATTTGCCCAAGAACATTGAGGGCTACTACCAGGAAATTGGCCGCTCTGGCAGGGATGGCGCCGATGCCGACACGCTGCTGTTCTATTCCGTGCAGGACTTGATTATGCTCCGGGAGTTCATCATGGACGGCGAGGGGCAGCACCGTGACATTCAATTGGCCAAGTTGGAGCGCATGCACCAGTATGCTACGTCCCTTATTTGCCGAAGGAAAATCTTGCTGAACTATTTCAACGAGACCATGCTCGAAAACTGTGGCAATTGCGACGTGTGCAAGAACCCGCCACAGCATTTCGATGGTTCTATCGTGGCACAAAAAGCACTTTCGGCGGTAAGCCGCCTGGACGAGCAAGTGGGCACTGGCATGTTGGTGGACGTGCTACGAGGTTCCAAAAGCTACAACCTGTTGTCGAACGGTTATGATAAAATCAAGACCTACGGGGCCGGAAAGGACATCCGCCAAGAGGACTGGTTTTTCTACCTCGAACAGCTCATCAACCAGGGCCTGCTCGAAATCGCCTACGACGACCACAACAAGGTCAAACTGACAGATGGCAGCCGTGCCGTCCTATTCAGTGGCCAAAAAGTGGAACTCGTGAAGGCGGAGACCTTCCAAAAGCGCAAAGAAGAAGAGGAGGCCAAGACCGCTACCCGCACCAAGCGTGCCACCGAGCGGGAGCGTGTACGGGACGAACTGTTCGAACACCTGCGGGAACTGCGACTGGACATCGCAAGGCAAAAAGGCGTGCCACCCTATATCGTCTTCAACGATGCGACCTTGGAGGAAATGGCTGCGGCAAGGCCAACCACAGAGGCCGACCTTAGCCAAATCAGCGGGTTAGGGGAGCAAAAGCTGCGAGAATATGGCCGTGCGTTTTTGGATGCCATTCAGGACTTCCTCTTGGCGAAAAAGGACGAGGGCATTCGCATCACAGGTGCTACCTATCTGGAAACATTCCGGCTTTACAAACAAGGGGCTTCGGTGGATGAAATTGCTGCGCAACGGGACATTGCGCCTTTAACCGTCTTTTCGCACCTGGCCCACCTCTATGAAAAAGGCGAAAATGTCAACATCTGGGCTTTTTTGACCAAAGCTGAGGCACAGCGGGTAGCAGAAGCCGTGCACGACATGGAGCCACCTTACAAGTTAATGGATGTTTTCAACAAGCTGAACGAGGAAGTGACTTATGAGAAGATACGATTGGGAATTGCTTGGTACAATAAGCAGAAACGATGATTCGATTGCGGATTGGGGATTGCGGATTCCGGATTGGGGCACCCATCCCCCTTTGGCAACCCACGCCCCCTTTGTTATCCCTTTAGGGAACCGTCCACGTCACGAGGGCAAACGACACTGCAATAATTGCACAACAGACGGCAACCCACGCCCCCTTTGTCATCCCTTTAGGGACCTGCAACGTCATGAGGGCAAACGACACTGCAATAATTGCACAACAGACGGCAACCCACGCCCCCTTTGTCATCCCTTTAGGGAACCGTCCACGTCACGAGGGCAAACGACACTGCAATAATTGCACAACAGACGGCAACCCACGAAAAGCCAACCTACCCAAGTCAAGCCCCCCACCTCGTCAACCACGCCAAAACCCTGTTCAGCCTCCCCATCCATTTTGGCGATTTTTTTTCCTGCTCCGCAACGGGCGGCTCGCTTCCCAATCCCTTGCCATAGGTATCCAAAAAAACTTTCCGAACATTGTCCTTCACCATGCCCCGAAGTGGGATCCTGGCCATGAGGCCATACATGGCGGCATTGCCTTCGCCGCTTGCTGAGGGATTGGCCTTTGCCCATTCAATGGCCGCCTTTAAATCCTCAACATACTTGCCAATAACCGGAATATTATACGGAAAAACCGTCAAGTGAACACTCGGCGGCAACTGCTGCCTATCCACGACCCAGCCTTTTTGCTCCATAAAATCTGCAACGACGTAAATATCGGGCTGGTTTTTTTTGGTTGAATAGGCGAGGATGTTCATGCAGGGCTTGCCGATGATTTCGATTTCAGGGATGGCTTCCAAGTCGGCTCGAAGCTGGTCGGTGGCATCGAGCATGGCCTTGGCGTTTTTTAGATAGCCCGCCTGTCCCAAATGCTGCAAGCCAGCCCAAGCCGCCGCCACCGAACCGCCGGGCCGGGTACCCAATAGCGTGGCCGTCGCAAATATGCCGCCGCTGTATTCCGTGTTCACAAAGATTTGGTGCTCGAAAAGCCCGGTATGACGGTACAAAACCACCGATGCCCCCTTTGCCCCGAAGCCAAACTTGTGCAAATCGCCGGACATGGAAGTGACTGCTGGCACCCGGAAGTCCCATTCGGGCAATTCCCTACCCAATTTTTCCACCCAAGGCAGCATGAAGCCGCCCACGCAAGCATCCACATGGAACAATAGGCCATGCTTTTCTGCTAACTGCCCAATAACAGGAATCGGGTCGAGCACGCCGTGGGCAAACGAAGGGGCCGACGCCAACAGCAGAATAGTGTCTTTTGATATGAGCTTTTCCATTGCCACCATATCGGCTTCCTGGGTGGGCAGCACCTGCGCTTTGCGGAGCGAAAAACCAAAATAATGCGCTGCCTTGTCGAAGGCTGGATGGATGGTGCGGGGAGCAACGATTTCAGGGTGCTTGATGCTGGGCTTGTGCTTTCTCGCCCATTCCCTGCAGGCGTACATGGCCAACAGGATGCTTTCCGTACCGCCAGAGGTCATTGTTCCCACCACCGATTCGGGGCCATGCAGCATATCGGCGACCATCGCCACCACTTCCTTTTCCATTTTCAGGATGCTTTTGAAAAGGAAGGGGTTGATATAGTTTTCGGAGAAATAGAGTTGGTGCGCCTCCTTGAGCAGTTCATGGTGCTCTTCGTCAATATAATATTGCAGGCTCCAGGTTTTGCCTTGCAGCCAATCGGTGTCGCCAGCTTTTGCGGTTTGCATGGCCTGTAGGAGGTCTTGTTTGTTGCGGCCTTGTTTCGGTATTTCCAATGCGGTGCTGTTTGTTCTTTTGGGCAAAGATAGGGGGAGGAAACAAGTCAGGCGGCGAATTGAAGTCGCCGCCTGACGATTGTTTGAACTAAGATATTTAGGATAATGCAGGATTGATGGGATGGGCTACACCTTATCCTATTAATCCTATTAAATCCTACTCATCCTAGTTCAATGCTAACTATAGTGCAGAAAGGTTTAGAAGCGGCAAACGCAACTTGGTCAGGCTTCATCATACATGGTCGCAATGCTAACTATAGTGCAGAAAGGTTTAGAAGAAGAGTATATGTCGTTCAAAAAAGTCACAGACAAAAGTCGCAATGCTAACTATAGTGCAGAAAGGTTTAGAAGATACAGCAGCTTTCAAATTATTGATGATCCCGTAGGGGTCGCAATGCTAACTATAGTGCAGAAAGGTTTAGAAGCCCTACCGAGGTCTGGGCAATGCAAGGGATGCTGTTGGGTCGCAATGCTAACTATAGTGCAGAAAGGTTTAGAAGCGCTTCTCCACAAGAAGAGAAAGTATTGGGTACCAAGTCGCAATGCTAACTATAGTGCAGAAAGGTTTAGAAGTCACTGTTGGCCTGTATTTTGGTCTTGCTCGCGGCGTCGCAATGCTAACTATAGTGCAGAAAGGTTTAGAAGCAGGACTGAAAAACACGAACGGGCAACCGGGGGCCAGTCGCAATGCTAACTATAGTGCAGAAAGGTTTAGAAGGGGAGCCAGCTTTGCCAGTGTAGGACAAATCACAAAGTCGCAATGCTAACTATAGTGCAGAAAGGTTTAGAAGCAGAAGATTATGAAAGGTCAGGTAACCTTAAATCTTCGTCGCAATGCTAACTATAGTGCAGAAAGGTTTAGAAGAAAAGATCATCCAAGTAGAGGATGCAAAAGCACTTGTCGCAATGCTAACTATAGTGCAGAAAGGTTTAGAAGGCGAGTCATTTTTAATATGACAGCAACCATAAGGGCTCAAAGGTAAAAAAGCTCCCGCAGAATTTGTCATTTTTTGGTTAAGATTTTCTTAAAAAAAAGCGTCAATCCCTCAGCAACAAGCAGAATACGGGCGGTTTCCGCACAATTAAGGCATTGATAATCAAGGATTTGAATACAGGAAACTTTCAAAAAAATGATGATATGGGCATCCAGTATGCTCAGATTTCCGAAATCTCAAAGATTTCGGAAACCTTATGTGCCTTGCAAACTACCCATGGCTATCGCCTTCCGTTTCAACCACTGCACGTACACCATCAGCACCAACCCGATGACGAACCATCCAAACAAGGCAAAAATAGCGCTGCGCATGCTGCCCGTCAGGTCGTCCAAGTAGCCCCACATGACGAGGCCGCACATCATGGCCAATTTCTCGCAAACATCGTAGAAGCTGAAATAGCCGGCATTGTTCCCGGTTTTGGGTATCAGCTTGGAGTAGGTTGCACGGGACAGGGCCTGTATGCCGCCCATCACGAGGCCGATGAAAAAGGCTGCGGTATAGAAATGAAATGGGGTTTTGATATAATGGGCACCAATGCAAATGAGTATCCAAGCCGTGATGGCGATGGTCAAAGCCTTGAAATTGTTCAATTTCTTCGAAATCCAGGCAAAAAGGTGTGCCCCAATTATCCCCAGGATTTGCAGCAATAGCATGGTGATGATGAGCTGGGTTATTTTCAGGCCCACTTCTTTTTCACCGAAAGAGGCCGCCATGAACATGACCGTCTGCACGCCCATGATGAAGAAAAAAAAGCTGAAGAGGTAGTTGCGGAGCAGTTTCTCTTGTTTTATATATTTCCAAACTTTTTGCAATTCATAATAACCGTTGAGCAGGTAGTGTCCGGTTTGGCGTTTATCATAGATCCCTTTTGGAAGGCGAGCAAAACTGATATGGGCAAAGCCAAACCACCATAGGCCCGTCATCAAGAAGGCGAGTCGGGGCATAAAGGTGCTGTCTTCAACGCCTAATTTTTTTGCGTTCATGATTAGTGCGAGGCTAATCAGGAGCAGCACGGTTGAACCAAGGTAGCCATAAGAGAATCCCTTGGCGCTCGTCTTGTCCAAGCGGTCGTCAGTGACGAGTGCGGGCAGGTAGGAATTGTAGAAAACGATGCTGCCTGCATAGCCGACCGTTGCTATCAAGGTGCAAAACAGGCCCCAATGGACATCCTGTTTCGAGTCAAATAGGAAAAGCCCCATGCAGCCGAGGGCACCCATGTAGCAGAAGAACCGCATGAAAGCCCGGTGGTTTCCAGAATAGTCGGCCACAGAGGAGACGATGGGCGAAATGAGCGCCACGATGCCAAAGGCAAGGCCAAGGTTGATGGAATAGATGCCCGTGTTTTGAAATTTCATGCCCATCACCTCAATAAGGGTATTGCCATTGACTTTGGTGACGGTGTTGTAGTAGGCCGGGAAAATGGCGGAGGTGATGGACAGCACATAGACCGAATTGGCCCAATCGTACATGAGCCAGCCCCAAATGGTGCGCTTGTCGTTCTTGACAATGGCGGTGTTCGTTTGACTTGTCATTTTAGGCGTTTTTCGTTAGTGGGTTAAAGGTAGGATTTTGTTGGAAATGCACCATTGATAATGGTCAATGCCAAAAATTGAGTTGAGTCAGGTGATAAACCTAGCTTTTCTCGACCAACTGTCAAAGTATTGGTAAGGCTTGAGGCGACGCCTCGAAAGGGCGGCTCTACTTGTGCAATAACGATAATTTTTGCTCGCCCTTCCGAGGTGTCACCTCAAGCCGGGCTCCTGCCTAAAATAGATTATGAAACGACTGTAAAGCGTACATTTGCCTCAAAACCTATTTATGAGACCGACTGTCATCCTTGCTTTCCTGCTGTTGTTTTACAACCTTTTTGCGCAGCAAACCAAACCTTTCGTCTTGGGTGAAATCCAAGAAATCAATTCGAAAATTATGGGTGAAGAGCGCACCCTCAACATCTATTTGCCAGAGGGTTATGCGACCTGCGATACCTGCAAATACCCGGTCATTTACCTCCTCGACGGCTCTGCCGATGAAGACTTCATCCATGTGGCGGGCTTGGTGCAGTTTTGCAATTTTTCATGGATAAACATCCTGCCGCCCTCCATCGTTGTGGGCATCGCCAATGTGGACAGGAAGCGGGATTTCACCTTTCCAACAACTATCGAAAAGGACAAAAAAGACTTTCCAACCACCGGCGGTTCCGCCAATTTCATCGCCTTCTTGGATAGGGAGTTGCAGCCGTTCATCGAGGCAAAATACCGCACTGCTGGTGACAAAACCATCATCGGACAGTCATTAGGTGGCTTGTTGGCAACGGAGGTTTTGTTCAAAAATCCCGCATTGTTCAACCAGTACATCATCATCAGTCCGAGCCTTTGGTGGGATGGCGAGTCGTTGCTGACGCAATTTCCAAAATCGTTTCCTAAAAACACAAAGGTTCATGTCAGTGTGGGCAACGAGGGGAAGGTTATGGAAAGAGATGCAAAAAAGCTCTACAAAAAGCTGAAAGCAGCAGGCTTGCCTACCGCCTTCAATTGTCTCGGCAAGGAAGACCATGCGAGCATCATGCACCTGGCATTATTTGAAGCGTTCAAATGGTTGGGCGGAAAAGCATAATTTTCTAAAAAAAGCAGGCACATTGGGGAAGGAACTGCCACCAAGGAACAAGTTCCCTGCCTTGACGGACGAAACCAATGTATCCTCCCTGATTAATGGCTCGTCAGGCTGGGTAATTTATAGTGTTGAAACCAAAATAAGCGAAGCAAATGGCACATTGAACGTGGATGAACGAGTTATTGAGTTGCAATAAGCCCGATTTAGTTTAAGGGTCGGTTCATCCCAACCAAGCCACCTTTTCCCCAAAATTCTATCTTTGCGAAACACTAATCCTTGATGAAAATGTACAAAAAAGCATTATTCCTGTTTTTTCTTGCTATCTCAACTGCTTTCACCCTCCAAGCCCAACCCGACCGCTGGCAGCAACGAGTGGACTACCAAATGGACATTGACATGGACGTTGCGAAGCACCAGTTCATGGGCAAGCAGCGCCTGAAATACACCAACAACTCCCCCGACGAATTGGATCGGGTGTATTATCACCTCTATTTCAATGCCTTCCAGCCCAACAGCAACATGGACGTGCGCAGCCGCAACCTGCCAGATCCAGACCCAAGGGTGAAAGACCGCATCAGCAAACTGAAGCCGGACGAATACGGCTGGCATAAAATCACCTCGCTGAAAATGGACGGCAAGGACTGCAAATGGGAGGTAAACGAGACCATTCTGGAAGTGGAATTGCCCAAAGGCATCAAGCCCAACTCGACCGTGGTGTTCGAGATGGAATTCAATTCGCAAGTGCCAGTCCAAATTCGCCGCTCCGGTAGGGACAGCAAGGACGGCATTGACTATTCCATGTCGCAATGGTACCCTAAAATGTGCAATTATGACTACCAAGGCTGGCATGCCAACCCCTACGTGGCACGTGAGTTCTACGGCATCTGGGGCGATTTCGAGGTGAAGATTACCATTGACCGGAAGTACTGCCTTGGCGCCAGCGGCATTCTTCAGAACGGCGGCAATATCGGCTGGGGCTACGAGCCAGAAGGAACGGCCATGAAACCCGAACGTGGTGACAAATACACTTGGCATTGGAAGGCCGAGAACGTCCACGATTTTGCCTGGTCAGCCGACCGGGATTACAAGCACGTGGTCTATCGCCGAAAGGATGGGCTGGTCTTCCATTTCCTCTACCAAGACAATCCTGAGACCCGTGCCAAGTGGGAGGCCGCACCGCAGCAGATGGACAAGGCGTTTGACTTCGTCAACAAGAACTTCGGCCAGTACCCCTATAAATCCTATGCCTTCCTGGAAGCTGGCGATGGCGGAATGGAGTACCCGATGGCCACTTTCCTGGCGGCTGGCGCTGGCATAGGCACGTTCATCCATGAGGCCGTACATGCTTGGTATTATGGGTTGCTTGGCAGCAATGAGGCACTCTATGCCTGGATGGACGAGGGTTTCACGGAGTACGTGACCGCTGAAGTGGAGAATTACCTGATGCAGGAGAAACTCTTGGGCGGCACGCCCGTCGAAAACCCGCATTTGGACAATAACGTGGGCATGATTCGCTTCATCAAATCGGGTAGGGAAGAGCCCCTTTCCATCCACAGCGACCACTACATGGCCAATGGGCCTTACGGCGTGGGCGCTTATGTGAAAGGGCACGTCATTCTCACGCAGCTGCAGTACATCATGGGCAAGCCCGTTTTCGACAAGGCTTTCAGGACCTATTTTGAAACCTGGAAGTTCAAGCACCCGAACGCCAACGATTTCATCCGGGTCATGGAAAAGGAATCGGGGCTTGAATTGGATTGGTTCAAGGAATACTTCGTCTATACCACCAAGACGATTGATTACGCCGTGAAATCGGTTGCCAAAGAAAGCCGTAAGGAAACCAAGGTGGTGCTGGAGCGCAAGGGCCTCACGCCCATGCCGCTCGATATTACCGTTACCTTCAAGGATGGTTCAAAGCATATTTACAACCTACCGCTCGACATCATGCGTGGGGCCAAGAAAGGCACCGAGTTCACTGGCAATAAATACTCCGTCCTGCCCGATTGGCGCTGGACACACCCGAACTATGAGTTTGTGATTGATGAAAAACTGAAAAAGATAGAGAAGGTGGAGATTGATGCTTCGCTCCGACTCCTGGATGTGGACAGGGAGAACAATGTTTGGGGGAAGAAGGGGGATGAGAAAGACGAGGATGATAATGATGAATGATAAATGATGAGTAGGTTCTTCATTTCGTCATTTATAATTAAGGGTAATATAGTTACTTGATTTTAAATTGATGGTAGGCACCTTTTGAGGGGAGGGGTTATCAAACCCCGGAGTTCCGGAACTCCGGGGTTTGATAACCCCTCCCCTCAAAAGGTACTGCAAAATTGCTCAATCCGAATATCAATTTCAAAGGCGACTTTTTAAATGAATATGCACAGAAGCTAAGTTTTCTATGCGCTGGCTATAAACGCATCATTCCTACCAAGGTTGAAAATCATAAAAAATCATAAAAAATCTGCGTCTCGCTGCGTCAAAAAAAACAAACTCATATTTTTCTTATCGCCCCTTACTCATCCTTCATCATTTTTAAACACCAATTTAACATGCCCCAAATGATGATCCCCATGCCAAACATACAAGGCCGTCATCGTATCCATCGTATAAACCTTCCCATATTGCGGATGGATATAAGTCCTTGCAAAATCCGCTTCTTTCATGCTCCGCAATAGATGCACCCAGCGGTGGTGAACGCCCCGCAGGATTTGCAAAGAGCTGTCCACGGGCAATTGACTGTCGGGCAAATTGGCCCATAAGGCCTCCAAATAAGGTTTGATGGTCGGCGCATCTTCCGTCAGCGCCAAGTGCAGCCGGCAATAGGCATTGATATGGCTGTCCGCCAAATGATGAACAACTTGCCGAACCGTCCAGCCATCTGGTCGGTAGGGGGTGTCCAATTGCTGCTCGGTGATGCCCACCAAGGCCGCTTCTAATTGTTGCGGCAGTGCCGCAATCTTTTCTATCCATGCAGTACGCATGTCAGGTGTCACAGACTCAGGTGCTACGAACTTGCCGATTGGGTATTTTAGATGCTCCATGTTGAAGGATTAGGTTCCCTACGGGAATGACAAAAAAAAAGGATTGAAAGATTAGGTTCCCTACGGGAATGACAAATAATGGATTAAAGGGTTAGGTTCCCCTTTAGGGGTCAGGGGGCCAGGGGCTAAAACCGCATCTCCATGCGAATATCGGCCCGGACGAAATCATTTCTGTCCAAAGGTACTTCCACGAAGCCAAGTTGCCGATAAATCTCGATGGCCGTGGCCGAGCCTTTCGTATTGGAGAATAAATACAGCAATTCCGCACCGACAGACCTTGATTTTTCGATGGCTGCTTCGCAAAGCAGGCGGCCAATGCCATAGCCCCGGTAGCGTTTGTCCACCGCCATTTTGATGAGTTCATAGGTGACGGCATCGTCCTTTATCAGGCCGGCAGTGCCAACGATTTCACCGTCCATTTGCGCCAGCAAGATATGGCCACCGCCTGCCAGAATGGATTCCTCCGGTTGACTGCAATGCAGGTGGTCTATTTCTTCCATGAAATAGGCATGGGTGATCCACTCCTCGTTGATGGCCTTCCAACGCTCGAAATGAGCGGGGTGGTAGGCTATTATTTGCACAGCGTTGGTCACAGGTTTCATCGTTTTTTTAGCAAAGCTATCATTTTGTTCGTTTGCCTTCGTGGCATTAGCTCAAGTCAGGCGGTGACTTGAAGTCACCGCCTGACTATAATTGCCGTTTGCCCTCGTGGCGTCGCAGTTCCCTAAAGGGATGACAAAGGGGGCGTGGGTTGCAACAGTCCGCAGTCCGCAGTCCGCAGTCCGAAGTCCGCAGTCCGCAGTCCGCAGTCCGCAGTCCGCAGTCCGCAGTCCGCAGTCCGAAGTCCAAAGTCCGCAGTCCGAAGTCCGCAGTCCGCAGTCCGCAGTCCGAAGTCCGAAGTCCGCAGTCCGCAGTCCGCAGTCCGAAGTCCGCAGTCCGAAGTCCGCAGTCCGAAGTCCGAAGTCCGAAGTCCGCAGTCCGCAGTCCGCAGTCCGCAGTCCGAAGTCCGAAGTCCGCAGTCTACCGTCCCCCGATTACCGAAAGGTATGCTTTCCACGGCCCAACCTCCCCGGCATATTGCTTGGCCATTACCCGGCTGATTTGGGCGATATGGCTGAGGTCATGTACCGTCCAGCAAGAGAGGAGTTGCTTCAAAGTTACTATACCAAGGGCGGGGTGGATGCCCTGCTTGCACAGGGCATCTTCATCCAGCCTCGTTTGCTCGAGGATGCGCAAATTCTCGTTTCTAAGTCGGGTAAAATCCTCCAAGAGCTGATCTAAACTTTTTCCTTTGCTTGCTTCGAACTGCGCAAAGCGGTTGAACGGCGCAAATGGCTCGCTCGTGCCCAGTTCAAGGATATGTTTCATGCGGGGCACCCAATCGGTCTGTTCGCCGTGAATCAAATGGCCGATGACATCGAAGGCGCTCCATGTTTCGCCGCCCTCGTTCTGCATGGTCCAGTCAGCAGAGAGGCCAGCAAGCAGGGTGGAAAGCACAACAGGGGTGCGTTCCAGTATTTCGATTGATTTGTCAAGTGCGAATTCCATCGGAAAAAAAAAACGGTGCAGGGCATACGGCCCTGCACGCACTAAAAAATTTTGAGTATGAATAAACTTTCTTCTGGTTTTTCTGCAAAGAAACAGGTTAATTGGACTACCTTTGGAAGCCGGTTTTTATTAAACCGGTAGTCCGGTATAGGAAAGGATTGGTGATTGGTGATTCGTTGCAACGGCTTAGCTAATCACCAATCACCAATCACGAGTCACCAATCACCAATCACCCACCATGTTCCCTTGGAAATCCGTCGTCAAGATCAAGGCCAACTCCAACCTTCCCATCTATTTGCAAATCGCCAATCAGATCGTCTGCCAAATCAAGGAGAGCCATGTGCAGCCGGGTTCGAGGTTGCCGGGCAGCCGTGCCATGTCCGAATTGTTGGAGGTGCACCGAAAGACGGTCGTAGCGGCTTATATAGACCTGGAGGCCCAAGGTTGGATAGAGATACATCCCTCCAAAGGAGCTTTCGTGCACACCAAGCTGCCAGAACGGAAACCCTCCCGTATTGCGGAAGCACCCATCAGAAATGGCTTTCCGTCGCAAACCGGCTTCGAGGTAAAACCCTATCTCAATATCCAGGCGCCGAGCTATGCTCCGCCGAACATGATTGGCCTGCACGATGGCCCCGATTTGCGGTTAGTGCCTACCAAGCTCATTTCGCAGACTTATAAAAGCATCCTCACCCGCAAAACGCATGTACCGCATTTGCGTTATTTTGAGGTGGAAGGCAACCTGTACCTTCGGCAACAATTGTCCGAGCACCTAAACGAGAGCCGGGGCTTGCAGACCACCCCCGATAATATCTTCGTCTGCCGGGGCAGCCAAATGGGCATTTTCCTGGCAGCGGGCATCCTGCTTTCGCCCGGCGACATCGTGCTGAGCGGCGACCCCGGCTATTATTATGCGGAGCGGGTCTTCACCCATTTTGGCGCCAAGGTGATACGGGTTCCCGTGGACCAGCACGGCATGCGCACCGACTTGGTGAAGGAAATCTGCAAAAAGGAATGCGTTCGGATGCTCTATATCACCCCTCACCACCATTTTCCGACCACGGTCACGCTCTGTGCCGAGCGCCGGATGGAACTGCTCGAAATCGCCAACCAATGCAATATCGCCATCCTGGAGGACGATTACGATTACGATTTCCACTACGAAAGCAGCCCGTTGCTCCCCTTGGCCAGTGCCGACCAAAACGGCATGGTGGTCTATGTCGGCTCCATGAGCAAGACCTTTGCGCAGTTCCTCCGCATCGGTTTTTTGGTGGCGCCGCCCAACCTGCTCCATGAGATAGGAAAGCTGCGCCAGATGATAGACATCCAGGGCGATTATGCCATGGAACAGACCGTTGGCGAACTGTTCCGCCTCGGCGAAATCAAGCGGCACATGAAAAAAGCGCTCAAGCTTTACAAGCAGCGCCGTGACCATTTCTGCGAATTGCTTACCGACCAGCTATCTGACAGAATCCAGTTCAGGAAGCCCGAAGGTGGCATGAGCGTTTGGGCGGAATTCGACCCAAGCATCCCATTGCCCGATATTGCCGCTGCCGCCAAGAAAAAAGGCCTTGCCATCTCCAACGGGAAGGTTTACAACAAGACCAGCGACCGCACCTGGAATGCCTGCCGCTTGGGCTTCGCTGGGTTGAACCTCGAAGAACAAAGCTTTGCGGTGAGGGTGCTTAAGGAGGTGATGGGGTAGGGGGAGGATTCTGTAGAGTTAGGATGAATTTGATTTAAGATTTAAGATAGACGATATAAGATTTCAGATTTGGGGGTGCCGAGCCAATGCCAAAATGCCTTGATTTGGCAACGAACCTTCCATTCGCAGGTGGAATCGGCATCAAAATTTGGATAATTTATGGCCATTTACTTTCAGCACACTACCTTCATCGAAAATCATTGCGCACAACCCAACCAACGCCTATTTTGCTGCCGCAACCATAATCACCAACTTTCCAATGAAATACCTTCATCTTCTTCTCTTCGTGGCCTTGCCGTTTTGCTTGTTTGCACAAGCACCCACCATTTATACGATCGCAAACATTCCCAACCCGAAAGACGGGGGGAATGGCTATGTGAGCGACCCAGCTGGAATCCTCGGCCCAGAGGCCGTGGCCAGTATCAATGGCATTGCGGCCTCCGTCGAAGATTCGGCTACGGCTGAAATGGCCGTCGTGGTGCTGCCAAGCATTGGCGAACAGAACCCAAAGGACTTTGCCACGGACCTGTTCAAGCACTGGGGAATCGGCAAAGCGGGCAAGGACAACGGCCTGCTGATACTGACGGTCATGGACCAGCATCGCACGGAGTTCGAGACGGGCTACGGCTTGGAAGGAGTGCTGCCAGACATCATCTGTTACCGGGTGGGCATGCAGGTGCTCGTGCCCTTGTTCAAGGAGGAAAAATACGGCGAAGGGCTGACCGCCACGGTTCGCCGCTTTCAGGAAATCATGCAGGAGCCTGCTGCCCTCGAAGAGTTGAGGGCCGAAGAGCGCCCTTATAGCCAAGGCAGCCCCGAAAAGGACAATTCGCTGCTCATTGTGCTGCTGGTCTATGCCGCCCTTTCGCTGCTGGCAGGCATATTGTTGCTGCGCCATATCCTGCTGACCAACTGGGGCAAGGATGAGCTGTACGACAAGTACCAAAAAATCCAGCGGTTCCACTCCATCTTTCCGGCCATTTTCTTCCCCATCCCCTGCTTGCCTATTTTCCTGTGGGCCAGTAGGCTGCTGAAAAAACTGCGCAACCATCCCCGCTTCAGCAAAGTGAACGGGAAGCCCATGCGGAAGCTGATCGAAGGCGAGGAGGATGAATTCCTCCAAAAGGGCCAGATCACGGAAGAGGACATCCAGTCGGTGGATTACGATGTCTGGATCACGGACGATGCAGACCATATTCTGATACTCCGCTATGAAAAACGGTTCTCCAAATACAGCCCCTGCCCTAAGTGCGGCTTCAAAGCGTATTACCAGGCACGTTCGGAAACCATTCAGGCGGCCACCTATCACTCGAGCGGCACCCGGGAACTGACCTTTTCCTGCAAAAACTGCAACTACGCCCATGCCAAAAGGGAAATCATCCCGATGTTGACCCGGTCAAGTTCCGGAAGCGGCAGTGGCAGCAGTGGTGGCGGCGGTTCCTGGGGCGGCGGCAGGTCTGGCGGGGGTGGGGCAGGGGTGAGTTGGTGAGTGGCAGCGGTGTCGGAACGGATGACCTGGACAGAGTTTTTTTGAAAACCTTTCCATCATCACCTGCGCCTTGCTTTCAATAACCACCACCCCGTTGCCACCAGCCAAACCAGCCAAAGGGTGCTGCCCAGGAATCCCGCCAAATCCCAGACCGGGAAGCCGGATAGTACTGTGGCAAATAATTCCGCCTGCGCCAAAAGGTAAATCCCGGAAGCGCCAAAGCCCAGCCAATTCAGCCAGCGAGGCACCAGTTTCAGTTTGGTAAAAGCCACCGACATGGCCACTGTCCAGACGACGGTAAAAAATTGCCCCAAATGCTCGCCCAACAACACACCACCAAACTGATGTACGACCTGAAAAGCCACTTTGCTGGCTGCCTGTGTAGCCGCGTCTCCGTTCACGAAGATGTTCGCCAAAACCGGTATGACAAACACCCAGCGCAGCAGGCCAACCACCTGCACCACCAACCCTATGACGCCCACAATGGACGCCCAACGCACAAAAGAAAGCCGGGGTTCCAACTGTTGCCCCAGCAAAACATAAGCTGGCAGTAGCGGCAACCCAAGTGTTGCGAAAGCGAACCAGGTCCAAATCAGTGCAGGGCCACCTTCATGAAATTTCGTTAAAACAGCCCCGGCGTCCTGCCGTAATATGTCCGGGTAATCGAAAATTACAGACAGTATGGTGTAGGGAACCAGCACTAGCAGTGCTCCCACCACCATTAGCCAGCCTGCGGTTTTGGTTGAAAATGGATGTGATTCCATGACTTGCATTTTTCAATTAAAAAAAGAAGGAATAGTTGATGCTAGGCGTGGGATTGATTCTTAAATCCTTGCCCTCGGCAAACAGCCCGACGATACCAAGGCGGAATTGCAAGCCTTTCCAAATCATAAATCGGAAACCCAATTCCACGGAGCTGGCATTTTGGTTTTTGTAGTCCCGGTTCAGTCCCCGCAGGTAGCTGACCGAGGAGTAAAAAGAGGAGGGGTTTTCCCGCTTGCCAATTGGCAGGAACCAGAACGTCAGGCCTGTTTTCGCAAATTTCCAGGTGGTGCCGGATTCGAAATTAGTGAGGTAGTAGCCCGCATGGACGGAGACCATTTTATAACGGTATTCCAACCCGATGGAAGGATTCCGGAAACCGTTAAGGCTGATTTCGTGCGTCGAAAAGCGGCTTTGGGAAAAGAGATGGCCTGTGGTGAAAACCAGCAAGGCTAAAAAAAGGAATTGCTTCATGTCGTCATTTTTAAAGTAAAAGTTTATTGTAATTGACGACACAAAGGTGGCAGCATCCAAAGCTGCCGGCACCGGACAAATGTCCATAAATGCGTTCAGCAGATATTTTTCCGGATACGGCTCAGGTGGCGTGGCGTTACGCCGAGCACAGAGGCTAGGTATTGAAGCGGAATGGATTGCAACAGGTGTGGCTCTTTGTGCAGCATTTTCTCATAGCGTTCCTCAGCGTTGAGCATGATAAAATCGAAGCGGCTGTTGTCGATGCAGCAGATTTGGTATTCAAGCAGCCGGATGTAAAATTCTTTGAAACCGGGCACCTCTGCCTGCAATTTCTCCAAATCAGATTTACGGAGTAGCCAGACCTGCCCTTCCGCAATACAACGGATATACTCCCTCGACGGGCTTTGGTTCAGGAAGCTTACCAGCGAAGCTAGAAAAGCATTTTCCGTAGCGACGTAGGTCGTTTTTTCTTCGCCATCCGCTATCACGTAGTATTGAAACAGGCCGCTTTCTATGAATGCCAGGTGATGGCTGGTTTTGCCCTCCTCCAAAAAATGCTCACCTTTTTGGTAGGTTTTCGAGGTAAAGTGGCAGGTTATCAAATCCAGCGTTTTGCCAGAAAACCCCTGCTGGCTCAAGAAAGAAGTCAGGTTGTTCATTTTGGAAATGATTAGACGGTTAAGATACGAAGTGTTTTGAACATCCTGATTATTTAATTGCCCCGCTGGGCCATCGCATTCTGCTCCTGCTTGTCCCGATGCAAGGGCGAGGTTTTACATTAAATAGGAATGCATGAGCCCGCAAGTTACCCGCCTTTTTTGAAGGGGAAGGTGAAGTATGCGTTGACGAAGCAGTGTGCCGCCGCTTGTGTGCTTTCAGCTTTGGTGGAAAGGGATGTCAGCAAATCTGCTCATGCATGGCCTAACAGGGCTTATTTTTTTGATAGGTAGGTGTAGTGTAATTAGCAGCAAGTCTGCATGATTTGTGCCAGCGAGCCGCTCAAAATTTGCTCTTAACAACAAGATTATAGGGTGGTGGGACAGCCAACAACGGGCAATGGCCGCAAACAAGGCCCGTCAACGAGTACAGCTCTTAACTAGCAGCGCCATTTTTTCATTTGAAGTGACAGGTGTTGCGGCAGCAGGGCACACCCAATAATTTTTACTGCTTTTCAGAAAATTGATTTTTTATAGTGACATTAGAGCCAATATTTCAACCCTAAGGCAAAATGGAACTGAACTCACTCATCCGAACCCTCCACGACCTAACTATTGACAATCAGTTAGAGGAAGCATTACGCCAACTCCTGTCCTATTTTCAAGCCAATCAAATTGAAAGCGAGCGCCCATTGGTGAAAGACGTTTACCAACTGCTTGGCCAGCTGAAATCACTGGAATCTAAAGTCCGGGTCAATACCATCAGCCAGGAAGATTATACCCTCGAACTCAACCAGATTCGCAGCGGGTTGCTATTGTTGATAGAAGGTATCGGTAAATTCAAGGACGAAAAAGACTTCCTGGCCAATGCCTCGGGCAAGGGAAAGCTCATGCACAATATCCCCAGCCACATGACCGTCCATCAACCTACTACGTGCAGGGTACGCATTGGGGCAGCTTGGGAGAATATCATCAAGAATTTTGTGCCGACTCAGCACACCAAATTGGTGGACGATATTGATGTGACCGAAATCATGAACGTGGAACTGCTCTCGAGGGACAGCACCGCTTTTGACATTTGGTCACCAAACAATCTCGACCAGAAAGCCAAACTAAGCGCCTTCACCGAATGGTTATTTGAGGTGACACCCAAGAAAGTGGGCAAGTTCCCTTTGTACCTAAAAGTATCTACCGTGGAGAAGGTGGATGACGAGCGGGTATATTACAACTTGGTGTACAACTTCGCTGTGGACATCACCAGCGAATACAACCCGGTGCAGGAACAGGCCGTTGAATGGAAAGCACTGTTTGCGCAATTGGAGGAAGAAAAGAAAAAGAAGCCCCTGCTGGCATGGGGAGGCATGGGCAAGGTATTGGCATTGGCTGCGGGATTAGTATTGGTGGTAGCAGCAGGATTGGGTATCCGGTATTTGCTTGGCTCAACCGATGAAATGGTGGCAGATTCCACTTTTCGCATGGGGAGGAAACTAGAAGCACCTACCGTGCTGTTGAACGGCCTGGCTATCGACAATTGGTCATTCTCAAGTGATTCCTTTAGCATCGTCATACCCAACCTCAAATTGGACAACACCTACAGCCTATCGGTTGGCGACAGCACATGGCAATGCGGTGGTACTTTCAAAATCGAGCGCCTCCCTTCAGCGACCTATAAGCTCGATTGTGTAAAATCAAAGTTTGAATTGAACTTGCTCACGCCATTGCCCATTCAGACCTTGACCTTGAACGACAAAGCACAAGCCATTACCAACCAAACCCCACGAGATAATTATTCATTCACCAAAATACTCCTACCAGAAGGGCAATACCGCATTGAGGCCAAGTTGGTGGGTGAGTCCCATCTCTGCATTCCAATTGATTATTACCTCAGCAAAGACACCAGCATCAGAATGGAGTGCATGCAAAGGGAAGGGTCAACATCATCCGGAGGGCCCTCAACCTCTGTTGGCCAACACAGCGTGACATTGTTGATATCCTATGATTTTTACAAAGCCAACAATGAGAACCCTATACTGCTTATGGATGGGCAGCCCCAACGAACGAATCCCTCCGTAATAAAGCCAGACGGGGTAGATTATATACTTCATGGGATTGGTAGCGGCTCCTACAGGTTCGAGATGAGCGACCAGACTGGTTTTTTCAATTGTCGCCCAACAATAGGGAAGGTGGAAGATTTCAACACGACCTTCTACCTGGACTGTCCACGACGGATTGCAGATATACATATCGAGACTTCAGCTATGCTCAGGCATTATGTGGTAAATGATGTACTGGAAGTTTATGTCAACAATATAAAGCGAAAGGCCAAATGGGATGAGGCTGCCGATTTCTTTATCTTGAAAGGCGTATATTATGGCCCAAGCAAGCTGGAAATCAAAGTTCCCGATTATTGTACATGCGCAACCCCAATTCAGGATCTAATCATCGACTCACCGATTGTGAAGGTGAGGCCTGATTGCAATTGCAGCAATGGCATTGATTAACCCCACTGCGTACTTAGTGACCTTGTGGTTGCTAAAAAATACTTGAATCAACGGTGGGCAATCAGAACGGGTTGGAAACGGGTGGTTTGGCTTTGCAAAACCACCGAAAACCCATTTTTTGAATCAACCCTTCGCCCAAAATTCGGGATGGTTGGGAACACCCATCGCCAGCTGAGGTGTAGGAACTGTGCCGCTGATTTTTTATTCACAACAATCGGTAACGCCAACTTATCTTTACAGACAAAATTAAATGCAATACTATGTGCAAATGCAATAAAGACAACTCAAAGTGCAGGCTTGAAATGAAATATGAAAAATACGGAATCGCCCATGACAGAGGTGGCTATTGCCTTTTCCACAGCGAGGACTTAGACTGGAAGCAGGAAAACAAGTTTAGTGAAATCATTTCAAGCATAGCCCAAAACGAAATAGAAAACGAGGGCACACGTAATATAGACTTTGAAGGCGTGATTTTTGACGATTCAATAAACAATTTACTGCTTGTGGATTTTAAAAACAAAAACTTGGTGCTGGAAAATAGCATAATTAACGCAAATATAGCCGTAAAGAAACAAGATTATAAGAACGCAGTTTCTTTTAAAAACGCAAACATCAAAGGAAACCTCTCATTTGCCGACACCTCATTTAATGGTATAGATTTCAGTGAAATGAAGCTGCATGGCGACTTTTACTTGACGAGGGCTAATTCTAAATCCTATTTCTACTTGGACGATGCGAACATTAGTGGTGGTTTGATATTTTTCAACAATACTTTCAACCATGTATTTTCTTTAAATGATGGAAAAGTGAATACCGATCCCACATTTCTAAGGCATACGCATTTTAGTGCCTGCAAATTCCTCAACCAAGTTGATTTTGTCAATACGTATTTCAAAAAAGCATTTGTGTTCAATGAATGTACAATAACCGATAGGGTCTATTTTGACAACACTGTTTTTGACTGTGATTCCTATTCACCTGTATTCGGCGCTGTCCACTTTTCTCATAATATAGTGACCAGCTCAGGCGGGATGAAGTTTATAGGCAGAAGCGATATAAAGTTATTTGACCAAGCCATAGAAGTTGTCTTTGAAAGCAACCAAATTGATGGGGAGGTGCTGTTCGAAAATTGCAACCTCCAAAAAGTGGCCGATACCTACCGGACGAAATTAGTAGCTGAATCAAAACAAACCGATTCGAAAATCTTCATAGGTAGGGGATGCCTCAAATACAGAAACCAAAGCCCAATAAGAACTGTACCCGTCAACGTGGACAATCAAAACCTTGTTATTGATTTGTGCAACACCTTCTCTAAGTTCTTTTCACGGAGCATTGGCTACAACCTTGGACTTGAAATCATTGAAAAAACCGACAACGACCTCAAGTATTTCTACTTCTCCGACGAACCAGTTGAATATGAAACCTTTCTAGAGAACCTGAATGCCTCCGAGATAAATATGTGGAGCCTCATAAGAATTGACAAACAAGCCATCAACGGCCAGTACGTGGTAGCCAGTGGCCTTACCGACAAACTCATCAATACCACCGACACCATTATTGATCTTGCTGGCATCATACTCAAAATAGCATCTCGCATCCCCCTGCTCAAATTGACGAGCACAGAAATCAACAATATTCTCAGCGCTGCCAATTTCGCTGGCAAGAAATTAATTGACAGCAGCTCGATTTCCGTCATCAATGTCCATCAGAACATCTTATTGGGCATCGGCAACGTTCAATCCGTTAAAATATAAGATCATGGCAAAATGGCTATTGTATTTATTTGCTGCAATTTCCTTGGCAATATCTTTCTATTGGGGAATCTCCCAAAACCAGCGCTTAGAGCCATGGACGGCATTCATTGGCGCAGTCCTATTCGCCATAGGACTGTTCGTGAACAATGACAAGCAAAATCCGTCGAACGCCCAAAAAAACATCTTCTCCTTTTTCAACAGTTCTAAGATGAAAAACGCTGGAAAGGACAATAAGCAGTTCAATTTCTTTGGGTTTGGTAATAAACAGGAGATTGAAAATTCCAAGAAAGACAGGGTATGAGCTATTTGGGTAGTATGCGGCTATGTTTACTAAACCTTGGTGGTCTGTTGATTACCCACAGAATAACATCTATCATATTGTTACCCCTCGTTTTAACGAGGGGATGGGCGAAATGCACGAAATTCATCTATCTTCTTTTCAAAACATCAGATAAAGCTATGATGTGGATGTTCTGTAAAGAAGATAGATGTAGGGTATCATTGACTCAAAGCCCCCGGTTGAAACCCGGGGGTTACAAAGCCTGTCCCGATTTTTTGGGAATGATAGATGTAATTCGTTCATTATCAACGTGCTATTCTGTGGGTAATGGAAAGACCTTGGTGGTTAAGCAAACGGGCGTTCCCAACTTAATGTGCTTCGAACTTGAAAATAAGTATTCGTCATGCTTAGGCCTGTCGGTGACAGGCTGATATTCGGTTCAAGTCATGAGACATTGAACCACCGAGGTAGCACACAGCCATCAACGCAAAGCCCAAAGACAAGAATATCCTCCAATTCATTACCTTCGCTACCGCATAAGACCCAACCGTTCCGATATGTCGCCACTCGAATTCCTACGCCACCAAATCAGGGAAATGCTCGTGCAAGACCCCGAGGCAGCCATTGCCAAGCTAAAGGCCGCATTGCCGGCAGGAGCGGCCAGGCAAAAAGACGTGCTCCTACTGCAGGCCCGTTGGGAGGAACTGGAGCGGGAGGTCACCAAGGGCACCATTGCACGGGAAGACGCCGAGCTGCGCCGCAACCAAATCTTCGAGGGCCTGCTCGATACCATCGAAGACCTGACCGACGACGACTTCCAGCCCGCCAATGCAGCGCCTGCCACCCGAAAATGGCTTTGGCCCACCTTGGGCGGCATTGCCATCGCAGCCATCGCAGCTTTTATTTTTTTTGGCGAAAACAGCACGGAAGCCGTCAAGGAAACAGTCGCTGACCCAACCGACCACCGCTTCACCGACCCACGGGACGGGCAGCGCTACCGCACCGTGCGCCTCGCCGGGCGCACCTGGATGGCCGAGAACCTCCGCTTCCAAACGCCAAACGCCGCCTGCTATGCCGACGACCCTGCCAACTGTGCCGAGCACGGCCGGCTCTACCCCTGGCAGGATGCCCTGACCGCCTGCCCCGAAGGCTGGCACCTACCCTCCACCTCCGAGTGGAAGGACCTCGCCATGAACGAAGGCGGATACCAGCTCAACGTAAAGACCCCGCCCGATATAGTAGGCAACCCCTCGCAGGCACTCGCCGCACTCTCCCTCGGCGGAAACACCGGCTTCGATGCCACGGCCAGCGGCTACCACGATGGCACCCGCTTCGACGGTCTGGACAAGTTCGGCGTCCATTGGTCTTCCTCCAAAGCCTATCAGGATTACGTGATGGCCGCCATCTTTGACACCTGGCGGGAGAAGCAGCTCATTTTGCAAGGAATGGAGCAGGGTTGGAAATTGTCGTGTAGGTGCGTAAGGAACTAAGTTGCCAAGCTTTGGCAAATCTTTGGGATTTAGGCCGGCACTGCCCGCTGGAACATAGCTCCTGACTTGAACCTACTATTATTTCGTCTTCGACAAAAGCAAACCGATTAGCCTACTCACGCCTGTCGGAGACAGGCTGATATTCGGTTCAAGTCGGAGCGTTGGTGGGAAGACCCTGCGCCAGCTGGATGGGAATGCGGAAGACTTGTACCAACGGGTAGATGTTATTCTGTGGGTAATCAACAGACCTCGGAGGTTTAGTAAAGGTGCCCTCCGGCGAGATGTCCTTGCCGTTCAAATACGCCCATCCCTGCGCTTGCAGGGTCTCGATGGCGGATTGTTCGATGTGGGATTTGGTGATGGGTTTCATGTGATGAATGGGTTGCTGTAAAGCCTTCTCTCAGCCTTCCTTTTCTAAAATATTGCTGAAATCATCCAAACGGATATGATTGACTTTCGGAAAATCAAGGTTCCCAAGTGATTTGAAAACCTTATCGTCTGAAACAAGATAGTGTGCATTGGAAGCAAAAGCGCAATCCAAAAATTTATTGTCGTCCATGTCCTTCAAAATATTGAAGCGGTAAAATACTTCTACCCGTTTTACATGGCTCGACATCATCAGCGCTTCGATGAAGGTATTGGCTGCCTCCTCCCCAAAAAACTCGGAAATCTTCTCCTCGTATTCAAGGAGTATCTCTGTGGTCACACACCATTCAAATTCGCCACGGATGGCACGGCGCAACAAATGACGGTACGGCAGCTTGGGCGACAAGGCGTTCAGGACAACATTCGTATCCAAAACCACCCGGAGTTTTTCAGCCATTGCCCTTGATTTTCTTTTGGAAACTTTCGACGGTATAGCCCCGCTTTTCCCATTCTTCGTCCGCCAGTTCGAAGCTCCTTTCCAGCAGGTACTGGGCTATCAAATCACGGATGGCGTGCAAATCCTTGTCGGGAAGCTGCCGGGAGAACAGCTTCAACAGTTCCATTTGCAGGTTGGTAAGCGGTGGTTGGATGCTGGTATTCATGTTGCTGTATTTGTGGTCAAAGGTACTGGTTTTTTGGATTGGGTTTACGTTTACTAAACCTCGGAGGTTTAGTAAACGTGCCCTCCGGCGAGATGTCCTTGCCGTTCAAATACGCCCATCCCTGCGCTTGCTGGGTCTCGATGGCGGATTGCTCAATAATGGAAAGGCCCTGCACCCAGTTATGTCAAGTCTTCCATTCATCGCCCGTAAAGCTACACACCCATTATTGAAATAGGCCACAGTTTAAGCCAGTGTTGAGCGGAGCGGCACTGGCGGGCCACTGCTACAAAACCGCCAGTGCCGCTTCGCTCAACACTGGCTCGAACTGTGCCATAATTTTAGGTACAAAGGCACTGCTTGCTTGGAAAGGCAGAACACTGGCGACAACTGTGACCTATCTGCAATGCCAAAGACGTGCCCCCAGCCAAGTAAAAACCCGACAAAGCAGGCTTGGCCATGATGTCATTCAGAAGTCCCAATGTGGCGGAGTGGACTGTTGCACGGTGTAGCATCGGAATTGTTGTTTAGGTATATCAAAGATACAGCTCAAAAAACTGAGCGTTTTTTTGTCCAAGTAGCGCTCCTGCAGCATTTCGTCCTTGATGCGCTCCAAGCCGTAAAAGGATTTGATGGCTTCCCAGTCGTCAACCGTCCCGTAGGCCAGCACCCGTCCAATGACAAAACGGGCCTTCTCCGACCAGTTGATTTGGTCGTAATCCGTGTCCCAGAAGATGACTCTCGATAGTTGCATGTTGAAGGAATTTTGGGCAAAATTAGGGAATTTTGAGTGTACGGTTTTGACTTCCATGATTTTCACGCAGCTAATCCAAGCACGCTATATACGATGGCCATCGCCGGGATTGCAAGTCTTCCTTTCGCCTGTCAGAGACAGGCTTATACCCGGTTCAAGGCTGCTTGCCCCTGGGGGAGACGGTGAACCAGCGAGACGGGGAACACCCTGCACCAGCGGGATAGGCATATAGGTGGTTCAAGTCTGAGACATTGAACCAGCGGAGAGCCAGCCTTGCCAGGAAGACCCTGTGCCAGCGAGTAGCAAAGTTGTTATTGACCATTTTAGTCTATAATCATCTTTTTTGCTACATACCTTCCAACCTCTTCATCGAAAAAATAAGTTATCTGCTCATCTGCTGACACTATTTTCTTTTCCTTATACAAATACTTTGTCCCTTCGGATGTGCATTGAATGCGGTAATATTTATCGTTGCTAGGTAATATTTCTACTTTGGTTTCAAAGCTGAAATATTCATCCTCTTCTACTGCGGCGCCGCCATTATCCGCTCCTGTACTTACGCTAAAAATTTCACTATAATCATTCAATTCATAATAAAATGAAGAATTTTCAGTATAACCATGCCCCATATAGTAACCATCCAATACCAGCGCAAATTCTTTCTTTCCGATTTGTGCTAATCTTACCTCACCGATTCTCCCCCATGAACCATGCTTCCCAAACTCCTTTTTAAAATTAATAATGCTCCAACCAATATTACTATTTAAGTCTTTCTCAAATAGCGCCAAACTCAACATAGGAGCGCAAGCATGACAGCCGCCATCTTTATCTTGCCCATTGTTTACTGTTTCGTAGGTGGCAAATACGAAAAGTGCATACTCAGCATCTCCTCTCGAAAACTTGAGAACTGTGTCAATTTCTGCATAGCACATTTCGTCATTCAGGTCTCCCGGAAAAACCATGCGTTCCGAGAAATTTGGCTTCCATTGTGCTATCAGCATATTGTCGGAATTGCGAATCAGATTTGCATTATCAAACAAACGTCGGAGTACTTCCCGCTCATCCAAATTAGCGAAGAACCGAGGCTCGTCTTGGGCAAAAAGGTTAAAGGAGGTGGTAAAACTCAAAATGATGAAGCAAAGATTTTTCATGGCGTTTCAATAGTAGTTTATAGAATCACTACTACCATATTAGTGCCGAAAATCTTGGCTCAATACCCCCTAATAGACTAGATCTGCGTTTGTTGGTGGTTTTGGGGTGCAGCCCAAATGGGCTAGTTGTAAAGACAATTCTTCATCGATAATCGCCGATTAGTCGATTACCGTACCCCATCTATCAGCTTCCCCCTCCATTCCGTTTCAATACCCCCAATCCGCATGTCCCAACGGCAACCGATTCAACTCCACCTTCAACTGCTTCCAATTGGGCAGGTAACGGTCCATATAATACAGGAAACGCTCGTTGTGGTGCCGCTCCAGTAGGTGAATCATCTCATGCACGATGATGTATTCCAGACAGGTTTCTGGCTTCTTGGCCAACTCTAGGTTGAGCCAAATCCGCTTTTGTTCAATATTGCAGGAACCCCAAAGGGTTTTCATTTGCTTTATCTGCCAATCGTTAACCTGAACGCCTAGGATGCCTTCCCATTTGGCTATCAATGTTGGGATTTGCTGCTTCAATTCCCGGCGGTACCATTCGGTCATGATTTCATGGCATTTCTGCGGGGAAGTGTTGGGCCGCACGTACAACTCGATATAGGTCTTGTTTCTTACCACAACTTTTGGCGGTGCGTCTTTTTCGATGATGCTCAGCAAATACCGCTTGCCTTTGTAGTAATGGCTTTCACGGTTCTTGTATTCCCTCAGTGGCACCCGTTCTTGGCCTTCGAAGCCTCGTTGGTGGCGCTTAATCCAGCCCAGCTTTGAGATGGCGAAAAGTCGGATGGTATCGTCATTGACCTTTAGCGGCGCCGCAATCCGCACCCTGCCTGTTGGCGGATATACCGCCAGGTGGATGTTCTTGATGTCCTTGCGCACCACATCAATCTCAATATTGCTGACCGTTATCTGCTCCATTAGTATTCCTTCTGATTTTTGACCAAGTTCAGCACTTCTTCTGCATCGGCGTCCTTTGCTTCATGGTTTTCCAGTACATTTTGGATGGCGTACTTCACTTCCCGCAGTTTCATCTTATGGTCTCGCCAACCATCTTTCTTGGTCTCTTTTATTTTTTTGTCAAGTTCATTGGCCAAAGCCTCGTTCTTTCCAAGGTTATCGTACAAGCTGCGTTTTGCTGCACTGTCCAAGGAAGTAGGGTAGGCCGTATCAGTGCTCGGCTTCTTCACATGCCCCGACAAAGCTATGATTTCCTTCAAATAAGCTTCGTAGTCCAAGGTGGCCTCTTTCCGCATTTTGATAAGCTCGTCCAACAGCGTACTCATTTTTTCAAAGTACATTGGGTTGGTAGGGCTTTCTTCGATAATGAGCTTTCGCAGGTTGTTTTCAATCGTTTCAGCCATTGCGTCTTTGTTGCCCTTGATATTGCCCGGGAGGTTGTCCAGCGCATCTTCGCCTTTTTCCACCAGCAGTTCGACCAAACTCATGTCATCGAAATTGGCCAAAACACGGCTATCCTCCGCACCGATATAGCTATCAATCAAATGCCGCATGGCTGGCTCATACTTTTTCAAGTCAATATAGTCGCCGCTGGCTACCTGCACTGCTTTTCGCAGGTTTTCAAAATGCTTGAGGTCAGCTTTGATTTGCTCCGTTTGTCGTTCTGAATACCCTGCCTCCTTCATATCGTCGGCCACATTCGCATAGGCACGTATCAGCGCAATGGTCATCTTATACAAAGCCACCCGCCTAGGCTCCGTGTCTTTCAGGTCATCGGGATTGGAAGTGTCCTCGCCACAGAAATAGCGGATATGGGCAAGGTCGTCCCTTGGTGGCTCCACGGGTTCGCAAAGTGCTTTAATAGCCTCCAATGCTTCGTCTAATCGCTCTTTTCCTTTTACCAATCGGTCTTTTAGCAAGCCTTCCACATCCGATTTGTCGTAGGCTTCAAATGCACCGGATGTAAAATCATTGAATGCATTCTTTAAGCTGTCGAACAAGTCCATATAGTCCACGATATAGCCGTAATCTTTGTCGTCACCGTCCAAGCGGTTTACCCGGCACACGGCTTGGAACAGACCGTGGTCTTTCAACTTCTTGTCTATATATAAATAGGTGGCCGATGGTGCATCGAAGCCTGTTAGCAACTTGTTCACCACGATGAGCAGCTTCATCTGGGCTGGCTCGTCCACGAACTTGGCCTTCACTTCTTTTTCAAACTGTTCCACTTTCATCAGCGCCTTTTCCGGTGCTTCGTTGAAATAGCTGGACAACATCTTTTGGTAAATCTCGAACCGCTGCAATTTCTCAGTATAGCCTTCGCCCGTTTCCTCGCCTTTGATATCGGCTTGGTTTGGTACAAACGAGGTAACGATTGCACAGTTCTTCAAACCTGCCTGCTGGAAAAGCTCATAGTAGCGGCAGGCATTGTAAATACTATCGGACACCAACATGGCATTGCCCCTGCCGTTTTGCAGGCGCTCCTTTTTCTCCATGTCCATCACCATGTCAATCACGATTTTTTCAAGCCGTGATTTTGAACTGAAGACCTTTTTCAGTGTCCCCCATTTTTGCTTCAATTCCGTTTTGGCGAATTCCGTCAGGCCCCTTGTCTTGAGTTCGAACCATTCGTCAATCTTGTCCAAGGAGCTTATTTTTTGCTCGATGTCCCTCGCCTCGTAGCGCAGGTCAAGCACCACTTTGTCATAAACCGCTTCATCAAATTTATAGGTATGAATATAGCGGCCAAATTTCTCGATACTGGTCTGCTTATCGGTCTTCAACAAAGGTGTGCCCGTGAAGCCGATGAACAAGGCACCGGGCAACAACTCCTTCATGGCATCATTCAGCTTGCCGGACTGGGTGCGGTGGCATTCGTCCACGAACACGTACAAGTCGCCTTTGGCCTTGAAGTTGGTGGGTATGCTCCCCTTTAGCTCCCGCAGGTACTCGTCCACATCGCCTTCCTCTTTGCCGCCGAATTTGTGTACCAAACTGCACATCAGCCAAGGCGAATTGTCGTTCAGCTTGGCCAGTAAATCCTTGCCACTGCTGGTGCGGTATATTTTCTCGGAAACGCCTGTATAAACCTTCTCAATTTGCTCGTCCAACTCCTCTCGGTCGGTGATGATGAGCACCCTGCCATGTGGGTTGTATTCCCGAATCCATTTCGTGAGCCAGACCATCGTGAGGCTCTTGCCGCTGCCCTGCGTATGCCAGATGATGCCGCCCTCCCGCCGCTTGATAAAATCCTGTGCGGCCTTGATACCGAAATACTGGTTGGGGCGGCTTAGTTTCTTCTGTCCACGGTCGTACACCACAAAATCATGCAGCAACTCAACGAACCGCTCCTTGCGCAGCAGTTCCACGATATTTTTGTCCAAAGGATAGTCAAACCGGGCTGCCCGCTCCCGGATGGGTTTGGTCAATTCCAATAGGTAAGTGTCGTTCTTATTGAACGTCTCGCTTACCTCTTTCCATTTTAAAAAATACTTCTCTTTGGTATCAATGGCTGCGTAGGCCAGCCCCTCCATGTCGTTGCCAGCCATCACAAACTGGATGGTGCTGAAAAACGACTTGATAAAGATATGTTTCTGGTTGTCGAGGTTTTGCCGGATGCCCTCGGAGATGGACACGGTACTGCGTTTCAATTCTAAAACGCCCAGTGCGATGCCATTCACATATAGCACAACATCTGGTCGCTTTTTGTAAATACCGTTGATGGTTACTTCTTCCGCAATGGCAAAATCATTTTCATAGGGACGCTTCCAATCTATCAGCCAAACAGTTTCTTTTTGCTGTCCGATTTCCGGCTGCACGTTCACCCCATAGCGCAGCAGGGAATACACCTCTTTGTTCACATCGTACAAGGATTTGCTCTGGTCGTTGGCCACCTTGCCGAATTCGTAGAGTGCCTTATCTATCAAGTTCTCAGGGTAGTCCTGCTTCCTGAGCCAATCCGCTAAAATATCCGTTTCAATATTGCCATTGCCTTCCCTTTCTTCCCAGTTGCCAAGGTAGCGATAGCCGAGTTCCTTTTGAAAAAGCTGGACGACCCGGTTCTGGGTCTTGCGTTCGAGTTGTCCTATATTTGATTTCAAGGTTCCGTTTTGCATACGTTTTATGATATTTTTGCGGATAGCTATTGCCAAGGTTGTTTCAGGTGAGACCATCACTAAGCCTTCTTCTGGCATCATGTCTTCATGGATAGCCTCTCGGATAATTTCAGCATCCAAAGCGCCAGCGGCGTCGAACTTACTTCTATAGAAATTGGTAGATTTTGTTTCAAACAACGGCTTCAGGTCAATTTTTCCTTCCAAAAACTCAACGGCATCTTCGGCGGCTATCTTTTTGCCGATATAAGACTCCTCGTCCTCATCCAATAGCACGAACAGGAAATTCCCTTGCCCTTCGTCTTCACAAAGCATAAGGGTAGGCATATCGTAATAGTAAAGTACTTTTTTGACGGACAGTTTCATCGCTCAATGGTTTGAAGTACGGTGGAACTCAACTCGAACAGCTTTGACCGCCACCATGAATGGTGGCCTGCACTAAACGTTTGTTTCAACATCCCATCCTTTGGCAATAGTTTCAAACTGCCCACCAAAACCTGCTTTTTTTTATGGGCTGGTGCCCGAAAATAGCTGCTCAACAACCCCTCGAAGCTATCTGATAACGACAATGATTTGGCGATACAAGGGTCTATTCTTTCCCGGTCCTCCGCTTTCAACTGGTTAGGGGAAAAAGAATCCTCCATCGGCCTGTTGTTTTTGATGACCCGGAAATACAGCTTTTCCCCGTCGGGATGGAAGGCATCCAATGGGGAGCAAGTTACGCCTGTTGTGTTCAAATCTTCGATGTATTCCATTGAACGGGGTTTACTTGGTATTTGCGTTTTCAGCATCAATAATGCCAGCATGTAGCGCTGCAATGACTTCTTCTGCATCATCCAATGTGGCAAACTCCATCAACTTCGACATGGCAGCAGTTTTTGCGCTATTGGATAATATGGTCAATAAACGCTGTTTTAGCATGGGCGAATCCTTCAATATCCGCCCAATTTGCCTTCCTATAAAACGAGATGAAATAGCTTCATCATAATATTTTGCATGTTGGCAAAGTTCAAGAATATCATCATCTGACTCCATAATCTCCTCAGTGCTCAAAAGGTAAAAATGCTTTAAGATATGGTATATATCTTGGATGTCTTTATCCCGCTTCTGGTTGTCGTCCCAAGCTATCAGTTTCAATAGCACGACACCTGACAACGAGGACACATTCAAAGTGAACCCTTCTGTAGTCTCGAAGGCTTCTACCCAAGGACTCACTTCTTGAAAGCCTTGAATATTAAGTACAAAGGTTTTCTTGCCCCTAATTTCTATTTCGCCCTGTTCCAAGTAAACAGCTTCAAACGGCAATATGTCCACTTCATAGCGTCCCATGAACATCAAACGGTAAGGCAGCTCGCCATGTAGCTCGAAATCCGGCAGTGCTTCCAATTGAGCCATCAAAGCTTCGTAATCCTGCATGGAACCGACCATGATGGCAATATCAATATCGTTGGACTTCCTGGACGGCGCTTCCCGAAATCCCCTTGCCCATAAGCCGAGGTCACGGGCCAAGGCACCTACCACGAAATAGCTTACCCCTGCCGCTTCCAGCAAGGGCAATATCCTTTGGAGAATCGCTACGACAAAGTCATCCGTCGCTTCGTTCAATATTATTTTTGAGGTATTGCTCATAAATCCGTTTTGCTGTTTCTATGTTTCGGTCGTTGCCTGTACCCATCAAATCCGCATATACCAACAAAGGACTGACCGTTTGCATCCCATCCATTACAAATGGTGCTTCCGTTCCTTTCCAAAAAGGGCTATAAACTTCTACCTTGCCTTGATGGGGGTCAGGCACAAGGCCATAGCCTGTTAGCATTTTTCGGTCGTCGTTGCTGTAAATCGTCCAAACACCCGGTGACAGATAATTGGTCAACAAGTCAGCCGCTGGCTCTCCTCCCCAATAACTATGGCCGTGAAGTGCCCTGTCTCTCCAGTTGCTTTGGGTTTGGATGAAGCGGTATTTGCCCCTGAACAATTTGGGCTTCAATTTTTGGTGATAGGCCCTCACCCATTGCGCCAACAGTTCCGGTAAATTGGGCAGCACTTTGGTGGACTCGTTTTGTTGGTAAAGGAATTTGGATGCCTTTAAATCCTCCAGAAGGTTGCCTACCGTACTGCTGGAAATATTGGCCGCTTCTGCCATGCTGCGGTAGGGGGCATTCACCAACTCAGGTTGCAGGAGAAGGGCATAAATCAGTTTGATGCCATTGTTGTTGAATGCCTTGTGCTTCACTTCCTTGAATTCCGCTGGCAGTGACTCCCCTTTGATTTGCAGGAAGATGCCGCCCTCGCTCCGTATCAGGCAATTGCCCGCCATGTCGAGGTAGTTGATGCCCCTGGTCTCCA
>JALHQW010000070.1 GCA_022841745.1 Saprospiraceae bacterium | reverse complement strand
CAAATAATCAAACATGAGTGTCTCTTTTCTGCAAAGTTATTCCTTGTTTCAATGAACTTTATCTTTGGGTTAATCGCCACGGAACGCAAACTCGGATTGCATTCATGATATATGTGTTGCAATCTTAGTTCGTAGAGCTGCTTTGTCTATAAAGAATCAAAGAGTTTTTGGTTTTTGTTTTGTCGAATTTTTTCACAATCCCCCCTCACCCCCACCCACCGCATCAGCCCCGCACAATGCATTGCATACCGCCATACGTCCAAATCGCATAGCCCAGCACCGCCAGCAGCACACCGACTAGGGCTAGTACCGTGCTGAAGGCGCTCGCCACCACGGGCGCAGAAGCTATCCCGCCGATATTCGCTTGCGAGCCTACGGCCAAGAAGAAAAACTGTCCCCGAATCAGCTTTTCCACTCCGAACAAGTATTCCAGTTTTCGAATACCAAGGGGGAATTATGCAATTTCAAAATTTCAACTATGCAATTTCAAAATTTCATCTATGCAATTTCAAAATTTATTTCATGCAATTTCAAAATTTAGCCATAACTTTGCAGAAAAAAGGCTATGTCTTTTGTAAAACGAGAAATCGAAGCGGCAATTCGAACCCTTTCAGGGAAGTACCCGATTTTGGCAGTCACAGGCCCACGCCAGTCCGGTAAGACGACACTGCTAAAAAGCATGTTCCCTGATTACCAGTATATTAGTTTAGAGGATACCAATCAGCGTAGTTTCGCTCAAGACGACCCTGTTGGCTTCCTGAAGAAATATCCTGAAAAACTGATTTTCGATGAAGTGCAGCGTGTGCCGCACCTGTTTTCCTATCTTCAAACCATCGTGGACGAAAGCCAGCAAATGGGGCAGTTTATACTGTCAGGCTCCCAGAATTTCCATTTGATGGAGCGAATCACACAGAGCTTGGCGGGAAGGGTGGCCATTTTCAAGCTGCTCCCGTTCGACATTGAGGAACTGAAGCAGTCGGGACTTTTGCACAATGACTGGAAGTCGCTGATTGTCAAGGGCTTTTACCCAGCGATTTATGACCGTGACCTCGACTCCGCTATTTTTTACGCCAATTATTTGCAATCTTATATAGACCGAGATGTGACCGAATTGACCAAGGTGCAGGACATGAAGCTGTTCCGCAACTTCCTTGGGCTATGTGCTACCCGCATTGGGCAGATGCTTAACCTAGCAAACCTAGCAAATGAGTGCGGAATCTCGCAACCAACGGCTAAGGCTTGGCTATCCATCTTGGAGAGCAGCTATATCGTTTTTCAGTTACAACCTTATTTCGAGAATTTCAGCAAGCGAATCGTGAAGACCCCCAAACTCTATTTCTATGACACGGGACTGGTTGCCTTCCTTCTGGGCTTCCGTAAAGTTGAAGACCTCGACAACCAAACTTTGCTGGGCAGCCTGTTCGAGAACTTCGTTATTGCTGATGTTTTAAAGAAAAACCACCACCAATATCAATTGCAAGATTTTTGGTTTTGGAGGGACTCCAACGGCAATGAGGTTGACCTGTTGACGAAGCGGGGAGGCGGTTTTGATGTTTACGAAGTTAAATCTTCGCAAACGGTCTTGCCACAGCATTTTGCAGGATTGGACACCTTTTCAGAAATAGCTATCAACAAGGTTAAATCGAAAACCTTGATTTATGGTGGCACAGATACACACGAGCGAACCCAGTACAAGGTTCGAGGTTGGGATGGATAAGCGTTGCCGCCGAGCAGCACTCGGCGGCAACGTTGAAATCAAACCGCTGGCACACTCGCATCCACCTCTTTCGCCCAAGCCAGAATCCCCCCTTTCAGGTTGTACAGGTTCTCGAACCCGAACAAGTCTTCCAGTTCACGAATGGCCTTGGCGCTTCGCACCCCGCTGCGACAGTGGACGACCACTTTTTTATCCTTTAAAATACGATGGGCGGCCGCACTGACCGTGCCGAGGGGAATCAGTTCCCCTTCAAGGTTGGCAACGGCGTATTCGTGGGGTTCCCGCACGTCAATCAATTGAAAATCAGCGCCTTGCACTTGCCAGTCGTACAGTTCTTGCACCGTTATTTCTTTCACGGGCCGCAGTTCGCTGGGCGATTCGAGGCCGCAGAACTGCTCATAGTTGATGAGTTCCGTGATTTTCGTGTCGGGGCTTTTCTGCACCTTTAATATACGTGTCATGAAGCTCGCCGCATCGAAGAGGAATAGCCGCCCGACGAGGGGTTCGCCCACGCCCGTCAGCACCTTGATGACTTCGCTGGCCTGCATGGAGCCGATGATGCCAGGCAAAACGCCGAGCACGCCGCCTTCGGCGCAATTGGGCACGAGGCCAGGAGGTGGTGGTTCTGGGAACATGTCCCGGTAATTCGGGCCACGGCTGCCGTCGGCCAAGGGGTAGTTGAAGACGGAGACCTGCCCCTCGAACTGGAAGATGGAGGCATAGACGTTCACCTTCCCGGCGAGCACACAGGCGTCGTTGACGAGGTAGCGGGTCGGGAAATTGTCGGTGCCATCGGCCACCACATCGTAGTCCTTCACGAGGTCGAGCGCATTCTCCCGGGTGAATCGGGTCTTGTACACCACGATGTCGAGGTGGGGGTTCAGCGCCAGTAGCCGTTCCTTGGCTTTTTCCGCCTTGGACTTCCCGATGTCATCCGTGGTGAAAAGCACTTGGCGCTGTAGGTTGCTATCGTCCACGGTATCAAAGTCCACGATGCCGATATGACCGACCCCGGCAGCGGCGAGGTAGAGCAGCACCGGGCTGCCAAGGCCCCCACTGCCGATGACGAGCACTCGGCCCGCCTTTAGTTTTTCTTGTCCCTGCAAGCCGAATTCCGGGATGGCGATATGCCGTGCGTACCGGGCCATTTCGGCGGGAGTTAGACTGGTATTCATGTTTGAAAAGATTGAAGGATTGAGGGATTGAAGGATTGAATATTGGCCCTCCCGGTTTCTCAAATCCAGTGTTTCAAATTCAATTAAATGCCTCCTGCAATAGCCGGCACGATGCTAATCACCGCATTTGGCGCAACGGCAGTCGCTCCTTTTTCCAAGGAGTTGATATCCTCCTCACCGAGATAGACCCGGATAAAGGAGCGGATATTGCGGTTGTCGTCGAGCAGGTGCCGTTCCAGGCCCGTGTGAGTCTGGGTCAGTTGCTCGATGGCTTCTTGAACAGTAGTCCCATTCGTTTCAAACGAGCTGAGATTGTCGGTAAATTTACGCAAAGGCGTCGGGATGATAATTTTTGCCATTTTTATATTGATGGTTTGATTGATGAATTGTTTGATTGTAGAATTACTTGATTGTTGTCGTCCGGTTTGTCATTGCCGAAGGCAAACTGCGGCGTCATGTATTGCGTTGCGGTTTGCCTTCGGCAATGACAAAACCCTTAATTCAAAATGGATTCGGTAGCCGTTAAATGAACTTGCTCCTCCACGAACGACCGCTCCTCGTCCTTGAGCCGCCAGCTTTTGTGGTCGGCGATTTCACCGTTCATCACAGATACGATGACGTAGGAGAAATAGGGCATGGCCACGGCCAAATCGTGCTCGGAGGCAATGGCCGGGTGGTTGGGGTGCGAGTGATAGACGCCGAGGAGCGCCGTGTCGTTTTGCAGGGCAAACTGCTCGGCCCGCAGGTAGTCCAAGGGTGAAATCTCAAAACGACGGCGCTGGTCGCCCTCCTTGCTGTTGGTCACGGGCACGGCGAGGGTGATTTGCCTACTGCCGTCTGCCGATTCCGTTCCGTAAAGAAAGCCGCAGCATTCGTTCGGGAAGGCACTAATGGCGTCGTCGTTGATGACTTCAACGGCTTCTTCACTGAGGTTTACGATTAAGTCGCTCATTTTTCTTGGTTGATAAGGGTTGATGAGGACTGATGAGGTTGATAGGGGGTGTGCTTGGTGCTTTAACCCTTACCAACCACATCAACTTTCATCAACCAAAAATATGGTTCATCACCTCCGAATACTTCTCTGCATTGTCGGCGAAGGTGGTGACGATGATGCTTGCCCCATTGGGGCCTTCTTCTATTTGCTCCGCAACCTTGATGGCTCCCAACAAGTTGGCAGCAGCGCTGGGGCTGACGAGCAGACCCTCTGTATGCGCCAGCAAGCGCACCATGTCGTAGGCTTCGAGGGTGTCAATTTCGAGGAAGCGGTCGGCTATGCTCCCATCATAAATTTTAGGGACGATGGCCGTCTCTAAGTGTTTCCAGCCTTCGAGGCCGTGCATGGGGTTGTCCGGTTGCAGGCCGATGAGTTCAATGTCGTTGTTGAACATCTTGAGGCCACGGCCTGTGCCCATGAAAGTGCCAGTGGTGCCCAGCCCTGCCACAAAGTGGGTGATTTTGCCGCAGGTCTGCTGCCAGATTTCGGGGGCGGTGGTTTCGTAGTGCGCCCGCCAATTGTGGTCGTTGGCGTACTGGTCGGCGTAGAAATAGCGGTCGGGCTGCTCCCGGTAGAGACGCTTGGCTTCCAGCTGTGCGCCGTCCGTCCCATCGAAACGGGAGGTGAAATGGATGTTCACGCCCAATGCCCTTAGAATACGCTTGCGTTCTTCCGAGGCGTTTTCGGGGAGGCAGAGGGTCAAAGGGATTTTGAGTGCTGCGCAAATGGCGGCGTAGGCGATACCCGTATTGCCGCTGGTGGCGTCGAGTAGGTGCTGGCCCTTGCCCAGGTGTCCGTCCCGCAGGGCATTCTTTATGATGTTGAAGGCGGGGCGGCTCTTCACGCTGCCACCAAGCTGCTGCCATTCCAGCTTGGCGAAGATGCGCACGCCAGGCTTGTGATAGGCATTGCGGATTTCGTACAGCGGCGTCTTGCCGACGAGTTGGCCGACTTGAAGCGTCTTTTCGGCTGCGGAAACGGATGGAAGCAACAGGGATGTGGTCATGGCATTCATATAGGAAGTAAAAAGTAAAAAGTACAAAGTTTGAAGGGGGCAAAACAAAAAGCGCCTTCCCGTATGCACGGAAAGGCGCTTTTGCACTTGATGGATTATTGCTACAATTCATCACGACATGCCGCTGCCCTTCCCTGCCGGGTAGGTACAACAACAACATGCGATGAATTGGATTTGCGTCATTTTTGAAAATTGAAACTTGACAAATATACAAGTCTATGGAAGAAAAGTTCAAAACTTGTGCCAGAGATGAGGTTAAAAAAAACTGAAGTTTTGCGTTAAAATTGTAACTATAAATGTATAAACAGCTGATTTACAGCATCTTGAATATTTTTTTTAGAGGCTACCACAAAAGCTAAACTCAGGTATTTTTATCTAACTAATAAATATTTGTTGAAATAAGTATTAAAAAAAATGCCTTGGGTCTATACAAGATTGGAAGAAATGCATACCTTGTGCCCGATTTAGGACACACACCACATTGGACACTCGTAAAATTTGACAGACTGAGGCCGAAGATAAGGCCTACCTCACCCAGCGTATTTTGCTGAGATGCTACACTAAGAATTCACTATAGAACACTGTAGGGCCTGAACTCCCTGCTGCACTAAAAATTTCCCAATCCGATTTCAAAACGCCCCTAATGGGCATTCTCAAGGTTTGCAATACATCCCTTTACCGATGAAGAAACGTGTATTGCCTGTACTGATACTGGATTTTTCCTAGGCTGGCAATGCCTAAGATGCAATTTGTAATCCCTTGAGAACACGCAAGACCTCTTTCTGGGTTATCCAGGAAGGGGTTCTGCGTTTTAGGGGGTACCGTAATGGGGGGACAGGGTTTTCGGGTTTTGGGGTTTTGGGGTTTTCGGGTTTTCAGGGATGCCTACGTCTAATCGACTGTTGTTGACAAAATTCCAAAGTTTTTTTCTAAAACCTACTTTCTCGTAATCGGCTATTGAAGCCACCCCCAAGAACCTGAAAACCCGCCCCCCCCGAAAACCCCCAAACCCCCAAACCCGAAAACCCCCAAACCCGAAAACCCCCAAACCCCCAAACCCGAAAACCCCCAAACCCCCAAACCCGAAAACCCCTGTCCCCATACCCGATGCCAGCCATTTTGAAATTATTTTTTTACAAATACTTGGTGCATTCGAAAGGAGCAGCTACTTTTGGCTCGATTTTTTAAGTAATCTATTAAAATTCCTGTGAACATGAAAGGACTGTTTACCAACGTAAGAGCGTGATGAGAAGCCGGAAGGACATCTGACCAATTAAGCAACACCGTTTTTAGTAAGTTACCTATCTCGACAACCGATTTTTGTACAAAAGACATCTCACAACCAATTGTAGCCGAGCTTCTCATCCATTTTTTCTCACAGTTACCCTCCATTGTTCAGCCACAGGACATTTTGATGCAATCGGTGGTGTTGCCCACTAACTCTTGAAACAAATCTATCCAATTACTGCCAATCAGATTGGCAGTGCGGCCTGTTTCCCCGTCCCAATGGCAGGCCATGGAATCATAACTTTCTTTGCCACCCCAAAGAGCAAAAGATGTAATCGGTTTTTGGGATAGCCTCTCTCCACGTTTTGGAGGGGGGTTTTTTTTTTAGGTTCCCTTCGGGAATGACAAGGGATTGCGGATTTCAGCTAGTGCTAATCGTTCTTTTTGTGGGAGAATACAATTTTAGTCCCTTGCACGTCTTGGTTTGGTCGAAAAACAAGGTGACTGCCCTACCTCTTGTCAGTCAATAGCCTGCTATTTTTTGTTTACCTTGCGCCGCTTTTCAACGAAAGCCGCATTTTCTTTCACTTAAATAAGACTGAATGTTTGTTTGGATTGGCTTTCTGGCCTTGATTTCCCTTTTCTTAGCGCTGGACCTTGGCGTATTCAACCGTGACCCACACAAGATTTCCACAAAGGAAGCCTTGCGCTGGACGGCCCTTTGGAGCACCGTTTCTACTTTATTCAGTGTATTCATCTACTTCGCCTACGAGCGTCATTGGTTTGGCATTGGTGAGTCCATTGGACTTCCTTCGACTGGCTGGGATGCGGCACTGACCTACCTCACCGGTTATATCGTGGAGCTTTCGCTCAGTTTGGACAACGTGTTTGTCATTGCTGTCATCTTCGGCTATTTCCATATCCCGCAGAAATACCAACACCGGGTGCTGTTCTGGGGCATCATCGGAGCAGTAGTTTTTAGGGGGCTGATGATTGGTGCAGGTGCCATTTTAGTGGAAAAATTCGATTGGATCATGTACGTGTTTGGCGTAATTTTGCTTTACACGGCCTATAAAATGCTCAAATCGGACAGCGAGGAAATCCATCCCGAAAGCAACCCGATTGTACTTCAGCTTCGCAAAATACTGCCCGTCACCAAAAGCATCCGGCGGGAACATTTCTTCGTGAAATGGAAAGGCAAGACCATCGCCATGACGCCGCTTTTCGTGGCGCTTATCGTGGTGGAGACAACGGACATCATGTTCGCATTCGATAGCATCCCCGCCATTTTCTCCATCACCAAAGACCCCTTCATCGTCTTCACGTCCAATATCTTCGCCATACTCGGCCTGCGGTCACTGTACTTCGTGCTTGCCTCCATGCTCGACAAGTTCGAGTACGTGAAGTACAGCCTTGTGATTATCCTGACTTATGTTGGCTTGAAAATGTTGGTGCTGCACCCCTTGCACATCAAATTGCCCGAATGGGCATCGTTGAGCTTCATTGTGCTGATACTTGGCGGTGGGATTTTGTATTCAATGTGGCGGGGGAAAAAGGTATGAAGGCATAAGGTATGAAGGTATGTCACACTGGACATACCTTCATACCTTATGCCTTCATACCTAATACCTTCATACCTCAAAACCGGTTCCGCCACATCATGCTCTCCACCGGCCTATCGGTGCGGGTGTTGTACTTGGCGTCGGATTTTTTGTTGTAAAAGCGTTCAATATCGCCTTCTACCATAAAATAGATTAACTGTCCAATGGGCATCCCAGCATAGACCCGCACGGGTTGAGTGCAGGAGATTTCGAGGGTCCAATAATTGCAGAAGCCCACATCCCCCTTGCCTGCGGTGGCGTGTATGTCTATGCCAAGGCGGCCAACGCTGCTCTTCCCTTCCAAGAACGGTACGGCATGGTGCGTTTCCGTGTATTCTTCCGTGACGCCCAGGTACAGCACGCCCGGCTGTAGCACGAAGCCTACTTCTGGAATTTCGAAATGGTCAATTTGGTTGTGCTTCCGGGCATCGAGCACCTCGTCCCGGTAATTGGCGAGCCACTTGCCTAAATGGACGTCATAGGAATTGGTGCCGAGGCAGTCCCGGTCATACGGCTCAATGACGATGTCGCCGGATTCGATGGCTTCGAGTATTTTCTTATCGGAAAGAATCATTGCGTAGCAAGGAAAAAGGAAAAGTGAAAAGTAAAAACTAAGGCAGTTTTGATTTGGGCGGGCAAAAATAGCTTTTTTTAGGTCTTAACATCCTGTTGACCTTTATGCACATCACGTGACCATTTTTTTGCCGAAATTTGCACCCCCAACAATCCAACAATTTAACAATCCAACAATTTTTAATAATCAAATCATCATGTCAAATTCATCCCAGGCTACTCCAACAGCCCCCATCAAGAAAAAAAAGAAAAAGCCCGCTACGAACTGGAAGCAGGTGCTCATCATCGGTACGATGGCGATAGCTGGTATCAGCATGGTTGCTCCCGGTATTTTTGGCTGGATTGGCGGCCTATTCAGCAGCGGCAGCAACTATGCAACGCCAACCAGCGAGGTGGCAACCACGCCGGCGCCTGCTGCTGAGGCCACCACTACTGCGCCAACCACCAATACCGATGCCATGCCAGAACCTGTTTTCAAAAAAGAAGGTGAACTGTTCTTCCAGCCAGCCAGCGGGGGAAAGGCCATTGCCAAGATTGACATCGAACGGGCCGAGACCGACGTGGAAAGGGCTCAGGGCCTTATGTTCCGCAAGTCCATGGACGAAGACAAAGGCATGTTGTTCCTGTTTGAACGGAGCGAGCCGCAGAGCTTTTACATGCGCAACACCTTTTTCCCGCTCGACATCATGTTCGTGGACGAGAACAACGTCATCACCACCATCCACGAAAATACCAAAACCCTGAACGACAACTCTTTGCCCTCCAACGGCCCTGCCAAATACGTGGTGGAAGTGAATGGCGGCTATGCCAAGAAGCACGGCATCAAGGTGGGGGATAAGATTAGTTGGCAGTAGTCTCAAGTTGGCAGTTCTGCAGTCGGCAGTCAGTTAGCAGGTCTTGTCCCGATTTTTCGGGATGGATAGTCAGTGCCGAGCTATAATTGAAGAGGTGGTGGCTTTAGTTGGCAGCTTGTCCGCCTTTAGCATGTTAGACAGTGGGCAGTCTAGGACGGGGCAGTGCTACTGTTTCTGCAATTTCACCCACGTATTTGATAAGAGAAGTAACAAAAGTCTGTCAACTTTCAATTTTTATTCAAAGTTGACAAGCCAAGTTTCGGTTGGTTTGTTGAACCTCCAAAATCAATAAACTGCCGAAATGAAAACCTTATCCAACAAGCTCATTATCTACGACGATGCCTGCCCGCTTTGCAAAGCATACACCAACGGCTTTGTGAACATTGGTTGGCTGCTTCCACAGCACAGGATTGGGTTCAGTCAAGCATCGAAGGAGCTTTTGGACAGTATTGACCTTGACCGAGCCCGCCACGAAATGCCACTGTACGATACCGTAACCAAGCAGACGCTATATGGCAAGGAGGCACTCTTCTTCATCCTTGGCGAGGAAATCCCAATGTTGAAGCCAGTTTTTACGCTCCGTCCATTTCGGTTTTTCATCACGATTTTATACCAAATCATCACCTAAAACCGCCGCATCATCGCTGGCAGCAAAGCACCCGTTTCGGGCTTTGATTGCGCCCCTGATTTCAGCCTAAGCTACCGTTGGCTTTATATCGCTTTGGCTGTGTTAGGCAGCTTCGCAATTGCCCGAGCGCATTTCCCAATCCCTCCCACGATGGTCGTCTATGGCTTTTATGGCTTATTGTTTTTTTGCGTAGCAAAAGGTTTGATAATCAAAGATTTGCGCAACAAAACCGACTTTTTTGGTCATTTGGCAACGGTGCTTTTGGTCCTTCACATCGTGGCTGCTTTCTTCGATTTTTCCGATTTGTCGCTCACTGTTTTAGCACCAATGTCCGCCCATTGGCTGGCATGGCGCCTGAGCTGATTGCTTCCTGCCTACTTCACTTCAACTCCATAATCTCCACCTTCCTAAAATGAATCGGATGGCTCTCGCTCTGTAGTGAAATGGTGCCGCTGCGCAATGGCTGCCCATCCTTTTTCACCTTGGGGTCGAAGCCGTTCACTACCTCGCCTCCGATGATGGGCTTGGTATATTCCATCACCACCTCGCCTTCAAGGATATGCTGGATGAGCGAGTCACCGAGCACGAGGAACTCCGCCGTCACCCATTGGTCGCCGTGGTAGGTCTTTGAGCGGGAGTCAATGCAGTGGGACTCCTCCAGTTTGCCATTGATGTTGACATGGGTGCCAGGCGTGCAGAGGTTCGAGGTATGGCGCTCGTCCTTGCCATTGCCGCCGAGGAACTGCGCCTCGATGCTGATGGGGAAGTCCTGGCCCTTCATCATGCTGGCCGCCGACTGGCCGTGCAGCATGACCCCGCTGTTGCGAAGCGCCCAACCCTCTCCGTTCGGTGCCTGCTCGCCCACGAAGCGGTACTCTACCCGCAGGCGGTAGTGCGAAAACGGCTTTTTATAAAACAAATGGCCATAGCGCTCGTCAAAGCTTTTATAGCCGCTGTAGTCCACTTTTATCATGCCGTCCTCTACCCGGAAAGTGTTCTGGTAGTTGTCGTTCAGGTCGAAGCCCGCAATCTTAATGTCCCAACCGTCGAGGTTTTTGCCGTTGAAAAGGGAGACCCATTGGCCGGGCTTGGAAGATGGGGCCGATTTGTCACCGCAGCCTTTTTGCGAAGCAAAGGAAAACAGCAGGCAGGCGAAGGCGTAAAAGGTTATTTTCATCATGTTTAATTTTTTGCGGGGCAAAATAGGCAAGCAAAAACAAACTAGGCCATTATCTTTGTCCAATAAATTATTGCCGCTGACTTTCACAATTTCACTTCGCTATTTGCATGGAATTGCTTGGGTTTGAGCCAGGCCGAACCGGCCTTTTTTATCCAATTTTCAAACTCAAAACTTTTCCAGCATGATTTCCATCGCAACCCAGCGTCTTACGCTTCTACCACTTTCATTGTCACAGCTCCACTTTTACCTTGAGGGTGTGCCTTTGCTGGCGCAAAGCCTTGGCCTAGTGCCCGAACCGCTGCAAGTAGAACCCGAGTTTTGGGCGATGTTACCCGAATCGCTTGCGAATTATTCCATTCCCAAAGTTGCGGAGCACCCCGAGCACTTCGAGTGGTACACGCATTGGATATATGTCCTAAACTCGGAAAAACGCATCGTGGGCGGTACGGGAATTTCTGGCCTGCCCAACGAAAATGGCGAGTTGCAAACGGGTTACTTTGTGGACGAACGGTACTATAACCAGGGCATTGCTACCGAGGCCACCAATGGGCTTTGCAACTGGGCATTCCAGCATCCTGCAGCGAAAGTCATCATCGCCAATACCTTGATTGATGGCTTTGCTTCGCAACGGGTCTTGCAGAAATGCGGATTTGCGTTGCAAGGGGAAAGTGAGGAAGGCGAGTTGGTTTGGCGGCTTGAAAGGCTTGTGATTCGTGACTCGTGATTCGTGATTCGTGACTCAAAGCGGCTGCTCACCAATTGTCCGTTCGGAATGGGGAGGTGGGCAGCCCTTCTTTGTTGTACAGGTTTGAACCAACGGGACTGCGCTCCCAGGCATAGCGGGCTGCCACAGGGTTTGGCACTTTTTTGCTCCGCAATACGATGTTGTTTCCCTCTATTTTAGCGTCGGCAATATGGAAGGCCCGGTCGTTGCCCGCTATTTTGAAGCCACTTAAAACTGCATCCGCAGGCTTGGGCGCAAGTCCGCTCCCATTGGGGTTGAAGTGCAGCCGCAGCCGCCCATTTTCCACTTCTATTTTTTGAAAAACGGGGCCAGAACAAACCACGTTTTCGCCATAGGCGAGCGAACGGGCAGCCAATGCGAGCCGCTCCGCAATGCCTTTTTTGTTGCTGGGATGCACGTCGGTCGGGTGGCTGATGTCGAATGAGGTGACCATTGCAGTACGCTTAACCTGCTGGGATACAAGTAGTTGCGCCTCCCTTACCCCTGGCCAGTCCGTATCCTTTTGATGGGGCAGCTTTGGGCCGATATTGGCCAACTGAACGAAAAGGAAGGGCAGTAGGCTGTCCCCACGGGCTTCCCGCCAGTTTTGGATGAGGCAATCAAATTGCTCCTTGTATTTGGTGGCGTCATTCTGTTCGGTATTCGATTCGCCTTGCCACCAGATGATGCCTTTGACGGGAAACCCTAAAGACGGGACAATCATGCTGTTGAAAAGGCAAGTGGGCAGTTGCTTCGCAATTGCTGGCTCGTCGAAATGGGCGGTATCAAGGACGTTTTTCAAAAAAATCGCATCGAAGCAATTTGCGGGCATCCAAGATTCAAGGCGGCTGTTGCCCATGCTGGCGTTCACGACGCCAATGGGTACTTGCAGGTGCTGCTGCAATTGCTTCGCAAAATAATAGGGTAGGGCAGAAAAGTTGTTGCGGAGCGATGGTTCGTCCAGTTTCCAGTCTCCCTCCCAATAATCCGGTTGCGGAAGTTTGCTGCCTTCGTCCTTCACCCTAAAGTACCTGGTGTTCGAATCTATTGGGGCGGCCATTGCCTCAGCAAAACCATCGGAATCCTTGACTTTGATGGACATATTCGATTGGCCAGCGCAGAGCCAGACATCGCCGAAAACGAGGTCGTTTCGTCGAAAATAATTCAATTGCCCGATGACGGTAATTTGGTAAGGCCCGCCAGCCGGGTGGGGCTTTAGCCAGATTTCCCACCTGCCTTTTGCGTCCACGCTGGTTTGATAGGTTTCCATTTCGCCCGTTGCCGTGTTTTTCAATTTCAACTGGACGCTGCGGCCTGGCTTGCCCCAGCCCCAGATGGGCATGGGCACATCGCGTTGGAACACGGCATGGTCGTGGATGAGCCTCTTCATACGGAAGGAAAAGGGGGCGAAATGCCATTGCAATATAGCTGCAAGGCAGGCCAGCGAAAAGGCGAAGAAGGCAATCCGTGCTATTTTCATTGGCGAAAAAGAGGCTTACCCAAGGGTGTGGTCAGAATTGCGACCAAGCAAAAAGGAGGAACAACACTCCAATGACGATGCGATACCAACCGAAGCCCATGAACCCATGCTTCTCCAGTAGTTTCACGAACCACTTCACGGCGACGATGGCGGTCAGGAACGCCACCACAAACCCAATGGCAATCGTGCCCCATTGGTCGTTGCTGATGGTGCCCTCAAATTCGTAGAGGTCTTTGGCGGAAGCTGCCATCATGGTCGGTATGGCGAGCAGGAAGGAGAACTCGGCGGCGCTTTTCTTGGAGAGGCCATTCACCATGCCGCCGATAATCGTCGCTGCCGCCCTTGAAACGCCGGGCACCATGGAGATGCACTGGAAGCAGCCGATAAAGAAGGCTTGCTTATAGCTGATATTGTCCAGTTCTTCCTCGGACTGTTCGCCGTGGTGTACCCAGCGGTCAATGAAAATGAGCACGATGCCACCAAGGATGAGGGAAGTGGCCACCACCCAATGGTTGAACAGGTAGCCCTTGATGATTTTGTACAACAAGGCGCCCAGCACCGCAGAGGGCAAGAACGCCACGAACAGCTTCAGGTAGATGTCGAACTTGAAGATGAAGCGCTTGGCGTAGAGCAGCACAATGGCCATGATGGCCCCCAGTTGGATGACGATTTCGAAAGTCGAGGTGAAGGCGTCTTCGTGGTTGCCCAGCAGGTAGTTCAGCAGAATCATGTGGCCCGTGCTGGAAATGGGCAGGAACTCGGTCAGGCCTTCGACAATGGCGGTCAGTATGGCATCAAATAGGGACATGGTAGTTGGTGATTCGTGATGGGTAATTTGTGGTTAACAGCGATAAATTACTGGTTTTCAGGGTTTTGGAGATTTTTTGAAACTAAAAAAGTGCATTCCTCAGTGTAGAGGAATGCACTTTTCTCTTGCAAACTTAAACAAGCACACCAAGCAATTACATCGTAGCGATGTGGTGCATGAGGCTGCTCTTAAGGTTAGCTGCCTTGTTCGGGTGCCAAGTGTTCTTTTTCGCCAGTTTGTCAATCATGCTGACAACTTTTGGCAAGAACTTTTGGGCGTCGTCCTTAGACTCAAGTTCACGGAGCGCCTTGATAGCCGTACGTGCGGTCTTCTTGCTGTAACGGTTGCGGGTCCGCTTCTTTTCATCTTGACGGATGCGCTTCTTCGAAGATTTGTGATGTGCCATATCTTAGTTGAAAATCTATTTTAGTCTATGCTGAAATCGGCATTTTAACTGCCTTTTTCAAATGGACGGCAAAGATAGGGAAATTGGAACGAGAAAATGCAACCGTCATGGAAGTTTTTTTCTGCAAAAACGCAAATGCGGTGGATGTAAGGCTTTATTCAAGTATGCCATTGCGCAAGGCAAAGGCGACGGCGGCTGCATTATTGGGCACGCCCATCTTCCGGTAGATGTTCCGCAAGTGCTTGGCGACGGTGTCCATCGTGATGCCGCAGGTGTTGGCAATGACCTTATAGGGCAAGCCAAGCGAGATGTGGGTGAGAACTTCGAGTTCTCGGCGGGAAAGGGTTCTTGTTTGCATGGTGGTTGGTAGTTTAAGATAAAAAAATGGTTTTTTGGGGCTGGAATGAAGTGTTTTTTAGGGTGATTTTTTTTTTGGTTTTCAAGGTGGTGATTGGTGAATAAGCTGGAAACTAAAACATGGTATTGTGTTTTTTAGCCATCAAGGGCAAACCATTTGATTTTAGCGAATTCTCCAGGAATTTCAGTATTTCAAAGCCAAGCTAAATGGCAATCAAACTGGGCAATTCTGAGGCTGATGATTTTCTGTAAATGAAAAGTATTCACATTGTTGTAAAATCTCTTTTTTAACTTGCGCTCTATAGGGAATTATTTAGAATACAGGTAGCGATGATACTTTTTAGCCTAACCGAAATGCATTCGGTATGGTAGGGTGACGAACATTCGACAGATTCCCAAATGCTCGCATAATGCAGCAGTTGCATGTAGGTGAACGGGTAGCCTTAAAGTCCTTAACTTGGACAAGGTCGGAAGTAGGCGAAGATGGGGTAGGGTGTTCATAAATTAGGTAGATGTAGTTTGTAAGAAAATTTTGATGCATCAAATCTAAAGTATTCGAAATTAAGAATCTGACTATCCTTGTGAAACATAGGAAAGGATGAACGAGAAGTACGAAATGCTGGATGAATTGGTGCCAAGGAATAGGCCAGTACGGGGTTTTACCCTGTAAGTTTGATACAAAGGGATGACCATTAAGTTTTTAGTTTTGCGAGACCAACCACATTGAAAAATTGTTGCTGACACCTAAAATGAATGTACTTATAATTGATGACGAAACGCACAGCCATGAGGCACTTACCCGGCTGCTTGTGCCTGCCCACCAAGAGGTGCAGGTGCTGGCACATGCCTACAATGTGGAGGAAGGGGTGAACCTGGCAAGGGCGCATCACCCTGATCTCGTGTTCTTGGACGTAGAAATGCCGGACGGTACAGGCTTTGACCTATTGGAACGGATTGGGAAGCCTTCTTTTTACGTGATTTTTATTACAGCTCACAACAAGCATGCAGAGACCGCCTTCCGCTTTGGGGCGCTCGACTTCCTCACCAAACCCATCGAACCTGGCCTGCTGGGCGAGGCAGTGTCTCGTGCCAAGGAAAGGCTCAACGAACGGTTCACAATGGAGCAGTTGCGGATTGCCTTGGAAGCCTTCTACAATGCAAAGGAAAAAAAGCTTCCAGAGCGCATCGCCATCCATACGAGCAAGGGCATGCAATTGCTCCCTGTAGAAGATATCCTATACTTGGAGGCAGATGCAAACTATACCGACTTCCACTACGTTAGCCTCGGCAAAAAGCGGGTACTGACGGCCTCCTTAAACCTCAAGGTTTACGATGAACATTTCGAGCCTTACGCTACCTTCATGAAGGTTCACCGTTCCTACATCGTAAACTTGCGGATGGTGGACCAGTATCTAAAAGGCGATCAGGTCCTCGTTTTGAGGGATGGGACGCAAGTTGGGGTGTCTAAAACATTTAAGGAAGAGGTGGAGGAGCGGTTGGAGAATGTTTGATACGATTGCTAATATCAGCCAAGTTGGTGGTGCCTTCCTATTCCCGTGCCTATTTTTACCAACTAGCCAGGTCACATCCAACAGCTGAGCGTTGATTTTTCATGTTGGCACTCGTTCATTGGCTTACCGCATTAAACCCTACTTGCCCCTAATATTGCCAGCATGCATTTGAATGACTCATTCATCCAAGCAGGTGTTTCGACATTTATTTTGCCTGTTTTGTAAAATTCGCAACATAAATTTGGAAGTCTGAAAGAGTTTTGCAATGTTTAGCCCCTTAACAGCATTTTTTCTTCACACCTTAAATCCAACACTATGGCTTACATTTCAACTTCACTGCTGGACTTCCAGCCAAACCCAATTCAACACGACGACATACCCGAAGATGGCGACAATTTCACAAGGAACTATGGGTATTATGCCAGTGACGTACAAATGGTACTAAACCAACCTGGCGCACTGAACGTTATGGTCGTGAACGCAAGGATTAAGAACCCCGACAATAGGTCTTTCAAACCTGAGTCACTGGATGCCAGCACCATTATAAAGGTGTTAATAGCCATTGGCCCAACACCCATTGGCAGCAACCAAATCATTCCTGGCCCTACTGTAGATTTCTCCCAAAGGGCAAGCATACCATTAGTAGGGGAGAACAATTGGGCAGCACTTCCTTGCCCTAAGTTCGACGTACCAGATCTTGTAAGGGTTTTTTAGGTTTTTTAACAGCTGTTTTTTATCGGCTCGGATGGTTCATCGGGCTTCAGGTACTCTTGATATCTGGTGAACCTTGTTTTTTTCAACCACCTAAAACATTTCACCTATGGCAAGTATCAACCTAAAAGACAAGGGCATTTCCAGTAGCGACTCCCGCTTTAAGGAATTTTCCAAACAGATACAAGGTAATATCCTGAAAGGGCACGGTCGGGGTCATACATCCCATATTTTCTTTTCGTTCAAAGTTGGGATGCAGGATGCCTCAAGGATCTTCATTCAGGATTTTGCCTATTCCGACGTAACTTCTGCTTACCAGCAGGAAGCAGACAAACAGCAGACCAAAACCGACGGTATCCAGCGTTTTTTCATTGGCCTCTACCTTAGCGCAAGCGGGTACTCTAACCTGATGCAAGGCGTCGTCCCGGCCATGCCTGGTAACGAAGCTTTCAACAAGGGCATGAGGGACGAGACCAATATCGCACGCCTATCAGACCCAGTTCCCGAGATATGGGAAAAGGAGTATAATCGGAAAATAGATGGAATGATACTGATTGCAATGGGCGGTGACAGCAGGGATAGATTGGATAATAAGACCCAGCAAGTCGTTGAATCGCTGAATGGGATTGCCGATAGTTTCGTAGAAGAAGGCAATAGCATTAAGAACAAGAATGGTGACAATATTGAGCATTTCGGCTATGTGGATGGTATCAGCCAGCCCCGTTTTTTCTTAGAGGACTTTACGGCCAATTCAAATATTGACATCAATACCTCAGTATGGAATCCCTTGATGCCTCTTAGCTTAGTGCTAACCAAAGATCCATTCGGAAGCCATCCCGATGCTTACGGTAGCTTTTTGGTTTTCAGGAAATTGGAGCAAAACGTGAAGGCATTTAGAGCGGCAGAGGAGCAGCTTGGAGGCCAATTGGGGACTAAAGTGGGTGACACCGAGCTTGCTGGTGCCCTATTGGTGGGAAGACACAAAAACGGTATGCCGGTCACCATCAGCCAATTTGAAGACAAAGTGAACGGCTGGCCTGTTCAGCACACAAGTGTCATCAACAACTTCGACTACTCAGGTGACTCTGACGGTGCAAGATGCCCATTCCATGCCCATATCAGAAAAACCAACCCACGTGAAGCTAACAATGACACATTAGAGGGGGGGATTATCCGCATGATAGCTAGGAGGGGCATTACTTATGATGACAGGGCAGCCCACCCAAACGACGGAAAAGTCAGCATTGATGACCTGCCCAAAGAGGGTGTAGGTTTGCTTTTCATGAGCTTCCAAGCGAATTTGAAAGACCAGTTTATGTTCATCCAGCAGTCCTGGGCCAACAACCCTGATTTTGTGGAAAAAGGCATAGGGGCCGACCCCATAATTGGGCAGGGCGATGGAAGGCAGGTCAAGCGAAAATACGCCACGGGCTATGGCGACAAAAGCTCTTTGCAGGTTTTTACTGGCATAGATAATTTTGTGACAATGAAGGGTGGAGAGTATTTTTTTGCCCCTTCAATGTACTTTTTGCAAAACATCCAGAATATAGATACAACAACATTTGAAAGAAGCCATGATGAAGCCCAAGCCGAAAATGGCACTGCGCCTCGAAAAGCAACGCCATATCTCACAAGCAATCGTGAGAATAAGACTCGGACAAAAAGAATGCCCGCCATGCCTCGAATTGGCGGCAATGGAGCTAAGTATTAGCAACATTTTTGACCTCACCCCATTGCATCTTATCCAGAATGAAGAAGTGGTTGGGTAGGAATTTCCCTAGCCTCATAGGAAAGGATAGGGAAGCGGTATTAACAGCTATTCGGTTTCCTAAGCATTTGTAGTGGCTACATCATACCTGTTTATTGTCATGCGGAGAAGGAATCGTTGCCATAACCTAATTGCCATCTTTGTGCCGGTACTGCTGAACTGTCTGGCCTTAGCCGTTTATGGGCAGGACAGGGCGCTCGTTTTCCAACGGCTTACGGTGGCGGAAGGTCTCAGTTCACAAGGGAGGGTAACAGATATTTTTCAAGCGGACGATGGCTTTATCTGGATTGGAACCCCTGACGGCCTAAACCGCTTCGATGGGAAGCAAGTAAAACAATTCATCCATAACGAGGACAATCAGCAATCCTTGTCGGATGTGATCATCCAAGGCAGTTTTTTTGAGGACAAAGGCAAGAATCTCTGGTTTAGCACCTATACGTCATTGTACCGTCATGTCAGAAGCAATGATGCTTTTTTACAGAATAAGATCATTTACCTTAGCAGGGATACTATTGAGGAGGACTATAAGCTGTTGAAACTAGATACTGTATTGTCCGAACTTTGGGTGCTTGTTCAGAATAAAATTTTTATAAAAGATTGCAAGGGTTTAAAGATGGATTCCAAATTGGACGAGTTACCCTTCTCTCCGTCCCTTTGTCAACATTTCTACAATGCTGATGGCGTGCAATCTTTGATGGTACCAAAAAACAACAATATATGGCTGCTTCATTACAAGGACAACCAGCGCATTTCGATGGACACTGCCTTTTTGACTATGCCTACCAAGTCTCATATCCGAACCATTTACATTGACGACAAAAAAAACACCTATATCGGAACAGAGGACGGTTTGTATAAAATAACTGATAAAAAACCGATTGAAATAAACAGAGTTTACAAAGGGAAAACTATTCAAGAAATTGTCAGTATCGTTGCCTTTGGAAAGGAAATGTTGCTTGTGGCCTCAGCTGAGAATGGCGTGTATATTTATTCCAAGAATCAGGGGAAGTATATAGGTGAGATAAAATTGATAGAAGACGGGAAGCAAATTAGTTTCCCTTACCTTATTGAAAAAATTTATTTGGATAATCAACAAAACCTATGGGTCAGCACGTCAAGCGAGGGCATATTCTATGGTAACCTGAACAAGCAAAAGTTTAAAGCAATGCTCGGTAAATCCGAAACTTCCCCTACTGGCAACAGTATTAAATCACTGGCAAAAGACAATACAGGTAGGTTGTGGGCACTTACAAGTTCTGGCATCCATATACTTAGCGCAAATAGCGATCTAGCTAACCCAACAAATATTTTTCTACCTTTTGATGACAATATTGGCTCCCCATATTATTTGGATATTGATGAAAAACAAGACTTTTATTTATGTAGCCAAAGGGGTTTTTTTAAATATCAAAAGTCACTATCCAAGTTTTTGGAAATCCCAATACCAAACTATAACAAGGCAGAGGGCTTTACTTATACGAGAATCCTGTCCAATGGCCGTAGGCTTGTCTCGTCGCAGTTGACAGGGATGTACGAACTAAAAGGAGCGGGGGCGAACATGGTACTTGAACCATTTATTTACCTGAACGACAAAGTGGGCTATACCTCCATATTTGAAGACCTTGAAAACGTATATTTCTACAGGAACTATTCCGATATCGAGGTGTTCAAAAAACGAAAAAATGGCGGGCTGGACTACGATAGTTCGCACCGCTTCAAAGCCATCATCAATGATATTCGAACCGATGCCAAGAACACCTGCTGGTTAGCCACAACTTCGGGTTTGTACAGAATAGAAAAGGGCAATGGAAGTTTAAGTTTTGTGAGGGAAAAATTAATTCCGCCCCAATTGCTGAACTCGATAGAAATTGACAAAAATGGTGATATTTGGTTGGGGACCAATTCTGGTCTCATGCGATTTACACCTGGCAAGGGGTATCATAAATACGCTGTAGAGGACGGCCTACAGTCCCAAGAGTTCAATATGTGGTCAAGCGAACTGCTTCCCGATGACCGGGTTGCTTTTGGAGGTGTCAACGGGCTTAATATTTTCCACCCTGACTCCATTGCCAGCAGGCTCAATCCGCCCATACTTCACTTTACCAATTGGGTGGTGAACGATACGGGATCCATCTCCTCCAAACCCGAGTACCTGCCCTACCAGTCCTTCAAATACACCAATAGAACCCTCACCTTCCATTTTGTTGGCATAGACTACTCCGCACCGGAAAAAGTGCGCTACCGCTACCGTCTCAGCGGAATAGACAACGACACAGTGGATGGCGGTAACAATGGGTTTGCCCGGTATGCGCAGCTGCCCGCTGGGAAATACACTTTCAACGTCTGGGCCGCCAATTCCGACGGCACCTGGACGCAAACCCCCAAATCGCTTTCTTTCACGATTCTCCACCCCTGGTACCTTCAATGGTGGGCAATCGCCATTTGGTGCTTGCTGGCATTTGCCCTGCTCTACTCCATCTACCGCTTCCGAATCGCCCAGATCAAGGAACAGGAAGAAATACGGCGCTTGGAAGCCGAGTTCAAACAAAAAGAGGCAGAATACAAGCAACTTGCCGCAGAAACCGAGACGGCCGTGCTGCGCCTACAGATGAACCCCCACTTCATCTTCAACAGCATGAACTCTATCAGTAGTTATATACTGTCAAAAGACATAGATACGGCAAATGCGTATTTGGGCCGCTTTGCCCGCCTGATGCGTACCATACTGAACCTCGCTGCAAAGCCCCGCATCATGGTTGCCGATGAGATTGAATTTCTGGAGCAGTATATCAAGACCGAAGCCATGCGTTTTGAGCAGAAATTTGAATACAAGATTGAAGTGGACGATGCCATAGACCCCGATGAGGTGCTTGTGCCTACCATGATATTGCAACCTTTCGTAGAGAACGCCATCTGGCATGGGCTTTCGAGCAGGCAAGGACAGGGAAAGGTGCGTATTGGTTTTGAAAAATCGGGTGACAGTTTGGTTTGCAGTGTGGAGGACAATGGCAAGGGTCGAGATACTGCCGCCAAGGAGAAGGACGCTAAACACGAATCGAAAGCGCTAAAGATCACCGAGCGCCGCTTGCAGTTATTGTCAGAAGAAAAGGCAAGACCCGCCTCCATCGAATTTATTGACCTTAAAGATGGAGCTGGGAACCCAATCGGCACAAGGGTCGTCATTCGGCTGCCTTTCATGGACGAATGAGCCGAGTTTTTCACGACAACCTATCCCGATAATCCGCATAACCAAACCGCTTCACCACCTCCATTTCCCCATTTTCCCGCAAGATGCAAATGTCCGGATGGCGCACCCCGTTGAAGGTGGTCGTTTTTACCATCGTATAGTGTATCATGTCCTCGAAGATGATGCGGTCGCCCACCTGCAGTTCCTGCTCAAACGAATACTCTTTCATATAATCGCCCGAAAGGCAGCTCACCCCACCAATCCTGTAAGCGGGTTTGCCCGGTACAGGGTCGGCGCTGGCCCCGGCGATGCGTGGGCGGTAGGGCATTTCGAGCGTGTCGGGCATGTGGCCCGTGAACGAGATGTCGGTGATGGCCGTACGGATGCCCCGGCTCTCGTGGATGTCAAGCACGGTGCTGACGAGTACCCCGGTCTCCCAAGCGATGGCGCTGCCGGGTTCGAGCAGCACTTCCACGCCCCATTTTTCTTGGAAGCTGCGCAGCAACTGGACGAGGTGGGCCGTGTCGTAACCCTTCTTCGTCATGAGGTGGCCGCCGCCCATGTTCACCCATTTCACTTTCGGGATGAGATGCCCAAAATGCTGCTCAAAAGCGGCCAGTGTCTTTTCCAAATCATAACTCGTTGACTCGCAGAGCGTATGGAAATGCATCCCTTCGATTCCTTCTGGCAAACCATTGACGAAGGCGGCGTCCACCTCACCCAGCCGGGAGCCGGGGGCGGCAGGGTTGTAAAGCTCCGTTTCCACCTCCGAGTACTCCGGGTTGCAGCGGATGCCGCAGGAGATTTTCTCGCCGAAAGCCTCCACCTGTGGCCTGAACCGCTCGTACTGCGCCACCGAGTTGAACACGAGGTGGGAACTGTACCGCATGATTTCCTGGAACTCGTCGGGCAGGTAGGCCACGCAGTAGGTATGCGCCTTACAGTTCATCTCCTCGAAAATCAGCCTTGCCTCGTTCAGTGAACTGGCCGTAGCGCCGCTCAGGTACTGCTTCACGAAGGGGAACACGCTCCACATCGAGAAGCCTTTCAATGCCAGTATGATTTCCACCCCGGCCCGCTGCTGCACGTCGGCGATGAGTTCGAGGTTTTTGCGGAGCAATGCTTCGTCCAAGACGAAGGCAGGGGAGGGGGCTGGGTCGTATCTGCTTGACATTCAGTGCGTTTTGAATCTTTTTCTGGTCAAAAAATTGGGCTTTGGCCCGGTGTTCCCGAACCAAAGCCCAATATTAAGGACACCAATTGAGTGCCCGTTAGCACAAGCAACAAAATTAATGTTGCACTTGGAATTTCTTAGACCTGAAGCCTTCCGGTGTATGGATGGCCATGAAATAGGTGCCATTTGCGAATCGGCTCACATCAAACCCAAAGCGGCCTTTCTGCACATTCTCCAAGATGCGGTTGCTCACCATGCGTCCCGTGAAATCGTAGATGCGGACATCCACTTCTGGGGCAACGTTGTCCAAGCTCAGTTCCAGGTTGACCGATTTTGATGCAGGCACTGGCGAAACTGTGACCTTGCTGTCGTCCAATGGGTTGCTAGTGCCAGTTCCAAAACCATCCAAGTGCATGCGCAGGAAGAAGTTCTTTCTAAAAAAATTCTCGGTATTAATGCGGAGGCTATCCCCATAATATACAACGCTCCCGACCTCGCCTGCAGGTGGTGTTTCACCCCCGAAAGCAAATTTTGGAGGGAATCCCGTGCCAGCATTTGACCCATCGTATTCAACTGTTACCAAGTATATCTTATTCGCAGCAAGGGTAACTGGGCTGGGCAGTTCGATAGTAGTGAATTGGAAGTCTTGGTCAGTTTCCTGAATAACATACTCCGTGGATGCAATTGGAATGAGTGGTCCACCATTTTCGTTCAGACCATTATAACCTGGGAATGAGGCTGGATTGGGTATGCTGCCATTGCCATCAGGATCTGCGTTTCGGATATTAATGTACAGCACATCGGAACTCGGGTCTCCAGTATAAAGCTCTGTATGATTTCCCAGCACAAATGTAACATGGGTGGCCGTTACAGGCTCAGGGCCAGTTCTGTAAACATTGCCAATATGAAAATTGAACCCCCCATCGACGAAGCCAGCACTGTCCAATTCTGCGGTACCATTGGTATTGGGGATGAGGTCGCCGTTGTCATGTGCAAAGGTGTGATCATCGGAAATGACAAAGGAATGCTCCAATTCGTCTGAAGTCACGGAGTTTTTAAATAGGACATTGTAAGTACCCACAGCACTTGGTGTGTAGGAATCAGCTATTACTACTGTATTTACTGAAAGTGGCTGCACATCTGTCAGTGTTTCGCTGAGGGTTGACACCTGACCGTTAGGATCGGTGAATTCTGCGCTAACCGTTAAACTTGGGATGGCTGCGCCGTTGTCTATGTTGATGAATGTAACACCAACATCAGAAAGTGGCTTAATTGCTTCCTGTGGTGTTTGATAGGAATAGGCAGTTCTTGGTCCTCCGAATGAACGAACCTCAAAAAAACCAGTTACTGTTACACCAGCATCTAATTTTTCAAGTATCGCCAATCCATCTTCCTTGCTTAACATAATCACGGGTATGTTAACTTGAGCTCCCACTGCCCCTGCACCCATACCAATAGGTCCCCCTGAATCTTCACCAATAAATGCGCGATTGTACAGGAAAACCCCAATGGCACCTGCCTCTTGTGCCCTCAGTGATTTCCACCCAAACTCACAGGTTCCCCTGCTGATGAGCGCAATCTTGCCAGTAAGGTCAGCCGCCATGGAATCACAGAGCAATGAATCGGTTTCGTTGCCAAGTTCGTCCAAGCCATAAGCCAATTCAATCGGGCCTGAGACCGTCTGAATCAGCGTATCACACCAACCACCAGGCTTTCCATAATCCAGCACACGTGCTGACCCATCAGTTGCTTCGATGCGGACTGAAACCGGTATTGGGCTTTCAGTTGGTATCTGTGCCCCCAATTGCCAAACGGCGGCCACCACAAACAAGAATAGAGTAAATGCTTTTTTCATGCTAATTCAATTTTTGTTAAAAAGTTAATTTTCTGCGAGCCGTAAAATTATTGAAATACCTCCATTACAAAGATAGCTTCTTCGAATAAAATCACAAATTATTCTAAGGCTTGCCTTTTATTTTGAATCTCCTTCCATTACCTTTTTTTTGTTTCGAGCATTCATCTTGTTTGCCGTGGGCTTCGATTCTTCTGCAAACAAAAAACCCGTCTGCAGGCGCAAACGGGCCACAAAAAATCTAAAGCTATGAAAACTAAATTTTGGTCAATGGTTGGGATTGTTCGATTGTTAGGATTGCTAGGATTGTTTGATTGTTGTGCCCCTAACAATTCAACAATCAAACAATCAAACAACCAAACAATTCAACAATATCACAGGTGCAACCGCTCCTTTCTAGCCAAGAGATCGTCCTTTGACTCTCGGCGGTCCGGGTCGGGCACGCAGCAGTCTACTGGGCATACTGCGGCGCATTGCGGCTCCTCGTGGAAGCCTACGCACTCTGTGCATTTATCGGGCGTGATATAGTAGTAATCATCGGAACGGGGTTCGTGCTTTGCGCTGGCACTTGTCTTACTGCCGTCTTCCAATGCATAGTCCCCTTTCACAGCGGTGCCATCAGCGATGGTCCACTCAACCCCGCCCTCGTAAATGGCATTGTTGGGGCACTCTGGTTCACATGCGCCACAGTTGATGCACTCGTCCGTTATCATTATTGCCATGCTCGTAATATTTTTTTTGAAGTGAAACCTCCCAAACTCAAGTAGCCAGCTACCCTGCGCCGTGGGTTTTGCAAAAATAATCGCCCCCCCGACATTTTCAAAAAAAATGTTCATCGAATGGTTTCGCCCAATCCGAAATCTTTTGTCATTCCCGAAGGGAACCTAATCCGCAATCCGAAATACCTTTGCTCCATGCCACAGGAACTCACCTACGACCACGTACTCACCCTTGCCCCCGACCCAGGCACGGCGCAGCGGGCCAAGTCCGTTGCCCATGCGCAGCGCTGGCACACGCTGGAGGGCAATGGACGGGCCATCTGGGGCACCATCGGAGACCCCACCGACCCTTATCGCACAGCAGTTGATTTCGAGGGAATGGGCTTCCGTTGCTCTTGCCCGGTGCGGCGGCTGCCCTGCAAGCATGGCATCGGGCTGTTGTTGCTTTTTACGAAAGCAAACCATGTGTTCCAATTGGTGGACAACCCGCCCGATTGGCTCGCCGATTGGCTCAAAAAACGCAGCGATAAAGCGAATAAGTTGACAAGTACCGACGCCGCCCCCAGCCGAAGTCCCGAAGCAGAAACCGCCCTTGCGGAGCAACGAAAACAGAACCGGGAACGGCGCATGACGCAAATGGCCGCCGGCCTCGCCGAACTGGAATCGTGGCTGCTCGACCTCTTCCGGCAGGGCCTCGCCACGCTGGAAGGGCAGGCTGGCAGCTACTTCAACGACCTCGCCGCCCGTATGGTGGACGCCAAGCTCGGCACCCTCGCCCGCCGCATCCGCCAGTTGCCTGCGTTGATGGCCGAGGCCGATTGGCATGAAAAACTCCTCGCCGAAATCGGCGACATCTACCTCCTGCTGCGCGCCTTCCAGCGCCTGGACACGCTGCCGGAGCCGATGCAGGACGACCTTCTTTCGCTCGCTGGCGTCAATTTGAAGAAAGAAGACGTGCTGTCGCAAACAGGCATACAAGACCATTGGCTGGTGGTTGGCCAAACCCTCGAAGAAGAGGACGCCAACCTGCTCGCCCGCCGCACTTGGCTTATTGGTGCGGGTTCGGGAAAAACCGCACTGCTACTGGATTTCTCTTGGGGCGGGGCAGGCTTTGAAACCACCTTTAAACTAGGAACAGTGCTTCGTGCGGAGGTCGTTTTTTATCCATCAGCACATCCACAGCGGGCTTTGTTGAAGTCTTTCGAGTACGCCAACGAGCCTTTTTCGCTCCGCAATGGGCACCCGACACTGATTGCCTTTGCCAATGCCTATGCCGATGGGCTGGCCGAGAACCCCTGGCTGGGCAGGTTTCCCGCTTTTTTGGAAGGAGTCGTGCCCGTTTTTCACCAAAAAAACTTTGTGCTGGTGGACGCCGACCGCAAACAACTCCCGCTTGCCGTGGCCGCAGAAAAAGGCTGGAAATTGGTGGCGCTCGGTTGCGGCAGGCCGCTCGGCATTTTTGGGACTTGGGACGGCGAGGCGTTTTCGCCACTGAGCGCCGTGGTGGAAGGGCAGTTTACCAGCATTTGATTGTTGATTTGTAACTACTTAGCAGGGGGTGTTTTTGGGGTAAAAATTTTCAATTTTTACCCCAAAAACACCCCAAAACGCGGGAGGAGAGAGAAAAAATTTCATTTTTTCTCTCTCCTCCCGCACCCTCCAAAGTAGTTACGTCGATTTTTAGCTTGATAAATAGGTGTGCTGCTGCTTATTGGTAACTTGATTTTCAAATAGCCTGCAACGCTACCATATTTGCCCACAACTTTGCTCAAAATATAGAAAATGGCTGGAATGGCCGCCCAACCCAGGCAACCAATCCGCAATCCAATATGCCTTCACCTATCATCATACTCGGCACTTCCCGCAGCAAAGGCAACACCCGCTTGGTGGCCGAATTCCTGGCCGAACGGCTCAACTGTGACATCTTAGACCTGAACGATTATGCCATTAGCTACTACGACTACGAGCACCGCAACGAGGGCGACGACTTCCTGCCGCTGATGGAGCGCATCATCGCCAATTACGACATCCTCATCTTTGCTACGCCCGTCTATTGGTACTCGATGAGCGCTGTGATGAAGACGTTTTTCGACCGACTCTCCGACCTGCTGACCATCCGCAAGCCGCTCGGAAGGCAACTTCGGGGCAAGGAGATGGTCGCCATTAGCGTCGGCTACGATGATGAAACGGTGGAAGGGCTGGACATGCCATTTCGGGAGAGTGCGAATTACCTTGGGATGACGTATCTTCGCCACGTTTATGCTTGGGTGGAGGACGGCAAGATTGCAGCCGCCCCAGCCGAGCAACTTTTGGCGCTCTGCGACCAAGTGCGCTGATTCAACGTTCATCATTCGTAAATACATTGGAGGGCGTGGGAGGAGGGAGAAAAAATTTCATTTTTTCTCCCTCCTCCCACGTTTTAGGGTGTTTTTTGGGTAAAATTTGAAAATTTTTACCCAAAAAACACCCTTCCTAAGTAGTTGCCATCATTTTTCTGTCATCATTTCTACCAACAAACATATCATAGAGCGCTACGAAGGGCAGGACGCCGGCCCGCTCTTCATCTGCATGGCAGGCATGCACGGCAACGAGCCTGCAGGGGTGGAGGCATTGAAGACTGTTTTCGCCTTGCTCGACCGGGAATCCATCGTCAATCCTGACTTCCAGTACAAAGGCCGGTTGTTTGGGCTAATCGGCAATTGGCGGGCCTTTTCCCAAGGCAAACGCTTCATTGCCAAAGACTTGAACCGCCAATGGACTTCTGAAAACGTGCAACGAATCCGAAGTGCCCAGCCCTCGGAATTGGATTCCGAAGACCAAGACTTGCTCGAAATCCTCAACCTCGTAGAGGCCGAAATCGCCGAGTACCGGCCCACCCAGGTCGTTTTGCTCGACCTGCACACGACCTCGGCCAGTGGCGGTATCTTCGCCATCGCCACCGACGACCCAGAGAGCATCCGCATTGCCAGCGGGCTGCACGCCCCGGTCATCACAGGGCTGATGCGAGGAATCCATGGTACGACCCTTCACTATTTCACCACTGAAAACTTTGGTGTGCCAATGGCCGCAGCTGCCTTCGAGGCTGGGCAGCATGAAGACCCCGTGTCGGTGAACCGAAACATCGCCGCCATCATCAATTGCATGCGCAGTATTGGAGCAGTGAAACCTGAGGACGTGGAAAACCGCCACGATGATATATTATTGGAATACTCGAAAAACCTCCCCAAAATCGCCGACCTGGTAAAAGTACACCCGATAAAAGCAGAAGATGGCTTCAAAATGCGGCCCGGCTACCGGAACTTCCAGCCCGTCGTCACTGGTGAATTGCTCGCCCTTGACCGCCACGGCGAAATCCGAAGCCCAACCGATGCCATGATTCTAATGCCCTTGTACCAGCCGCAGGGGAGCGATGGCTTTTTTTTGGTAAAACAAGTGTGCTGACCCCCATTCATCATTTTTCATTTTTCATTTATCATTCTCTAAAATGACAGACGAACATCTCGAACCAACCCAACAGCCGGAAGAAATGGCCCCGGAACAATCCGAAGAAGTGGAACTTGTGCCCATTCAACCAGTCCATGAAGCGATTCCTGTGTGGCAACAAAACCGCCTTGACCTATCCCCTCTCACCCATGCAGTGGGAGCCGTTAAGAACGAGCTTCGCAAGGTGGTTGTTGGCCAAAATGAATTGATTGACCTGCTCTTGGCGGCGCTGTTTTGCAACGGCCATGTACTCATCGAAGGCGTACCGGGTATCGCTAAAACCTTGACTGCCAAACTGTTGGCGCAGACGGTGGACGTGGGTTTCAGCCGCATCCAGTTCACTCCCGACCTCATGCCGAGCGACGTGGTAGGCACCACTGTTTTCAACATGAAAACCTCGGATTTCACGTTCAATGCCGGGCCAGTGTTCAGCAATATCATCCTCATTGACGAAATCAACCGTGCCCCTGCCAAAACCCAGGCAGCCCTGTTCGAGGTGATGGAGGAGCAGCAAGTGACCGTGGACGGCACCACCCACCCGATGCGGCAACCGTTTTTCGTGCTGGCCACGCAAAACCCCATTGAGCAGGAGGGCACCTATAAATTGCCGGAGGCGCAGCTCGACCGTTTCATGTTCAAAATCAAGGTGAAATACCCCGAATTGGAAGAGGAAAAGGCCATCCTGCGCCGGTTCAAGGAGGATTTTAACATGGCCGTGAAGGGTGAAGTAAAGCCTGTTTTCAGCGATATGGGAGTGGCGGCCTGCCGCAAACTGGTGGAGCAGGTGCAAATCCGGGAGGAACTGCTCGACTATATCGCCGCCGTGGTACACCATACCCGTGAGCATCCCGACCTGTTCCTTGGCGCATCGCCACGGGCCTCGCTGGCCATCCTCAAGGCATCGAAGGCCATTGCTGCTATGAGCGGGCGTGACTTCGTGACCCCCGACGACATCCGCTACGTGGCCTATCCCGTGCTCAACCACCGCATCATCCTCACCCCGGAGCGGGAGATGGAGGGCTTTGACACCAAGGACGTAGTGGACGATATTTTGAAGAAGATTGAAGTGCCGAGGTGAGTGTTAAATTGTTTAATTGTTAAATTAGTGGACTAAAGGGCTTCCCCATGAAATTATTGAAGGCTTCCGCATCCCCTTTGTCATGGCCTAAAGACCATGACAAATGCACCCAAAACGGTGGAAATCCATAGCCTTTATTTTTTATCAGAAAGCCATATGTATGATGAAAATCTTGCTATTCCTATTCCTTTTTTGTTCAACAACCTGGCAAGCAGGGCAAGCCCAGCAGTCTTCAACCGACACCTTTACTGTTTATATCTTCCTTCTTGAAGATTGTGTTATCTCCCAGAACTGCACCGCCACGCTGCGGCAACTGCACAAGGAATACGCCTGTGAGCAAATCCAATTCGTCGGCTTGTTCCCCAACCATTTTTCAAAAAAAAGAAGCATCCGTCGGTTCAGGAAAAAATTCCAAATTCCATTTGAACTCCGGCAAGACCCCCACCAGGCAATGGCCAGAAGGGTAGGGGCGACCATCACCCCAGAAGTGGCTGTTTGGAACAATGGCAAAGATGAATTGGTCTATCTCGGCAGGGTGGACGATACCTATTTGGCCCTCGGTCAGCGCAGGGCAACCGCCACTTCCCATGAATTGAGGGATGCCTTGCAAGCAATAAAAGAGGGGAGGACACCAACCATTCAGCGGACTAAATCGGTCGGCTGTTTTATCGAGTTTGAATAGTTCGTTATTCCCCTAAAACGAAGCGGGCGACCCCCAACAAGGGGCCGCCCGCTTTCCATTTGGCCAAGTATGCAATCAATTTTGCACAACCAGGCGCTTTGTAACCACTTGATTTTCAACAAGTATCCGAACCAAATAAACCCCATCGGCTTGGCCGTGTACGTCCAATTGGTACTGGCCAGCGGCGATGTTGGCGCTTTCGATATTGGAAACCAACTTGCCATTCAGGTCGAAAACGGCGATACCTGCCTCCAATGCCTCAATCTCCTTAAAGGTGATATTTACCTTGCCAGAAGTCGGGTTCGGGAATAGGCCAATGGCTCTATCCAAGTAGCGTTGGTTGGCGCTGGAAACCTGCTGTACCGTGAAGTAGTGCAGCGAAACGCAATCATTGGCGTCGGTCACTTCCAGGCGATAGACACCAGCAGCGAGGTCGCTCACGTCTTGCTGGTTGGAAATCACATTACCGCTGGGGTCTTGCCATTCGTAGCTGTATGGTTGGGTGCCACCTGTTATATCCGTATCAATCGCACCGTTTTGCTGGCCGACGGTCTCCGGCGTGATGGAAATCGGCACGGAAACCACTGCCGTTGGCTCGGTGAGCGTGGCAGATTGCTGGGATGTGCAACCAGCGGCGTCGGTGACTGAAACCGTGTACTGACCAGGAGTGAGGTCGTTGATGCTTTGTGTGGTGGCGCCATTGCTCCACAAATAGTTGTAGCCTTGGCTGCCGCCCGTTACTTCGGCGCTCAACTTGCCGTTGGCTTGGCCATTGCAAGTGATATTGTCACCAGACAGAACCACCGCCATTGCTGGAAGCACCTCAATCGTGAACGAACAAGTATGGGTATTGCCGTGGCCATCATTGGCCTCGAAGGTCTGTACCGTCGTGCCGACCGGGAAGGTAGCACCGCTCGGCAGGCCGGCGATTTGGTCAACATCTGGATTGGCAGTACAGTTGTCGGTAGCTTGTATGGCTTCGAAAACAGTGACAGCTTCGCAGTTGCCTAGCACCATATTGCTTGGGCAGGTCACAGCTGGGGCGATATTGTCCTGAATCGTCACCGTGGCCGTGCCAGTAGCCGTATTGCCGCTTGCATCGGCAATGGTCATCACGACTGCGTGCGGGCCGAGGTCGTCGCAGTTGAAGGAAGTCCTGTCAAGGCTTTGCTGCGCAATGCCACAGTTGTCCGTGCTGCCATTGTCGAGCATGGCCGGTTCGAGTGTAGCCTCGCCGTTTTCATCCAAGGAAAGGATGATGCTCTGCACGGCAATGACGGGGTCGGCGTTGTCCACAATTTCAACTGTGGCCGTGCCTGTGCTCGTGTTGCCTGCATCGTCCACCACCGTCAAGGTCACTTGGCGGCTGCCGAGGTCGGCGCAGGTGAAGTTGGTCTGGTCAATGCTCATGCTGGCAATATGGCAATTGTCGGAGCTGCCATTGTCCACCTGAGAGGCCGACAAGGTAGCTGCTCCATTTGCATTCAACGCTATTTGTAGGTTTTGCACGGCAACGGTCGGAGCCTCCGAATCGTTCACGCTGATTTCAACGCTTGCCTGTGCCTGGCAGCTGTTCTGGTCAGTGATGGAAACCGAATAATTGCCAACCGCCAATCCAGTGGCAGTCGTGCCCGTTTGTCCATCAGACCAGACGATGTTGAGGTTGCCGCTACCGCCTGTCGGCGCAACGGAAGCCGAGCCATTGGCAACGCCACAATCTGCGTCAACCACTTGGCCGAGTCCAGCCTCCAATGCCGCTGGTTCAGCAATCACGACTTCTGCCAAAGCAGGGCAACCTACGGCATCGCTGATGGCGACGGTATAGGTGCCAGCGGCAAGGCTGGAAATAGTGGCAGTATTTGCCCCATTCGACCAAGCATAGGTGTAAGGCGTGAGACCGCCCACCAAGCTGACAGTTGCCTGGCCGTCTGTTTCACCGAAGCAAGAGATATTGCTGGAAGTGATGGTGGCCAATGCGGAACAACCAAATGGTGCTACTGGAACGGTCTGAACGGCCACGCAGCCATTGGCGTCCGTCACGCTGACCGTGTAGTTGGCAGAAGCCAAACCAGTGATGGTCTGGGTGTTGCCTCCCGTGCTCCAGAGGTAAGTGAAAGGCCCGGTGCCGCCCGTTGGGTTGGCAGAGGCCGTACCGTCGTTGGCATTGGCAGCGGTGATGGCTGTTGTGGTGGCGTTGGCACCAAGCGGCGCAGGTTGGTCAATTTCAACCGACGCAACTACTTCGCAGCCATTGGCATCCGTAGCGGAAACATTGTAGTTGCCTGCGGCAAGGCCACTGACAGACTGGGTTTGGGCACCATTCGACCAAGCGTAAACCGTAGGCGATGCGGCATTGGCCAAGTTGATGCTGGCCGTGCCATCGGCGTTGCCGTTGCAGGAAACATCGGTGGCCGTCGTGTTGGCCATTACTGAACAGCCGAAGGCATTGACGGTGACGGTCTGCGTTTTCAGGCAGCCGTTTGCATCCGATACTGATACGGTGTAGTTGCCGGGAGCGAGGCCCATGATGGACTGGGTCGTCTGGCCCGTGCTCCATTGATAAGTATAGTTGCCCGTGCCGCCTTGTGGGCTGGCAGTGGCCGTACCGTTGTTCATGCCGGGGGCCGATTGGGCTGTTGTGGTGGCATTGGGTACCAGTTCGGCTGGCTGCGCAATGGTCACTGTCTTCGTTTGGCCACAGCCCTCGCCATCCGTCACGCTGACGGTGTAGCTGCCTGCGCTCAGGTTGCTGGCCACGGCGGTATTTGCGCCATTCGACCAGGCATAGCTGAATACGCCATTGCCGCCGCTGCCCGCTGCCGTTGCCGAACCGGACGCATTGCCATTGCAAAGCACATCGTTTTGCGCAGCAATGGCCGCAGCAACTGGCTGGCGCTGTACCACGCCCGTGCTGGCCGTGCTGGTGCAGCCGTTGGCGGTGTTCGTTACCAGAATGGCATAAGCCCCATCTTCGTTAACGGTTGGCGTCAGGGTAGTTGCCCCTTCCACGATATTGCCGTCAGCAGTCGTCCAAAGGTAGGTGAACTGGCTGCCCGAACTGGAGGCTGTGCCATTCAGCACGACTTGGTTGGCATTGCAGTTCAATACGCCCTGCGGCCCAGCGTTGGCGGTGGGCTGCGTGGTGTTTTGGCCAACGACGGCAGTGGCGTTCTGCGTGCAACCGTTGGTGCCTGTTACCGTCAAAACATAGTTGCCAGCTGCGCCCACGGTCGGGTTCTGCTGGTTGGAATTGTAGCCGTTGGGGCCCGTCCAGCCATAAGTCACGCCCGAGTTGGATGAGCTTCCGCTCAATGCGACGGAGGTGCTGGCACAAGTCAAAGTGCCGCCTTGGGCCGTTGCGTTGGGTGCAGCGGTGTTCTGCGTTACATCGGTATTGGCCGTTGCGGTGCAGCCATTGGCCGGGTTTGTTACGGTCAATTGGTAGGTGCCCTGCAAGGTGGCGGTCGGGTTCTGCTGGTTGGAGTTGTAGCCGTTGGGGCCAGTCCAGCCGTAGGTCACACCGGGTGTCGTAGAGTTGCCGCCGAGGGTGACGGTGTTGGCAACGCAGGTCAACTGACCACCCGTTGCTGAGGCATTGGGCTGCGCAATATTCGATGAAACGGTGGTGAGCGACGAAGCCGTGCAGCCATTTGCGCTATTGGTGATGGTGAGGGTATAGCTGCCCGCACCGTTCACGACGGGGTTCAGGGTCGTTGCACCTGAAACGATATTGCCACCCGATGTTGACCAAAGGATGCTGAAATTGGCACCTGTGCTGCCCACGCCGTTGAGGGTCGTTTGTGGTGCTGCGCAACTGAGCGTGCCCGGAGGCCCAGCCGTTGCGGAAGGTGCCGCTTGGTTGGCTGTTACGGCCAACCCAACGGAGGAGACACAGAGGTTGTTGGCGTTCGTTACCATCAACTGATAGTTTCCGGCAGCGTTCACCACGCAGTCGTTGAGTGTGGTTGAGCCGGAAACGATATTGCCGTTGGAGGTCGTCCAGAGATAGAAGAAATCGGGACCGGTGGAACTGCCCGAGCCGTCCAAAGTGGCAGCTGGTTCGATACAGGTCAGGGGGTCGGGGTCGGAGGCCACCGCATCAGGGTAGGTTGGTGGCTCGACGATGAACTGCGGCGTATTGAAATCACAGCCATTGTCGTCCGTTACGACCGCAGAATACGTGCCTGCCTGCAGCCCAGTTAGGTTGGGTGATGGGCTGCCGTTGCTCCACATATAAGTGTAACCGGGCGTACCCCCTTGGATGGTGATGGTCACAGTGCCGCCAATGCCCGCACAGCCTTCCGGTGTTGTTTCCGAACTTGCCAAACTGATGGGAGCCGATGGCCCGTCCACGAGGATTGGCCCCAGGGTTTTGGTGCCGCCGAGCGAACCAGTAACCGTTACCGAGTAAGAACCGGGTGCCAGCCCTGAGACGTTCTGGCTGGTAGCACCATTGCTCCATTCATACTGGAATGGGGGCATGCCACCGTTCACGGTGATCGTAATGCTGCCTGTGTTGTTGCCGAAGCAATCAATGCCAGTTACGGAGCCTATACTAAGGTCAGGTGCCGAGCAGCCTTGGGCGAATTCCCAAAGTTGGTTGGCGTTGTCCTGCCCTACATGGTAAATCTTCTTGTCTGGGCAGACCCCATAAATGGTAGGAAAGAACCCAATGGCATACGCCCCGTTCTGGGTGTGGTTGTTGATGATGGGGTAATCGGTGCCTGTTACCCAATTCCCTTGGGTGCCTCCCGTACAGGTGGGCAAATCATAGAGGCATGCCACGTTGGTGTCGTCGTCGCCTTCAATCATGAAGGCCATCACGTCGCTGCTGTGGCTGTTGAAAACATCGTTGATGGCATGTGTGTTGTGGTAGTTCCAGCAAGGGGCGCACCACGTAGCCGAGAAGTCAATGAAAACCACCTTGTTGTTGTTCAGGTAGCTGTAGAGGTGGTGCGAGGTGTTATTGATGTCGGACATGATCCAGTCCGGGGCGGTAGAGCCATCCGGCAACTGGGCATAGCTTACCTGCGACAGGCTCACAGTCAGCAACAGAAAAGTCAACAATTTTTTCATAAGCAAAAAAAGTTAGGTGTTGGTGTGAAGAGATTTGAATCCGAAATATCGCTAAGCCCAACTTGTGGTTAGGCATTTAGTTTTCTATTTTGTGTTGTCCAAAGAGCAGGGAATACTTCCTGTAAAAAGGTGAGGTTATGCCCAAACGAGATTCGGCCTAAAGGTAAAAAGAAGCTGCGATAAACAAGCGATGAAGACTCAATTGCGAAAAAAATATTTCATTCTTGTACATAAACCCTTTTTACCCGCTCGGAGACGGTGGTGAAGATTTCATAAGGGATGGTGCCAAGGCATGCGGCGAGTTCTTCCACGGGCAGGTCTTTTCCAAACAAGATAGCGGGGCATCCCTCGGTAGCTGCGGGGATGTCGGTCACGTCCACCATGGTCATGTCCATGCAAACATTGCCGATGATGGGCGCTCGTTTTCCCTCCACCAAAACGCTGAAACGGCCATTGCCCGCCCTGCGCAGCAGCCCGTCGGCGTAGCCTAGGCTGATGGTGGCGATGCGCATGGGCTGTTCTGCCTTGCCCAGCCTGCCATAGCCGACCGTTTCGCCCACTGCCACGTTTTTGATTTGCGAAACGGTGGCCTTGAGGGTGTTCACCGTTTGGAGGCGGTCTTGCAAAAGGCCGCTGCTGTCAATGCCGTACAGCCCGATGCCAAGCCGTACCATCTCCATCTGCTGCTCCGGGAAGCGCACGATGCCGCCGCTGTTCAGGATGTGGCGCATGGGTGAATAACCAAGCCCTGCTGCCAATTGGTCATACATTTTTTGAAAACGGGCGAACTGCTCCCTCGTAAAATCGTCGTGCTGTGGCGCTTCGCTGGCCGCCAAATGCGAGAACACCGTGCGTACCACCACGGGGGCTTCCCGCATCAGTTCGAGCATTGGCTCTATGTCTGCGGCTTCGAAGCCGAGGCGGTGCATGCCGGTGTCGAGCTTTAGATGGATTGCGGATTGCGGATTTGGGATTGCGGATTGGGGGGGCAGGGTAGCCAAGAATCCAAGGAAATTGCGGAGCAACGAAAGGCTGTAAATCTCTGGCTCTAAGCGGTAGCGCACCAGGGCCTCGAAGGTGGCCTCTTCGGGGTTCATGACGAGGATGGGGAGTTGGATGCCCGCCTTGCGCAGTTCCACGCCCTCGTCGGCGTAGGCCACGCCGAGGTAGTCCACGTTCTCGAATTCGAGCAACTTGGCCACTTCGGTGCTGCCGCTGCCATAGGCGCTGGCCTTTACCATCACCATCAATTTGGTGCCAGGGCCGAGCTGGCTCTGATAGACCCGCAGGTTGTTGAGCAGGGCACTCAGGTTCACTTCCAGCACCGTTTTATGGAACTTGATGGCCAATCGGTTGGCAATGCGCTCGAAGCCGAACTGGCGGGCGCCCTTCAACAGGATGGCCTCGTCACGGAACACGAGTTCTGGCAAGTCATCAAAAAAGGCTTGGGTCGTAGGGTAATACCGGGCGTCGAAATTGGGCGGCAGGTATTTCTGGATATGTTCGACCTTTTTGCCAATGCCGATGAGGCGGTCTATCCGCTTTTCGACGAGCAGCCCGGCCACCGTGCCGTACAGTTGCGCAGCCGATTGGCCGCTTTGCAATATTTCGGACAGGATGAGGGTGCGGCGCAGCTTTTTGCTCCCAATGTTTCGGGACGGGCTTTGCTGCCCCAGGAAGTTGAGGGCGATGGCGAGCGAGGTCAGGTCGGAGTTGTAGCTGTCGTTGATGACGGTGCAGCCGTTGATGCCCTCCTTGAGTTCGAGGCGCATGGCCACGGGTTCGAGGCGGGCCATGCGGGCGGCAATCGCCTCGTCTGGTATGCCGAGATGCAGCAGCAAGGCCAAGCAATGCGTGGCGTTTTCGATACTGGCGGCATCCGTGAATGGGATTTTGACGGTGAACGGTTGACGGTGGACGGTTGACGATTGACGGTTGACGGTGGACGGTTGACGGTTGACGGTTGACGATGGACGGTTGACGGTTGACGGCCAGTTTACTTCCAATTGTGTTGAACTGTTGTCCTTGTGTTTAGTGACTACTTGTATGTCAGCATCTTTCCCTGTCGCCGACCAGGTGACGAATCTTTGATTAGGTTCCCTTCGGGAATGACAAATTGCGGATTGCGGGTTGCCGACTTCCCCCAGCCGACTGCTGAAATCCGACTGCGGACTGTGGACTGCGGACTGCGGACTGCCAACTGCGGACTGCGGACTGTGGACTGCGGACTGCGGACTGCGGACTGCGGACTGCCAACTGCCAACTTCCGCCGCAACCATCTCATTGTCAACGCAATAAACGAGGGTCTTGCAATCCTTGAACAACTGCAATTTCTCTCGGATCTTGGTCTCGATGTCGGGGAAGCCCTCTTGGTGCGCCTCGCCGATATTGGTGAAGATGCCGATGTCGGGTGCGATGATGCGGGCCAGTCGCTCCATTTCGCCGGGCTTGCTGATACCCGCCTCGAAGATGCCGAGCGTGTGCTCCGGTGTGATTTGCAGCACGGATAGTGGTACCCCTGTCTGGGAGTTGAAGCTCTTGGGGCTGCGCACGATATGGTAGTCCTCGTGCAGCAACTGGAAGAGCCATTCTTTCACGATGGTCTTGCCGTTGCTGCCCGTAATGCCGATGACGGGCAACTGGAACTGCCTGCGGTGCCAGGCGGTGAGGGCATGGAAGGCGTCCTGCGTGTTTTTGACGAGGATGAAATTGGCATTCGGGAAGTCCTGAAGGGTCGTTGTTTTTTTGGAAACGAGGAAGTTGCGGACGCCATCGGCGTACAGGTCGGCGATGAACTCATGCCCGTTGAACCGCCTACCCTGCAAGGCAATGAACAGCGAACTGCCTGGGAAAATAACCTGTCGGCTATCGAGCAAGATATGCTCGATGGCGGCTTCGTGCGGCGGGGCGAGGAACTGCCCGCCCGTGATGTCGGCGATTTGTGCGATGGGGTAATGCATGGGGCAAAGGTAGGGAGTGGTTGGTGATTCGTGATTCGTGATTCGTGATTGGTGACTCGTGATTCGCTTGCCCCTTTGGGGTGATGCGTGGGGCTATGATTTGGCCTTTGTCATGGAGGAACCATCTGTCCAAGCCACGTTGGCCTTTATCATCTTGAAAAGACCCGTCCACGTATTTAGGGCAACACGCATGACATCCCTCACGGCGTGGACGGGTTCCTTCGGAATGACAAAAGCGACGTGTTCCGAGACGTGGACGGTTTCATTGAGATTGCTTTTTAAAGTAACAAAGTAGAATTAATTCCTGCCGTAGCAATTTTTTCATCAACCAATGAATGCCACTGCCGACTACTGAAGCAGTATTGCAGTAGTTCCGCTTAGCCAATCAGTTGCTTATGTATTTTAAAATAAAAATATGATTTTTCTATTTAAAAGTTTGGAGACCCCCCCCCATGTACTATTTTTGTATTCTTGAATGTGTTGTGCAGAATTTAATTCCGTGTCGGTGCCTGCGCAATAGCACAGAAAAAAGACGGTACCCAGGCCCATACAAGTAGTTAGTTTTCTTAAGCAGAACAACCAAAAACAAGTCCCGTTCCTATTGCCTGAATTAGTTCCAAGTTTTAGTTGAAAACGCCCATTGCATACGATTACACTGGTAGTTGACCATCAACCACCAAGTACCCGCTTTGGGCCATACTGACGCACCCGTTCCAATATGCTGCCATTGGCCGTACGCCGCTGCCGGAGGTGGTATGCAATGCTTGAACTTTTGATTCCGCATGGTGCTCACGCCTTGGGGTGGGAGGGTCGTGCTAAATTTTAACTTTATAACTGACATTTCGACTATTTTGAATCGGGTTTCCAGAATTGACTTATACTGTTGTAAGTCACTTCCGAAAGCCCTAACAACAATAGCAATTTGAGTTGAGTCGGCTTCAGCGGG
>JALHQW010000069.1 GCA_022841745.1 Saprospiraceae bacterium | reverse complement strand
ATTTAGGAACACCAAAAATTTCATCAGCATGATATTGTTCTTGTGCGGCAAGCTCGAATTTAAACCATTATATGCTAAATGAGGAATTCAGCTTACCCACACGAAATCACGAAGAACCACAAAAGTTTGGGTTGAAGGCATATTGAAGTATCAGCTAACGCACACCCGCTGCCGCACCATCTGCACTTCCAATTGAAAAACAGAGCCGCTTGTAACTAGCTTTACCCCGCTGGCACAGGGTCTGTTCATTGAAAAACGGGAACGCTGGTTCAATGTCTCCGACTTGAACCGAATATTAGCCTGTCTCTGACAGGCGTAGCGCCAAAACCGCTGGCACGAAAGGCTGGCGAGCATAGCTGAGGCTGTTACGAGCACCACCTACAAGAACAAGGGATTCAATCCTGGCAACGGCACGGGTACCTACCAGTACGACGTGAACGGGAACATGACCAACGACCCCTACAAGGCTATGACGATTGCCTACAACCACCTAAATTTGCCGAGGCTGTTCACATGGACGGGCGGCAGCTTCAACGGCAACAGCGTGGAGATTCTCTATAATGCTGCTGGCACGAAGCTGCGGAAAACGGTAAAAACGGGCGCAACGGTGAACTATACACAGGACTACATCGGAGGAATCGAGTACCGGGACAACGTGCGGGAGGCCATCTACACCGCCGAGGGAAGGGTGTTCTATACCTCGCCCACCACGACGAGGTACGAGTACAATATCAAGGACCACTTGGGCAATACCCGACTGACTTTCTCCGACAAGAGCGGGAACGGGACGATAGAGGTGACCAATACAGCCTCGAACGAAATACTCCAAGAGAACCACTACTACCCCTTCGGGCTGAACCATGAAGGGCCTTGGATGAACGATGCGGCGAGGGACAACAAGTACCAGTACAATGGGAAGGAGTGGAACGATGATTTTGGGTTGAACTGGTACAACTATGGCAAGCGGTGGTACGATCAGGCGATAGGCAGGTTCCCGACGGTTGACCCGATTGCCTCGGATTTTGCGTTTGTGACGCCTTATAATTATGCGGAGAATGAGCCGGTGGCGAATATTGATTTGTGGGGGTTGCAAAAGGTTAGCTCATCTATATTGAACAAGGCTAGCAATACCTTAAAAGGAGTCAATGAAGGGTTGCAGCAAAGATATGGGTTTGAACCTGTAAGGGGAGACACCAAATTTGGGATACGTGATAATGAAGCTGGACGAATCAGCACAAGAACTGGTAAACCAGTAGGAGAATGGTTGATTCGTGCTGACCAACCTCATAAAGGTGCAAATTATGAACATATTAATGTAAACCCAAATTTGACTGGTCAGAAAGACCCACATACACCTATACCAGGCGGAAGCAAAACATTAAATGCGCTAGAATCCACAGGTAAGACTTTGGACGCTGTTGGAAAAATTGCAAAACCTGCAGCGATAGCAATTGATGCTGTTCGAATTGCAGATGCAATTCATGAAGATGGTGGCCAAATTGGAGATAAAACTATCGAAACTTCAGCAAGTGTAGCTGGAGGTTGGGCAGGAGCATTTGCAGGTGCTGCTGTAGGTTCTAAAGCTGGTTCATTTATTGGTGGCGGAATTGGTGCCTTTTTCTTTGGAGCAGGAGCTGTACCTGGTGCGGGAATCGGAGGATTCATTGGAGGATTGGTAGGAGGAGTTGCAGGGGCAATGGGCGGGTCTGCAGCAGCTGAAAGTGCAGCTAAACAAATTACTCAACCAGAAGAAAAAAAATGATGTTGAACTTCAATAAATTTTTCGTGATAGAGGCTTGCCTCATTGAGCCGTTTGAATTTCAAGATTTACAATTTTGGAAAGAAGGCATTCTTAGATTAGTTTTAGAGGTAAAGGCAAACAATAATTTAACCTTATTGTCTATAAACCCCTTACCTACTGACATTTGTTACGAATTTTCTAATTATAAAGAAGGGAAAATAAATTCAATTCGGTATCTATCCTCAGTATTAGATACATATCATACTGAAATGATTAAAGCATTAATCAATTCTGAAGAATTTCAATTAGGAACTTCAATTATTTATTTTGGTGATTTCAATCCAAAAAAGATTGAAGATATAGTAATTCATTGGCAGAAAGATATTTGCCTTTCTGGTGTCGAAATTCTAAAAATGGCTAATGATGGTCTTTATTTTAATTGGTACAATCCTGATTCAATTGAAAGAGCTGAAAAATTAACTAAAAGTACGTTTGGTACTTACTGATGTGGCCAACCAGTTGTGGCAAGTGTGATTTCAACAGTCTTTAAAAAAGAAGTTCTGTTCAGTTTGCAATTGAACAGGCTGCGGAAGTGGCCGTAGCAGTCATCAGTTCCTTGAAATTATGAGCAGCTCCTACCCCTACAAGCCTATCACAGTTGCCTACAATCACCTAAATTTGCCAACCATGTTCACATGGACGGGGGGCAGCTTCAACGGCAACAGCGTGGAGATAGTCTATGACGCAGCTGGCACGAAACTGAAGAAAATCGTAAAAACAGGCGCAACGGTGAACTATACCCAAGAGTACATAGGAGGCATCGAGTACCGTGACACGGTGCGGGAGGCCATCCACACCGCAGAGGGCCGGGTGTTCTATACCAGCCCCACGGCCTATCGCTACGAGTACAGCATCAAGGACCACCTCGGCAACGCACGCATCTCCTTCACGGACAAGGACGGGGACGGCTATGTCGAGGTCTTCAACTCAGCCTCCAACGAAGTGCTGCAGGAGAACCCCGCTGGTGCAGGGTCTGTACATTGAAAACAGATACGCTGGTTCAATGCCGCTGGTGCAGGGTCTGTACATTGAAAACAGATACGCTGGTTCAATGCCGCTGGCGCAGGGTCTGTTCATTGAAAACGGAAACGCTGGTTCAATGTCTTCAGACTTGAACCGAATATTAGCCTGTCTCTGACAGGCGTAAGGCTAGTGCAATGGTAAGGGCCACCATTTGCTTCAAGTGCCCATCCCACAGCGCTCAAAAAAAGTAATTCCATTCAGTTTGCACCTTACCGCTGCCAGCTAACGGAATTGTGTCAGCAGGTTGGCACCAATCCCGGCAGACGCTAATCTGCAAGTGCTGAACCAGACATTCTTTTACTTACTAGAACTGGGGCTAAGTGCCCGACAGCGCACAGTGATTTTTTGGAGAGATAGCTAAATAGTGGGAGACTAAATACAATTCAAATCATAGTATTTTGGTAGAACTACTTTTATTTTTCGAAAACTATCCTAACTTTGCGGGGTATTTAGGTATTCATCAGTTCGGGCGAAAGCCCATGCCCTTTCCTTTTCCGTAACCATCATTCGCTAAAATCAAGTTTGGAGGTAGGCGCCTACACATGCAGGTGCAAGAAGCGAGAAGCCCTCTATCGCTTTGGAGAAGTGCTTATGGGTGGCTACCCGCTTGCTTCAACTTTTGACCACTTAAAACCTATTATTTTGGTAGATTTTGTAGAATTATTTCAAGGAAACATGACTTTAGAACAAAAAATCCTTCACATTGCCGAGAAGACCGCCGAATGGCAGGACTTCAGCGTGGAACTGCTCAACGACGTATTCACTCCCCTCACGTACCTTGACCGCATCCGGCTGTTGTACAAGTATTTCAATGAAAAAGAGGTGCTGCTCACCTCATCGTTTGGCACAAGCTCCGCCTTTTTGCTTTGGTGCTTTTCGGAAATGCGGCCAACGCAGCAAGTCCATTTCATTGACACCACCTACCATTTCCCGGAAACATTGGCTTACAAGGAGCGGCTAACCGCCCGCTTCAACCTTAACGTGGTGGACGTGCTGCCCGACCCCACCCAAAATGCCCTCACCTCCGAGGAGCAATGGTGGAAGGAGCATCCCCGCATGTGCTGCACCATCAATAAAGTGGTGCCGCTCGACCCCATCAAGGCCCAGCACAAGGTTTGGGTTTCGGGGCTTATGGCCTACCAGACCGAGTTCCGTTCGCACCTACGGGTATTCGAGCGCCAAGGAGATATTCTCAAATTCCATCCATTAATTGACATTGACGAAGGGGAAGTACTTTACCAATTTTCATTGAACAACCTGCCCAAGCATCCCTTGGAAGACATGGGCTTCGGCTCCATTGGCTGCACGCATTGCACGAAGAAAGGGGATGGAAGGGATGGCCGTTTTCAAGGGCAAAGCAGAAAGGAGTGCGGGCTGCACCCTGGGTATTTTATTAAGAAACGATAGACGATGGACGGTGGACGGGGGGCGATAGACGGTGGGCGGTGGGCGGTGAGATAATTTAGTATTTTTGCCAGTGCCTATTCAGTCCGTAGGTCGTAAATCGCAAAACCCACTGATGTCGCAACTTATCGAAGAATGGAAGCGCCGCAAGGACAAGGCCGTTGAAGAAAACCGTGGCATCATCAAACGGCTGCAACGGAAAAAAGGCAAACAACTTGATGTGCTGGCCGATGAGGTTCACGATGCCGTTTTCAAAAAAATTGACTGCCTCGACTGTGCTGGCTGCTGCACGGGCATACCGCCCATCGTCACCAAGGCCGACGTGAGCCGCATCAGCAAGGATTTTGGGATGTCGCCTACCGAGTTTGAAATGAAATACCTCACCGTGGACGAGGACGGCGACACGGTGATGAACGCCACGCCATGCCCTTTCCTGCTCGCCGACAACAAGTGCATGATTTACGACATCCGCCCAAAAGCCTGCCGCCAATACCCGCACACCAATTATATGGACTTTTCAAAAAACATGCGGCTGCACCTGCCGAACGCCAGCGTTTGCCCGGCGGTGTTCCATATCCTGCGGGAGATTGACAGCAGAATGAAATGATTGCGGAATATTGGATTGCGGATTACGAGATTGCGGATTGCGGATTGGGGGCACAGCTTGACCTCAAACTCTTAGGTTATCCCAGTACACCCAATCCGCAATCCGCAATCTCGGAATCCGAAATCAACTCATCTCCGCCCCCACCCGCTCCAGCAGCGCCTTCGTCAGCTTGATGCCTTCATCTTCGGGCTTGGTGCCTTCGAACTCGATGCCGATATAGCCTGTGTAGCCAGCATCCTTCACCACTTTCAGCATCTTGCGGTAGTCAGTTTCGATGCAATTGCCTTCGGCGTCGAACTCGTTTGACTTGGCACTGACACCTTTTGCAAACGGCATCATTTCAGCGATGCCCTTGTAGCGGTCATATTCTTCGATGCACTTGCCGTTCCAAGGGTCGCCGTCCTTGTTCTCCCGCTTGATGCAGAAATTGCCGAAGTCGGGCAGCGTGCCCACATTGGGTTTGTTTATTTGCGACATCACACCAGCCAGCCAAGCACCGTTGGAAGAGAATCCGCCGTGGTTCTCTACGATGACGTTGATGCCGGCCTGAGCGCCGTACTCGCCCAATTTCCCAAGGCCCTCCACGGCAGCCTTGGCGGCCTCCTCAGCAGAGGGGTTGCTGCTGAAGGCGTTCACCCGGATGCTGTGGCAACCAAGCGTCTTGGCGGCATCCAACCATTTTTTATGGTTTTCGATTGCTTCGTTGAGTTTCTTCTTATCGGTCTCAGCAAGGCCACCCTCGCCATCAATCATGATGAGCAGTTGGGTTACGCCATGGTCAGCGGCCCGCTTGTTCAGGTCGGCCAGGTAGGCAGCGTCCTTGGCCTTGTCAGCAAACATCTGGTTCACGTATTCGATGCCGTCAATGCCGTACTTGTTGCGGGCGGTGGCAGCGAAATCGAGGTTGTCCAGTTCTTTTTTGTCAAAAATGGTCTTGTGCAATGACCACTCGGCGAGCGAGATTTTGAAGAAAAGCGGCTTGGCGGCTTCTGCTATAGCAGTTGAGTCAACTTTTGCGCCCGTTTCCTCGCCCGTTTTGTCGCCCTTGCCAGCACAGCCAGCGAGCCAAAGAGCGCCGAGACCCATGCCCGCATTTTTAAGGAAGTTCCTTCTTGAATCTTTCATTTCGTTGAAATTTTTATTGGTGAAAATCGCAGTTCTAAGTGGATTGCCAAAGGTAGAAGAAGTTGTGAATTTCTCATTTTGAAAAAAATACGTCATGTGAACGGATATGGGGGGGCGTGTATTTTGTCATTAAATCAAGATTAAACACTGCAACTAATACCATTCACTTTTGTCATTCTCATTACATTTTTCACCGGACTAATTCACATCATGAAGAAAATCACCTGCTTCGCAATTGGCTGGCTGGCATGTTGCTCCTTGCTTTTTTCACAAAATACAAACACTGAACCCCCAAAGAAAACCTACTTCACCCAGCGCCTGGCACAAGAAATACAGTTCGATGGCATACCCGACGAGCCAGCTTGGGAAGCTGTTCAGTGGGGTGGCGATTTCGTGCAGTACCAACCCAACGATGGCGCATCGCCCTACCTGCAATCTGCCTTCAAGATTCTGTACGACGACAAGTTCCTCTACATCGCCTACCGTGCTTACGACGTTTCGCCAGACTCCATCGTGCCACGAATGGGGCGCCGTGACGAATTCCCAGGTGACTGGATGGAAATAAATATTGACAGCTACCACGACCTCCGTTCGGCCTTTTCGTTCACCCTTTCCGTTTCTGGCGTCCGCAATGACGAGTTCATTTCCGACAACGGCAACAACTGGGACACAAGCTGGAACCCCATTTGGTTCGCCAAAACCAATATAGACGACAAGGGCTGGACGGGCGAGGTAAAAATCCCCTTTAGCCAACTTCGCTATGGCGACGAGCCGGACAAGGTTTGGGGTATTCAGGTTATGCGCCGCATTTTCAGGAAGGAAGAGCGTAGCACCTGGCAGCACATCCCGCAGAACGGCCAAGGTTGGGTGAGTCGCTTTGGGGAACTGCATGGCCTCAAAGGCGTGCCCTCGCAGCGCCAAATCGAAATTGCCCCATACGCCGTTGCGCAGCTTGAAACCTATAAGAAGCAGGACGGGAACCCCTTTGCCGACGGCAAGGACACAAAGCTGACGGCTGGCGTGGATGGCAAGGTGGCCGTCACCAGCGACCTCATCCTCGATTTTACCATCAACCCCGATTTCGGTCAGGTAGAGGCCGACCCCTCGCAAGTGCGCATTGACGGCTTCCAGAACTTCTTCGAGGAGCGCCGCCCGTTTTTCATCGAAAGTCGGAACATCTTCGAGTACCAACTGACGGGGTCTGCCGCCGAGGGCGACTACGATTCCGACCTGTTGTTCTACTCCCGCCGCATCGGAAGCTCACCTCATGGCTATCCCAATGTTGCCAATGGCGAATACGAGAAGGTACCGCTCAACACTTCCATCCTCGGTGCGGCCAAGTTCAGTGGCAAGACCAAGGACGGCTGGAGCATCGGCGTACTGGAAAGCATTACCCAACGGGAAAAAGCCGAATTGGACAATGAGGGCGAGCGCCGCCATGAGCTGGTCGAGCCGCTCACGAGCTATTTCGTGGGGCGGGTGCAAAAGGACATCAACGAGGCCAACACGGTGGTCGGTGGGATGCTGACGGCAGTGAACCGCGAGGACGGCCTTGAGAGCATGTTGCACCGCAGCGCTTATTCAGGCGGCTTGGACTTCCAGCATTTTTGGAAAAACAGGACTTGGAACTTTGCGGCGAGGGGCATTTTCAGCCACGTCAGCGGCACAAAAGAGGCTATCTTGAACACACAGACCAGCTTCGAACACCTGTTCCAGCGGCCCAATGCCAAGCATGTGGGGGTGAACCCCAACAAAACTTCATTGTTCGGGCATGGCGGCACGTTGAAACTGTCCAAGTTCGGTGGCAAGCAAGGGCCAAAAGGGCAGATTTTCAAGTTTGAATCAGGCGTGACCTGGCGCTCGCCAGAACTTGAACTGAACGACATCGGCTTCCAGCTCACGGCGGACGAAATCAACCATTTTACTTGGGTGGGCTACCATTTCCAGCGGCAGTTCGGCAAGTTCCGCAGCCTGCGCCTGAACTACAACCATTGGTCTCGCTGGGACTTTGGCGGGCAGCACCTCTACCAGGCTTTCAACACCAATTTCCATGCACAATTCCTCAGCAACTGGGAGATTGGCACCGGCCTCACCTACAACCCCCTCGAAATTTCAAACAATGCCCTCCGTGGCGGCTCTTCGTTGCGCAAGCCGCCGGGCATGGGACAATTCCTTTACATGGGGTCAGACGGGCGCAAAAACATCTTCGTGAACCTGCAAGGTTTCAACGCTTGGGGCTTCGACAATACAGTTCGGGTAAACGATGGCAGCATCATGCTCCGCATTCAACCCATGGATGCGCTCAACATCAGCCTGCGCACGGGCTTCAACCGTTTCTACCGAAAGCAAGACCAGTATGTTGACCAAGTGCCGTACAATGGTCAGACCCGCACCATCGTAAGCGAGTTGAACCAAAAAACATTGCGCTTCACCCTCCGCCTCAATTACAATATCACGCCTGAATTGACGATTCAGTATTATGGCCAGCCGTTCATTACCAGGCCACTGTTCACCAATTTCGCCTACGTGACCGATCCCCTGAACAAGGAATTCGGCTCCCGCTTCCATCGCTATGGCAAGGACGAGATTTCCTTCGCCGATGGGGAATACCTTATTGATGAAAATCGGGACGGCGCAGTGGACTACGCCTTCGACCAACCCGACTTCAACTTCGTGCAATTCCGTTCCAACCTCGTGCTGCGGTGGGAGTATATCGCCGGGTCGGAGCTTTACCTTGTATGGTCGCAAAGCAGCCAGCCTGACGGGGAGGTATTCGGCGATCTCAATTCCGGCTTGGGGAACAGCTTGTTCAGCAACTCGTTTGGGGACAAGGCAAGGAATATTTTTTTGGTGAAGGTGATGTATCGGTTTTTGAAATGAACAGAGGCTGCTCATTGTAAGTGTATTATGCAGAAAAAATTCGTGATCAGTAGTCAAGCGGTAACTTGAAGTCACCGCCTGACTTGTGCAGCTTCCAAACTATATCGCATAATACAATAACTTTCCGCACAATGTCTTGTTTTCGGGACCTCTTGTTCAGCCAAGAGGTTATATGATTTTTCCCTCCTTGTTGAACTCCCGCTCAATTCCCTGCCGCAAGACCTGTGCGGATATTTCACTTGTGCCCGACGATAGGGCTTGAAGGCAACAATATTGAACCACGTTCATAATATTGGAACCTGAAAGTTCGAACTTTTCGGCAATCTGTCTCAGGTCAATGTCGGAGGCAAGGGTGACAGCTTGCGGGAATCCACGCAGCCAGAGCTGCTCCCGCTCCAAAGCTCTTGGCATGGGGAAATTGACGACTGATTGGAAGCGCCGGATGAATGCCTCATCAATATTGGCCTTGAAATTGGTGGCAAGGATAACCATGCCACGATAGCCTTCCACCCTTTGCAGAAGGTAAGAAACCTCCTGGTTGGCGTACTTGTCGTGGGCATCCCGCACATTGGTGCGCTTGCCAAACAATGAATCCGCTTCGTCGAAGAACAGAATCCAATCCTTGTTTTCTGCCTTGTCGAAGAGGTTGGCCATGTTCTTCTCCGTCTCGCCGATAAACTTGGAAACGACGGTTGAGAGGTCAACCCTGAAAACGTCCCTGCCCGTGTACTTTCCCAAAAGCGAGGCGGCGAGCGTCTTGCCTGTGCCTGGTGGCCCATAAAACAAGGCCCGATAGCCCGGTTTAAGGCGTCTTTCCATGCCCCAATCTACCATCAGGGTTTGGTGGTGGGCAAGCCAAGTCTCCAATTCCCGCAGTTGTTTTTTGGTAAGCTCCGGGAGTACGAGTTCATCCCATTCCAAGCCTGTTTCGAGGTACTGGGCAGGGAACTGTACGCTCAACTTCGGACGGGAGACAAAGCCTGTGGTGAATAATTCAACAATTTCAGGGTCGAGCAGCAGCCGACCACTCATGGGGGGTTCTCCTTCTTTCATTTGTTCCAAGGAGAGGATTCTTTCTTTTGCAAAATAATGGCCGCTGTGAAAAAGGCTTTGCAGGGCGAACCTGCGTTGCGTGTCATTGCCCGCCAAAACGAACAGCGCCGTTTCACCGGTCGGAAGTGTACCCCGATGGTTGGTGCCCTTCACCCCGCCGAAATCTGGAAAGTCGCCCCCATTTGGCATCACCTCGGCGACGAGCTGGCCAAAAAAATTCGGTTCAACATAAGGAGCCAGTGCTAACAGCAGCGTGACGAGTTCCTCTACAGAAGGGTTGGCAGAAATCAAGAAATTCGAGAAAGGCGTCCCATCCGTTTTCACCTGAAACTGCGGCAGCTCGAAGTCGGCGTCCTTTCCGAAGTGATGTCGCAGCCGCCCACGGACGACCTGTCGGAGGTAGTCGAGCGAGAGGAGGAGGTTGGAGGAATCGGGGGAGGACACTCGTGGAATCTGGCTTGCTGGCGCAATGGGCGGGTGGCCGTTTTGCGACATGTCATTGGTTGCCTGCTTGGGCGTGGGGTGCAGGAAGGAATTGAAAAAGGTGGAGATTGAGGAGTCTTTTTTCATGGTTATTTAATTAACTTTCGAGGCTGTTCACTTTCCGCCAAGCGGTAATGGCATCCGAAAGAAGATATTGATTGAATTGGCTTCAATCCCACTTCCAGCCGTGGGTTGGGGTAGTTTCAAATTCCCTTCTATGGCCAGTGAAAACCTGTCTTTCCGGGTATATTCTAGGCTTCCCTCCGCTGAGGTTTTACCAGAAAGGAGGTCACGAGAAAACTTCCCTTTCCATTCCAAGCTGTCCTTTTTTGTAATTTCGAATTTTTTACCTGTTGCTGCGGTGAGTACAATTTCCCCGTCGGGCTTAAAAAAAACACCGGAATCCAAAAATGTTGCGGATGTGCCGAGCCGCAGGTTGGCCTTTCCAAAGAATCCCCCGGTCGTCGAATACGCCCCCGTTCCGCTCAACCGCACAAGCCTGTGCAATTCAAGGGTTGGCGAAAGGGTGATTTGCATGCCCTTGTCGGTAGCAAATGCCTCGGCCCTTACCCGAAAGGTTTGTGTACCAGTGTCCGGCAAAGTGGAAAGTTTGGCGGCTTCATCTTCCGAGCGGTAGCCAGCGCCCATTTTTAGGGAAAAATGCTCCGAAGCAATTTTTGCAAACCCCATGGCGTGCACGAATTTGGGCTTCTGTGCCGTGCCGAGGTCAACGTCGCCCCCGACTGCCACTTTTGGGGCCAGCTTGACTTCTTTCTCCCCCTTCAAAGGGACATCTGCAAAATAAGCGATTGCCAAACCCGTCAATATCGAGGCAAAGGCAGTGAGGTCATCGTGGCCCACGAAGCATATCAACCGCTTTTTGGCCCACAGGAAGTCAGGGTCTTTGAGGATGTCCTTCGATGCTTTTTCAAATTCCTCGGCTATCCGTTTGCTGACCAATAACTGGCCAGCGCTGTTGGGGTCGCCCGCTTTGTCTTTAAGGGAGCCAACGGCCAGTTCCTCCAGTTTTTGACCCAAAGACTTAAGATAACCTTCCATTTTTTTGTCGGTCGTCAAGTCCTTGGCGAGGTCGGCATTGAACTTGGCCAACGGCTCGCTTTTCGAGGCGGGCGGACATTCTTCCTTGGCAGGGGTTGGTGCCTTTGGCGCTTGCGGGGTGGCTGGGCCGAAAAAAGGGGGGGCGCTACTTTGGGTAGAAGTAGGGGGGGCGGGGGATTTTTGAAGGAGTGGGTTCATTTTAAAGAACAATTACGTTGCTTTAATTACAAATTTTAATTTTTCATGAACTTGCCATTTCTAAGCCTTTGAGCTTTCCCTGGCTTTGGAATTGTGAGAACTCCAGCAAATCTGATAGGTTTCTTTCGAATTATTTTTTTCTCAAACTCAACTTTGTAAAAAGTCAAATCATGGGGTTTTGCACTGTTGTCTGCCAAATTTTCAGATGACCTATAAGATATTATTCTTACAAATGCTTCGCCCACTTCAACTTGAAACTTAATGGACTCACCTTTTTTGTTAATATTAAAACCTCCTTCGGTCGGTGGCAAAATTTCTCTCAATACAGTTCCATTTTCATCACAAGCAAATATTTCAAGTTCATCCTTACCCAAGGAAGCATTAACTATTGAAATGGTTATCAGGCCACCTTTGTGTTCTGTTCCAATAGAAACATCAGCATGTTGAAAACCTGTATTGGCGGGAGTAAAGTACTCATCAATGGTCTCTTTTATGATTTCTTCATAAGAATCTGCACCATGTACTATGTCATATTGTTGAAAGTAAAGCTCATCTGCAAATTTAAATTCCGTCCAATTTGTGCCCCTGCTTTTTGGTGCTTCTACTTTCCACCAACTTTCGCCACTATATTTATCTTTCATGATAGGACGTAGGTAATCTTCAATGGCTCGTTCGTTTTCCAAAGTTGACAATTCTTCACTTCTTTCAACTTTCAATGCCTCATATCTTTCACCGTATTTTTTTACTGCTTTTGCTTCTTTTTTAGTTAAATGAATGTCTGGGGCTTTTGCATCACCTTCGATAGCTTTGATGATTTCATCATTTTCTGCAAAGCGTTGTATCATTCCTTGCTCCAAGCTATTATTCGAGGAGTCTTTTTGAGGTAGTGATATTGGTGAAAAAAAAGGCTTAGCTTGTGGGCGAGGTATAGAAAAAAAAGTCCCAATTCCATCCTTTTGGAAGAAAGGTTGGGTTGCTGGTCGGGTTTGCGGATGGTGAGAGATGGTTGTTTTTGATTCAGTAGTATTCATCATAAAAGAATTCTAATTTCAAAAAAATTAGTAGTATTTGCGTTATTTTTTTCAAACAATAAACCCGCTATTTTATTTTCACCATATGATTCCAAAGTTCCTGTCCCTGACTTGGTTCCACTTGTCCAATTTAGGATAATATTTACACCATAAATTGCAGCTAGATCCTTTTGCTTATTGTAATTAATAACACCATCTATATCAATTTTTATAGTTCCCTTTTGTTTTTTAGGGCTATTATAAGTAAGCATACCCTTTATTTCATTGCCATTTACTTGCAATAAAGGTTTGATAGGCATTAAAAGAAGTGAGTCGAAGTTAATATCGGTCATGTAGCCGTTTGTAGCTCGTTGCATTAAATTTTTCCAAACCACTTCGCCAACCTCTTGAGAATAAACATTGGGATTAAAAATTTCATTCCACTCCTTACCAATGTAAGAAGAAATATCGAAAACAATATTAGGATTGGTTATGAAATCCGAATAAAAATTCATCCCTTTTGCGTTAGCTGTTAAATCTGCATTCGAATAAACACCAGTAGTTTCTAGCCCAAACCATTCAGCTTCGGTTTTTTGGCCATATTTTTCAGCAGCAGATTTTCCCTTTGCTTCAACATAGGCGATTGCGAAATATTCAAATCCTTGTTGAAAAAAATGTCCCAACTTATCACTTCCAATTAAGATTCCATTTACTTTAATTGTTGGGTTGAGAATGGGGAAAAAAGGTTGTTTCCAAATCTTTCCACGACCAAGCATTGAAACATTATTTGAAACACCAGAGTATTTGGTCGTTTCCTCTTTGGGCTGGTATATTTTTGAACCATCAAGTTTCTCATTTACCCAATCCTCAATAGCTGTACGCCCCAAAGAAGTATTTTTACCCAATTTGGAATAAATGTAATTTAATCTATCTCCTATATTCGTCGAATTGGTTCTCGCTTCACCCAATATCTTATTTACGTAGTTATTAATATCATCTTCTGAATCTAATAAATTGCCAGCATTAACTTTTGTATCATTTTCTGCTCTCTGAATTATTTTTTCCCCGCCCCCCTGCTGTACCACATGCCCCAGCTCATGCCCCAACAACCGCTTCCCCTCCGTCGTCCCCGGCTCGTACTTCCCTGCATTGAAATACACATCCCGTCCGTGCGTAAAGGCGTGGGCGCTCAATTGTCGGTTCATCTGGATGGCGTCGCTGTCCGTGTGTACCCGCACGGCGGAGAAGTCGGCACCGATGGCATGGCCCATCAGGGCTTGGGTATCGGCGGGAAGGGGCTGGCCGCCGCCTCTTTTTGCGGAGAGCTTGCTTGCCAGGTCGGGGCTGGCGGTGGATTCACCGCCAGTGGATTTCATCTGCACTTGTTCCTCCTCGTCTTGGCAGGCGACGCATTTCAGTTGAATATCGGGCTTGGTTTGCACCATTTCTTCTTCCTCCTCGCCCATTTTTTGCAAGTCGGGCTTGGTTTGTACTTGATTAGGATTACTACCAGCAGCAGAAAACATTGAGGACATCTGCACCACCCGCTCGCCAATGGCGTCGGCCTCTTTTTCGTATTGGTCATCGGGGGCGCCGATGGTCAATTTTGGCTGAATGGTGGCTGGGCCAAAATGGCTGGGGGTAGCATGTGCGGAGAAAAAAGCACCACCTCCAGCCTGTTGGAAGAAAGGCTGGGAGGGTTGTACTACCTGGGAAGCGCTGATTGACTTCGGTGCATCTGCTTTCATCGCCACGTCATTTTAAATCAAAAACCAATATAGGGCAAATTGCCATGCAAGGTTGAATTATCGTGACTATTTAGCAGGTTTTTTTTGGGGTGAAGATTTTCAATTTCACCCCAAAAAAAACAAAGGTGTGGGAGGCGAGAGAAAAATGAAATTCCCTCCTCTCCTCCTATGCCCTCCTAAGTAGTTACGAATTATTCTAAAAAATTGTCTCAAAGCCAATAATAACCTGTGATTTCGTATAGGTTTTCCGATCAAACTCGGTCCCGTTGCCATTCGAGAGCTTGATGGTACCGCCCTTGTTCGTCAAACTGATACTACTACTGATGAGGTGGATGGTCAGCTCGCCGTTGGCGGGGATCGTCCCACTGAGCACCTGTTTTTTATTGGTTTGGTTGCTCAATACCCAGCCATCAATCAGAACTGCCGAAGTGCCGGTATTTTTCAAAGTCACCGTTTCTTTGTTCGTGTCCGAGCCAACCGGATTGATGAGTGCCGACTTGATTTTAATGGAAGGCTGGGTGGCTGGAATAAGTGAAAGCGCTTTTTCCACTGCCTTGAGGGCATCCACTTTTCCAAAGCCGAACCAGGGGCTCCAAGTGCCGTTTGCGCTGCCTATATTGATGAATGCGCCCGTGTGGTGGGGAGCTACTGGCGATATATCCCATGAAGTATCCATATCGAAGGAAGCGGGCGGCGTCTTGGGGTACGGCGTGAAATTTAGGTCTTTGCTGGCCGTTTGTTCCAAGATATTGATGACTTCCAGCGCAGTCAAGTTCGGGTTGGCGCTGATAATCAAGCCTGCGATACCTGCCACCAGTGGCGTGGCGCTGGAAGTTCCGCCAAATCGGTCGGTGAACAAGGGGCTTTCGCCATCTGCGGTCACAATGCCCAAGCCTCTTAGGGTAAGCCGGTGGTAGTTGTGTCCGTTGTCGGAAGCAGCGCACAGGGAAATGGCATTGCCATAGTTCGAGTAATGGCTACGCTGCGCATTGCTTGCCAGTGCGGCGATGTGCATGACCCCGGGTATGGTGGTCAGGTTGTGGGAAAACACTTGGCTGGTGTCAACGCCGACCCATTGCAGGCCACCCGCAACTACTTGGACACCATCGTCGAAGGGAATGTTCAATGTGCCGGTATGTTGGATGGGGCAGTTCTCGTTGCCGGCTGCCCATAGGAAGATAATGCCCTTACCTCGCCGGCCACCTGTTTCGGACAAGGTTCGTATCCGGTTTAGTACGTTCGAGGAGAGGTCCATCTCCGGCGAGCTTCCCCATGAATTTGAAAATACGTCCACTTTGTCGGCGATATAGTTCAGGGCGGTCATCAGCTTGCTGTCGCTGATGTTCAGGCCGCTGCCTATGCCCTGCCATTTGATGGGCAAAAGGCGGCAATCGGGGGCTGCCCCAACGGTTAGCACCCCATCGGCCTCTCCAGCGATTACACCAGCGCAAGAAGTGCCGTGGTTTGAGCCAATTTCGTACATCTTGTTCGGATCGGCATCAATATCATTGACCGTCACCAAGGTGCTTCCCTCAAAATAGCCCCAAGCGGCAAACTTGTTGGTGCCATCAAAATCGGGGTGGTTCAACTTGCAGCCATCGTCCGAAACGCCAACAACAACGTCCGTCGCTCCGAAATTGCCCAGCAACTGCCAAGCCTCTTCGCACCTACCCGAACAGCGTGGGTCAAAGTCCGCAGTTGGCGTCGTATGCGTATGCAGGTGCCATTGGTTGAGGTATTTGGGGTCGGTGGGCAGCACCAGGTCGTATTTTTTTACCTTGATGTTGAGGTCGTGCTCAGCGACGGCGATGGCTGGTACATTTTCGGTGATGTCAACGATGAGCTTCACTGGGTTCATGCCCGTGTCATTGGTCAGTTGAAACAGGAAATCAACCTCGCTGTACTTGGACAACTGCCTCAGCGCATACTTGCCGATGAAGGCGTCCAGTTCCGCATCCTTAGGGGCGGCCTTGAAGGTCACCAGAATTCGGTCAGTGATGTCGAACGATTGGTCGGTCTCCGCTTGGTAATAGGCATGGTGCGTCGGGGCTATTTTCCGGCTTTGAAGCATGACGGCCTCCAAGTCGGCAGGAGCCACGTGCATACGGGTAGAAGCGGGCGATACTTTTTCGACAAAGGTAGCGCCCGTGGTTTCCAAGACTTCTGGTGCCGCACGGGACACGAACTCATCGTCCTTTTTATACAACGTTATTTTTTTGCCGTTGCGGTAGGTGTAGGTGGTTGAATTTGATGTGGTTGACATGGTGGTTGTTATATGATGATTGGAAATGGTTTTGAATCTTTGTTCGGTTTGGAGTAATATTATGAATTTTTTGATGAAGCTATAAGTTTTTTTCAACTTCCTGAAACCTCATTTTCCTAACAAAATCTTCGTCAATCCTAATGGTCTTGCCGTTAACTGAGTATTCAAAAAGCTGCCTTACTTCTGTTTTTTTCAGCAGGTCAAAATATTCCTTGTTATCCATTGCATCGGAAAGCAAGAGCGCTAATTTTTCAGGTTCCTCCCAAACCATTTGAGCCAATGCGGGGTACTGCAGTTTCAGGATGGTCCACAATATCAATTGGTCTTCTTCAACTCTTTGGTTGTAAAGGATGGTCATGGCCTTGGCCGTGCTGATATCATTGATGAGCCGCTTCATGGCCCTGGGGTTGGGTGCTATCAAGTCTATGAATTTTTGCAACCTGTGCTCCAGCACTTTTTCTTCTTCTTGTATAGAAATGGAATTGACGATTTGTTCCCTGACAATCTGCTGCGCCCTGATGCCGATTGTGCTGTCCAAAATAGCGAGCTGCCCTTGCAGGTTCGTTTCTTTTTCAACTTTTGATATTACGTCGCTTTCCTCCTCCGCGTGGGCTTCGTCCGAAACGTTCAACAATTTGCTCCAGTACAGGGCCTTTTGGGTTGCTGATATTTCGGGCAGTTCAACAATCAATTGAAAAGTTTTATCCAAAAATACAAGGCCAAAAGGCTTGGCTGGTTTTGTGATAACGGGCGCGAAAAGGCTGTATTCATCTTCATACATCTTGCTCAACCATTTCCTGTCCGCCGCCACGACATATACGACTGGCACATTCTTGTATATCGTCTGTAGGCCCTCTAATAATTTGATGCCATAGTCCTCGTTGCAGCGGTCGAGGTCGTCAATAAATATAGCGGTGGGGTATTCAATCTCCTTTATTAAGTTCCTAAAATGCTCCGTCAATTTTTGCATGGGGTTGGAACTGTTTTGTTCCACAAAATCCTGGGCCGCCTTTGCCGAACCCGACAAAAGGCTCGAACCAATTGTTTTGGCAGAGGACCATATAAAAAACAAGAATGACAAGGTGCCAACCAATGGGATTTCCCCAAGCGTGGATGCCGAAGATGCACCATGATATACCGCAAATACAAAGATTATCAAGGCAATTATTGCGATCGGAAAATAACGCCCTTTTGGGTTCAGCCGCCAAAACATTTCAGTTAGCCACAAGCTGGCGCAACGATGGAAGCTGCGCTTGCGCAAGGTGAGCAGGGCTTCCTTATAAACCGTTTTCATTAAAAACCACCATGGCTGGTCTAACCGTTGGTACTCCCAGGCATTGAAATTGACCACAACCCATTCACCTTGCGATTTTTGATTGTCTTCAATTTTATCATCTTGCGGGGCCTTGTCTTCTAACGCATCCTGCAAAAAGCCGAGCAAAGTTGATTTGCCAGACCCCCAGGCCCCATCAATATGCATGAAAAAGGCTTTTTGCTGCCCTGTGGCAATGTCACGGTGGTAAATATGCCGCAGCCGCTTCGCCAGGTACTGCGCCAAAGTCCTGCGGGAAAGCGCATCATCTTTTGTGGGGCCATCGCTGAGGTTCTTGGTGTGTACCAGCGAATCGTGGTCCTCCCATTTTTTTTCTTCCGGCAAAGAGAGGATTGCGTTTCGCAGCACAAGCCCTTGGTCTGACAATAAAACTGGAAAGTCAATTTCCTTTTCTTTCAAAAGTTCAGCCTCCAATTGCGTTGTCAATGTCCCACACAGAATGCCCCATTCAGGATCTTGGCTCAATTGCTGGTTGATTTCATCAAATTCCGAAAACAAGGCAGCCAATAGGAACATCCTCCCGTTGATGTCCGGGAAGTTCTGGGGAACCGAAGTGATGGCCAATACCTTTTCTGCCCATTCCCTGCTCTCATATTTTGATAGTTTCAAAAAGGTTTTCTGTTGACGCAAAAACTGTATCAACGCCAAATAGGGATTGCCAGGGGGGATGGAATGGGTGCCATACTCTTTGTGTATTTTGAAGAGTATCTCCAGCAACTGCAACAGGTCAGCCCCTTCGGTGAATCGTTGCATTTCCGTTAGCAGCCTATTGGTGGAGGAAGAGAAAATGTCCTCGTTCCAGTCTTGGTAGGATTCTGATTCTGACATTTTTTTTTTGGTTTATGGTGATGAAAATAGGGGGTTTATTGGTTAATATCTTATAGGTAGTTTCATGGTGTTTTGGTCCTTAGATGGGGCTGGTCGTCGGGGGCGCCGATGGTCAGCTTGGGTTGGATGGCAATGAGTGAAAAATAGATGATTGCTGCTCATTGGATATAAAAATATACGGGTAATTATACCCTGCGTGCTGATATTATGTTGATAAATGGATTCACATTGGTTAACAATCTGTCATTAAATTATTTTTGCAGGCATCTGGATTTCGATGGGGTAGTCCATTCGTGTCTGCAATAAAATGGTCGAGACAATGGGATGCACCTAAACCAGTAAAACCATGATCCTCAGTGCCATAGTAATGATGAGCTAATTCATGAATCAAAACCAAGCCCCTGTCGTCTACACCTAAATCCCTCCAATATGGGCGGCATAAATTTATAAGATACCCTTGTCCTAGGTATACATACGCTCTTTCACCATCTTCACAATCCCTGCCCAAACAATTGTACCTAACAAACCCCCCTTGAAATTGCGCTCTAAGATTTGAGTAGATTTTGATAATTCTATTGACCGTATTAGGCCCATTTCCAGTCCATGAATTTATATCAGTAGGGTTAACTCTAAGTTTAATTTGCATGCTTTGAGCCAAACATGCTGAAAAAGTTGGCACAGCGGGTGGTTCCCCTCCTTGAATTCGAGCTTGTAAAGATGTTAATTCATCAATCGTATTCGTCAGCAATTCAATAGCCCTTGCATCTGCGGCTTGCATTATAGCTAAGGCACCTACAGGGTCAGTGCCAATGGCTGTAAATATGGGAAAAGTAGGGTTATAACTAAAACACCTTGCATGGCTTTGTTCAACCTTCATTTGGAGTTTTTTTTCTTCAACATTACCCTGCTGCACCACATGCCCCAGCTCATGCCCCAGCAACCTCCTCCCCTCCGTTGAGCCTGTATCATATTTCCCCGCATTGAAATACACATCCCGCCCGTGTGTAAAAGCATGGGCGCTCAGTTCCCGGTTCATTTGGATGGCATCGCTGTCCGTATGCACCCGCACGGCGGAGAAGTCCGCACCGATGGCATGGCCCATCAGTGCCTGGGTATCGGCGGGGAGGGGCTGGCCGCTGCCGCTTTTGGCTGAGAGCTTGCTGGCCAGGTCGGGGCTGGCCGTGGACTCGCCACCTGCGGATTTCATCTGCACCTGGTCTTCCTCCTCTGCTGCGCAAGCGGCGCATTTCAGTTGGATATCAGGCTTGGTTTGCACCATTTCCTCTTCCTCCTCCTCACCCATTTTTTGCAAGTCGGGCTTGGTTTGCAACTGCTCCTCGGCGGCACAGGCGCTGCATTGGCGCTGGATGCCCGGCGTGTTGCCGCCACTTGCGGAAAACATCGAAGACATCTGCACCACCCGCTCGCCCATGGCGTCGGCTTCTTTTTCGTACTGGTCGTCGGGGGCGCCGATGGTCAGCTTGGGCTGGATAGTGGCCGGGCTGAAAAACGCAGCGCCAGGCTGTTGCGTAGCACCGAAAAACTGGTGCCCGGAGGTAGTGTGATGAGTTGGTACGGCCTCGGCGCTTGCTTTCATATTATTGGTATTTAGCGTTGAAAACGATCATTGTTTGTGAATATTTGAACCTCAATTTGATGGTGGTGGAAGATCAATGGTTCCATTCAACCCATAGCATTTCCTTCATCCAGGGCATTTTGACCACCGAAAAACCCCAAGGAATCCGGTCAAGCAGCACGTCCAGCGTCTTGCGCTCTACTTGCAGCAGCCAGTCGCCACTGGGCTTGCGGGTCAGCTTGCCCGTGCGGCGCAGGAACGCCTCTCGAAGCCCCTCCTGTGAGGTGTTTTTCAGCGCTGGCCAATGCTCGATGACGGACTGGAGCAGGGTTTCCGCCTCCGCCTTTTCCTCGGTCGTCAAAGTGATGAGCCGCTCTGTGGGCTGTCCGAGCGGCAGACCGCAGAGCAGCTTGTTCAGTGGCAGCGCAAACTCATAGGGCTGCTCCACACCGCTGGCGATGAACTCCAACAGGTGGATGGCCCGGTGGCAGCTTTCCCGTGACACAAACTGCTGACCGTCGAGCAGGCCGAGGTTCTCGAAAAACCGGGGCATGAACGGTGTCAACAAGGCCAGCCCCGCATTTTCAACGTAAATGGCTTCTCCAGCTTCGAGTTCGCCTGTTGATGGCTGTTCCATTTTTTTTGCCACAAAATACGGAATGGCTTCCTCTTTTTCGCCCTTGTTTACAGAAAAAGGGTATCCCGATCTTTCTGCTGTCTCTTGGTCGCCGCCGTGTTGCACCGTAGCATTTGCGCTCGGCGGTGCTTCCTTTGTTTCTTGGGGAAAAATGGCCATCACCGCCTCCCGGCAACCTTCATCCAACATGTCCGCCAACGCCATTTCGAGTCGTTTGGTTGCTTGCTTTAGCTCGGCATTGGGCGGTATTTTTTCAAAAACAGCTTGCCAAAATGCCCGGCTGAACTGCCTTTCAAAATGGGCTTCGAGCCGCTGCCGCACCATCTGCCGCAGTTCGTTCAGGCTAACAAACCCTGGCATTGACCGCTTGGCAAATTTTGCCAAAACGGCCTCCCCAAACTGCGAAAGAAACCGCTCCACGGCAACAGGGTTGCCGTTCAGTTTGCGGTGAAGCCCCTCGGCCCCAGCGCTCGGCCCATCGGCCAGTGCCTCCTCCAAGGCTGCTTCCAACTCCATTTTATCGCCCGGGGAAGCCCACCACGGCAACCTGCCCGTTTCAAGGAAATAGCCTAATTTTTCAAAAAACGCCCCCACTTTTGGCGCTGGCCCAAGTGGAGCCTGCCCGTTCAGCAGCCCCTTTTTCAGCAACTCCCGTTCAATGCCTGCCGCCAGTCTCCGTGGCAGTTCATTTTCCCAGTCCTCACTGCTCAAGTTGCCAAGGTCAAGCTCCAACCGATCCAGCCGGATGGTGGTGCCGGTCGGGGCCAGGCGGTCGAAAAGGCGCTCCAAAGCTGGTGCTGCTTGCGACCAAAACACCCGGCCCCATTCCTGTTGGAACTGGTAGGCGCCTTCCTGCTGGGGCAGGTTCAGTTCGAAGACTTGGCGCTGGATGATATGGCGCTGGGGCAGGGTCATATTATATTGATAAATACTGCCTTCATTGGTCAAACTTTAATTCTTGGGTAAACGGTTACTTTGCCATTCCTAAATCAAGGGTCAAAATCGAATTTATGATAATCATTCGGAGAACATGGGTCAACTTTGATAACTTTAATGGCCGGCGTTATTCCTCTGATAGTGGCAGTCAAAATTATTTCCTCATTGACAGGCACTCCAAAAAATTCAAACTTTCCATCGGGTTTTGTTTGTATGCTTTTTTCATTCCCATCTTTAAATTTCATAGTTACTTTGGCTTTATCCACAGGGTTGCCAAGAAGTTTGACCTCGCCCAAAATATTGCCAGTTGAAGGTGCTAAACCCAAATTTTCAGACAAGTCAACTCCTTCTATTTTAACTTTTCGAATTAAGTCTTGAAAATCGGGTTTTGTTATTCCAATTGTATGTTCACCATCTCCCAACTTAACTTCGAAAATCCCCGCTGTATCGGTGACCAAAGTCACGTTCCCAATTATTACGACAGCACCAACAATCGGCTTTTGGTCGTGGCATCCCACCACCGTCCCCGTAAACTTCGCCGCTCCCGCCGCACAGCAGCGATACGGCAACGTGAAATCCGCCACCACCTCACCCTTTTCCACCACAGCCATGTCCTCCTTCGAGCAAGCGATGGTTCCCTCGATGGTTTCCTCGGCGTCGGTATAAACCAGAACCAAAGTCTCATGCTGTCGCAGCCCGGCAATATGCTCTGCGCCGAGCAATTTTTTGCAGCTTGTGGCGAGCGAGGAGGCTGGCATCGTCACTAGGTCGAAGCCAAGGTTGTACCTGGCCTTCAGCTCCTCCAATTTTGACTTAACCTCGTCAATCTTTTTCCCGATATGCCCCTCCACCCGCAAGAACGGCAGGCAGTCAATGGGGTAGGTCAATGGCCGCAGCACAAAGTCCTTTTTGGTATAGCCTGTCGCAAAGGCGTTGTAGGTCAAATGCTCGTCGGTGCGGCAGTGGCGGGCCTTCGCATAGTCCCAGTACCCGTGAAGCGAATAAATATTATCGGCGGCGATTGGGTAGTAGTAGGGGATGGCCCGTTGACCCAGCGGTTCGCAGTTGTTTTTGCTGGGTGTCATTTTTACTTCGTCCAATATTTTGCCCTTGTCCCGCTCAATTTGGTTGGTGCTGTCCTCCTCCTCGGCGGTCGGCGGGAAGTGCTTGGCCAGCACCGTTTCGTCGAGCCGGAGGTGTGGCAGGTCGAAGGTGCGTATCATCATCATCAGCCGCCAGTGCAGCAGCTTGATTTTGCGCAGGCGCTCGGCATTGCCGTTTAGGCTGGCCGGCTGCACCAGTTCCTGCCGAAAAACCGACGGGGTATATTCCGAGTTGCCGCCCTTCACCTTGCCCAAGAGGACGTGCCACGGGTGGCAGTCGTCGCCACAGCAGGCATGAGTGAGGTCGTCCATTTCCGCTTTCAGTTCCTCGTAGGCTGCCGCCAAATCCTTTGCCCAATCGTAAAAATACTGCACATACTCAGGGTACTTATGGATATGGGGCGAAGAAATGAACAACGTCCATTTTTCCACCAATACCGACAAGTAGGGCTTGAAATAACCCGGTGGCTTGTGCGTGAGCAGCGGGTAAAAGGCAGGGTGGCCGTGCAGGTATTCCAGCGCATCGTTGATTTGGTCAATGGCCTCCTCCACAATGGCCGCATACTCCGCATGGATGGTGGCGAAATTGCTTATTTTCTCCCAAAAACAAGGTACAAGGTTGAACGTATCGGCTGGTTTGTCCTTGTCCAGCAGGGCGAGCGCCTCAAAGCCGAACCGCCGGAAATGCACGGCTTTCAACAGCAGTTGCGGGTGCATGGCCTTGTCGTAGTCCTCCTCGGTGTAAGTGTAGGTGCCTGTACCAGGCCGCAGCGAGGGCTTGGAAAGCGGCTTTTGTGAAACGACATCTTTTAACTCGTCCCGCAGGGCCAGTATTTTCACGGCATCTTTCTGGGAAAGCAACAGGTAGGTGGGCAGCTTGCCGCCTTCGAGGTAGGCCACTACCACTTTGTCCTCCAGAAACGAGTTGGTTTTCATGGCGGCGAGGTTCTGGGGCGAAAGTGGTTTGGCGTCCACAGTCTTTTGCGCCAGCAGCTTGAAGACCGGAAAATTGTCCAGCCCCTCAGCACAGGGCAGGTGCTCCTTGAACTCCCTCGCCTTGTCGTAGGGCAAATAGTAGTGGAAAACGGCGTCGGCTTCTTGGTGTACGACGAGTCCGCCCGAGGTAAGGGCCAACCCCTTGGCCACGTGGATGGCGCAGTGCTTGTCCACATAGACTTGCAGACCGCAGACGATGCCCGAACCCAGCAGGCATGCTGTATGGTCGGCGGGCGAGGTGCTTGGTGGAGGTGCCGGCGGCGCTGGCCTAGGCGGTGCTGGGGGGGTATTTGGAGGATATGCTTTCATGTCAATATTTTTTGATGACGTGGGCCGCAGCCGAAGACTTTGGCGTACAATCGGGTGGCTTGGGCAACTCGGTTTTTCCGCAGCCGCAGTCCAGTCCGTTCAGGATGTCAATCATTTCGTTGGCACTGTCACGCAGGGCGTATGGGTCGGCGTCGGCCTGTGCCAATTCCCAAAGCCAGGCATGGTAGCTGTTTTCAAAATGAAGCAGGTCGTGACTGCCGAGCCAGCAGATGCGGGCAGCCACGTGCGCCGGTAGTTCGCTTCGCAATAGTTGCTCGAAATGGTAGCGCATTTCTTCGTTGTCGAAGCGGCTCCAACTGGCCGGAGCTACCACCGTCACCCAGAACGAGTAGGGATCGGTGCAATCGCCACAGCCGCAGGGGTCGGGCCGCAGCAGGTGGTAATCGTCGTCCTGTGGGCGCATCAGGATATGCTCCACGATGTGGAAGCCCTCGGCCTCACAAGCTGGCGAGGCCAATCGGGCTAGTTTCTTCTTCCAAACTTCGTACTCCTCCAAATCGTCGAAGGCGGGGCTTTGCGCCAGCGGCTTCAAGCCTTCGGATTGAGCTTCATCCGCTTTTTTTTCGTATAAATAAATGCAGAACTCCTCGTCCACCAGGTTGGGCGGGGTGCTGAGATTCTCTGGGTGCTTGCTGGCCTTGGCGCTGGCGTCGGCGGCCTTGCGAGCGTTCTCCTGCTCCCGGTAGCTGCGGGCGCCTTCTAAAAGCCATTCACCGCTGTTCTCAGACTCAAACATTCTGAACTTCCAAGTCTTACGCCACTGGAATACTTCGGAATGGAAACCGGGCAGGCAGGAAAGCAACTTTCGATTGTAGTCCGGAAGTCCCAGCAAGGTCATTACCCTTTTCTTCACGCCCTCCACGTTGTCGCTGTTCCAGACGTCTGGTTCTGGGGCGTCAGACTTCCGTTTTTTATAATCAAAAGCCTTTCCCCGCTCGCTCGAAATGGTCGGGATTTTTTTCAGCAATGCCCGCTTGTCGAAAACGGTTTCGACAGGGTCATCCACGTAGGCGAGGCGTTCGTCCGATTGTCGGGTAAGCTTGAATAGGGCGAGTGCATAATCGTTGAACTGTTCACCAAAACGAGCCAGCAGGTGGTCGAGCAGTTCGTTCTGGCGGCGATTGCGCCGGCTCGGTGTCTCAGCAATTTGTTCGAGCAGGCTGCGGTATCCATTCTGGTAATCCTTCAACAGGTACTCGGCACCAGGTACCACCCGGTCGAGTGGAAGCGAAAAACGGGTTCTCTCCTCGGTGTTGCTGACCGAAAGCAGCCTACCTACCTGGGCGAGCTGTGCAAGGTAGTTTCCCAAAATTTGGTCGAAGAAGGTCAGGTAGGCCTTCAGTTGCTTGGCTTGGGCCTTGCGTTCAGGTGTCGGCACGCCCGGAATACCGGCTGACCCTACGCCATATACCAGCGGAAAATCTTCCTGTATGCTGGTATAGTCGGTCAGCTCCCGGTTTTCGCCCTGTGGTATGGGAATGTCCTGCGGCAGCCCAATGCGGGGCTTGGCGGCTTCAGCGGTCAGGCGGTCCAACAGCTCAATTGTTCGACCGATTTCGGGGATGAGGTAGCCCGCCCCTTTGGTGAAACGGATTTTGGTGCAACCGTAGTCTAATTTAGGCTTGCACTTGCTCGAAAAACTGATGCACCAGGGGTCGGTCGCAAAATCATTAGCTTGGTTGGCATGGCATTTCCCAATCCGCAGTGACTGGATGCTCTGCACGCCCGGCACATCCATAATGAGCTGGTAAATATCGGACTTAAACACCTGCTGGCGCAACTCGGCAGCTTCCAGTTCCTCATCGTCAATAAAGCCGTTGCAAAGACGTGGGCCATCGAAAATCAGGTCGCTGTCCCTTTCCACCGTGGCAAAACGAAGCACTAAGGCACCCAATTCCGCATGGGCATGCTGCCCGATGAGGCTGGTTGCTTTTGCTGAAAATTCGGCCTCTCCTGTGAAGCGAATGTCTTGGATACTTTTAAGGGCCGCTTGCAAGTCCGTTGGAAACCCCGACTCCGCCAACAGGGCAAGGCCGTCAGCGGTCAGGCGGTAACTTGATTTTTTTGCCCACATTTCTTCGAGGGAATAAAAATTGAGCGGTGGGGACAGGTAGCGGTTAATGTTGAAAAATACTTGTGCCAAGGTTTCCTCCTCGTCGGCATCCCTTTCTATCACAATGTTGGCGCAGATGCCGAATGGCACGTTTTCCACCACCTCGATGGCCAAAAAATCCTCGCAAAGGTTGCGGTAGCGGTGCAGCCGGCGGCGTACATCGGCCACGATTTCCTCCACGGCCTCGGCATTCTCTGGGTCTATTTCGTCGTCAAGTTCGAGCAGGACGTTGTAGAGGCCGTTGAGTTGGAGTTTATTGGTGCCTTGGTAGTCAATGCTGCATTCCTTTGGTTCAATGGTCAATTTGGAAAGCGGTATCAAAACATTGTCCTGGGTTGAAAGTAGCCATGTGTTTGCCAAAGCCAAAGCCATTGCGTTGTCACCTTTGCCAATGGCAACCATTGAATCAGCCAAAATGGCATTTGAGACCTCAGCTGATTTTAGAATGACCTTCAGATTCTCCAAGCCAGGTTTGACAACGGCTTCCGAAATACCATCAATGGTCTTTTTCATGGCATCACTGGCCATGTCCAAATCCTTTTTTTCGACTGAGGCATAAACTGGCTGGTTTTCATAGGGTCGCAAATGGATGGCCAAATCTCCGACTCCTACAGTTGACTCTTGTAAATATAACTGCGCCTCGGCTTCCAGCGCCTTGAACAGCCATGCGTTCTTCACCCCCTCCACATCTATGGTGACCTTGCGGAAGTCGTTCACCGACACGGGGTTGCAGAAAAGGATTTCCGCCGCCGTGTAAAACTGTGGGGTTGGAGCTGGCAGGCTGCGGCTGCTGGGATGGGAGAGCAGGTCAGGCAGGTCAAAATTGGTGCGGTAGCTCAGGTCGGTGATGGCATAGCAAAGCACGTCGAGGATGGTGATGCCGGGGTCGTGGATGTTGAAGTCCGTCCACAGGCGGCTGCCGAGGCGCTCGATATGCCGGATGCCCTCCCGGTGCAGTCGGCGGTAGTCCATGCCCGGCTCGGCGGGCGGTTGTTTTGATATGGTGAGGCTGGTCATTTTAATTTCAGATTGGGGATTGCGGATTTCGGATTGGGGATCCCGGAAATTGGCAAAGGCCCCTATCCGAAATCCGAAATCTGAAATCCGAAATCAGTTTACGGGCACCCGCAGGGTTCGCAGCAATTTTCTGCGTTCAGTACGATTTTCACTTCATGGTCGGTCAGGTTCGGGTCATCGAAGGCCGCCGGGTTGATGTAGGAAGTGAGGATAGACCTGCCCGTCGTCGGGCGGATAAGGTCGCCTACCACTACCTGCCCATTGTGGCAGACTTCAAATTCGAGTATCACGTCCACGTAGTCGAGTTCTTCGATGAAATTCAGCAGTTGGGACTTGAACACCTCCGCCCCGAACACGATAGGCGCCGTGCCTCCGAACGCCCAAGGCGCCAAGTACTGTTTGATGTCGTCGTCTAGCTTGTAGCGTTGCTGGTTGGCGTCCAGCCCGTCCCGGAACTTGGCGCAGACGCTGACGTGCAGCGGCTCGAACAGTGCGTTCACCACCTTTAAATAGGGGTTGTCCGTAGCATCGTTCAGGGTGACGAAGTAGCTGACCTTGCCGAGCAGTTGGCGGCGGATTTCCTCCAGCGTCCCCTCGTCCATCCGAGGCTCGAATTTGTGGATGCCCGTGCGGTTCTTCACCTCTGGTACCACGGCCACGGCCACGTAGCCGGGGGCCAGCTCGCTCTCGCCGTTGGTATGGTTGAGGCATTTGGCGGCGTGGAGCTGCGGGTTTTTCTCGAGGACGATATGCTCATAGTCCCAGGGCGTCACCGCCCGGTTCTTGTGGCGCAGCCGCTCGCTGGTGCGGCGGTAATATTGGGGGTCGGCCTCCGGTGGCCGGCCACCAAAGGAGGCATCAGGCTGTGTGGTTTTTTTGACGGCGACTTCTCGCAGCAGTGGCTTTGAAATGGTGTTGGCGGGCAACCCCGCTTCCAAATGCGCCACGGCAGAGCCGTTTGGCCGCAGCACGGCGACGACGGCCTGCGCCTCCACTGTCAGCATTTTCGGGAAGCCGTCGAGCTTTTGGGGCGGCTCCACCGAAAGGTCTTCCATCGCCGACACCCGCAGCCAGTTCAGCGCCGGGTCGAGGATGGTGGTGCCTACATTGCTAAGGTCGGTGGGGATTTGCAGCTTCACGATGCCCGTTTTCGTCAGGCCGAAGGTCGTGTCTGAGAGGAGCAACTGGACGGGGATGCGCACCCACTCATTGCCCCGAAGGTACGACCAGGCCACCCCCGGTGCCTCGGCGGCGGGGTTGCCGCTGGCCTCCTCCACCCGGAACAGCAGGGAGAGGCTCTGCCCCGGCTCCAGTTTTTTCAGGCCGATGAAGAGGTTGCCGTGGGCCAATGGGCATTTGGTAATGAAGACCGGGGGCCTGATTGGTTGCGTTTTGTCGGGGCAGCAATCCTCCACGGGAGAGCCTTCGGGCATACAGAACAATGGCAGCAGCGGGGGGCATGCCTGACCGGGCTTTTGGATAGCTACGGCCTCGTTCCCCATGAAGGGGTGGAGGTGGAAAAACTGCTCGATGTCGCTGTTGGCACCGCCCACATTGATGGTTTCCTCGGAGATATAGTCGAGGGAGACGGATTTGAGGGTGGGGGTGTGGGGTTCTTTTGGGAAGCCTTGCAGGTCTATCGGAGGGTTATTATTTACCGCAAAAAGGACATTGGGGTTCGTCGGAGGTGCCGATGTTCCGCTTGAAGATGAGTTAACATCGGATACTGAGTTATTTACCCCAATTGGAGGATTTTGTACGGTATCCGCATAATTGATGGCTGCAATCGAATACAAGGCTGGATAAACCTTGTGCAAGTAATCCTGTAGCAGTTCCATCTGCATAAAGCCCCGCTCTGTATTTGTATCGAATTGGCTGAATTTTTCAAGGAATGGTTCCCTCGGATTGAGCGGGATTAGCTCCGTTGTGTCAGTTGAGAAGTCTATTTGGTCGTATATTTTTCTCGGCAAAACAGGAACGCTCCACCTGCGGTTGTCCAAAAAAGAACAATTAGCTATGAACAAGTCTTTGGTAAGCCTGCCATGGTACAATACATCATTATAATCGGGTTGCCCCAGCCATGCTAAATTGACCGATAATTTAGTCAGTTTCTTTTGGAATACCTCCCAGCTTCCAATCAAAAAAGCATCCCCGATTTCTGGAGCAGGCCCCCATGGCTGAAACTTCCGCTTTGGCTCAAACACCGCAAGCCCGCTTTGGAGCACGAGTTTTTCAACACCAAAAACGGCCACCTTCAGCGTCATGCTGCACACTTCCATTTGACGGAGTCCTTCCAAAATATTTGAGTCAGCATTGAAAAACTCATATCGGTCGTCTTGTTTCAGCTTTAATTTCAGGACTGGCCATTTGGCGTTCAACGGGATTTCCCCCTCCTTCGGCTCCCCAACGAAGTTGGTGATGGCGGGCACGTCCTCCCGCAGGACGACGGCAATTTCTTGCAGGTTTTGGGAAATATAAAAACCTGATGTAGTCGGGATTTTTATAAAACCTGTGGTATTTAGTGGTGGGGTTTTTTCATAGATTTCATTAGCCTTGATTTTTAGGATAAAATCATCGGGATTAAAAACTGTGGCATCAAAAACCAGCTTTTGGATAGGCACCCATTCCTTCTCCGCACTCAACTGAATCTCAAAAAACTCGTTCAGATCGCCCCCAATTGCTCCTTGCGTTATTGGCAAGGAAACCAATATCACCCGCACCCCTTCCCCCAAATAAAACATCGGCGAAGCAATGGCGAATCCAATCTCCCCATCCGGCTGCAGGTTATCACCAAGGGGACTCCATTGGACGGCAGGGTCGGGTTTTCCGTTGCCACCCTTGGAATTGGCCACCGGAGCAGCATAAATATTGCGGAGCGGATTAGGGTCAAGTGAAACCGCAGTGGACAACAAAGTACCAACGCATCCAGTTGGGCCGACATCAAGGGGTCTCGGCAAAAAAGCCAGCGTTTTAAGTTGCTCCACCTTGGCGTGGTTGAGTGCGAAGGCCTCCTCTAGCTCATAGGCCCGCTGGCGGCCGTCCTCGTCCTTGCCGCCGTCGAAGGGGGTGCCGTCCTTCAGCTCGTGCCGCACGAGGTTTTGCGCCAGCTCGAAGACAAGGTGTACCCGGTCGGGCAGTTCCTGCCGCCGTTGGAGGCCGAGGATGGTTTCGTAGTAAAAATCCAAGTGGCGCTTGGTCAGGCCGTTCATCTGCTCCTGCAGGTAGCGGAACAGGTTGAGGAAGGCGAAGAACAGCGTGATATGCGGCTGGTGGTCGTCACGTTGGTGAAGTGAGTTTTGGAAAGCCCTTTGCGCAGCGGCCACGATGGCCGAAAGTGCGTTGAAAAACTCCCGGAACAGGTCGTGCAGTATCTCAAGGTCAAACGTCGGGTCGGGCAAGATGCAGTTGTAGAAATAGTCCAACGTCAGGTCCTCGTGGGCATTGCCCTGCAGCTTTTTTTCGCCCTCGCAGGTGGTTTCAAAGACAGCAGCTGGGCTCCAGAACTTGGTGCAGGGGGTCGCCTTGTCGCTGCCAAGAATGAACGGGGCATATTCCGCCGAAATATCGTCGTCGCTGCCGGCCTTGTGGTAGCCAATCAGCCTTTCGAGCGCAGGCCGCAGCTTCGCAATCAGCCCGCCGATTTGCTTTTTCAGGAGGTGGTCGGGCGGTAGTTGGTTGCAGGTCCGCTGCACCCGCTTGGCGGCTTGGTAGATTTTTCCAATCAGTTGCGGGAGCACCTGCCCGCTCGTGTCAGTCAGGGAGGGGTCGTCCTCGGCGGCATCGTGGCGCTTGTGGTAGTCCTGTTCGAGCAGCAGATAGTCCCGCTCCATGCCCTCCAGGTCTAGCGTGGCCAACAGTGCCAGCAGCACGGTCGGCTCATTTGAGAAAAAGCAGTGCCAGTCGCCGTCCTCGGTGTTTTGCAGGTTGAAGTAGTTGACGCCCTTCGAGAGGTCATAGACATAGCGGATGAGGTCCTGCATGGAGCGGTCGTCCAGCCGGACGTTGCTGGGCACCAGCGCCCGCAACAGCCTTTCGCCCTGCCGGGAGCCGTGGCGGCGCAATGGATTTACAGGACAATTTTTCATAAATCTATGTTTGTGCCCTCCTTGATGTAGAAGGGGAATACGATGTTGAAACGGGAATTCGTGCTCCGCACGACATAATCGAGGGTGATGTGCAGCAGTCCCTCCTGCTCGGTGGTGCGGAAGAAGGCGTTCTTCAGGTCAATGCGTGGCTCGTATCGTAGGATGGCGGTCTTTATCAGTTCCTGCAAATAGGTGACGAAGGTGGTGCTGAGGGACTCGAACATGGCATCCTCTAAGTTGCAGCCGTAGCCTGGCTCGATGGCCCGCTCGCCGAGGCTGGTCCGCAGCAGGATGTGCAGGCTTTCGCAGATGTCGTCCTCGTTGGACACCATGCGGACGGTGCATTCGGGCTTTGAGAAACTGGGAGGAAAGCCCCAGCCCGTTCCGAGAAATGCATTAGTTGCTTCCATATTGCTTGTAAATGAGGTTTATTGATTAAACTGAACTACCCACCAATTATCACCCGAAAACTACCCACCACAATCGAGCCACCGTGCGCCGTTGTGTCGCCCATGCGGGCAGCGGGCTTTCCGCCAATCATCACCGTGCCAGAGCCTTTGGCGATGGTGTCCGGCGGGCCGGTGCAAGTGCAGAGGCTGCCCACGGTGGCGGCGGGCATCCCTTCGATGAACACCGTGGGCGTGCCCGGCGGCATCACTGGCCCGCCCACGTGCGGCTTCGGCCCATCCGATAATGGGCAAACATGCATGTCCCCGACTCTGGCTGCTGGTGGCATTTTCGATTTCGGATTTTCGATTTCGGATTTCGGATTGGGGGCATGTGGCCAATTGCCGAAAACCAGAACTCAGTTGATGTTTACGATACCTCCCTTCACGGCCGTGGTGGCACTGCCATTGATTTCGGCCATATTGCCCTGTGCCTTCCAGGTGGCGGTTGCTTTCTGTTCGATGTTGGCACCTTCGATTTTCACGCTGCCGGTGGCCTTCAGCACGATGTCGCCGGGGCTTTCCAAGCTGATGCCAGATGACGACATGGTGATGGTGTTGTTGTTTTCGTCGGTGATGATGACCTTGCCTTCCTTCTCCGACAGCAGTACAGAATTGCCCTTGTCAGTTTTCAGCAGGATGCTTTTGTCGTCGTCGTTGAAGGCCAGCTTCATTTTGCCCTTGGCATAGTAGCCTTTTTCAAAATTGTCGTCGGTGGCCGGGATGGGTGCAGCATTGGCGTTGCTGTGCAGCGAGCCGAGCACGATGGCGTCCCGTGGGTCGTTGTTCACGAAGCCAAGTATCACCTCGTCGCCGATTTCGGGGCGGAAGGCAAAACCACGTTCGGCACCAGCATGAAGGGTGCCGAGGCGGGCGTAGATGCCGTCCGACTGGGCGCCGTTTTGCTCCGCAACATGCGGTATGCGCACCTGTATGCGGTGGTCGCCCGCACGTTCGTCGCCTTCTACTTTGCTGACAATGCCGATGTGCAGCCCTTGGATGGAAGGGGTCAAGCCGCCCGCACGGAGGTCGTCCATCGCATATTTTTCCGCAAAACATTCCGTGCTGTATCCTAATTGGATGTCCGTGTACCAAGCCCCGCCATAGATTTGGTGGCAAATGCCGGAGACGAATAGGCTGCCGTTGAAGCGTCCGCCGACGCCCTCCAGTTTGACGGTCTGGCCGGGTTTGATGGCCGAATTGCCGAGTATTTTCACCCGGCCCCGCACCCTTGCCAGTTCGATGCGCAGTTGCCTCCCTTCGGCCCATTTGGTAAGTTCCTCGTTGTCGAGGTCGCCACCGTGGTAGAGGGTCAGTGTTTCTCCGCCCAATGCTGCAGCGAGGTCGGCCGTGGAAAGGGGGCTGCCGCCATCTTCACCCGACAGGGCTGCTGCTGCGTTTGGGGCCAAGCCGCCAAGCGCCGACGATGCCGCAGGGGAAGCGGTGGCGTCCGTTAGCTCCTGGTTGGCGAAGTCCCAGGCCACGCTCCTGACGCCGTCGAACTGGTTGCGGGCGTCCATCTCCGCCTCGAATTCGACGATGCTGCTGCCGTAGCTGAGGTTGAGTGAGGCCGTCTGTGCTGGGTCTGGCTTCGCAATGTTTAGGGTGCCGTCGTCGGGGAAGGCAAGCATCCCGTTGGCCTCTGCCCTTGCCAGCACGAAATCCCAATCGGTGCTCTGGTACTGTACCACTTCGGGGTGGGTGGGCGAGGTACTTTCCACGTCGTTGTCGAGGCCGTATTCCCCGATTACCTGCTCCATCACGTCGCTGTCCGAGCTGTCTAGAAAGTAAGCGCTCTTACGGTGGAGCGTCATTTTGACCGATTCGTCTTTGCATTCGATTTCAAGGACAGAGGGCCTGCCTGTCCTGACTTTTATACCATGTTTTACAACGATGCCCTTGAAAATCGTCTCTTCGTCCGAGTGGTACCCGGCCTTAATTTCAATCGTCTTGCCGGGAATGAAGTCGTCCGTATTGCTCAGAGGGAAGTCCCTTGCTGCCACGTCACCGTCGTCCAAGATGATTTTTGCCGAAGGGATCCGGTTGGCCTCTTTTGAGACGGACAGCGAAATCAGCCGGGCAGCGCCCGACACTTCACGGCCATCTGACAACAGCGTAACTGTTACCAGGTCATTGGCAGTGGTGGTCTGTGTGGCTTCGCTGACTGGAGGGAACATAAGCGTCGTTATCTTTTTTCAATTGGTGGAAAAATCATCCGGCTTCCCGGCTTCAATTTTCGGAAATTGTTCAAGCGGTTGGCCTTGGCAACTTCGAGGTAGTAAAAGGGCGTGTCGTACATGCGGTTCGTGAGCGTGAGGATGCTGTCCCCCGCCACTACGGTGCGCTCGTGGGTGAGGTCGGGGGATTGGAGGTTCAATTTTGCTTCCTCTGTTTCGGAGTCTTCATGCTGGCTTAAGTCCAATGTAATTTCAGCACGCAAAGGGGCTCCGCTTGGGTGAAAAAGCGTATAATTTACGCCCAAACTAGTAGCTACACCTTTAAATAGTTGATTTCCCCAAACAACCATCACAAATGGGGAACGGTGCGTTGAACCGTCAAAATCCAAAACAGCTAATTTGAGGTTCATTACCTTTAAAGTGACATAAGCCAAATTATCATCACCAAATAATTGACCAACAGCAGATGAAATAAATTGGGCAGGGTCAGGTAAAAAACTATTATTGGCTACTGTTCCTGTGCCATCAATTGTAAATTTCAGCGTTAATTTTTGAGCGCCAATACCAGCAAATTGGGTGACAACAGATGGCTTTCCAGTCACGCATGGTTGGTTATGTTGTGCAGTATAGGTCTGGCTGAAATTTTCAGGATTTATTTGTACTTCAAAGACAGTTGGAACTTCCTCTCCTATTATGGCCGAACCGATTCCAGCCCCTACAGTTGCTCCAATTGTGCCCCCAACTGCACCACCCACAGCCCCTGCCAAAGCAGGAAGTATGGAACCTTTGAAATCTCCTTTTTTGAAGGAGAATATTTTCAACTTATTTACTGTTTCTTTGCTCATTTAGCGTTCCTTTTGACTTTTAATCATAGCAAATAGTTGTTCTGCACAATCCTGAACTACCATACTATGTGGATTACCATTTAAGCCACCATTTTCAAATCCAGAAGCACCGCGAGGCTGGCTTTGCGACTTCGAAGTCTTGGAGCATTGATTATCAACAACATTCGCCTTCACCACCAATTCCTTGATTTCTATTGGCATAGCCTTTCTTTTTATAAAATATTAAAGTAATTGAACTGGAGTTCCAGCGTCTCCACGGCCACGTTGCTTTCTTGTGCGTTGAAGCTCGACACCGACCACTTGACGGGGTAGGCGTTATAGACGTACCAAGCTGCCATTGGCTCCCGCTGCTCGTTGAGCAAGGTAATGGTCAGGTTGACGGGTGCAAAACTGAAGTTCTCGATGGCGTCCCGGCACCACCGTATGAGTGCTGAGTCGTTGACGAGGCCCCGTTTCAGGGATATCTTTTCATAGCTCGCCCGCACGGGCAACTGGTGAGAAAAGCGGTTCTGGCCGCCTTCCGCCAGCTTTACCGTCTCCACGGTGGCGCTCAGTCCAGTGACTTCCTGGAAGCTGGCGTCCCGCACAGAGGCCCCGTCCAGCTCGAACTCGACCTGGAAATGGAAGCCAACGGGCGGATAGTATGGACTGGATGCGGCCATGTGATTTAAATTGGGAAATTAGGGAAATTGAGGAAATTGATGGTCAACCAATTTCCTAATTTCCCAATCTCCTTAATTAGCTTCGATTGACAGCCCTTCATGCGCCAGTTCGATGGTCTCGATGGCCACTTCATTGCCGTCCGATTTCAGGTCGGTGGACTGCACCTTGATGGGCCAAGCCTGCTTAACCTTCCAGGTCATAACCGGCTCGTGGTTCTCGTTGAGCAGGGTGATGGTGAGGTCCCGCCGCTCGATGGTGTTGAGTTGCACGGTGTTGAGCCAGTTGAAGTACTCATTGTCGCCCTGGAAGGTGCCCCGTTTCATGGTGATATTGCTGAACTTTTGAAGGCCAGGCATCTTCGTCTTGTGATACTCTGGGCTGTTGCCTTCCCGGTACTCGATGACGTCAATCTGGCGGTCGAGGCCAGATACTTCCGTGAAGCCGATGCGAGTGCCACCCCAGTCAACGGAGAAGTGAAATTTTGGAAGAGGATATGCTGCCATTTTGTTGATTGTTTAATGGTTGAAATTGCTGAGATTGCTGGGATTGTTTGATTGTTGGGGTGTATCGTTAACAATCCAATAATCAATAAATCCAACAATTACTTATGACTCCGGCAACTTGTGCATGAAGCGCAGGACGATGAACTCTGCGGGCCTGACGACAGCCATCCCGATTTCCACAATCAGCCTGCCGTTGAGGATGTCGTCGGGGGACATGGTCTCGTTCAGCCCTACCTTCACGTAGAAGGCGTGCTCTGGTTTTGCGCCTTGGAGGGCACCGGCCCGCCATTGCAGGATGAGGAAATTCTCTATCATGGCCTTCACCTTAATCCAGGTGTTGGCGTCGTTTGGTTCGAAGACGAAGCGCTCGGTTCCCTTCTTGGTGCTTTCCTCCACGAAGATGAAGAACCTGCGGACGTTGACGTAGCGCCATTCGTTGTCGTTTCCGGCGAGGGTGCGGGCGCCCCATACGAGTGTGCCCTTGCCCGTGAAGGAGCGGATGACGTTGACGGATTTGCCAGTGCTAGGATTTACGTTCAGTTCACCATTGAATAGATGGGTGATGTCCACTGTCGGGCGGATGACCCTCGATAGTCCAATATTTGCAGGTGCTTTCCAGACTCCCCTTGTAGCATCCACTTGTGCATATATTCCTGCAATGGCACTACTGGGAGGTAGCACTACTCTTTGCTTATTGGCGAAATCGAGCAATTGATTGTACAAGCCATTGTTTGTGGTTTTTAGTTTATCAATGGTGACGAAACTGATATTTTCGGCAGCAATGGCTGCATTTACAGCATCGTTTAGGTCTGATTCTTTACTTCCTAAATCCGTTTCAGCATCGTTCTTATCATCCAAAGCATCAGATGCTGCAGTATTAGCAGTATTTGATGCTGCATCGGCAGCGCTTATTATTGCTGCCTTATCAACTGCCCCAGAAATTGTGGCTGGGAGGGCTTTCCCGTCTGCCGCTTTTGTTGCGGCAGATTTTATAATATTGATATCACTTGATAGTGCGCTGGCAGCATCAATAGCTTTTTTAATCTTTTCCAACCATTCCGCTTCTTGTTTTTTATTTTCGTACGCACCTTGCAATGACTCAAAAGCCAATAATGAACTTTCATAGTCTTGGTAAGCATCTTCAGTGGCATTTGCAACAGCTGCATTATTGACTACACCATCTTCCGTATAAGTTCCAACCCGGACTTTTGTGCTTCCATCGGCAGGATTAAGCGTATTAAAACTCAAGGAAGTTTCCAAGTAAGGATAATAGGCTGCACCGTATTTGATAGATTCAATATCATCTTTGATTTTACCCCGAAAGTTGGCGGTAACTGAGGCATCATCGGTGTTTTTATCACTAACATCTGCAATCGTAAAACGGTCTTGCAAATTTCTGCACTGGTCGAGGCAAGCATCCACCCAATCACCATTTCCTTCATCGTCCAATCCAGCAGCATCAGGGCTTAACAATAGGGTGACCTCATCTACTTTTTCCAACTCCTTTAGCCCAGCTTCCAAATTAGCGAAGCTCGGGTTTGATGCCTGATGATTGCCTACGGAAACCACGTAGCACAGCCCTCCTCCATTGGCGAAGAACAACTGCATAGCATAGTAAAGACGAAATTTAAGTTCAGGAACTTGTGCAAGAGTTAACCCAAAATTGCCAGATGCAGTATCCAAATTCACGTCAATATTCATTGGGACCAATGGCGTCGTTCCGAAATATTTTTCATACTCTAACAGCGATGTAATCCGTTTCGGCTTCTTCAACAGGTCGCCCGCAACCTTGTCGGTCGCCTTCTCCGTGTACCCCACAAAAGCCGGGATAGCCGTGTCCACGGCAGCGATGGAGGGTGGGAACTTGGGAACTTCGTCAATATAGACGCCGGGTGTTTTTAATTGCGATAAGTTTAACATGTTGATTGATTTTACAGGTTTACGAATATTTCCGCCGAGCCAGACCTCATGTCCGGTAGCGGCAAGGGTGGCAGCAGCGTACTGGCGCCGTTTAGCAGTTTCAGTTTTGCACCGCCCAGCTCGTGGCTGGGCAGCGGGATGTCCGATTTAAAAAGGGAAATCATTTCGGCCTGTATTCCCAGGCCAGCGGCTGTTGAGGCAATCAATGCCTTTTCCTGCACCGATTGGCTGCCCACCAATACTTGTGGAAAACTTGCGGCGGACGGGAAAACGCCACCTGGACTTGGCGTATAGTTTACCGTTAAGGGGACAAATCCCGTGAGAGGGTTTGGCGGGAACCTACTCGTTTTGTCCATTAAATAGTAGGACCAGAACTGCTCTTTCCGCTTGAATGTCAGTGTGTACTCCACCGGTAGCGCCTCATAGTCCAAGGTTTCGTCCTTGAAAATCTCCACCACCCCAAACCCAGGACGGTTGTCTGGGTCGAAGTAAAGCCTGCTGGTAGAGGGGGGGCCAAGCCAGCGAAGCCCATAAAAACCAGCGGGGAACCCCTTTAACGATAGGCGGATGGATTGCATCCCCGCAATACTTTCCGTAAAAACATTTTCTTCCCCAACGCCCACCTTATAAGTAAAAATGGAAATCGAGTTGGAGTTAAAAGTTGGTATGCTGAGGTTGGCCGGGGCCAAGGTCGCCTTGTCGCTGTCCGACACGGCCCCGCCCACCACGGCCAGTTCAGTGGTCAGGTCAATATCGCCAGTTTCCGACAGGTTAGTGAAATAAAAGCCCCGGTTACCCAATGCGGGCGTACCCGTTCCGAGGTTGGTAAACCGCTCAAAACTGGGGTTTTTCAGTTTCATCAAAAACGCAAGCCGTAGCGGCCCACCGATGGGGCGCTGCACCTGCCCGTTGGTCTTTTTGAAGGCCACAAAAAAGCCGCTGCCGTTGTTTCGGAAGAGCAGGTCGTGGTTCTCCATCAGCCGGACGCACTCGCCAGTCGGCACAAATTCAAAGTCCTTGCTTTGCCCGCTCTGGTAGAAATCGTGCTTGATGGCTACCTTGAACAATATTTTGTATTCCCTTGTCATCAGAGGCTTGCTTCGTTGTCTTGGATGGAAGTGACGACGGAGGCCATAGTCTCAGGCGGCTCCATCAGGGCTATCATGCGCATTTTGTACAACACCGAAGGGATGTAGCGGCCACCGAGCACACCCCACAGTTGGTTTAGTTGCTCCATGTTCACGGTGTTCAAATCGAATATCATTTTTTCGATGGAGGCATCCAGCCCCGGTGAATTGGCGGGGGTGAACACGTTCTTTTTTTGGAAGAAAGTGACGACCCTAGAGAGGTATTTCAGCGAAAACTCGTAATTGTCGGAGTGGGCGCAAAACAATACATATAGATTAAGGTGTACCACAGGGTTGTGCGTCCAGACATTGCTCCCGTTCAATGGCGTGGTTGTCTGCCCATTTCGTAGCGTCTTTTCTTCCTCGACATTCACCAACGATATGATTATCTTGTCTTTCAATTCCTCCGCCTTGCTGTCGTTCCACGACTCGATCTTGGCCACATTGTCGAGTACTACCATGTCATCGTCAGTGGTCTCTTTTGAATTGAGGTAGTCGTTCAGACTTTCCTTGATATGCAAAAGGGCTAATCGAAGCATCTCATTTGGTTGTTGACTGTGGATAAATAAAAGGATGTACTTTTTTTAAAAAACAGGGATGCAGGCGTTCTTAGCGAATTGTACAGGTAAGTTTATTGGCATAAAAATTATCTTCCTTTAAAAAGGAGCCTACATAGTGTCTGTCCATTTAGTCAGCAATGTTAGAACGCATCCTCTTAATCTGGACATTTTTGGCATAATTTCTTAGCGTATCATTGCGCTTGCTGCAGATTTCGACTGTTTTTTCCTTTT
>JALHQW010000068.1 GCA_022841745.1 Saprospiraceae bacterium | reverse complement strand
ACGACTGTGGCACCTACCACGAGTTCCTTTTTCCTTGCCACTGCACCCACGAGGAGCATCAGGGTGAGGAACCCACCGCCTATCCAGGCGATGCGGCGGAATGAAGATGATTTGTTTGCGTTTTCGAGCATTTTTAGAAGTTGTCTATTTTATAACTGCTTTCAAAATGTCCTAATGATATGTCCTTACTTTTCCGAACCGCTCGTCATGCGCTGAGCCTGTTGCAACTTTCTGAGCTGCGCTCAAAGCGACTGCTTTTTTGCCCCATTCCTTTGCCAAATGCAAAGGGCAAGGAATTGATTTCAAAGCACAATAGCCAGCAATGGTGTAATAGTTTTCATCCGTGCTGACGATTTTTGCTTCCAGTTCGTTGAGTCTGTCTGCCGTTTGGTCAAGTTCTTTTCTGACTTCCGAGTTGATTTTCTCTTGGGCTTCCCATTGCTCCGCTATGAGTTTCAAGGCAGCAGAGAAGCCAGTTGTCGGAACTTCTTTTAGCTCCGTTTTACCAGTTGTAAACAGTTCCTGAATCTTGTCGTACACCCAAAGTTCAAAGGCTGGTGAAAGCCATGCTGCGAATTTCAGGGCCAGTTTTTCGTCCATCCACGTGCCTTGGATGGTATTGTAGGCATCACCACCTTTTACTACCCTCAAAACTTCCTTCTGAAAACCGATACGGGAATTCCCGTATCGGTTTTCTAAAAGTGCAACGTACTCGCTAGTACTTTGAAGTCTCAAAAAATCATTGACTTTTTTCCCAAACGGCTTCGCCATTTCAGTGGCATTAATCATCTTATTGCCGTCGGCAAACTCAAAGGAAATCTTTTGTCCTTCGTAATCGAATTTGATGATGTCGGCCATGTTTGTTCAGTTTTGAGTGGTGGTTATTTTCTGTTTTTCAGCATAAGTTTTATTGGCTGTACAAACGTATCAATATCCCCCGCCCCAATCGTCATCACCACATCCAACTGCCTCGTTTTCAGCACCTCCAGCACGTTTGCCTTAGTAGCTAAAAAACGGTTCGGGTTCTTCATTTTGTCAAAAACAATCTCAGAAGTCACGCCCGGCATGGGGAGTTCCCGTGCTGGGTAGATGTCCATCAAGATGATTTCGTCCAATTTGTCAAGTTCCGCTGCGAAGCCGTCCTGAAAATCCCTCGTGCGGGAGTACAGGTGCGGCTGGAAGATGCCCGTGATGTGCCGACCGGGGAACAGTTCCCGTGCCGCCTGCACCGCCGCCCGTATTTCTGTCGGGTGGTGGGCGTAGTCATCAATGAACACCGTTTGTTCGTCCCGATAGACGAACTCAAACCGCCGCTGGATGCCCTTAAAGCTTATGAGCGCCTTGCGGATGGCTTTTGGGGTGACCCCAAGCGTCAACGCAACCGCTATTGCTGCTGTGGCATTTTCAACATTGTGCCGACCTGCCATTGCAAACCGAAGGTTCATAAGCGATTCATTGAACAAGTGCAAACCGTACATGAACTCCATTTTCTCTCTGAAAGCCATTGGGTTGCTCTCATACAATTTGTCAACTTCTTCACTTGTCCAAGCCATGCCATCCGGCTTTGGCGGCAATGCCACCCAGCCTTTCCGCTGACTTTCAATGAACGATTTAGGTATTTTTCCAAAAGGTACCTCCTCGTAGCTCCGGCCCTCACCGCTCCCGCTTTTGACGGGAAGAGCCTCCCAACTCCGGCCAAAGGCCGGAGCTACGAAGTCGAATACGAACATGCCGTCCTCAACGCGGACGTTCTCTGAGCGATAAGTGCCTGACCCTAAGCCGAAAGTGGAATACGCAACTCGGTTGGAATTTTCAAAAGTCTGATTTTCAAAGTGTTGCGTTAGTTCATCCTTAATAAAAACCTTGCCATTTGGCTTTGTTTTTTTAAGAAATTCCTTGAATCCGGTTTCAGCCACGTTTTCGGCGGCGCCATAAATGTCAAGATGGTCGGGGTCCATGCTCAGTAGCACGGCGATTTCGGGGCTGAGGTGCAGGAAACTGCGGTCGTATTCGTCCGCTTCTGCCACCACCCAGTCGCTGTCGCCACCTACATAGTTTGACTTGAGGTTCTGTGCGATGCCGCCCAAAAAGGCCGTGCAACGAACTCCTCCCACCCGCAACAAATGTGTCACGAGGGAGGAGGTCGTTGTTTTCCCATGGGTGCCAGCCACGGCAATCGTGCGCTGGCTCCGGCTGATGATGCCGAGCACTTCCGCCCGTTTTTTCAAGGGAATCGTGCTGTTCTGAAAATGCAGCAACTCTTCAAAATCACGGGGGATGGCTGGCGTCCAAACCACCAAGTCAAGTCCAGCGGGGATTTTCGTCAAATCAGCCCCGCCGTAGTGAACCGTCATGCCCTCTTTCACCAACTTTTTGGTGAGGGCCGTCTCTGTTTTATCGTAGCCATGTACCTCGCAGCCTTTCATCAAAAAGTACCGGGCCAAGGCCGACATTCCGATGCCGCCAATGCCGAGGAAGTAGATTTTTTTGATTTGACCAAGGTTCATTTTACCAATTTCAATATTTCCTTCGCAATCTCCTCCGCCGCATTCGGCTTCGCCAATCGCTTGATGTTTTCGCCCAAACGTTTCGCAAGCTCCTGATTTTCAAACACTTCCAAGGCCGTCCAAAGCAGCCGCTCTTTCGCTTCCACGTCCTTCACCATCAGCGCTGCCTGTTTTTCCACGAGGGCCAATGCATTCATGGTCTGGTGGTCTTCAGTCACGTTTGGCGAAGGGACAAGGATGGCAGGTTTGCCCACCAAGCACATTTCCCAGATGGAACCCCCTGCCCTGCCAATGACCACATCTGCGGCAGCGTAAGCCAAATCCATGCGGTCAACAAAGGGGAGCGGCCTCACATTGGGCAGCTTGGCCGTATCGCAACCGATGTAGCCGGCCTCGTAGAACCTGCCAATTTGCCAAAGAACTTGAACGTCCGTGCGCTCACGGAGCAGTTCGGTGTTGGCAGCCATTGCCTCGTTGAACGTCCTTGCGCCGAGGCTGCCACCGAATATCAAAATCGTCTTTTTGGCCTTGTCCAATTTAAAATATTCAAAGGCTTCGTCCCGCTTGGACGCTACGCCGTTGAAAATTTCCGCCCGTATCGGGTTGCCCGTCAGCACGATTTTTTCCTTCGGAAAATACTTCTCCATGCCATCGTAGGCGACGCAAATTTTTTTGGCCTTTTTGGCCAAAATGCGGTTCGCCAGTCCTGGGTAGCTGTTCGGCTCTTGAAGGACGGTCGGTATGCCCATTGCGCCAGCAGCATTAAGTGTTGGGCCGCTTGCGTAACCGCCAACGCCCACCGCCACATCAGGCCGGAAGCGCCGCACGATTTGCCTCGCCTTCCATCCGCTGACCAGGATTTTCAATGGCAAAAGGAAATTCTCTAATGTCAATTTGCGCTGGAAACCGCTAATCCAAAGTCCTTCGATTTGGTAGCCAGCCTTCGGAACTTTTTCCATCTCCAACTTGCCCTGCGCTCCGACGAATAATATCTCGGCATCGGGCCTCAGTTTTTTCACCGCATCGGCAATGGCGATGGCGGGAAAAACATGCCCGCCTGTGCCACCGCCGCTAATTATTATTCTCATGGTTGTTGTTCTGTAACACGGACTGCTAGTCCGTGCTTTCATATCTGCAACACGGTTTGTCATTCCGTGCTTTTGTCAAAAGTGCCCATTTTCAAAAAGCAAAGCCTGTCGGATAGGGAAGCGTGGAAGCACGGACTGGCAGTCCGTGTTACTTACGCTGGCCGCCGCCTTGACCACCGCCACTACCTTTGTTTTGGCCACCGCCACCCTGATTGCCACCGCCACGGTTCTGGCCGCCACCTTGATAGTTTCCGCCGCCACCTTGGTTTCCACCTCCTCCGCCTCTGTTCTGACCACCACCTTGATAGTTGCCACTACCTCGGTTTTGACCACCGCCTTGATGACCACCACCGCCGCCGCCTTGCTTTGGCCCGCCACCACCTTGATAGCCACCCCCATCACGGCGCTGTTGTTGTCCGCCACCGCCACCTTGTTGTCCACCGCCGCCTTGTTGCGAAGCAGCTTGTACTTGTTGCTGGCCACCGCCACCCGCCTGGGCAGTTGGTGCCTCCGTTGCGGTAGCAAGTGCCGATTGCGCAGCAGCCTGCTCAATATAGCGGCTCACACTAAGTATGATGCCGAAGAAAACGCAGGTGAAAAGAAGCGATGTGCCTCCCCACGAAACCATTGGTAAAGTCAAGCCCCCAACTGGTACTAGGTGTACGGAGATGGCCATATTGGCCAATGCCTGTATCACGATATTGAGGCTAAGGCCAACGGCCACCATTGCCCCAAAGGATTTTTCGGAGATGGTCACCAGCCTCGTAACCCGAAAGAAAAGCATGACATAGAGGCCAAGTAGTAAGAAACTTCCCAAGAGGCCATACTCTTCGCAGAAAACGGCGAAAATGAAGTCGGCATAAGGTGTAGGAAGGTAGTTGCGTTGGATGCTATTACCGGGGCCACGACCAATCCATTCGCCGTTTGCGATGGCAATTTTGGCTTGTTGGTTTTGGAAACCGCCCTCGCTGCTGCCCATCCAATCTTGTACCCGGCTAATCCAAGTGTCCACCCGTACCAAGTCTGGTGCAAATTTGTGAATGACCAACAAAAAGGCGAACGAAACGATGGCCATCAGTATCAACAGCGCCATGAACTTGAAGTCCACTCGGCCAATAAACATCATTGCGAAGCAGGTAACGAACAGCACGATGGCCGTGCTCAAGTCGGCAGGCGCAATCAATCCGCAAATGATGATAATTGGCAGGATAATGGGCATGAACGCTTTGCTGAAGTCCTTGATATAGTCCTTGTGCTTGGTGATTTCACGGGAAACAAGGAGTATGAGCGCAAGCTTCGCAAAATCGGAAGTCTGGAAGGTCAGGTTGATGAACGGGATTTCAATCCAGCGCCGGGCATGGTTGATATCCTTTCCAAAACCGAGGGTGAAAACGAGCAAACCAAAGGCAATCAGCCAGAGCCAAGGCGCCATCCGCATGAAGCGCATATACGGCGTCAGGTAGGCCAAATAAGCCAGAAACAAACCAAAGCCGAGCACGGCGACGTGCTTCATCAAGTAGCCCGTGGTGTTGCCACCACTGAGCTTGTAGGCGATGGTGCCGGTGCTGCTATATACCGTCAGGATGCTGAAAATGGACAGCACCGCCAGTATCATCCAGATGACCCGGTCGCCCCTTAATTCTGCGTATAGTCTTGCTCCGAAATTCACGATGCTTTAATGATAAATGATGAATGTTAAATGATGAATGGGGGTGATGGATGATGCTCGGATTTCCGAATCATCATTCAACATTTAACATTCATCATTTCAAAAACAGCGGCTTTGAATTGGTCGCCTCTGTCCATGTAATTCTTGAACAAATCGAAGCTCGCACACGCTGGACTGAGCAGCATCACATCGCCACTTTTGGCATAAATAGTGGCTCGCTCTACCGCTTCTTTTGCGCTGCGGGCTTCTTCTATATTTTTCAAAATGGGCGAAAAAACACCCATGAGTTTTTCGTTGTCAACCCCAAGGCAGATGAGTGCTTTCACTTTCTGCCGGACGAGGTCTTCGATGGGGCTGTAATCGTTGCCCTTGTCTGTGCCGCCTGCTATCCAGACCACGGGTTTTTCCATCGCTTGCAGGGCGTAGAAAACCGAGTCCACATTGGTCGCCTTGCTGTCGTTGATGTATTCAACACCGTTGATTTCAGCGACAAATTCCAAGCGGTGCGGGTCATTCACGAAAGTATTTAGCCCTTCCTGTATCGCCTCGTCGCTCACCCCGACCGCCTTTGCGGCATGGATGGCGCAGCTTGCGTTGAAAAAATTGTGCGGGCCTTTCAGCCTGCTATTTGTCATGTCAAATGTCCCTTCCCAGCGGCCTATCAGGGGGTTCGAGCCGCCCACCCAGCGTATTTTTTTGTCGCTAAAATGGGTCGAAATCTCAATCCTTCGTGGCGCCAACTGATTGACATTCAGGTAGTCCTGAATCTCACGGTCATCAGCGTTGGTGATGAGCAAATCCTCTGGCTGTTGGTTCATGGCGATGCGAAACTTCGAGCGCACGTAGTTCTCCATTTTGTACTCGTACCTGTCCAAATGGTCAGGTGTGATGTTGAGCAAAATGGCAATATGCGGTCGGAAGGTCACAATGCCGTCCAACTGGAAGCTGCTCAGCTCCAGCACGTAGTGGTCGTACTTGTTCTCGATGATGTTCCGGGCGAAACTCAGGCCCACGTTGCCCCCGATGGCTGCGTTCAGGCCACCTGTTTTGAGCAGGTGGTAGGTCAGCCGGGTAGTGGTAGTTTTCCCGTTACTCCCCGTAATGCCAATAATGGTGGCCGCCGTGTGACGGCCCGCAAATTCAATTTCAGAAATCACCTGTTTGCCCTGGCGACGGAAGTCCAAAAGTGGGGGGAGGTCGTCAGGAATGCCGGGGCTTTTGATGATTTCATCAGCCTCAAATATGCTTGTCCATGTGTGTTTGCCTTCCTCGTATGGAATGCCTTTATCCAGAAGTTCTGCCTTGTAATTTTCCTTCAAACTGCCACCGTCCGAGAGGAAGACCTCATGGCCGAGGTGCTTGGCCAAAAGTGCCGCGCCAGTGCCGCTTTCTCCGCCTCCGAGGATGGCTATTTTCATTGTTTGTTCGTGTAAGTTTTGGTCAAGTATGCGCTTTTCGGGGCGCTATTTTTTGTTCAAAATCGTTGGTCGTTCAGTGGTTAGCTCCCCGTTCTCCAAGACGTAATAAATCACGCCATTTTTGGAGAAAAATTCGGGGATGCCGAAGCGTTTGTTTTCGGCTTTGGCTTGCATAACTGCTTGGTTTGCAATGCGTTTTATTTCATTTTTTTCTCTTAAAAATGCTTCACGCTGTTCATTTTTCATGGTGCTTCAATTTTAAGAAAAGCTCAAGTAAAACAGGGTTTTCATTACTCAAAACCAGCCCGTCGTTACTTGAAACTTCTTGGAATCCATATTCTCCATTGAAGTATAGTATCCATTCGTCTGCCATTTCTTTCAATTTATCCCAGAAGTTAAAAAGGCTGCGGTAAAACCGCCTTTTCACATCCTCTTCTGCCACTTCATGGCCGCCTTTGGCAATCCGCATTTTCACCCGCTCAACAGCGGTAAAACCGCCTTTTCACATCCTCTTCTGCCACTTCATGGCCGCCTTTGGCAATCCGCATTTTCACCCGCTCAACACATGCCTCTGGGCTTTCGATGAAGATGTAAATCAGCTTGATTTTGTAGCCTATTGCTTTCGCCCGCTTCGCAACTTTGTTGATGTACGAACCGGACAAAGTCGTTTCCACTACGATACTTTGCTGATTGTCAAGCGCTTGGTTCAATCTTTTAAAAAACACCCGTCCATCTGCTACCATCGGGCTTGGGTCTCCAGCATCGGCCAACGTTTTGGCGATGTCGTCTGCGTTCAAGAAATCAAAGCCGTACTCGGCGACGTAGGGCCTGGCGAAGGTTGTTTTTCCGACGCCGTTTGCTCCGGCTATGATTATCAAATCAGGCATTTTGTTTCTAATTATCAATTTCGTGATACCACGAAATTGATAATTGCTTCTATTTGAACAGGTCAATTCTATTTTTCATCAATTTTCAACCGATTGCCCTACCTCACTTTCAACGTCAATATCGTCAACACCGCCAGCAAAATGCTCACTATCCAGAACCTCGTCACAATCTTTGCCTCAGGCATTCCCTTTTTCTGGAAATGGTGGTGCAGCGGCGACATCAAGAAGACCCTTCGGCCCTCGCCGTACTTCCGTTTCGTGTATTTGAAATACGCCACCTGAATCATCACCGACAGGTTCTCCGCCAGAAACACCCCGCACATGATGGGGATAAGGAGTTCTTTGCGGAGCAGCAAGGCCATCGCTGCGATGATGCCGCCCAAGGTCAAACTGCCAGTATCACCCATGAAGACTTGCGCTGGGTACGAATTGTACCATAAAAACCCAGTGCAAGCCCCCAGCAAACAAGCGGCGAAAATCACCAACTCGCCCGTGCCAGGGAGGTAGAACACGTTGAGGTAGTTGGCCAAAATCACATTGCCGCTCACGAAGGCGAACACCGCAAGTGAGGTGGCCACCACGCTGCTGACGCCCGTTGCGAGGCCGTCCAACCCATCTGTCAAATTGGCGGCATTCGACACAGCAGTGATGATGAGAATCACCAACGGTACGAATATCAGCCAGACATAATTACCTGATTGCCAACGTTTTGGCAACCATTTTTGGTAATCTAATTGATTCTCCTTGAAGAACGGTACGTTCGTGATATACGCTTTGTAGTGCGCCACTTCGATGGTGTCGCCCTTGGCGTCCCGCACGTCGTAAGGGGCACTGACCTGCTCGTAACCGAGGTCGTTGGCCTCCTCTGTCTCCAAGCGAACGCTGACCTCATCGCTCTGAATCATCATCACGGCGACAAGTAGCCCGCAGAACACCTGCCCTACCAGTTTTGACCGGGAACTGAGGCCATCCTTGTTCTTCTTGAAGACCTTAATATAGTCGTCAATGAAGCCGATGATGGCCATCCAAGTCGTCACCAAGAGCATGATGAGCACGTAGATATTATTCAAGTCCGCCACGAGCAGCACCGGAACGACGATGCCCATGATGATGATGACGCCGCCCATTGTCGGCGTCCCTTTTTTTGATAATTGTCCTTCCAAACCGAGGTCACGGACCGTCTCACCAATTTGCAGGCTGCGCAAAAAGTTGATGATGCGACCACCGAACAACATGCTGATTATCAGCGAGATAATCAAACCCATCCCAGCCCGGAACGTCGTAAATCCCCACAAACCCGCACCCGGCAGGTTGTATTTGTCCTCAAGCCATTGGAAAAGTTGGTACAGCATATCTCAATTGCGGATTTCGGATTACGGATTTCGGATTGTACCCGCTTTCTTCCATCCTAAAGTTGTTGTTCGTTCGTGTTTTTTACCTTTTTGTCATAGCCGAAGGCAATCTGCAACGTCATGTGTGAAAGCGTGACGTGGACAGTTCCTTTTAGGATGACAAAAGCGGCGTGTTCCGTGATGCTCACCTTTTGCCTTCCCAAAGAAATAAAATCGGCAAAATTTCAATCAATCCCCAGCGCTTCCGCTAGTTCTTTTTTATCGTCAAAATCGTGTTTCACGCCCTTGATTTCCTGGTACTTCTCGTGGCCTTTGCCTGCTACCAGAATCACATCGCCCGATTGCGCCATTTGGCAGGCCGCCTTAATAGCCTGCCTGCGGTCGGTGATGGTCAGCGTTTTTCGCTTCGCAACGATGGGGACGCCTACCTCCATCTCCGCCAGAATTGCCTCCGGCTCCTCAGAGCGGGGATTGTCGCTGGTCAGGATGACCTGGTCGCTGTAATCGCAGGCGACTTTGGCCATGAGTGGGCGCTTAGTCCGGTCACGGTCGCCTCCACAGCCGCAAACCGTGATGATTCGTCCGCCGCCTTTGCGAAGCTGGTCAATCGTCGAAAGCACTTTTTCAAGCGCATCGGGCGTGTGGGCATAGTCCACGATGCCGATGATGTTGCGCTCCTTGCTCACCACTTGGTCGAAGCGACCGTCGGCGGCCCGCAAGTTGCTTAGGGCTTGCAGCACCTCCGCTTTGTTTTGACCCAAAAGCACCGCCGCCCCGTAAACACCGAGCAAGTTGTAGGCATTGAACTCTCCAATGAGGCGGGCATGGAAGTCCGCCCCATCGAGGTCGAGGTGAAGGCCGCTCAGACTGTTTTCGAGTATTCTTGCTTTAAAATCCGCTGCCTTGCGCAGCGCAAACGTGTGGTGCTTTGCCTTCGTATTTTGCAGCATCACCTCGCCCCGCTTATCGTCGGTGTTGACGAGTGCGAAGGCGCTTTTGGGCAAATTGTCAAAGAACAATTTCTTGGCATCTATGTAGGCCCTGAAGGTGCCGTGATAGTCCAAGTGGTCGTGCGTAATATTAGTAAACAAGCCTCCCGCAAAAAAAAGACCGGCGATTCGCCTTTGGATGGCAGCATGGGAGCTGACTTCCATAAAGGCGAAATCGCAGCCTGCCTCCACCATTTGTTGTATCAGTAAGTTGATGGCTCCAGCATCCGGTGTCGTGTGGGTGGAGTGCACACTGCGTTTGTTCACTTTATTTTCAATCGTCGAAATCAGGCCAACTTTATAGCCCAATTGTGTAAATAGGTCGTAGAGCAGCGTCGCCGTGGTCGTTTTCCCGTTGGTTCCGGTCACGCCGACGAGCTTGAGTTTTTCCGAGGGGCGGTCGTAAAATTCCGAGGCAATCCTTCCGAAAGCCTCGGCGCTGTCCGCCACCTGCACATAGGTTATGTGGTCGTGCCTTTCTGTTGGCAGTTCCTCGCAAAGCACCGCCGTCGCCCCGTTCTCGATGGCCTTGCCGATGTAGGCGTGGCCGTCGGTCGCCGTGCCCCGGAGGGCGGCGAAGAGGGTGCCGGGTGCTGCCTTTCGGCTGTCCAATGTCAAGGCGGTTATCTCCTGGTCCGTTGAGCCGAGGAGGGTTTTTATTTCGCTGGTGTTTAGTATGTTAGTGAGTGTTTTCACGATGTTTTTACCCTAGTCTCAACCAAACCGTCTGCCCCGCAACCCTCGTGCCCGGCGTGATGGATTGCGTCACCACCTTGCCGTAGCCACCACCGAACTGCACTTTCAAACCTTTGTTTTCCAGTATAAAAAGGGCGTCACGGAGTCCCATACCGATAACGTTCGGCACTTGTTTCTCCTCGACGATTCGTTTCATCAATTTGAGCGAGTCGGGTTCGGCGCTGCGCAATACCGCCCAATCGCCGTCGGCCTTGTTGTAATAATCGAGGCCAAGCTCGCTCATAATGTACTGAATATCAGTACGGTAGCCAGCGTCTTTGTCTGGCATTTGTTTGGCCTCGAAGGCCACTGCATCGCCCGTGTTCAACACGGGGTAAAGTTCCTTGCGGGTGGCGATGGCCTTATCGGCGATTTCCTTGAAAACTGGGAGCGCCACTGCGCCGCCATAAATGCCCGCCTCTTTCGGCTTGCTGATGAGCACGATGCAGGAGTAAACCGGGTTTTCCGCTGGGAAGTACCCGGCGAAGCTGGCCTGGTAGCCACCTACTTTCGTTTTTTCGTTCAGGCGCTGGTAGTTGAGCTGGGCAGTGCCCGTTTTACCAGCGTAGCGATACGATTCTGCACGGAGCGCATAAGCCGTTCCCCAGGAGCTGTCCACCACGCATTCGAGCAGTTGCTGTACTTGCTTGATGGCTTTTTTCGAGGCTATTCGGCCATTAACCTGCGTTACTGGGAATCGTTTCAAGGTCTCGCCGTACTGCTGCACTTCACGCACCATATAAGGCTTCACATAGACCCCGTCGTTTGCAATGGCATTGTAAAATCCAAGCTGTTGCAACGGCGTGATGGTCAATTCATAGCCTATGGCCATCCACGGAAGTGAGGTACCACTCCATCCATCGTCATTGCTGTACGCCTTTTTGATGTATGGCTCTACTTCTCCACCGATTTCGATGCCGGTGGGCTGGTCGAGGTAGAAGTCACGCAACCGTCCGATATAGCGGTCGGCCTTGTTTTTTGTGCCATAATTATTGTCCACAAGCCGTGAAATGCCCACGTTGGAGGACATCCCGAAAGCATGTTTCACCGATACCCGATTGAGGCTGTGCGGGTGTGCGTCCTTCAGCTCTGCATCATGGTAGATGGTCACACCTTGTTCGAGGTCAATGCTGTCTTCTAGGTCCACGTAGCCGTCTTCGAGTAGCGCCAACATGGAGGCCGTCTTGAAGGTGGAGCCTGGCTCTGTTGCCGAACCAATGGCGTGGTTGTAGGTTTCCCATACCTTGCCATCCTTCGTCCAACCGACGTTTGCCATTGCTTTGATGGCACCTGTTTTTACATCCATCAAAATGGCTACGCCGCTCTCCGCCTTGTGCCGCACGACAGCTTTCACAAGGGCGCTTTCAGCGATATCCTGTAGGTTGATGTCAAGGGTCGTGACGACATCCTGACCCGGCTTAGGTTCGATTTTAGAGAGGTTTTGCAGCGGAATCCACATGCCACCGCCTACCCGGTACATTAGCTGGGTACCTTCTTCTCCTTGCAAAAAGTCGTTGTAAGCACCTTCGATGCCCACATTGATGGAATCACCTTGCACATAACCAATGGTGCGGTTGGCCAAGAGGCCAAAAGGCCGCTCCCTGTTGTATTTCTGCACGACGATGAGGCCGCCCTTGAACTGTCCGAGGCTGAACAGTGGGAAACTCGTGATGAGTTCTTTCTGCTCCAGCGTGGCGTTCTTTTTGATTTCAACGTAGCGCTTGCCACTGGTTTTTTGTTGCCACAGGTACGATTTCATGGCACCCGGCGTCATAGTTGGGTTCACATAGGTGGCAAGATAATAGGCCAAGCTATCGAAGGACTTGGAGGTCCAAAAGGTTGTGTCAATGGCGTTGGAATTGGGATCCCACGAGATGTCAAAGAACGGCATCGAGGTGGCCAACATGCTACCATCTTCGGTCAGGATGTTGCCTCGCTCGGCTTCCATTGGCACCTCTTTTATGTAGAGGTCTTCGCCCTTGCTGCGCCATTTTTCGCCCTCCACCACATTGATGTTGATGGTTTGCCATGCTATTGCAATCGCAACTCCAACAATCGCCGCAAGGACGATGTACACCCGTACAAGGACTTCGTTTTTGACGTTGAAAGCCATCTCTTAGAGGTATGGAGGTATGAGGTTTGAAGGTATGTGGCCCAAACCTACATACCTCAAACCTCCATACCTTTCTACTGCTGTTTGTTTAATCTTCCACAACAATCCGGTGCACCCTGCCGGAGGTCTTGCGGAGGCCGAGGGCTTCTACGTTGTCGCCCACCTCTGCCAGACGGCTCTTGTACATGATGTCGGATTTCAAAGAATTATATTGACGCTTCAGTTCTTTGACTTCGTTCTGCAAGGTTTGGATTTGCCGCACCTGCTTCTCCGCATAGTGGGCGTTGGCAATGTAGATGATGGTGAGAAAACTCAGGAACAACACGAAAGGCAGGTTCTTCAAGATGAGGGAAGCACCAAAGCTCCCTATCTCCAAATAGCTCCCGAGTGATTTTTTTTGTTGTGCCATCATACTTGCTAGTTTGCAGTTCGACAGTTGGCAGCGGGCAGTCGGCGTGAGGGTAAATCACGGTTCTCGCTTTGTTGCCAAAAATCTACTTGCGGATTCCAATCCTTAATTTCGCACTCCTTGCTCTTCCGTTTTTAGCCATTTCATCTTCCGAAGGAGTGATTACACCTTTATTTATCTGCTCAAAAGGTCTTTCAATTTTGCCGTAGAAGTCGCTTTTCACCTCGCCTTCCACGTTTCCAGCTTTCAGCAGGTTCTTTACCATACGGTCTTCGAGGCTGTGGAAGCTGATGACCACGAGCCTGCCGCCGGGCTTGAGGATGTCAAGCGTTGCTTCGAGGAATTCCCTCAAAGCGCCCATCTCGTCGTTCACCTCAATCCGCAGGGCTTGGAAAACCTGCGCCAGGTAGCGGTTCTTAGGCCCCCTGACCAGCGGCTCGACGATGCCGAGCAAGTCGCCGATGGTGCGGATGGGGCGGTGCTCCCGTTCTTGGACGATTTTTTGGGCTAGCGTCTTTGCGTTTCGCACTTCGCCGTATTCGCCAAAAATCGTTTGCAGTTCTGCTGCTGAATAAGTTTTCAAAACCGTTGCTGCCGTGACCTCCTCCGAGCGATTCATCCGCATATCGAGGTCGGCATCGAAACGGAACGAGAAGCCACGTTCGGCCTCGTCGAGTTGGTGGGAACTGACTCCAAGGTCGGCCAAGATGCCATCCACCTGTTTCACGCCATGCAAGCGAAGAAATTGCTTCACGTAGCGGAAATTGTGGTGGTTGAAGGTGAAACGCTCATCCTCAATCAAGTTGCGGAGCGAATCATCGTCTTGGTCAAAGGCGAACAACCGCCCTTTTTCCCCCAATTCATTCAATATCAACCGGCTGTGGCCACCACCGCCGAAGGTTGCATCTAAGTAAACACCCTCTTTTTTGATGTTTAGGCCTTCGATGCTTTCTTTTGCGAGAATGGGAATGTGGTAGGCCATGCGGTTGAATTATATAGGCTTTGCAACCCCTTTGTCTGCTGCCATTACCACCTGCGCAAGCTGTGCCATGTCGAGTTCGTTGTTCATTTGCAAATCGTACTCGGCGGCTGACCAGATTTCGACCTTATCATTGACGGTAGCCAGTACCACTTCCCCATCTCCCGGCAATATGCCTGCCCATTCGAGCAGTTGGTTCGGGAAGTTGAGTCGGTCGGCGTTGTCACGCTTCAAGGCCGTGGCGCCACGGTAAAACTGGCGCTGAAACAACCTTGCATTTAGGTCAAATTCATTTACATTGTTAACTTGCGCAGATTTTGCATCCCAAACTTTTTTGGGATACAGCACCAAGCATTTTTCCAATCCCCGGTTGACCACAAAATTGTCCCGCTCGTCGGCTGGCAACTGCTCAAGCAAGCCGCTTGGCAGTCTCAGCCGCCCCTTCGGGTCAACTTTGCACTCATATTCACCTAGAAGTTGGTACATGTGCTGCTTTAATCAATTTGTCGGCCAAAAGTATTCACTTTTCCCCAAAAATTCCCACTTTCTCCCACAAAAAGTGAATTTTTTTTTCATTTTTTTTCAACATCGCACGGGTTGACCTAAAATATTCGCATATTAATTACATTAACTAAATCAAATAGCTTACAAAATGGCAAAAATCTGCCAATGTGGTACTCATCCAGTATCATTGTTGTTCTCATATTTTTTCGAACATTTCCACTTTTTCCCACTTCATATTTCCACAAAAGGCATTTCATTCCCATTTTTTTCCACTTGACCTTCAAATAGGGTTTGGACAATGGAAAAGGCAGTGCCACTCGCCATGAGAGGCAAGCAGCATTCAACTCGACTTGGTAAGGGAGAAAAGAATTAATGGAAGAGGCTGTAGAGCTTCAGCTTGATGATGCCAAAAATGGCTTCTTTTACGATGCCCTTGGTCATCTTGGAGGAACCTTCTATGCGGTCGGTGAAGGTGATGGGTATTTCACGGAGCTTGAAGCCGAAACGCCAGGCGGTGAACTTCATCTCGATTTGGAAGGCATAGCCAATAAACCTGATTTTGTCCAATTGAATGGTTTCCAGCACTTTTCGGCGGTAACCGACAAACCCTGCGGTTGGGTCTTTAATCCACATCCAGGTGATGAGGCGAACATAAAGAGAAGCACCATAGGACAAGACTTTTCGGTCAAAAGGCCAATTGACGGTATTGCCTCCTTTGACGTAGCGGGAACCAATCACCATATCTGCGTCTTTTTCAAGCGATTGCAAGAGCCTCACCAAGTCATTTGGGTTGTGCGAGAAATCGCAATCCATCTCGAAAATATGATCGTAGCCTTGTTTTATACCGTATTTAAATCCTTCGATATAGGCTGTTCCTAAGCCCAATTTGCCACTTCGTTGTAGCAAGTAGATGCGCTGTGGGTACTCGGATTTCTTTTCACGCACCACTTCCGAGGTGCCGTCTGGTGACCCATCGTCTACTACGAGGACATCAAATGCAACGGGTAGCGCCATGACGGCGTCGAGCATTTTCCCAATATTCTCCAGTTCGTTGTAGGTGGGAATGATGACGAGGTTCTTCGACAAAACAGCAGTTGTTTGGTAAAATGAAAGAGGTGGCGCTGTTCACCAATGCGTCACCTCTGTCGTTGATTTCAAGGCAAAATTAGGTTTTTTTGGCATTGTTGCCCCCAAACCCAATTTAGCTTTGCATCAAGTTTCAAAAACGATACCAAGGACGGTGGACGGATTACGGTACACGGTAAACAGTTTTATGCTGAAAGCATTTATAGTCCCAACGCCGTCCATCGTAGACCGTCCACCGTAAGTCGTAGGCCGTAAGCCGTCAACCGTTAAAAACTCTCCCACAGTTGGCGTGCATGGCGGCCTGTATTGGACTGCATTTGGGTGCCTTCGATGAAATCATTGCCTTGGATATCGTTGGGGGCATCTTTGTAAAGCTCAATTTCCCAGCGAGGGTTGTTGTTTTCACCTCGTGCATTGGAATGAAGCAGCACATGGCCATTGGTCGTCAAGGATGGGTTGTAGAAAAGGAACTTGACGTTGTTCTGCTTTGTCTTAGGAAACTGGTTATAATACCAAATCTCATAAGGTGGCGCACTGGGATCGTTTTCCTCGAAGACCGTGTTGTTGGGAGCACCATATTTTAGAAAGATATAGCCTCGGTCAGTCTCAAAGCCCCGTCCAAAACCATTGGCAAAACTGGCATCCACCTGTTTTGCAACTTTCATGTAAGCATTGTACTGTGCCTCTGGATTGTTGTGGTTTTCCTTTGCCCAATAGCTAAAAAGGTACATGCGCATGGCATTCTCATTGCGCTGCGAAATAATATATTTCACGTGCTCCCCATCGGCCTTGTCCACTTGCATCAGAATGGCTTTAAGGCCATAAACCAGTTCATCCACAGATAACTTACCTACGAATTCCTGTTCAAGGGAAACCTCGCCGGATGAAATCTTCTCACTGGTGATTTCCAGATATGGGTTGCTGCGCTGAAAGGGCATAGATCGTTTTACCAACAGTTCTCTGTTCCTGTTCCTGATTTCAATCACAAGGTTATAATTCCCAGTGCGTAGTGACTTGATGTCCACTTTTTGCACGGCGGCATCCACGGGCGACGGTTGTTTCCGTTTATGAGTGGCACTTATTTTTTCCTCAACTTCCTTGGTGTCGGCGTTGTCAATAAAGATAGACTGCAGATAATCCTCGCCTATGCCTTTGTCAGTGTTGTAAACCTCGAAATAGAACAAAATCAACTCGTCAAGTTTTGAATAAAAATTGGTGGGCATAGGCTCGAATATGAATTTGCCCTTGGCCATGGGATTGGGAGCCGCAGTTGTATCAACATTCTTGACTGAAGCCAGTAGTTCTACATCAGAAATAGCCAAGGCATTGGGCTGGTAGTCTAATTTTAGGTCGGTGCGGAATTTTTTTGCGCTACCAGGATTCACCATGTCTTCAACAGAAACTTCCAACTGGTACTGCCCGTTTTCCAAGGCATAGCGCTTCATGTCCACAAAATCTATGGGCTTGTCGGTAACAGGGCCGCTGAGCCGGTACTTGTCAAATTTGGCTACCTTATCACCTTGCATAAAAAGGATGACCACATCTAACTTCGCTTGTCCATTAGGGCCCTCCAAAGGGGAAAGGCCAACGCTTGGGCCCAATAAATGAAGGTAAACCTCTACATACCCTTTACCTGTTTCTTGGTCTTGAAATGTGGCAAACGATATGCTTGCATCAACCGTGGATTGCCCGAAAACAAGGGCTGGAATTGCAAGACAAAGAAGGAAGTTGATTAAGTTTTTCATGCTTTTAATTTTGAAAATGAAGGTTGACGGGACGTTTTCAATTTACTTTGTAGCGACAGGATTTCTAAAGACGAACTAAGTTATGCAGTTTTGCCCGACAAAATTGCGGAACTGACACCCAATTTTCAACGAAAAACAAGTTTTGCAACATGGATTTCAAAGAATTACTAAGTCTTAGCATCAATATTGGCAATTTCAAACTCACGGTATCCCACCTACTGATGGCCATTTTGATTTTGCTTGCCGCAAAATTGGTGATTTGGACCATGAAGCGAATCCTGCTCGACCGCTACTTCAGTACCCGCAAAGTGGACCCGGGTAGGCAAATAGCGCTGAAGCAGTTCCTAAGCTATATTATTTGGGTATTGGCCGTGTTCGCCATTATGGAGCTGTTCAACATCAGTTCCATGATCTGGGCCAGTTCTGCGGCGCTTTTGGTCGGCATCGGGCTTGGCTTGCAGGACACCTTCAAGGACATCATTTCCGGAATTATCATACTGGTGGAGGGCACTGTGGAAGTGGACGATGTATTGGAAGTGGACGGATTCGTGGCTAGGGTGGTAAAAATCGGGCTTCGAACTTCCAAACTCGAAACCCGTGACCAGGTAAGTATCCTCATCCCAAACTCCAGCCTTGTGGTAAACAAAGTGACCAATTGGACACACGATGACCAGCCAGCTCGGTTCAAGATAGCGATTGGGGTTGCCTACCGTTCGGATGTCACCTTGGTACAAAAGCTGCTACTGGAAGCAGCCAACGAGCATGAAAAAGTGCTTAAAGAGCCAGCGGCAAATGTAAATTTTGTCAATTTCGGAGAGTCTTCCGTTGACTTTGATTTGCTTTTCTTCAGTACAGATTTTTTTCACATCGAAAAAGTCAAAAGCGATATCCGCTTCAATATTGAAAGGCGCTTTAGGGAAAATGACATTGAAATCCCATTCCCTCAACGGGACGTATGGGTGCGAAACCCAGAGGCTTTTAAGTAAAAATGGAATTTTTCACTACGTGAAACTACGTATCAAAGGCTCAAACCCATTCTGGAGAATTAAAAAAATATGTTTTCAATCCCTTGATTTTTAGCATTTTGCACAATTTAATTAAAAATATCTGAACCCGCCTGTTTCATAGCAAACAGAACGAGCCTATTTTTGCACCATTCTTTTAGGCCTTCAGGCCATCTTCTCCTTCTCAACAATACAAACTGGTCTCTTGGACAATTTCCGTCCGACTTCTCAATTTACAAAATAAAAAAGGTCTCAGGGCTTCGCCCTTTCTCACATCCAACAGACAAAAAAACGAAAGCATCGTTTCGCCCTGACGAAGCAGTTTTCGCTTATTTATTCAATATCATTTGGTGTACACTATCAACCACTGTTTGGCCATCGCCAATGCCAAGCTGTTTTATAGTACCCAATTTTTCTGATTGATAGCCCATAGCTATTGATTGAATCTCATAATTTCAAAGTAAGTTTTTTGGTAAAATGGTTTCGGGGAGGCAGCACTGCTGCCCCCTTTTTTTGTTTGCCACCTACAAAACCCCAATAAACCTTGCCGTTCCCGATTCATCCCAATCGGATGGGAATCAAACCCGAAATCCCCAAAACCCCAAAACCCGAAAACCCCAAAACCCGAAAACCATAAAACTTCAATTCCCTTCCCTACATTTGGCGCTTCACAAAACGAAAGCCAACCATGCCCACTAAAAATAAGTACCTTCTACCGTTTATCCTTGTTACAAGTCTTTTCTTTCTTTGGGGCATCGCCAACTCGTTGAACGGCGTGCTCATCAGCCACTTCCAGCTCGCCCTTGACTTGAAGCGGTGGCAAGCGGGCCTCATTGACTCTGCGTTCTATTTCGGATATTTCGTCTTTGCTATCCCGGCGGGGCTTTTCATGAACCGTTTTGGGTTCAAAAAGGGCATAATCTTCGGCCTTTTATTGTATGGCGTAGGCGCCATCCTTTTTTATCCTGCCGCCGAGGTGCGGGAGTATGGATTCTTCTTATTCGCCCTGTTCACCATCGCAAGTGGTTTGGCTTTTTTGGAAACGGCGGCAAACCCCTACGTTTCCATCCTCGGTGAGCCGGAAGGTGCGGCTCAGCGCCTCAATTTCTCGCAATCGTTCAACGGCCTTAGCATCATCTTTGGGCCATTGCTCGGAAGCCTGCTCATTTTCACCAACAATAAACACAATACTGCCGACCTCGCAGCCATGCCTGTTGACCAGGCCGAAGCCATCCGTATCGCCGAGGCTCAGACCGTGCAGGGGCCGTACCTCGGCCTCGCTGCCGTTGTGCTTTTCGTCGCCCTACTTTTTTGGCTGACGAAAATGCCCGAACCAACCCAAGCTGGAAACGCTGGCAAAAAAGGCTGGGATGGCATTTTCAGGAACAGGCACCTCGTGCTGGCCATCGTGGCACAGTTCTTTTATGTAGGGGCACAATCTTGCTTGTGGGGCTATTTCATTGATTTCAAATTGCAGCTTTCACCTGAAAGCCACTTTTCGTTGGTGGAGTCGCTAAAGCCCTTTTTCGAGTGGATGGCGGGCAGTGGCGAAGAACTGACTCCTCAACGATGGGCGGGCTTCCATCTCACCTTCAGCTTCCTACTTTTCATGGTCGGGCGGTTTTTCGGCACATGGCTCATGTCGTTCATGCAGCCGCAGCGGTTGCTAACCTTATTCTCCATAGTATCTCTGCTGCTGTTCCTCACTGCCGCAACGGCTACTGGATTGACGGCAGTGGTGGCGCTGCTTTCGGCCAGTTTCTTCATGTCCATCATGTTCCCGACCATCTTTGCACTCGGCACCAAAGGGCTTGGCGAGCAGGTGAAACTTGGCTCGTCGCTTATCATCATGGCCATTGTAGGTGGTGCGGTACTGCCGCCATTGTTTGGCCTTTTGGCGGACAAAACGGGCAGCTACCAATCGGCGCTTTACCTGCCCATGGTGGCGTTTTTGGTCATTGGCCTCTATGGCTGGAAGGGGTATAAAACACAGGTAGTCAACCAGATATGAGGTTTTTTGCTTCGCAATTTCTCTTTTCTTTCTTGGCAATGGGTGTATTGTTTCTCGCCGCATGTATGGGAGGCCCAATCACACCAGAGCAGCATAGCACCCCAGCCTTGGATTCGCTTTTGGCGGATATAGTGGTGCTGAATGGCGAGGAAGCTATTCCGCCAGGAACAAAAGCTACCGACACCATACCGGCCACCTCAAAACCAGCTAAAATCAAACTGGTAAACGACCTTGACTATTCAGCCGATTTTTTGAAAGAACTGACTTACGCTGGCATTGCAGAAAACATCGAATTGGTTGATAGTTTCCTCATTTTGGAACAAACAGACAGCTTTGTTTTCCCCGTGCCAATCCCGAAAGGCAATTGGGCGAATTTTGTAGCAAGCAAGGCTGGGTACTTGTACTCGCTGGATGTATCGAGTGCTAATTATACAACCCTCGACTTCAATTTCGAACTGCGCAAGGGCCGACATACCCTTGATCAAATAAGTGGTAAGGCCGACCTTAGCCCAGGCTTCTTACTCGGCAGCGAAAGCGACGAGGATCCCGAAACGGGCAGCAACTATTTCGCAAGTGAGTACCATTTTGAGAACAAAGCATGTACTTTCAACATCCGCATTGGTGACGATGAGAGCGTGAAAAAAGTGAAGCTCATCAAGCTTTGCAAGTCAGGAAAATACAATATTTCATTGGAGGATTGCCCGGTACTTTTGGAAAAATGAAGCGTTTTGACATTTGATTGGATGGCAAGACCATTTTTATGGATGGGCAGACCATTTTTATGTTTAGGCAGACCATTTTTATGGATGGGCAGACCATTTCAATGGAAAGGCAGACCATTTTTATGTTTAGGCAGACCATTTTTATGTTTAGGCAGACCAATTCAATGGATAGACAGACCATTTTTATGTTTAGGCAGACCAATTCAATGGATAGGCAGACCATTTTTATGTTTAGGTAGCCCAATTCAATGAATGGGATACCTAAACTTAGAAAATTTATAAGCATCAATAACATGAAATACCACTTCGCCCTCGACCTAAAAGATGACCCCGCCCTCATTGCCGAATACGAGCGCTGGCACGCCCCTGGCGGTGTCTGGCCGGAGATTTTGGATAGCATCCGTTCTGCTGGCATCATCGGGCTGGACATCTACCGTACGGGGAACCGCCTGTTCATGGTCATGGAAGTGAACGAAGATTTTACCCTTGAAAATAAGGCCGCAGCCGACGCCGCCGACCCACGGGTGCAGGCTTGGGAGGAGCTAATGTGGAAGTTCCAACAGCCACTACCTTGGGCCAAGGATGGGGAAAAATGGGTACTGATGAAACAAATTTTTGAACTGAAATGAAAAGACTCGAAAACAAAACTGCCATCGTCTCGGGTGGTGCCAGTGGCATCGGCCTGGCCATTTCACGCCGCTTTGCAATGGAAGGGGCTTGCGTTCACATCCTTGACATGAAGTTGGAAGAAGCTGAATCAGCAGCCGCTGAAATCCGTTCATCAGGAGGCCAAGCCGAGGCACATGCTTGTGACGTGAGCAACCACCAACAAGTGGAGGCTATTGCACAAGCGATTCATCATGAGCAAGTTGCGCACATCTTGGTCTGCAATGCAGGCATCGGCTTTGTAGGAAATTTAGAGAAAACCACCGAGGAAGATTTCGACCGCTTATACCGGGTGAACGTGAAGGGCGTTTACAATTCTATGCACGCCGTGGTGCCGTTTTTCAAGCAAAACGGTGGCGGCGTGATCCTGAATATGGCCAGTGTCGTGGCCTCGGTAGGCATCCCCGACCGTTTCGCTTATTCCATGACGAAAGGGGCAGTGCTCACCATGACCCTCAGCGTGGCAACGGATTATTTGAAGGACAATATCCGCTGCAACTGCATCTCTCCAGCCCGCATCCATACGCCATTCGTGGATGGCTTTTTGGCAAAAAACTACCCTGGCCACGAGGCTGAGATGTTCGAAAAATTGGCGGCGACGCAACCTATCGGGCGCATGGGAACACCAGAGGAGGTTGCGAACTTGGCGTTGTTCCTTTGCTCTGACGAGGCGGCTTTTATTACGGGCTGCGATTTCCCATTGGATGGCGGATTTATTAAATTACGCCCTTGATTCGTATCTTTGGCACAAAAGCCTCATTATGAGGTTGTTTCACTAAAATAACTTAGAAAAATGAAGTTGATAAACATCAAGAAAGCCCCTTTCTCCTCGCTGCAAACTGTCGCTTTTTTGGCAATAGTGCTTTTTTCGGGAAGCATTTTGAAGGCGCAGGAAGTCAGCTTACGGTCACTCAAAAGTGACAAAATGTACATTGGCGTGGAAAACCAGGTGCAGGTAACTGTGCCGGGCATTCCGAGCGAAAAAATCTTCATCGGCAGCGATGGCGTTGACATCGAAAAGCTGGAAGATGGCAAGTTCAACCTTCGCTTCCATTACCCTGGCAAGGCCACTTTGACCGTGCATGGTGAGGGCTTCCAGTACAAGAATTTTGACTTTGAGGTACAGCGGATGCCAGACCCACTGAATCGCCTGCCTGATCCAATCGCAGCGCTTCAATTGGCAAATGGCCAAATCAAGCGTGATGGCGAAGTCACTGTATCAGAATTTCAAAATGCAGTGGGTTTAGGTTTTGTTGATACTGACGTGAACGGAAAAAACCAGTTCGAAGTAGTCAGCTTTAGCTTGGTATGGGTGAGAAGGGAAACCGACCCTGCCGAAGCTCCTTGCAAGTCAGGTAAATTTAGTGAGAAAGCAAAATCGCTAGCGAATGTGGCCCAAACTGGCGACAGATTTTACTTTGAAAATGTGATGGTAAAAGCAACTAACGAGACTGAATTACGGGAAGTCAACAGCCTCGTTTTTCACATAAAATAAGCGAGCCTATCTTGTTGAAAAGCCCTTGGAAGTCGTTGATTTCCAAGGGCTTTTGTATTTTCACAACCCCTCCAACAACCCCTCCTCCACCAAGTTCGGCAGCGTCACCACCAGCCCCGGCGTCCGTTTCATCTCCCGTTTAATGGCAAAAATCGCCTCCTCGTTCCTCGCCCAACTGCGACGGGCAATGCCGTTGTTCACGTCCCAGAAAAGCATGGAATGCAGGCGTTGGCTGGCCGCCTTCGAGCCATCTAGCACCATGCCGAAGCCACCGTTGATGACCTCGCCCCACCCTACCCCGCCACCGTTGTGCAGGCTGACCCAAGTAGCGCCCCGGAACGAGTCGCCGATGACGTTCTGCACGGCCATATCTGCGGTGAAACGGCTACCGTCGTAGATGTTCGAAGTTTCCCGAAAGGGCGAATCCGTGCCACTCACATCGTGGTGGTCACGGCCCAAGACCACAGGCCCAGCCAGTTCTCCATTTGCAATGGCCTGGTTGAACGCCTCGGCTATTTTCACCCGGCCTTCGGCATCGGCGTAGAGGATGCGGGACTTCGAGCCAACAATGGGCAGGTCACGGTCGGCATTTTTTATCCATATGATATTGTCGTTGAGTTGGCCTTGGATTTCGGAGGGGGAAGTGGCTTTGATTTCCTCCAAAACCCGTGCGGCGATGGCGTCCGTTTTATCCAAATCAGCTTTCTGGCCAGAGCAGCAGACCCAGCGGAACGGCCCGAAACCATAGTCAAAACACATCGGCCCCATGATGTCCTCTACGTAGCTGGGATAACGATACTCGCCCGTTTCCTTGTTCTTGAAAACATCGGCGCCAGCCTTGCCCGCTTCGAGCAAGAAGGCGTTGCCGTAGTCCCAGAAATAAGTGCCCCGGTCGGCCATTGTGTTCACGGCCTTGGCGTGGCGGATGAGCGTTTTCCGCACCTCATCCATAAATCGGGGCTTGTCGGAATCGAGCAATTGCTTAGCTTCCTCAAAGGTGAAACCCGCTGGGCAATAGCCGAGGTCATCAATATTATGCAGGCTCGTCTGGTCGCTGAGGAGTTCGACCTTGGTGTTTTTTTCCACCATTTTCTCCAATAAGTCCACGATGTTGCCAGCGTAAATCAGGGCAATGGCCGACCCGTTTCTACGGCATTCTTCGATGCGGGTAATGAGCAAATCGAGGTCACGGAAAACGTTTTCCCGAAGGACATACCCATCCACAATGCGTTGTTCGGTGGTCTTGTCGTCCACCTCGGCCAGTACACCGACGGCTCCAGTGATGACGGCGGCCTTGGCCTGAGCGCCGGACATGCCACCAAGCCCGCTCGTGACGAAGACCTTACCTTTTAGGTTATCTGCCCCCAAATAGCGCAAGCGACCTGCATTCAAAAGTGTGATGGTCGTGCCGTGTACGATACCCTGCGGCCCTATGTACATGAACGACCCAGCCGTCATCTGGCCATATTGGGTGACGCCGAGGGCGTTGTATTTATTCCAATCCTCTTTTTTGGAGTAGTTGGGTATCATCATGCCGTTCGTCACAACGACCCGTGGGGCATCCCGGTGCGACGGGAAGATGCCCATGGGGTGGCCGCTGTACATCGCAAGTGTCTGTTTCTCCGTCATTTGGGAGAGGTACTGCATCGTGAGCAGGTATTGCGCCCAGTTCTGGAATACAGCCCCATTTCCACCATAAGTAATCAATTCATGCGGGTGCTTCGCAACAGTGGGGTCGAGGTTGTTCTGGATCATGAGCATGATGGCCGCGGCTTGTTGGCACTTGGCCGGGTATTCCTCGATGGGTCGGGCGTACATTTCGTAATCGGGCCGGAATCGGTACATGTAAATGCGCCCGTAGGTGTTGAGTTCTTCGTAAAACTCTGGGGCCAGCACGGCGTGGTGTTTTTTGTCGAAATAGCGCATTGCATTGCGCACAGCGAGTTTTTTCTCTTCTTGGCTCAAAACGCCTTCTATTACCCGCTTGGGCGCATGGGAAACGACGGGGTCATATGGCTTTGGGGCAGGTAGTTTATCGGGGATGCCTTGTCGAATGGCTTGTTGGAATGCGGTAAATGTGGGCATAATTTGGCTTTGATGAATGAAGGGGCAAAATAAAGAAATGCTGTGCATATCAGCGGCCATCAAAGCATATCACCAAGTAAGGAATTGTATGGAAAGGCTACACCCCGCCGCTATGCCGAACAGCATCACCTTGTCACCACGTTTGAGGCGGCCAGCTTCTACAGCATCGCAAATAGCCAGCGGAATAGACGCCGCTGCTGTGTTGCCAAAATTTTCGAAAACCGATGTGATGCGACCTGCCGGAATACCCGTGACCTGCTCCACTACCCTAAAGGTGCCTGCAGAAACTTGGTGTGTGAACAAATGGTCAATCATTCCTGATGTCCAGCCCGATTCTTCGTAGCATTCTTTGACGAAAGCCACCCCTTCTTCAAGGATGACCGATTTCAGTTCGGCCGTACTGCCCTCGAAATAGTTCATGTGCGGCTCCTGCGGAAACATGGAGCCGCCGCCTTTGATGGTGCAAAGTGGCCAGTGCTGGCCTCGTGTCATTTTCTTTTGGAAATGGATGCGACTGCCGTCCGTGGAGGAGGTGAGCAACATTGCTGCACCAGCATCCCCCAAACTAAAGGCTGCAAGATGGGCATCCGAATGGTTGCCATCAAGCCTTACACCGTCACTTAATTTTTCACCTGTTACGATGAGTACGTTCGAGCAAATGGCAGTTTCAATGAACGAGCTTGCCACCGTTATGGCATCCACAAAACTGTTGCAAGCGTTCTTTAGGTCGAAGACTGGACAGTGCAAGCCCAGTTTATGCTGAACGATATTGGCCGTTGCTGGTTCGATGAGGTCGGAACAGGCTCCTGCGAAGATGAGGTATTCGATGCGTTCCGCCCCAAACTGCTCGACGATGGGCCGTGCGGCATTTGCGGCAAGGTCGGAGGTTTGGACGTGTCGGTCGGCAAATCTTCGCTCCCGAATCCGGAAGAGTTTCTCCAAAATACCAGGAGCGAGCAACTTTTCTTTCTCATTCACCAACTGTTCGATTTCCTCATTTGAAACTACCCTATCTGGAAGGTAGGATGATACTTGGGCGATTCTTACGTTGGGCATAGTGTGTAAAGGCTTTGGAGGCCTGGTTAACTCAAGTTGCGAAGCACCTTAGCTTTTCGACTTTGAGATAAGGTTCAATGGTTCGTGAAGTTTCCGGGTTTTCAGGTTCTAAGGCTGTCACCAATTAGCTGTTTTTGAAATGGTTGGTTAATTTTTTCAACCCTTTCAAAAATGATTTGTGGTTAGGTTTTGCCCCCAAACCCTAAAACCCCAGAACCTTAGAAATTCACGAACCATTGAGGTTATTTTCAGGCTTAAAAACTATAATCCAACCGCAAGGTATAATTCCTTGGCGCTTCCAACCTTCCCGGCCTTGCCACCCATTCTTCGTTGTTCAGGTTGTTGACGAGGAAAGATAGCTTGAGGTGGTCGTTGGGGAAATAGGCCGTGCGTGCCCCAAGGACGAGGTCCCCATTGCTGTTTTGTTTGCGGTACTGGCGAAGGCCCGGCACCACGAGTGCCTCGAATATCTCATCAATATTCTTCATAAAGCTGTTGTAAATGGCACTTACACCGAATGAAAACTTACCTGTCCGTGATTCAATATCCAACTTGGCGGTGTGTTTGTAGCGGTACTTCAAGATGTTTTCGCAGGAGTTGCCAGCAGAACAAATGGAAGAGTTGATACCGTTGCGGTAGGCATCCGTCATGCGGAACGCTGCGGAGCCATTCTTTAGGGAATCCAAAGGTGCCCACTCCTGAAAACGAGGGTCTATATAGGTATAACCAGCAAGCACGGTCGTTTCCAACCCAAACAAATCGCCCCGCCCCGTAACACTTGCCTCCAAGCCCTTGATTCGGGTATTGCCTACGTTCTGCGATTGGAAAGCGGCCAGAAAGCCTTGGAACACCACGTTGAACTCCATCATATCTTGGTACTCACTGATGAAGCCAGCCAGATCGAGGAAGCCGCTGAAGCCACCGAGCTTGAAGCCTTGACGAAGACCCAGTTCCGACGACCAGCCCGTTTCAGAAGTCAAGTCAACATTTGGCAAAATCGGCGTGCCACCAAACAGCGTGTAAATAAACTTCTCAGCGATGCTGGGGAAACGGTAACCCTGGCCCCACGAGGCCCGAAGGAAGGTCGCCTGCCCCAGTTCATAACTCGCCCCAAGCCTGAAAACGGGTTTAGACTCCTTGATTTCGCCACCAGGCACGGTATCCCTTCGGATGATGACATCTTTGTTCTTGTACTCAATCACTTCAGGTGTAATCACTAAGTTGTGTTCATACCGGAAGCCGCCTGAGATGTTTAGCTTGTCAAAGAATTTTTTGTCCAACTGGAGATAGCCCGCCATGTTACGACTGGTGAAGGTCGTGTCGCCGTAAAGCGGTGCCTTAACAGCCGTACCTATATAAACCACCCCTGCAGACATCACAAGGCCAATGCGCTCCATTTTTCGCTGGAATTGGTACTCTGCGTACTTCACCTCAGATCGGTTGGACTGGTCAGCCTCTGATGTACTTGAGTTGTTATTCACGTTGTAAAAACGGCCTTGCAGCTTGTGGCGGTTATTGGCTTTGTCGTAATAAGTGATGAAAGGGTCAATATTGTAGCGAGAATTCCCCCCTTCGGAAACGGCGGCACCGGGCCTAAGCAACAAGCTGTCCAAGCCTCCCCAAAAAAAGAAAGAGGCCGACTTGGATTTGTTGAAATTGGCGTTCAGCCCAACCGACAGCCGATCCGTGATGCGGTAGCGGGTGCCGATATTGATGCGGCCACGTCGGCTCCAAGTGCTGTCGTTCACGCTTTCATTGCGCAAGTAATTGCCACCTATGACCAAATCGAAGTCCCCAAATTTTTGGCGGTGCACAGCGCTTCCGCCAGCTGAATACCGGGGAGTATCCCACCATTTGGCTGCTTTGTTCCTCGGTGAGTCGAACAGGGTGACAAATGGCGAAAACTTGGTCTCCGGCTTCGCTTTGGCATAGGCCGTGCGAACGTTGATGATGCCGTTGAGGGCGGAGGAGCCGTAAAGGGCCGATGCTGCACCTTTTACTACCTCCACCTGCTCAATGTTTTCGAGGGGGACGTCCTCCCATTGCGGGAAGCCTGCATCAGCCTGGAGAATGGGCATGTCATCCACGAGCAGCAGTACCCGGCTGCCGGCCCCGTAGCTGAAGCCGGAGCCACCACGAATATTGGCTTGGTCACCTACAAGGTTCACTCCGGGCACTTTGTCGAGCAGGCCGCTGAGACTGGTCTGGTTCGTATTGTTGATGAGGCTGGGCTTCAGCACGTCCAATGAAACCGTTACTTCACCAAGTGCTTTTTCGTGCTTGCCGCTGGTGACGGTAGCCATGCTTAAGATATTGTTACTCTCTGAAAGTGAAACATCAAGCTGCCGGGACTCACCCGCCTTTAGGCTAACGGTTTTGGTAATGGTTTCGAGGCCAACAAAGCTGAAAACGATGTCATAACTTCCGGGTTCGAGCAAGAGTTCGTAATGGCCGTTGAGGTCGGTGATGGTACCTGTGGCTCCAGCTTGTACCGTTGCAGAAACGAGCGGCTCGTTATTTCCAGCATCGGCGAGGGTACCGTACAAAGTTGCTTTTTGACCCTGTGCGAAACTGAATGAAAAAGCCAGCAAACTGGCTAAAAGGGTAGATTTGATGTTGTTCATAAACAATATGTGGTTGTGGCTCGCAGCTTTTCTTTAAAAAAGCGCAAGCAATTTTAGGCAATTCCAATCATTTTATCTCTTGGGAAATGTTCTCGGTGCAGCTAAATATATCACCAGCATTTTTTGGCGATACGAAAGAGTGGGTATCGGGTGCCATTCCATATAGCAGGAATGACTTGAATATGGGAGGCGCAAAAATAGCGTTTGCTCCAAAACACCAGTAAAAAATAATTACATCGTGCCAAGTACTTGCAAGTCAGGTAAGTTTGCCAGCTTTGCAATCAAATTTGGGCAAGGCGCAACGCCAACTTCCTTTGCGAACTTCTAGTAATTCAAAATCAAAAACAAATGCCTTATGACAAGATTCTTACTCTCATTCGTACTATTTGCCATCGCCAATTTTTTGGCAGCGCAAAACTGCAACCCTGACATGTTGTATGCCGATTCGACTGCGGGTGTTTACCCTGAGCCTTACGAGCCAAACATCAATCCAAATGGTGGCATTACCGATTGTGCCGTCATTGGGCAGCCATTCGAGTTTACTCTCACCATTGTAGTAAACGATACATTGACCTATTCCGGCCTTAGCTTCCCTTTGGATTCCGTGACCGTGAACTCCGTAACGGGCCTCCCTGCTGGCATCAATTATGTCTGCGATCCACCCAACTGCCATTTTGCCAGCAATACTATTGGTTGCGCCAAATTGTTTGGGATAGCCACGAACGGTAATACACCTGGCCCCTATGATTTGACGATTGGCGGCTCGGCTTTCGTGAATGGCTCTGTATTTCCAATTCCAATTGTCTTTCCCGATGCCAATCTCGCACCTGGAAAATACACCATTCAAGTAAATGCCAATGCCAGCGACCCTTGTGGCGTCAACGCTACCACAGACCTTAGCAGGCATCTGAGCATACAAACAGTACCAAACCCGGTCGCTGGCATTGCTCAAATTAAAATAAATTCACAAATAAGCGGTGAGTTCCAGTTCCTGTTGGTAGATTTGCTCGGCAATCGAATAGCACAGCGTCAAATCAATATCATGGAGGGCGCAAACAGCATCGAAATTGATGCAAGCCAGCTTCCAAACGGTCTTTACTTGGCACAACTCCGCAACGAAAACGGTCAGGTAGCTCAAAAAATAGTGGTGCAACATTAACACCACAGATAGCAACGAGGGTGAGTAAAGGCTCCAGCCAGCACCCTTTTCGGTTCGAAAGAACCATTTTTGTATTTGTTCAACAAACTATGTACAAACATTCGACGCCCCAAACGGGGCGTTTTTTGTTTCACGGCCACACGGTTTCATGGCTACACGGTTACATGGTTTCACCTTCCCAGAAAAAGCTACCCTTTGCCAACAATGAAGCCATGCATTCTTGCCACCCTCCCTTATTTCAATTGTCCTTTTGCCAGTCACCATGTAATTTGGTCATGAACGCTGCGTTTTCTGGTGTAAGGCTCAACGTTTTCAGAATTCCTGCGTTCATTGACATGTTTCATGTAAATGGCATGTAGCTTTGCAAACTTTTTTCAAAAAAAACTTTCAATTATAAAAAAGAACATGAAGATTAAATCCTTGATGCTGGCCGCAATGGTTGGCCTGCCCTTTATTGGTATCGCACAACTTGCAGCGCCACCCGACAACTGGCAGCACCTCGACAAGATGAAGGACGGCTATTATGGCGTCAGCGCCAATAAGATGTACAACGAAGTGCTATCCGGCAAAAAATCGGAAACCGTCGTGGTGGCCGTTATTGACGGAGGCATTGACCCCCTGCACGAAGACCTGAAGGACGTAATGTGGACCAACCCCGGCGAAATCCCTGGCAACAAGATTGACGACGACAAAAACGGCTATGTGGACGATGTCTATGGCTGGAACTTCATCGGTGGCAAGGACGGCAAGAACGTTGGCCCTGACCAGTTGGAAGGCACCCGTTTGGTAGCTCATTATAAAAAGAAGTTCCAAGGAAAAGATGCTTCAAAACTCTCTGGCAAGGAGAAAAAAGAGTATGAAAAATACAAAAAACTTGAAGAGTCTGTGACCAGAGAGCGGGAAAAAGCCGAGGGCGATTTACAGACCTATGGTGGCATCTTAGAAGCCATGAAATCCCTGCAAAAGCAGATCGGCAAGAAGGAAATCACGATCGAAGACCTTCAAAAATTTGAATCTGCTGACGCCAACCTCAAGCGCGCCGCCCAAATCATGATGGGCATGATGGACGAAGGCAGCTCCGCAAAGGAGGTACAGGATGGTCTTCAGGAATATGTTGATTACCTCACTTCCAAGGCCAAATACCAATACAACGTGGACTTCGATGGCCGCTCTGTCGTGGGCGACAACTACGCCGACAGCTACGAGAAAGGCTATGGCAACAGTGATGTGAAAGGCCCCGACGCTAAGCACGGAACGCACGTAGCAGGTATTATTGCGGCAAGCCGCAACAACGGCAAAGGCATGGACGGCATCGCCAACAATGTCAAAATCATGGCCATTCGCTGTGTGCCAGATGGTGATGAGCGGGATAAGGACGTGGCCAATGCCATTATCTACGCTGTGGATAATGGTGCCACCGTCATCAATATGAGCTTTGGCAAAAGCGAAACGTGGGACAAAGAAGCCGTGGACAAAGCGGTGAAATACGCCATGAAAAACGATGTACTACTCGTGCATGCGGCTGGTAATTCCCACCAGAACAACGACGAAGCCACCAACTATCCGAACGACCGTTTCGAGAAGAAAGGCTTGTTTGGGCCTAAGAAAGCCAAGAATTGGATTGAAGTAGGCGCACTTAGCTGGAAAAACGGCGAGGACATGCCCGCCGAATTCTCCAACTATGGCAAGGAAAATGTTGACCTTTTCGCTCCCGGCGTTGATATTTATGCAACTACGCCCGATGGCGAGTATGAACACCTTGACGGTACGAGCATGGCCTCTCCAGTTGTTGCTGGTGTGGCAGCCACCATCCGCTCGTATTACCCTGACCTCAGTGCTGAAGAAGTCAAGGACGTATTGATGGCAAGCACCACGATGAGTGCCAACGCAAAGGTGAAAGTGCCCGGCGATGAGGAGAAATTAGTCCCCTTCACAGAGCTTTGCGTGACTGGTGGCGTGACCAACGCCTACGAAGCAGCCAAGAAAGCTGCTAAAGTTAAAGGCAGCCGTAAGAAAAAATTCCGGGATAGGGCTGCTGCCGCTGCAAGCGGCAAGCCTTTGAACCCGGGCAGGGCATAGAACATTCCCTTTTTGAAAAAAAAAAGCTGCTGGCGCAATGTGCGCAAGCAGCTTTTTTTTTCAAAAAAGGTTGATACTGCCCATATCAATCCTCCAGTACCCCAAACTTACCGCTATTGAAATCCTGGAATGCCTGCATGATTTCCTCCTTGGTATTCATTAAAAATGGGCCATAAGGCACAATGGATTCTTGGATTGGCTCACCGCTCAGTAAAAGGAAGACAGCGCCTTCGGTCGTTTCCACGTCAAATTCCGACCCATCGTTCCTGAAAAGGGCAAAATGATCAGTGGCCACTCGGTTAGTACCATTGATGCTCAAGCTCCCCTCTGTTACCAACAGGCCAGTATTGTATTTTTCGGGCAATGAAATAGGCAGTTTAGCGCCAGCATTCATGCGTCCAACATACATGTGCATGGGTGTAAAAGTCGTAGCAGGGCCTTTGATACCGTTGAATTCCCCGGCAACTACTTCCACCACCCCACCCTGTTCGGGTATTTTATACTTACCCATTTGTCCATTCTCAACGGCTTGGTACTTGGGTGGTGTCATTTTATCCTTTGCGGGCAAATTGACCCAAAGCTGCACCATCTGGAATGGGCCGCCTTTCTTGCTGTATTCCAAATCATGGTATTCTTTGTGCAGGATGCCACTTCCTGCCGTCATCCATTGAACATCGCCCTCGCCAATAACGCCACTGTTGCCCGTGCTATCGTGGTGGGCCACCCGGCCATGAAAGGCAATGGTCACCGTCTCGAATCCCCTATGCGGGTGAACGCCCACACCCCTTGGCGTGTCAGATGGCGGGAAGTCCACTTTGGAGCCATAGTCCATTAAGAAGAATGGGCTCATTCGGTAGAGGCCCATTTCATAACCACTTGGGAAGAAATTATGCACCCGAAACCCGTCGCCTACCATGTGCGGTGCGACTGGGGGGAGGACTTGTTGAACGGATTTTTGATTGGACATAGTTGACCGATTTTTATTAATAAAATAGTCAACCAAGAACACCTCAACTAAAGAAAAGATTTGTGCTTCGAAACCCCAGCTTTTCCTTATCCTTGCCCATCATTTTCAAAAACCAACAGTCATGAAGTACCTCCGTGTTTCGCTATTGCTCCATTTATCATTCATCATTTATCATTCATCATTAACTGCCCAAGACGCTTGGCACGTTGTCGCAAAAGACATCAACCCCGCCAACTACTTCGGCGTCACTGTGGCCAATGGCATGGTGGGCATCGTCTCTTCGCCAGAACCTATGCGAGTGAAGGATGTGGTATTGAACGGCGTTTACGACTACTACCAGCGGGGTCGTGTCTCCAACATCCTCAAGACCTTCAACCATGTGAATATGAACCTCGATGTTGATGGGCGCAGGATTGGTCGGCGGGACATCTCGAATTTCACCCAAGACCTCGACATGAAGCAGGCGGCCTTGCTCACCAGCTTTGAGGTGGGTGATAAACTGAGCGTCAAGCATACGATGATGAGCCTTCGGCACCTGCCCTATACGGCCATGACCATCGTTGAAATCACGGCCAGGCAGGACGTAACCATCACCCCGATGAGTGTCATCGAGGCACCCGACCATTTGGCGGATGTGCGGAATTTGTATGCTGAAATAGACCGCCCGCACGTGCTGATTCCGCTGATGAGCAGCGTAGGCAAAAGCCCTTCGGGCAAGCTGACGGTGGCGGCCAGCAACGCTTTTGTTTTCGAGGAAAAACATGGCAGCGAACCTGACCTCATCCACGAGGACTGGGACTATAACATGCACTTGACCAAGTTCCACAAGAAAATGAAAGCGGGCGAAACCTATCGTTTCTCCGTGGTGGCAAGTGCCGTGGCCAGCAGCCAATATAACGACCCGCACAATGAGGCCGAGCGGCTCACCATCTTCGCTGCGCTGGAAGGCCGGGAGCGGTTGCTCAAGCGGCACATCGCTGAATGGGAAAAACTCTGGCAAAGCGACATTGTGGTGGAGGGCGATGCGAACGTGACCCGTGATATCCGATTTGCACTCTACCACCTCTACTCTTTTGCCCGTGAGGGCACCGCCTACAGCCTATCACCGATGGGTCTGAGCGGACTTGGCTACAACGGCCACGTCTTCTGGGACACTGAGCTTTGGATGTACCCGCCAATGCTGATGCTCCAGCCTGAAATCGCCAAATCATTCCTTGAATACCGTTACGAGCGGTTAGAAATGGCGAAAAAAAATGCCTTCTCTCATGGCTATGCTGGTGCTATGTACCCTTGGGAGAGCAGTGCCGATGGCTCGGAGGACACGCCCGTCTGGGCGCTCACAGGCCCGTTCCAGCATCATATCACGGGCTGCGTGGGCTGGGCGGCTTGGAAGTATTACCAAGTGACCAAGGACAAGGAATGGCTACGCACCCGTGGCTACCCGATTTTGAAGGAGGTCGGCGACTTCTGGGCGAGCCGGGTAGAGCGGAACGGGCCGGGGCATTACGACATCAACAACGTCATCGGGGCGAACGAATGGCAGGAGAACATTGACAACAACGCCTTCACGAACGGGATGGCCATCACCTCATTGCAGTACGCAGCCCAAGCCGCAAGGGAACTTGGCCTCGTGCCAAACCCCGATTGGGAGCATGTGGCCGACAATATCCCCATCTTGAAATTCCCTGACGGCACGACGAAGGAGAACGCTACCTACGACGGCGTGATGATAAAACAAGCCGATGTGAACCTGCTCGCCTATCCATTGAACATCGTGAACAAACCCGAAGACATCCGCCGTGACCTGGACTATTACCTGCCCCGCATGTCGCCGGAAGGCCCGGCGATGGGCAATGCTATCCTGGTGCTGCTATATGCCCGCTTGGGCGATTCAGAGAAGGCGGCGTCGCTGTTCCCTGGCTGCTACAAGCCGAACGAGGTGCCGCCTTTCGGGGTGTTAGCGGAAACGGCAGGTGGTACGAACCCCTACTTTGCAACAGGGGCAGGTGGCTTCTTACAGGCCGTTTTGAGTGGCTTTGGTGGGTTGGAGATTACCGACCAAGGTATTGCGCAGCAGAAAACCAAGTTGCCGAAGGGGTGGAAATCGTTGAAGATTACGGGCGTAGGGAAGGAGAGGAAACTGTTCGAAGTAAAGTGAAATATTGAACTTAGGTGTAAGGTTTCCTTTTACTATTTTCGCCGCTCAAACCAACTTTCCCTCACCAAATAACAAACAGCTTATGACCATCATTGACGGTAAAAAACTCTCCGACCTCATCAAAACCGAAATCGCCGCAGAGGTGGAAAAAATCAAGGCTAGCGGCGGAAAAATCCCACACCTTGCTGCCGTGCTGGTGGGCGACGACCCTGCCAGCCAAGTTTATGTCAGGAACAAAGTGAAGTCTTGCGAGGACGTAGGGTTCAAGTCCACCCTTGTCCGCCGTCCAGCCGATGCCACGGAGGAGGAACTGATGGAAGTCGTGAACCAACTCAACGGGGACGAGGATATTGATGGCTTCATCGTCCAGCTTCCTTTGCCCAAGCATATCAATGAGGAGAACGTGACGCTGGCCATTGACCCCAAAAAGGACGTGGACGGCTTCCACCCCGTCAATTTTGGGCGCATGGCGCTTGGGCTACCGAGCTACCTGCCAGCAACACCATTCGGCATTATGACCATGCTGGAGCGGTACCAAGTGCCTACCGCTGGTAAAAATGCCGTGGTCATTGGCCGCAGCAATATCGTGGGCACACCCATGGCCATCCTATTGAGCAGAAAAGGAAGCCCCGGCGACTGTACCGTTACGCTCGTGCATAGCCGAACGAAAAACATGAAGGAGATTGTGGCACAAGCCGACATCATCGTGGCAGCAATCGGCAGGCCGGAATTCGTAACTGCCGACATGGTGAAGGAAGGCGCTGTGGTGATTGACGTGGGCATCAACCGCATTGACGATCCAAGCCACCCAAAGGGCAGCCGTTTGGTGGGCGACGTGGCCTATAATGAGGTGGCTCCTAAATGCAGCTTCATCACTCCCGTTCCGGGAGGCGTTGGGCCAATGACGGTTATGTCGTTGATAATCAATACCTTGAAGGCAAGTAGGAAGGAGATTTATGGTTGATACTGGATACTGCCGGATACTGGATGCTGGGTGTGTTTCATTCTTGAGGGTGGATTATGAATATTTCGATTGAAAAATTTGGGGTTGAAAGTGTTGACCTGCTGTTGAAAGTGGGGTTGGAAACCTTTAGTGCTGCATTTGAAGCCGACAACACTGCCGAAGACTATCAGGCTTATATTTCCAAGGCGTTTGATGTGGAGGTTTTGAAGGAAGAACTTAGCAATAAGGCATCCGAGTTCTTTTTTGCGAAGCAAAACGGTGAAATCGCAGGTTATTTGAAATTGAACCACCCATTGGCACAAGGCGAGGATTTGGGGGGGAAGTGCCTTGAAATCCAGCGGATATACAGCCTCCCTGCTTTCTATGGTAGGGGAATCGGTGAGGCTCTAATGGAAAAGTCCATTGCGGTAGCAAGGGAAAACAACTATGAATTCATCTGGTTGGGAGTCTGGGAGCACAACCCAAGGGCCATTCGGTTTTATGAAAAAAAGGGATTTGAAGTATTTGGCACCCACCCTTTTCTGTTTGGCAACGACCTCCAAACCGACATTTTGATGCGGCGTTTTTTGTAAAAATGGGCTGGATTTGTGCCTTCGTCCGATTTTTAACGATGAACAAAGGTAATTTTTGACAAAAATCCTGCATTTAGGTGTTACTTTGCTGCCAACATTTTTAACAACCTAACAATTCAACAATCCAATCATGTCCGATATCGCACCGCCGACCTACGAAAAAAAATCATTCTGGAAACGCCCTGAAGGAGTAACGGGGGCTATTTTCCTGACAGCCATACTGGGTGGCTTAGGCTTTTTGATTGCAACCAATATTACATTTTTGCTTGGGCTTGCAGCGAATACCCTCTACTTGGTGCTGATGTTGATGGCTTTAGCAGCCTTGTTATACATCATCCTCGACCCGAAGATGCGCAACCTTATTTGGTACATGTATAAGAGTGTGATGCGCTGGGTGACGGGTATTTTCGTGCAGATTGACCCCGTTGGCATCTTGAAGAGTTATGTGGAAGACCTACAAGACAATCTTGGCAAGATGAGCCAGCAAATCGGTAACCTGAAGGGGCAAATCCGCAAGATGAGCACCCTAATGGACGAAAACAACAAGGAAATCCAGAATAGCCTGAAACTCGCCAGTGTTGCGAAGCAACAAAACAACGAGAGCCAAGTGGTGCTTGCCACCCGCAAGGCCGCCCGCTTGCAGGAGACCAACGAGAAGTACGCTGCCCTGCACGGGAAGATGGAAATCCTCTACCGCATCCTCGACAAGATGTACAAGAATTCTGAAATCCTGTTGGAGGACACCAAAGACCAAGTGAAATTGAAAGAACAAGAGCGCAAGGCCATCCGTGCCTCGCACTCGGCCATGAAGTCGGCCATGAGCGTCATCTCTGGCGATCCTGACAAGCGGGCCATGTTCGATGCGGCCATTGAAAACATTGCCGATGATGTGGCGAACAAGGTAGGCGAAATGGAACGGTTCATGGAAATGAGCGCCAATTTCATGGACAGCATTGACCTGCAACAGGGCGTGTTCCAAGAAGAAGGCTTGAAAATGCTGGAAGAATGGGAGCAGAAGAGCACGCTAATGCTCTTGAACCCAAAATCAACTTCCTCCAATGAATCGCTTGACCTGAACCGTCCCGCTGCAAGGCCGGAGAAGCAAGGCCGTGGCGATGGGCAGTCTTATGACAACCTTTTTAACTAAGCTGACTATTGGGTAAATAGCCCTTAAATAAAACAACCCTGCTGGCGTCTTGAACGCTAACAGGGTTGTTTTTTTATGGGCAACTCGGTCGCTATCAAGAACTTACCAGTTTTCCAGCCCCAGCAATTTTTTGCCCAAATCGTTCAATTCCGCCATCCTGTACTTGGTCTTTTCCCAATTCCGTGGGTCACCGGGGAAAGCATAGCCCTCAGGCGCAATGCGGTCACGCCAAGAATTGATGCGCCAATTGCGGAGCGGCTCGTTCTCCTCCTGGGCGGGCATCATGGAGATGTACTGCGCCATGCGCACCTTGTTTTCTGAACGATTGGCCCGTATGCCATGTGCCAGCAGGCTGTTGAAAATCAGCAGGTCGCCTGCCTCCAATTTCACCTTCACGATATCGAAACCTGTTGTATCTGGCTGGAAACGGTGGCGGTCTTCGGGCTGTGTCAGTTTCCAGGTTTCATAGGTGCGGTAGAGTTCAGGCACGCACTGGAACCCGCCCATGTTCTCATCGGTTTGGTCGGCGAGGGCAAGTACGCCTTGCACCTGCACGGGCTTGGTCTCCGGGTCGTAGTCCCAATGAATGAATGCCTTGTACTCGAAACCGGGACGAATCGGGAAATTGAGGTTGGCCCGGTCAATCGTGACCCAGAGTTTTTCAGTACCCCAGATGTCCACAAAAGCATCATAAATGCGGGGCAACTGGCGGTTGTTCCAAAGCATTTGGTTGTTATATACCTCCACCATGCCTGTATTGGTCAGCTCCTTCATCTGCATTTCGGCACGAGGGGCCGTGTACCAAGTACTTGGGTCATTGGGGTCTTTTTCCTCAAACTCCCACAGGAAGTCGGCGGTTTGCTTGACCATTTCCTTTGGAACGGCATTTTTCACTACTACATAGCCGTTGTGTTTCCAAAAAGCCCAGTCTTCTTCGGAAAGCACCCGCAAGGGTTGACCATTGGAGCGGTCATTGAGCTTCTGAACACTTGTTTTAGCCGTGGAAGGGTTGCCAGGAATGTCCTTGTGGGCATTGTCCGGCACCATCGTAGGGGCCATCGTGGGAGTCATCGTTGCGGTCATCATAAGTTGAATTTGATTGATTGTTGGATTGTTGGATTGTTGAGATTGTTGACTGTCAGACTGCGGACTGCGGACTGTCGGACTGCGGACTGTCGGACTGCGGACTCTTCTTTGCGACTCTGCAAAACTACCACCCTACCCTTCCCCTTTGCCACAGCTATTTTGGCGATTATTTGAATTATTTTGACCTCTTTTTGAAAATGAAGGAGCTAATTAGGCATTTTTACACAAATTTTGCCACATGAAGCTCAAACTTGAAGATGCCCGGCCTGACCAGCAAAGCTCTTTTCGGCTGCTGACACCCAAGTTGCACGACCGTTTTTACTGGCATTACCACCCGGAGTACGAACTTATTTTCATTGATGGTGCTGATGGGAACCGTCATATCGGCGAGCATATTGCGAAGTACGAAGGAAGCGACCTTGCCTTCATCGGCCCTTACGTACCGCATCTCAATTTTGATTATGGACTGCGAACTGCGTATGAAAAAGTGGTGATACAACTCCGAGAGGACTTTCTTGGGGAACGCTTCCTGGAGGCTCCTGAGCTTTCCGAGGTCAAATTACTGTTCGAGCGGGCAAGACAGGGTATTGTTTTTCATGGAAAAACCAAGCAACAGGTTGGGGAAATGATGAGGGCTATGACCCAGGCGCACCACTTTAGGCAATTGATGCTTTTGCTGGATATTTTTCAAACCCTCGCTACTTCCGATGAATGGACCCCGTTGGCCGCTCGGCCAATCGAAAACGCCTATGACCTAAAGGCTGAGCAGCGCATGAAGCAGGTGTATTATTTTGTTGCGGAGCAATTTGGAAGAAAAATCACCATTGACGAACTGGCAAAACTTACCTACCTGAGCGAAGCCGCTTTTTGCCGTTTTTTCAAAAAAATGAATGGTATGACCTTTATCGAATACCTTAACCGATACCGTATCCACCAAGCCAAACAGCTGCTCCACCAGGGCCATTCCGTGACGGACACTTGTTTCCAGAGCGGTTTCGAGAGCCTTTCTTATTTCAACAAGACCTTCAAAAAATTGGCTGGCATGAATCCGATGCAGTTTAGGCAAGGGGTGATAGGGGTGAGAGAGTGAGAGGGGTGAGATAGTGAGAGGGGTGAGAGAGTGAGAGGGGTGAGAGAGTGAGAGGGGTGAGAGAGTGAGAGGGGTGAGAGAGTGAGAGGGGTGAGAGAGTGAGAGGGGTGAGAGAGTGAGAGGGG
>JALHQW010000067.1 GCA_022841745.1 Saprospiraceae bacterium | reverse complement strand
TGCGCATGGTGAAAATTGACGGGCACTGGCACCGGGCGGAAATCATCAAAGCCACCCAGAAGCTGCTCGACAAAATCAGCCTACCTATTGCGTAAAACTGGAGCGGAGTTAGAGTTTAACAATCAAACAATCAATGATTTACGTTTTCTCATAGACTGTTTTCGGGTAAGCTGTTGAGGATAGCAGCTTGCCTTTTTTCTTGGCTTTTGCCAACTTGTCTCACACACTTTATAGAACACCTGGCATTTGCGCCAATAAGAAAGCCGCTGAAGGAAAACTTCAGCGGCTTTTACTTTTTACCTTTTCGAAAATCACCTCACAACCAGTTTTTGCGACGACAGATTCGAAGCCGTTCGCATGGTCACGAAATAGACTCCTGCTGGCAAAACACTTGCATCAAAATAGAACCTTGAATCACCAATGGACAGTTGTCCGGTGAAAATGGATTCTATTGCTTGGCCATGGATATCATGAAGGGAAATTTCAGCATAGGTTGGGGTATTGGCTTGCACAGGAACAACCGTCGTTGCCTTGGCCGGGTTAGGGTATATGGGTTTAAACATGGGTGCTTGAACGACTGCTATTGACGAAACAATTTGTGATACCCTGAACTTGTAATGGCCATCAGGTGCTGCCAATGGGCGGATGCCGGATTTCTGAGAGTTGGAAGTGCCCGATATATAGTAGTAAACGATGGAGTTATCCGGTTGGTGAGGGATATTCACCGTCCATTCAACTGGGTTCCCATTGGGTTGCATTTGCAAGGGTTGGTAGTCTGCTGTGGTGTCAACTGTGTAATAAACCGTTGCTCCAGCAATACCGCTTTTATGCTTCAATCCAGCAGTAATGGTATAGCCAGAAGCGGTAAAGAGGTCGTTTTCCTCCACATCGGGATGCCGCTGGTGAGTAATCCATAATGGGTCGGTCGCCCCGATCTCCTTGGTGATGCAGTGCAAGGCACCGCTGTAAGGGATGATGTCATTGCAGTCAATGCCCACTACCTTGTAGCCAGGAAATTGCTCCTTGTAGATTCTAAGTGCAGTGGTGTCATATTTCTCTTCGTAAACAGGAACAAGGATGGTCTTATTAACGAAAACTGAATTTGTGTAAGTTCGATAGTCACCGCCAAAATTTGGGTATAAACCATTGGAAGCTGGCGGCTGCACGATTCTAACCACCTTGTATGGCGTTCCGTAGCAACTCATGAAATTATCCAGTACATATTGAAGGTTCGCTTCGATTTGTGGGCCGTCAGCTATGCCTGTAGGGTACTGACCTACCATCAGGGTCTCTTCGTCCAACAACCGCATGTGCATGTCTATGTGGTGGATTTTATCGAAGAGCAGTGTTTCCAATTTTGTGTACCGCTGGATTCCCATGAAATCATCCAAAATCCCGTCAATTTCAGCCTCACTCAATGGTGCATCAGTAAAGTCGCTATTGGGGCCGTTATCTTCAAAAATCAATTTTGATGCAAATGCATTCCCTCTTCCATCCGAAGTAAAATTCCCACCAGTGTTTACCAGTCTATAAGGAGGCTCGCTTGTCGAATAAAGTGGGAGCCCGAAATAAGAAGCCACACTTAGTGGCAAATCATCGTCATCAGGTCTATTACGGTTATAGACCCAGTCCACGAAATTGAGTTCCTCTACATCGTTTTTATAAATGCAGTTTGGCCCATAATCACGTATCCAAATAGAATTGTTCGGCGCTATGACAAACTCGATATTGTCCATGTTGGCGCCTGCATTGAGCAAGGAATTTTCCGCATTTGCCTTCACAGTTTCTGTATTGCAAAATATGGTAACCTTTACCTCTTGTGCAGCATGATAAGCGATTTCAGTGAGAATGCCAGGGAAGCTACGCCATGTAATGGCCAAAGCCTGCAATTCCTCCCATTCCGCCATGTGGCGAACAGGATAAGGCGGAGGGGTAGGTATGTAGGCAAAAGCATTAATAGGAGTTACAAACTGCTCCCATGCCACCATGGATTTCTCTTGGTCGGAAAGCCCCCTTGGCAAGGGAATTTCTTGTGAGAATGCGCTTCCGTATAGTAGGATTAAACCCAAAAGTAGAATATTCTTCATGCGTAGCAGATTTTGAATTCTGTGCAAATTTGCTTCAATTAAAGCAATTTTTGCCATAAAATCTCAATAAATGTTGGCTATGTGCATTTAAAAGCAAAACCATCCAAATAAAATGGTTTGATACCCATCTGCCTCAAAAAGTACACCTATCCGCTCCTGATCCACCAGTACCAAATCGGAATAGGCGGCTGCACCAGCATAAACCTCCCTCAACACTTCCCAGCTTTTGCCTTGGTCGTGGCTTGTTTTTACGGTAAGGCAGCACCGCTCTTTCATGTTGTTGGGATTGCTGTGAAGCAAGATCGGGCTGCCATCCTTTTGGTGGAAAACCAGCAAACTACCCTGACAAACAGGGTCGGGAAGTGCATTTGAGACCCAGGTGCTGTCCCAATGCTCGCCACCCGTGCGGCTGATAGCCATGAGCCTTGAGCCAGCCTTGCCCGATTGGTCCCTGATGCTCATCAGTACCCCGCCGCCGGGGAGTGGGGCTGCCGTGCTTTCATTGCTGCCAGCATAGACAATAGACGGCGTCAGTTTGAACGTTGCACAATGGTCGTCTGAATAGAACGCATGGGCCTGGTAATCGAGGAACCCGTCTTGGGGAGGGCCGGCGGAATGGTTGGCGGGGATAAAAATCCGACCGCTGGAGAGCTGAGTGCCGTGCCCCGGCGCATTGGCATAAGAGCGCCAATCGGCAGGGTCGGGGAGGGGGCGATGAACCATGTCCGTAATATTGGTGGGAGAGGACCATGTAGTTCCTTCATCTTCGCTGGCAATGAACCAGACCTCCCGGCGACCATTGCCAAGCCTAACCTCGTGCTCCGAGTTGTTGCCCGTGTTGTAAAACAGCAAAAGCCGCCCCTTAGGGAAGGCTGGGTCGAGCAGGTCATAAACAGGGGTGGGGTTGCCAGACTGCAATCCCCCATAGGTTGCCACAATACTCATTTCGCTCCAGGACTTGCCGCCATTGCTGCTTGTTTTAAGTACAATGTCCACATCGCCAAAATCGCCACAACCCTTCACCCGGCCCTCGGCAAATGCGAGCAATCGCCCAGATGGGGAGCGCACGATGGCCGGTATGCGAAAACATGCATAGCCGCTTTCGCCCGCCTTATATACTTGGGCAAAGGATATAGGGCTTTGGGCCGAAACAGGCACCAAAAAGCAAAATACTATTAAAATAAGCAGGTTTGACAGCAACTTCATCGTTAAATCATTGGATATTGCCCTTTGGTTTTCGGAACAAAAACAAGGTAAGGCTGTTACCCTGATTTCACCAAAATCTAATGAATAAAATCAACTATTTCTGGTTTCGTCGTGACCTCAGATTGGAAGACAACGCCGGGCTTTACCATGCGCTCAAGGCTGGCCTGCCCGTTCAGCCGATATTCATTTTCGATAAAAACATCCTCGATGACCTCGAAGACCGGTCGGATGCGAGGGTAACTTTCCTTCACCAACAACTTGAAAAGATTAACGGAGAGCTGTCAAGTTTCGGCGCCTCGTTGCTAGTGAAACATGGCATCCCCACCGAGGTTTGGACAGATATTGCTTCGCAACAAGACATAGGAACTGTTTTTACCAACCATGACTACGAACCCTATGCCCACGAACGGGATACGGCAATCTCTCAACTGCTTGCCAAACTAGGAATTGCCTTCAAAACTTACAAAGACCATGTGATTTTTGAAAAAAGCGAAGTGACAAAGGATGACGGGCTGCCCTACACCGTATTCACGCCATATAGCCGGAAGTGGCTGGCAAAATTGGATTCCAAGACCTCCAAAATGACCAATGATGATGGCCAAGTGATTCCTGTTTCCTATTACCTAAAGCCTTACCCAACCCTCAAGTACGCCGCCAATTTTGCGAAGCAGAAACAACTGCCCATGCCAAGTTTGGTGTCCATGGGCTTTCAGCCATCCGAGCTTGCCTTCCCTTCTGAAACCGTCCAGCAGGGCATCATCAGGCACTACGACCAAACCCGTGATTTCCCAGCTATCAACGGTACTTCCCGGCTTGGGCTTCACTTTCGTTTTGGTACCATCAGCATCCGGGATAAAGCGAGGAAGGCGCTGGCACTGAACAAAACCTACCTGAACGAACTCATCTGGCGGGACTTTTACGCCATGATTCTCAGCCATTTTCCACATGTTGTCGGGCAGCCGTTCCGGGCAGAGTACGCTGATATTCCCTGGCAAAATGACGAGCGGGCGTTCCAAGCCTGGTGCGAAGGCCGCACGGGCTACCCCCTCGTGGATGCCGGAATGCGGGAACTGAACACGACCGGCTACATGCACAACCGGGTGCGGATGGTGGTGGCCAGTTTCCTGACAAAACACCTGCTTATAGACTGGCGCTGGGGCGAAGCTTATTTCGCCAAAAAACTGCTCGACTTCGACCTCGCCAGCAATAACGGCGGCTGGCAATGGGCAGCTGGCTGCGGTACGGACGCTGCGCCATATTTCCGCATCTTCAACCCTGACTCGCAGCAGGGGAAATTCGACAAGGAGATGAAATACTTGAAAAAATGGGTGCCGGAATTTGGCACGGCAGCTTATCCTAAGCCGATTGTGGAGCATAAAATGGCGAGGGAAAGGTGTTTGGCGGCGTATAAGGCGGGATTGAAAAAATAAACAGCGAGCCTATTTATTTATGATTGTTTTGATAGCCCATTCAATCAACTGGTCTTTTGACATGTCTACGATGTTGACCCTTCGTTGAAAAGCCTCATTTACAAACAATGACCTTAATTCTTGAAGGGACATTTCTGAGTAATGTTTTCTTAAACTTTCAACATTGACTTCACCTTTTTCCGAAGTGGATTCAATTTTTGGATTTGCAGTTTTTAGGATTGGATTACGTTGAATTCTGTCAGCTAAATCATCCTTCATTGACTTATCGATTCCTTCCTTATTTTTCAGATAGTAAGCTATCCGATTATCAAAATCTGTGGTCAAATTTTTCACTAAAATAACCTCATCAGCATCGGCATAGTGAATGCTGAATCCGCCAGCGAAATAGACGTTATCTCTCGTGAAATCAATACTGTCATATTCCAAAACCAACAACTTTTCCCCTTCGATTTTCCACCTTCCTGTCAATTTGCCATGATGGCAAACACCGTTTCTGTCGAGCGTAAGCTCAGAGTAACTAATGCTATAAGTTTTGCCTTCATTGTACATTACAAAACTACGCTTATGGCAAGCCCATTTTTGACTGGTAAGTAGGGAGATGATTTTGTCATTAATTCGTATTGCATCAGGGTCTTTTAATTGGTATGGGGCTACCAATTGGGCTATGGCTCCAGTTGCAGATAGGCAAATCATGGTAGAAATTAGGTAACGCATTGGAGTTGAGTTTTGTCAAAGAGGCTTAAAATACATTAAAAATGGGTTTTCAAGACAACGTAGGAACCCTGTCTAAAATTGATGCTAATAACAGTACTTGCGTCAAGGCTTTTTTTTCAAAGATACAAGACTTCATAAAAAACAAAGCATCCCCTCCATTTCTTTTCAATCCTTACCTTCGCAATTCCATTTTTCACGATTCAAACAAACGAAGATGAACCTGACTGACGTAGTTAAAAAAACTTGTTTTCTATTGATTTTCAGTTGCTTATCGCTCATTGCGGTAGCACAGGAGAAAGAAAAAACGGACGAACCGCAAGCCCCCAAGCGCAGCAACCACGGCTATGCCTTCGAGCAACTTGGTTCCGTCTTGCCTACACCAAATGACTACCGCACTGCCGACGGCTCGCCTGGCCCCGAATATTGGCAGCAAAAAGTGGATTATAAAATCGAATGCTCGCTCGACCCGGAAAAGCGACAATTGACAGGTAAGGAGCATATCACCTACTACAACAATTCACCTCAAACGCTCCGCTACCTTTGGCTGCAACTCGATGAAAACCAGCACGCTGCTACCAACGACCTGCACCATGCCCATCCGCACGACATCGGCAAAAACATGAACGAAAAGGCCATGCGGATGCTCGAATCGTGGACGGAGTTTGAAGAATACGGCCACCGTATCAAGTCGGTGGCGGACAACGCTGGAAAGCCGCTCAAGCATTTTATTGACAACACGGTCATGCGGGTGGAACTGCCAAAGCCATTGGCCCCGGGCCAAAAATTCGACTTCAATATCGAATGGAGCTACATACTGATTGACCGTATCGAAAACATCACCTTCGGACGGGGCGGCTACGAGTTTTTCAAGGACGACGAAAACTATCTTTTTACCATAACCCAATGGTTTCCAAGGCTTTGTGTTTACAGCGACTTTGAGGGCTGGCAGAGCGACCAGTTCACGGGCACGGGCGAATTTGCCCTGAATTTCGGCGATTACGATGTGAAAATCACTCTCCCTGACGACTACACCGTAGGCGGCACGGGCGTCTGCCAAAACTATGAACAGATGCTGCCAGCGGAGCAGTTGGCTCGTTGGAAAAAGGCCCAAACCAGCAGCGAACCCATCGAAATCGTGACCTTGGACGAGGCCAAAAAGCTGGAGAAAAAGAAGAAATCAAAGACAACCAAGACTTGGCATTACAAGGCTGAAAACGTGCGTGACTTCGCCTGGACGGCCTGCCGCCGCTTCATCTGGGATGCCATGGCCGTGAAAAACCAGGACGGCAAACCCGTGATGTGCATGAGCTACTACCCACGGGAAGCGTATCCAATTTACCGCAGGTACAGCACCAAGGCCGTGGCGCATACCATCAACACCTACGGCAAGTTCGCCATCCCGTACCCCTATCCGACTGCCATCAGCGTGGAGGCACAAAACGGCATGGAGTATCCCATGATTTGCTTTAACCCAGGACGGGCCGAGGAAGACGGCACCTACTCCGAAGGCGCTAAAAATGCTTGCATAACCGTGGTTATTCACGAGGTGGGCCACAACTATTTCCCCATGATTATCAACTCCGACGAGCGCCAATGGGCTTGGTTCGACGAGGGAATCAACACGTTCATGCAGTACATCACGGAGCAGGAATGGGACAATAATTACGACTCCAATGAAGGCCCTCCCCATATGATTACAGCGTACATGAACCAAGACCCAGACGAGTTGGAGCCGATTATGACCAATTCTGAAAACATCATTGACTACTTCGCAAATGCCTACCGAAAGCCCGCTACAGCCCTCAACATCCTCCGGGAAACAGTGATGGGTCGGGAGAAATTCGACTATGCCTTCAAGGCTTATTGTGAAAAATGGGCCTTTAAGCACCCCACACCTGCCGATTTCTTCCGCACGATGGAGGACGCCAGTGGCCAAGACCTCGACTGGTTCTGGCGGGGCTGGTTCTATGGCATCGAGAAAGTGGACATCTCACTCGACAGCATTGAGTGGTTGAAAGTGGACTTGGAGAATAACCCTGAACAGAAGGAGCAAGTATTTACTGATACCCTTAAAGCGCCATTTGAAACGCTGACCAAAGCTCGCTATCGGGAGGAAGTCAAGCAATTCCCCGTGGAAAAGGACACATCACTGATTGATTTTTACACCAATTATAAGCCTTGGCAGACTGCTGACAGCGTTCAGTCCACCAAGATGATTCAATTTGACGAGACCTTTTCTAAAAAGGAAAAAAAGGAACTGTTCGGAGATAAGAACTACTACGAACTGCGGTTCAGCAATAAAGGCGGCCTAGTAACCCCTGTGATTTTGGAATGGACTTTCACGGATGGCACCAAGGAAATCGAGCGCATCCCCGTCGAAATCTGGCGCAAGAACGAGCAGAAATTCACGCAGGTTTTTGTAAAAAACAGGGAAGTAAAATCCGTTAAACTAGACCCTTGGCGGGAGACCGCTGATGTGGACGAAACGAACAACACCCGCCCAATGCCCACTGAGCCGAAGCTGTTCATGGTCTATAAGAAAGATGAGTTCCACAAAAGCGAGAACATGATGCAAAAGGCGAAGAAGCGTGCGTTGAAACCTTAGTTTGAATAGTTCGATGGGTTTGAATTGTTTGTCGGGTACAAAGCACCTCAAGCAATTCAAACCCATCGAACTATTCAAACAAATCAAACCAATGTCCGAATTCCTAAGTTTCCTTAATCTCGGTTTCCACCACATCGCCGACCCGAAGGCATTTGACCACCTGCTGTTCGTGGTCACGCTCTGCGCCGTTTATCGTTGGTCGGACTGGCGGAAGCTGCTGGTTCTTATTACTGCCTTCACCGTCGGCCACTCGCTGACGCTGGTGCTGGCTGGGCTGCGTATCCTACAAGTTCCTAGTGATTTGGTGGAGTTCCTGATTCCAGTGACCATTGTGCTGACGAGCCTGCACAATATAACGGTAAACAAGCCGGAGGCGGGCACTTTTTCCCGCTCTGTCTCAACGAACTACTTATTGGCACTGTTCTTTGGCTTGATACACGGCATGGGATTCGCCAATTATTTCAGTGCCTTAATGGGCGAGGCGGGGAATATCGTACTGCCGCTTTTTGCTTTCAACGTGGGCATTGAGCTAGGGCAGTTGATGATAGTGGGCGTGTTTTTGGGCTTGTATTTTTTGCTGGCGCAATGGCTGAAACTTGCCCACCGGGACTGGAACCTCTACGTTTCTGGGCTGGGAGGCGGCGGGGCGCTGGTGCTTATTTTGCAAAATGTGTTCAGCCCCTGACCCGCCCCTGACCCCTGAAGGGGAACCTACAGACGCACAGGTAATGGAACTTAAAGAAATCATCAAATTAACCTACAAACTTCCCCGCTTAGGTTTCCCTTTAGTGGTCAGGGGTTAATCGCAAAATGCTAATAATCAAATTTATATTCCCATTCTTCTTCGCCTTCCCACAGGAACAAGTGGGCAACGCTGACCACGACTTCAAAATGAGCGTGACGGAGGTCGTTTATACGGAAGAGAAGAAGGCTTTTGAGGTGAAGGTCTATCTCTTCATTGACGACCTGACTGCCACCCTTACGGGCGACCCAATGGCTCCGCTACCCGCTGGAAAGACCATTGGCGACTACGTGGTAAAGCACCTTGAAGTAAACGTGAATGGCAGCAAACAGGCGCTCAGCTTCCAGTCCATTCGCCAGAAAAATGACCAGGTGCTGGCGACGTTTTCCACGCCCGTTTTTACCCAAAAAATAAAAAAGATAAACGTGAAGAACTCCCTGCTCATCGAGAAATTCAAGGAGCAGACGAACATGGTTTATGCTATTTTGCCGGGCAAGGGGCGGGAGACGGAGCTGTTGAATGCGGGGGATTTGGAGGGGGAGTTTAGTTTTTAACCTTATTTCAAAAAATTGTAAGTTTGTAAAAAAAAGGAATCATGGGAGCGATAGAAGTAGCCAATAGCGAGGAACTGAATATGAAGGAGCTGGTCAAACGACTGAGCAAGTTGGATGTCAATAAGTTGGAAAAATTAAGGAGCCAGATAGATAAAGTTGTGGCCTACAAGAAAGCGCCCACCAAGGCAGAAAGGGAATCGCAATTGGTGAAGGAGATTAAACGGAAAATACCGAACTCCCTGATAAAGTACAAAAATTCACTAGTGACTAAGTTGAAAGATGGGAGCATTGTTGAGAAGGAGAAGGAAGACTTAAACTTCACTATCAATTATTTGGATGAGTTGAATGCGGAACGAATTGTTTTGATGGGTGAATTGGCTAAGTTGCGAATTGTTGACATCCTTTTGGTAGCGAGAGAATTCAATAAACACAATTTATGAGCAGGTATGTTTTCACTGAAGAACAAAAGCTTGCTGTTCTAAGGAGAGCAAACTACCATTGCGAATATTGTAAGTTTCCTAAAGATTTTTCCCACGACCACTTCCACTTCGAACATATTTTTCCACTGGTAAAAGGTGGTACCAACGACCTCGAAAATGTGGCACTTTTGTGTTATACTTGTAATCTGAAAAAATGGATATTTACCGAATCGAAAGACCCTGAAAGTGGAGAAACCGCCAACCTTTATAATCCGAGAAATAACGATTGGGAAAAACACTTCAATTGGAGCGATGATTTAACGGAGATAATCGGATTGACTCCCTCTGGCCGAGCTACTATTCAACAATTGGACATGAACCGCTCTGGTCTTATCAATGCCAGAAAAGCCCTAATCGCCATTGGCGCCCACCCCGCCCAAAACAAAATCACCTAACATGAAATATATTCTCAACCTCCTCACATTCACTTTTTTCGCTGGCGCAATGCTGGCCCAAGTCAAATCCAACCACGGCAACAAATTCGAGCAACTCGAACACGTACTGCCCGACCCGACGCCCTACCGGGGCGTGGACGGAGCGCCCGGCCCAGAGTATTGGCAGCAGCGCTGCGACTATAAAATTGACTGTACGCTGGACACCGAGAACCAGCGGCTAAGCGGCTCGGAGCAAATCACCTACCACAACCAATCACCGCATACGCTGACCTACCTTTGGCTGCAACTCGACGAGAACCAGCACCAGGGCCACAATGACATGCACCATTTCAACGGCAGCAACATGGAGCAGGTCATGGACGAGCGGGCGCTCTATATGCTGGAGCAATGGCAAGACCTGACCGAGTACGGTCATAATATCGAGGCCATTACCGATGCCACAGGTAAATCGCTCAAATACACCGTCAACCAAACGATGATGAAGGTGGACTTGCCGAAAAAGCTCCTGCCCGGCGAAACCTTCAGCTTCAACGTGAAGTGGAACTACAAGCTCGTCAACCGCATCAAAGGCCCGTGGGGACGGGGCGGCTACGAGTATTTCGAGAAGGACGGCAACTATATTTTCACCATCAGTCAATGGTATCCAAGGCTTTGCGTCTATTCTGACGTGACGGGCTGGCAGAACAAGCAGTTCACCGGACGGGGCGAGTTTGCGCTCACCTTCGGTAATTTCGAGGTGAAAATGACCCTGCCCGACGATTACATGGTGGCCTCCACGGGCGAATGCCAGAACTACGATAAAATGCTGACGAAGGCGCAACTTGACCGTTGGCAAAAAGCGCAAACGGCCTCCGAGCCCGTGGAAATCGTGACGCTGGAGGAAGCCAAGAAGAACGAAGCCAGCCGCAGCAAAAAGCTGAAAACCTGGCACTACAAGGCCGAAAACGTGCGGGACTTCGCTTGGGGCGCCAGCCGGAAGTTCGTTTGGGATGCCGTGCCGCATTACAACGAAAACGGCAAAAAGGTGATGTGCATGAGCTACTACGGCAAGGAAGCCTACCCGATTTACAGCCGCTACTCGACCCGTGCGGTGGCGCACACCCTCAAGACCTACAGCCAATACAGCATCCCGTACCCATACCCAATCGCCATTTCGGTGGAGGCATCCAGCGGCATGGAATACCCGATGATTTGCTTCAATTTCGGGCGGGCAGAGGAGGATGGAACTTATACTGAAGCTAACAAGCTCGGTGCCATCGGCGTCATCATCCACGAGGTGGGGCACAATTATTTCCCCATGATTATCAACTCCGACGAGCGGCAATGGTCGTGGATGGACGAGGGGCTGAACACTTTCATACAGACCTTGGCGCAAGCCGAATTCGACAACAATTGGAACCTGCGGCGAGGCCCAGCGCATACCATCGTGCCGTACATGAAGTCCAACCCTGACCAGTTGGAGCCTATCATGACCAATTCGGACAATATCGTGGAGTTTGGCCTGAACGCCTATGCAAAGCCCGCCGCTGGCCTTACCATCCTGCGGGAGACCATCATGGGCCGGGAGCTTTTCGATGCCGCCTTCAAGGAGTACTGCCAACGATGGGCCTTCAAGCACCCCACGCCCGCCGATTTCTTCCGGACCATGGAAGATGCCAGCGGTGTTGACCTCGACTGGTTCTGGCGGGGCTGGTTCTATGAAATAGAGCCGGTGGACATCTCGTTGGACAGCATCGCTTGGCTGAAAGTTGATATGGACAACAACCCCCAACCCAAAGAAATCACCAACACCGAGCGGAAGGAGGAGCCATTCCAGGATATTTCAAAAATAAGGAACCGGGAAGCCGGAATGCAGTTCGCCGTGGAGGCCGATCCTGACCTCGTGGACTTTTACACGACTTACAAGCCTTGGGAAAACGCTGATTCTGTCTTGAAACAAAAGGTCGTTTTATACGACGAGGTTTTTGACAAAAAGGAGAAGGAGGAGAAGTTCGGTAAAAAGAATTTTTATGAACTCCGTTTCACCAATAAAGGCGGCATGGTGATGCCCCTCATCATCGAATGGACTTTTGCCGACGGTACAAAGGAAATCGAGCGCATCCCCGCCGAAATCTGGCGCAAGAACGAAAACGCCGTTACCAAGTCTTTTGTGAAGGAAAAACAGGTGACGGCCATCCAACTCGACCCGTACCGGGAGACGGCGGATATTGACGAAAAGAACAACATACGACCCGTTCCGGCGCAGCCGAAGCTGTTTCAGGTGTATAAAAAGCACAAGGAGGAGGCGGTGAAAAATCCGATGCAACGGGCGAAGTTGAAGCCGTGAAGCAACTCAAGCGGCGACTTCAAGTCGCCGCCTGAGTTCGTATTTGCCGCTTTTGTCATCTGCCAAAGGCTGTACTGCTACCACAGTCACAAGCTTTCTAATTGACGGGCCAAGGTTTCGGCCTGTGGCCATAACATGAAGGCCAATCTTACCGCCCTCACCTCACCACCTCCACCTTCATCCCCATCCTTCCCTTATCATTTTTTACGATGAGGTAATAAGTCCCGCTTGGCAGCCAATCTTGGCGGAAGTCGAGGCGGTGCTGTCCCGTGCCGAAGGTCTTCATCGGCTGTAGGGTGCTTATGGTTTGGCCCAGTACGTCCACCAGTTCCAGTTCAAGGGAGAGGAGCGAAGGCACGTCCAGCAGCACGGAAAACTGGCCGCTGTTGGGGTTGGGCAGGAGTTGGAAGCGGGTGCCAGCAAATAGTTCGGAGGTGCCAGTACAGGCTACACTGTCTATGACAACAAAAATTTGGCTTACGCAGAAGCCGTAGGTAACTGTTACCCCATAATTGCCAGCTGCAAGACCAGTGATTGTGCTGGTGGTTTCCCCGGTGCTCCAGAGTATAGTCGGGTTAAGGCCATCAGCAATGAGCGTTGCAGTTCCCGAATCGGTGTGACAAGAATCTGGTGTCGTTTCAATTGCCAAAACTATTTCAACAATAAGATAGGACACTTCAACCTCATCCGTTGCGGAGCAGCCATTTTCATCATTCACAACGGTGAGTGTATATATGCCAGGTAGAGACACGGTTGGGTTTAGGTTGGGTTCAATGATGCCCGGCCCCTCCCAAAGGTAAATGAATTCTGGGCCAACGGAGGAGCCACTTCCATCCAGCGTAGCAGTGGGGTTGAAGCAGGGTTCAATGGACATATCGGGCCCGGCGTCAGCGATTGGTAGGTTGAGGACTTCGGTGAACTCAAGCGTATCACTTGCCGAGCATCCATTGAGCGTATTGGTGACGGTGAAAACATATTGCCCTGGTGAATTTACGATGACAGTATCAGAAGTCGAAACCACGACGCCGTTCAATGTCCATTGGTAACTGGCAAAAGCCGGAGGCATGTTGGAGGTGCCGATGATGGTATCGGTTATGCTTGATGTCGAGCAGTTTATCAAGAAAATACCAGCATCAGCTTGCAACGAATTGCAAGGCAGGCAGTTTTCAATTATGTTTATTTCCAAGCAATTCACAACTGTGATGGTATCATTCAGGATGGCAGTAAGGCAGACTTGGCCATTGGGTGGGTCAGGCCAAGCGATAGCGATAGCGGGCAATGAATCATTGCTCAATAAAAGTCCGTTTGTCACCGACCAAGTATAGGTAACGTTTTCGAAACAGCCACCAAGGTCGGTGATTTCATAATGAACTGTATCACCTTGACAGACCGTACTTGGGCCAAGTGGTTCGGGTAGGGTAGTGGGATATACTTCCACGTCCAGGCAAATAGTAGATGGTTGTTGATTGGAGCCAATGGATGTGGCACACACCTTTGCAATGCCCGAAAAGCTTTCTTCCCATTGCACTAATGCGCTATCGCCATTAACAATTACAATGGCGGTTGGTGTAACAGTCCAGTTAATACTGTCAAACTGTGGGCAATAAATAGTCAGCGAATAGGTCGCAGCATCGCCTTGGCAAACTGAGACAGGCCCTTCGATACTTGGAAGGCCGTAGGTAGCGCCTTGGAGTACTTCAATTGCATAGTCGCATATATCGCCTGAGCAACCATCAATTAACAGATAATAAACTTGCCCGGGTATAAACTCCGATGAGCTGAGGGTGAAAGGACTGTCAGTACAAGGACATTGCAATGCAAGGGGCTCGGAAGCCATTGGAAATGAACCCCCGCAACCAGCATAAATAGCTCCCTGTATTCCGGATTGCCCATTGGAACCTTGGCAATTGCTAGGGACAACTTCTAGGCTTATCGTGTTGCTACCTGCCGTAAATGCATACCATTCTGGATTGTTTAATGCAAAGCCTAGGCAACCGGGAAATTCAGCAGGGAAGTTGGTATCATCCAAAGTGGCACTGAACCCGTCTAACCCATCGCAAAAGAAAGTTGCGGAGTTGCAGGTGGAAAAGCACTCTATAAGGCTCACCGCTAAACAATTTTGGATAGTGTCTGAACCAACAATATTGTTCAGGCAAACTTGGCCAATCCCTGCTCCATTCCAAAAAACGGTTATTGTTGAATCGGTAGCTGTTGTGCCACTAGACAATAATCCATTGGATATAGTCCAATAGAAACTTTGGCCAAGGTCACAGGATTGCACATCGGTCGTTTCATAGGTGGTCGAATAGAAAATACAAGACTCCGAAGGGCCAACCGGTTGGGGCAAAACCAATCCAATCACCGATACATCCAAGCAAACTTGCTGAACTACTTGGTTGGGGTATGTGAACAAGGCACAAACTTGGGCCGAGCCAGAAAATCCGGCTTCCCATACCACCGAAATACTGTCGCCAGATACAGAATAGGATGCATTGGAAACAGGCAGCCATTCTGTTGAATAAACCTGTGGTAGATAGCTTTGAATGCTATATGTTACGGTATCTAAATTGCATACCGTTGTAGGGCCAAAAATAAAAGGAAAACAGGTTGTACCACCTGCCAGCACCTCCACTGAATAGTCGCAAATATCGCCAGCACAACCATCAAGTACCAGGTAGTAAACTTGACCAGGGATAAGGTTCGCCTCCAATAGAAAAGGTAACTCAGTGCATTCACATTGAGTCGCTACCGCCATGCCACCACAGCTTTCATAAATCGCACCTTGCATTCCGAATTGCCCATTGGTGCCTTGGCAATTTGTTGGAGTGATAAGCAAGCTGATGGTAGATGATGCTGCCTCAAAAGATAGCCATTCGTCGTTGTTCAGCGTATTTGCAGGGCAATCTGGCAATGGCTGTAGCACATTATTGGTTGGGAGCGTACCGCAATACCCATCCAAACCAGTGCAAAGCAATGGGGCTTGAACACAACTGTCGCTAGTAGAGGGTGAGCCGGGTGGCGGGCATTGCCCCTTTAATTCAAGGTTGATTGAAAGCAACAAAATGAGCGGTAGCGCCAAGGATTTTGCCATGAGTGACCATTTGCGGATAAAGATTGCATGGGTTTCAGCGACAGGATTGACCAAGGACAGTAGTAGAGAAGGCATCATGGAAATTGGATTTAAGGTGAATTAAATAAAGCCACAAGATAGTATTTCACCATTAAACCCAATATCACAGGAATCGGGTATTTCAGCACCCCGACTTGCAACCCACTAAAATCAGCCTATCTGACGCCAATTCGTCAAATTCATCGAGGTTGTAGCTCCCAAACGTCCGTGCGATTTTCAAACCCGCCTTCCCAAATAGCTGGATGAAATCGTTGAGGGTGAACGCCCTAACCCGCTCTGTGAAATCGAAGTGCTGACCTTTGTTCTCAAACTGGATGTTCTTCACGATATAGCCCTGTTCGTCCACCCTACGTTGGATATGGAAAACAACGCCCCCAACCTCTTTCACTTCCTCGTGCCGCAAGTTTCGGATGACCTTATTTGAGTTGAAAAAATCGAGGACGAACTTGCCTTCGGGCCGCAGGCCCTTGGCGATGTTGACGATGGTCTTCAAATGGTCTTTCTCTGTTTCAAAATAGCCGAAGCTCGTGAAGAAATTGAAGATATAGTCGAAGTAGTTGATGCGGTAGGGTAGGCGCATATCGTGCTGAAAAAAGCTAAGGTGCTCATTCTCATAGCGTTGCGCATAACGTATGCTTTGCTCCGCAATATCGAGGCCGGTCACAGTGAGGCCTTTCTTTGCGAGGTATCGGGAGTATCGCCCTTTGCCACAGGCAAGGTCGAGCACTGTAGCGCCATTTTGAGGCTTTATTTCGAGCAAAAGCCTGTCAATGAAGTTCTTGGCCTCCTGCTCGTCCCGGTTTTTATAAAGTAGGTGGTAGTAGGGTGAATTGAACCAATCTTGGAACCATTCCCTTTTTTCGTTTTCCAATAGCATCTGTTTTCGTGTGAAAAAGCCATTTTGAACGGCAAAGATAGGTAAGCACCGAGTAAGAATTCTTAGTTTTGCCACCAACAGAATTTGAACAAATACCTAACCATGAGAATTTACCTTGACAATGCCGCCACCACCCCCATGTTGCCGCCCGTTATTGATGCAATGGCAAAGCTTATGCAGGAGCAATACGGCAATCCATCCAGCATCCATGCCGAGGGTAGGGCCATGCGGGCCGTCATCGAAGAGGCGAGGAAAACAGTGGCAAAACTCATCGGGGCTGGCATAGGCGAGGTTTTCTTTACCAGTGGCGGCACCGAGAGTAGCAACATGGCGCTTAAATGCGCCGTTCGTGACCTTGGTGTGCAACGCATCATCAGTTCGCCCACCGAGCACCACTGCGTGCTGCACACGCTCGACACACTTGACCACCAAGGGGTGAAAGTGGAAATGCTTAACGTGGATGCCCAGGGTCGAATTGATTATGAGCAATTGGAATCCATGCTCCAAGATGATGGCAACTCCCGCACCCTCGTAAGCCTGATGCACGGCAACAACGAAATCGGCACCATGACCGATATGCAGCGCATCAGCCAACTTTGTGAGAATTACGGCGCTTTCTATCACTCCGATACCGTGCAGACGATGGGGCATTTTCCCATTAATGTTTCCAAAACCAAAATACATTTCCTAACTGGTGGGGCGCACAAGTTCCACGGACCTAAAGGCGTCGGTTTTATCTACATCAATCACGAGGCCATGCTCAAGCCATATATTGACGGCGGAGGCCAGGAGCGCAACATGCGGGGCGGAACCGAGAACGCCTATGGCATTGTCGGAATGGCAAAGGCATTGGAGCTTGCTTGCGCAAACATGGAGGAGCACCGCCAGCACATCACCGAATTGCGCAGCTACCTGAAGGAGCAGTTGATGGAAACATTTGAGGACATCCATTTCAATGGCGCACAAGAAGAAGGTGATTTTCTCTACACGGTGCTGAGTGTTTCGTTCCCACCCTCCGAGAAATCAGAATTGCTGCTGCTCCACCTGGACATTGCAGGCGTGAGCGCATCAGGCGGCAGTGCCTGCAGCTCTGGCGCAGAAGCAGCTGGGTCGCACGTGCTCACGGCAATTGGCTCCGAGCTTGGCCGCAAAACCATCCGTTTTTCTTTTTCTCATTTGAATACCATGGAGGAAATGGATGCCTTGGTGGAGAAATTGAAAGGGGTGGTGGAGCTTCGCAAGCTTGAACTTGTAAACAATTATTGATTCGCAAAGCAACGGCGGCTCGAAACTTTTTTGTCATTCCCGTAGGGAAACTAAACTCAATACTTAGCTATGCCTCGCACAAAAATCGCCGGAATCGGCTTCTACGTCCCAGAACAGGTCGTTACCAACCACGACCTAATGCGCCACATGGAAACCACCGACGAATGGATTCAGGAACGCAGCGGTATCGTGGAGCGTCGCTACGCAAAAAGGCATGAGGAAACAACTTCATCCCTTGGTGCAAAAGCTGCCCGCATTGCCATTGAGCGTGCCGGCATCACCCCAGCGGATGTGGATTTTATCATCTTCGCCACCCTTAGCCCCGATTATTTCTTTCCTGGCTGCGGTGTACTGCTGCAAAGGGAATTGGGCATTACCCATACAGAAATCGGCGCTTTGGACATCCGGAACCAATGCTCTGGCTTTGTCTATGGCCTCACAGTGGCCGACCAGTTTGTGCGCAGTGGCATGTACAAAAATATCCTATTGGTAGGTGCTGAGGTGCATTCAATGGGCCTTGATTATAGCACCCGTGGCCGCAATGTGACCGTGCTTTTCGGTGATGGGGCAGGGGCTGTCATTTTGCAACCGACCGACGATGCGAATCAGGGAATACTCACTTCAAAGCTACACTCCGATGGTACCCACGCCGAACAACTGGCGCTGATAAATCCAGGAGCGCACAGTGGCTACCACGACCATAATACCGATTTCGGTTATGATGAATCACTTGAGTTTGGCGGTCTTTTTTTAACGGAAAAAATGGTGGAAGACGGAATGGCCTTCCCCGTCATGGATGGCCAACTGGTGTTCAAAACGGCCGTTACGAAATTCCCCGAAGTCATCAAGGAAGTGCTGGATGACCAAGGCTTCACCCCTGCCGATATTGACCTTTTCATCCCGCACCAGGCCAATTTGCGCATCAGCCAGTTTGTCCAGAAGAAACTTGGGCTGCCCGATGAAAAGGTTTGGAACAATATCCAACGCTTTGGCAATACCACCGCTGCTACCATCCCCATTGCGCTTTGTGAGGCATGGGAGGCAGGAAAAGTGAAGAAAGGTGATTTGATTTGCATCGCCGCTTTTGGGAGTGGCTTTACGTGGGGTGCCTCGCTGATTCGGTGGTGACCGGGTTACTTAAACAACAAACCCACTGTAAACGACAAGCTCTCCAACGGCATAATCCTTTCCCTAAAAGGCGCATCGTTGCTGGTGATTTCCAACCTCGAACTGCTCAAGGGCAGTCGGTGGTCCTTCCTCGAAGGCTGCTTGGTCTCCTTGAACCAAATATCCTGTCCGCTCGCAAATGCGTAATGATAGGTTCCCCTGAAATATAGCTCCCTGCTTCGGTTCAACTCAATGGACAACTCCCCCGAAAGGTTCAGGTTGTGGAAATGGCTGCCGTAGCTCAGCCTCACTTCCTTGCCCCTGAACCGCTCGCCTTCTACCTTGAAACGACCATAATCGTTCTCCGCATTGCCTACCATCCGATAGTAACGAAGGTAGCTGTACTGCGCAACGCCACGCAATAGTATGGGGCGGCGCTTGGGCGTCATATTGGTCTGGAAACCGAGGCCAATACCCCGCTCCCGGTAGGTGCTTTTCCAAAAATCGAATCCCCAACCAAAGCGAACGAACATGTTTTTATGGAAGGCGATGTCGAACTCCCAGCGCCCGATGACCTCAAAATCACGTTCGGATATGTCGTTCGTCAAGGATAGTATTTGCTCACCGTCTCCATCGAAATAGTTGATGGTCATGGGGTCGGCACCCGAAGAAATCAAGTGGGTGCCCAAGCCGAAAAGCATCTTGGTTTTCCTGAACTTCTTCTTCACGTTGTCCACTTTGCGGAGGCTTTCCGGCACATAGTCAACGTCTTCGAGCTGCTCCTTGGTGATTTCTTCGTTCTTGGCCAGTTCCTCTTTTCTGCGCTGCAATTCGGCGGCTTCTATGGAATCACGCTTCTGTTGAATGGCCAAACGGTTTGCCTCGCTGAAAGCCTCTTGCGCCTTTAGCATGTTCTTGTACTGGGTCATGCTCTCGGTGAGGCCCTCGCTCATGGGCGTCACGTTGTAGTTCTTCCAGAAGTCTTCGTCGTATTTGCCGGTCAATTCCACGAATTCGTTGCCCCGCTCCAGCCGCTCCAAATAAGGGATTTGATTGCCCTTTTCATCGGTGATTTCCGTGGTCTTGATTTCGTTGGCATACCTGCCGCCATTGCTGCGAACACCTTCCCGTAGGGCATCCCCAAAATACCATTTGCCCTCGTGCTTGCGGTAGTTCACCACGTATTTGTTGGCCTTCCAACTGCCCACGTAGAGCGGGTAGTCGTTGCCCTTGCGCAGCCCTTCTTTTGTGACTTCAAATTCGGCTTTGATAAAGGCATAAGAGTCTTTTTCGATGAAAATTCGGCCCTTCATCCTGGCAGAAGCAGTGGCGCCATCATCGCCTTCTCTCTTGCCAGTAAGCCTATCGGCCAAGCTTCTTTTTTTCTTTTTCTTGGTTTTGCCATCGGTGGTTGGGTTTTCCTCTTTCCCAAAACCGATCACCCATACGTGCTTGCCATTGTAGGTCGTGGTGCTTTCAATCCAGTATTTGTAGTAGGGGAAATAGGCCTCATCAATGAAGTCCTCCCTGTTTTTCACAAAGTCAAAGCGGTGTGCCGCCATGTGGCCAGAACTGAGGCCAGAGTAAAACGAGGTGTCCAAGGGGTCTTGCAGGTTGATTTTTCGGCCCTGAACGAGGCCAACTTGACCTTCCTTGTCATTTTTGTAAGTTGGTTTGTAAACTTTCAGAACGCCCTCTGCGAGGTAGCGGTACCGAAGGCTGTCGTCGGTGAGCGATTCCCGGTAGAAGGCAAGCGTGTTCGTAGCTTCATTGGGATAGTTCTTGGGGATGTTCTTCACTGCCTGACGGATGATGTTCACGATGGCATCCTTGTCCATGACCACCACCTCGGCGAGTTGGTTGTTGGCCTGCTCCAAGGAAATGACCGAGCCATTTTGAAAGCTGCTGGCCGATTTTTCGTAGGTCTCATAGCCCATGCAAGAGACGGTCAGCTTGGAATTGATGTTTGCCTTCGGCAATTTGAAAACGAAGCCGCCATCGAAGCCCGTAGTGGTGCCGATACCCTTTTCGGGGATGCCCACGTGGGCAAGTGGAACGGGCTGCTTGGTCTTCTTGTCCACTACCTTCCCCATAAGAGTGAGGTATTCGGATTGGCCAATTGTGGAGCAAACAAATGTGAAAATGAAAAAAAGGAAGGGACAGATTGTTTTGCTTGTCATATTCGGGTGTTTGGTGAAGGCCTGTTTTCGAGGGACGAAGGTAAGCGGAGAGTTGTTACATCGAAATTGCGAAGCAACAAAAAAAGCGGTACGGCCAATAGGTAGCCGCACCGCTTTGGGAGGTTTTTATGGGTTGGAAAATCAGTAATTGATAATCTTCACCTCGCCATCGCCTATGCCGTTGGAAATGATGACATAGATATTGTTGTTCTCCGTTGCTGGCACGGTGGGTGCTGGCTTTCCGGTCAACTGTCCTATCATCTGCTTCACCACGGGTGCCGAAGCGCAGACCATTACTTTTCTGGCCTTAAACTTTTTGACCAACTCCTTCAAGGTATCCTCCGCTTTTTCGGCCTTGAAGACGTTCAGTTCCGAGTAGTTGGCCCTTGCCAGTTGGGTGACGGTCTGCAAAGCAGAATTGCCCTCGGCATACACCATTGCCAGTCCTGCCTTTGCCGTTACGGTCGTCAGGATTTGGCTGCGGAACAGGCCGTTTTCTGAAAGAGAAGATTGGCCTTCCGCATTTTCGGCTGGCGTTACGAAATAGAAAACGATGCTGGATGTATCGGTCTCCTTTGGTAAAACGATTTCCGTGTTGTCGTTCAAGATGATTTTCTCCTTAGAAATAAAGCTGATATTGCCCGTGCCACCTGTGACGTTGGTAGCTTGTTCAGTGCCTGAAGGCAATGGCTCACCTGTCACGTTTGCCGATTCATTTTTACAGGCAAGCAGGTTGAAAATCAATAGGATAGTCGCAATAATTCGAATGCTTTTGAACATGGTAGTTTAACGATTTTGGTAAAAAACGGGCCTCATTCTCCAGCACTGACTGCCTCCTCGAACTTGACCTCGACCTGATTACGCAAAATGTCCTGCATGGTTTCCCGCTTGCGGATGAGGTAGTCCTTCCCCTCGTGCACCATTACCTCGGCAGGCCGGAATCGGGAGTTGTAGTTGCTGGCCATGCTGAACCCATAAGCCCCGGCATTGAACATGCACAGCACATCGCCCTCTTCCACACTGGCAATCTTGCGGTTGGAGCCAAAGGTGTCTGTCTCGCAGATATTGCCGACCACGGTATAGAACCTCGGTTTGCCTTGTGGGTAGCTGATGTTTTCAATGCGGTGGTAGCTGCCGTACATCATGGGCCGAATGAGGTGGTTCAGGCCAGAGTCCACTCCTATGAAAACGGTGCTGGGCGTGGGCTTTACGACAGTCGCTTTCACGAAGAAGTAACCCGCTTGACTCACGAGGAACTTACCCGGTTCGAAGACCAAGGTCAACTCCCGGCCATATTCCTTGCAGAACTGGTTGAACCGCTCAGAGATACGTTCGCCCACTTCCTCGATGTCGGTTTCGATATCGTCGTCCTTATAGGGTACCTTGAATCCGGAGCCAAAATCAATGTATTCGAGGTACTTGAAATTGCTGGCCGTGTTCATCAAAATATCGGCGGCGAGCAGAAAGGCGTTGGCGTCGAGGATGTCGCTGCCTGTGTGCATGTGCAGCCCGTCAATCTTGATGCCCGTCGTTTCGATGACCTTAAACACATGCGGCAATTGGTGGATGCTGATGCCGAACTTTGAGTCAATATGCCCCGTGGAAATCTTGGTGTTGCCGCCCGCCATGATATGTGGGTTGATACGGATGCCCACCATCACCTCTGGGTGTTCCATGCCAAACTGCTCCAGGATGGAGATATTGTCAATATTGATGCGGACGCCGAAGTTCAGCGCCAGTTTTATCTCATCTAGCGAGACGCTGTTAGGTGTGAACGTGATGCTTTGCGGAGCAAAACCCGCCATGATGCCCAGTTCTACCTCCTGAATGGACACAGCATCGAGGCCAGCACCTAGGTTTTTTAACTGTTTGAGGATGTTGATATTGGTATTGGCCTTGCAGGCATAATTGATGTGCAGCCTGGGCACGTTAAAGGCCCCAGCCAGCCGTTTGTACTGCCGCTCAATATGGGCAGTGTCATAGACGTACAGCGGTGTGCCGTATTTTTCGACGAGGGCCAGCGGGTCAACGCCGTTGGAAAGGTGGTAGCGGTTGTCGGATAATTGCATTGTTTTATTGCTTGATTGTTAAATTGTTATTGGGATTGGAGGTTGGAAAATCACTTCATGAAAATGAAGAATGGTGGTTAATCAGTAGTCTCCTCGTTTTCTCCATTTACAACGCCTGAAGGTATTTCTCTTTCTACAACGTTCTCTTTGAACCACAATCTTGCTTCGTCGAGGGTGATTTTGCCGGAGGCCATTTCGAGAGTGAAGTTTTCCAGAATTTCATCAGAGCTTTCTCCATTAGTTGGAATTAGGCAGTCGTTGTCACCTTCAATTGGAGTCAAGTAGTCTTGCAAGTCGGCATTGTTTAGTTGAAGGAAAGTCAAAGCTGCTTCCAGTCCAGTCCGCTTGTTCCCATCTTGAAAAACATGGCCAGTTATAATTTGATACATATAAAATGCAGCCTTATCGCCAAGGCTTGGGTACATTGGTTCACCAAAGAGACTCTCATTGATTGCTTCGACCGTGTAATCTAGTCCCTCCTCGTGAAGGAAATTATTTGGCGGGACAAAATTGCCACCATGCTCAGCTATTGTTCTTCGATTAATAGCAATTATTGATTTTTTGAAAAGCAGAATCATTAAGCGAGTGCTTTAAATACTTTATCAAACCTTTTGAAGTCTCTCGAAATGATAGCATCTATTGCTTCAAGCTGTTGGTCTTCTTCGCTTTTAGACGCAGTATTTTTTTCAAAGAAAACTTCCTTGAAAAGTTTCTTGAAAAGCTCTGGACGCTCTTCCATAGCTTTGATAATTGCTGTTTTCAGAACTTCAACATCTTTTTCTTTTTCGATTGCAATATTCATAATCATCTGATTTATAATGATTTAAAGGATTCAAAGATAAGGGCAAAATCGTTAATTGCAATGCCCAAACAACAATAAAGCAATTTGACAATTCAACAATCAAAAGCAATCAAGCAACTATCTCCACCCGATTCCCCTCCGGGTCGAGTACCATGCTTTCGTAGTAACCGTCGCCCGTCCAGCGAGGTTCCCCAACGATGGAAAAGCCGTCGCTCCGCAATTTTTCCGTCAGTTCGTTCACCGCCGATTCGCTTCCGACGCTCATCGCAAAATGCGTGATGCCTGTCGCTTCGCCAATGTTTAGGTTGTCGGGGATACTGGGCTTTTGCATCAGTTCCAATCGGCAGCCAGTGCTGACCTGCCCCTTTGGGAAGGAAAGGAAATAAGATTGGAATTGCTTGGTAGGATTGACATATTGGTCGTTGGACGTTGCGCCGAAGTATTTCATGTAAAACGCCCGCAATGCTTCTATGTCTTTTGACCAAATGGCCAGGTGTTCTATGCGCATGGCTGAAAAGTTTGGCAAAGATAGCAAAAGGAAAAAGTACAAAGTACAAAGTACAAAGTGGGGGTGCCGGGGTTGAATTTAAAGGTTTCGAGGATTTGCTTCCACCAAATTCGAGCATTCCTGCATCTTTGAAGCAACAACGCCAAGTGCAAGTGCCCAGTCCCCTAACTTTGTACTTTGTACTTTGTACTTTTTACTTAAAAACGCTTGACCGAACTAGACCTCATAGCCGCCTGCAAACGACAGGATAGAAGGGCACAAAAAATGCTCTACGAGCGCCATGCGCCCGTGATGCTGGGGGTGTGCAGGCGCTATATCCACGACACCAGTGAGGCGGAGGAGGTGATGGTCGAGGGTTTTTTCAAGGTTTTGACGAAATTGGAAATGTACAATTTCGAGGGCAGCTTTGAGGGCTGGGTGCGCCGAATCATGATTAACGAATGCCTGATGCACCTACGCAAAGGCAACCCGTTCAAACATGCCGAGGAAATAAACCCGAACATTGACCACGGCGAGGAACCGACGATTGTGGAGCGCCTCGAATCGGAGGAAATCCTCGGCCTGCTCGATGAACTGCCGCCCGGCTACCGTACCGTCTTCAACCTCTACGTGGTGGAAGGATACAAGCACCGGGAAATTGCGGAAGAACTGGGTATCAGCATCAATACTTCCAAGTCCCAACTCATTCTAGCGAAGAGCCGAATGGAGGAATTGGTGAAGAAACGGCTGGGGCGTTTGAGTTAGCAGTTCGTCAGTTGGCAGTGGGCAGTCAGGTTCACGGTAGTTAGCAAATTTCAGACAAGTTTTTAGCAATCGAAATAGTCCAAAATCAAAAAAAAATGAACTCTCGTAAAGACATATTCACAGCATTTCAGGAAGGGAGCGAGCGGCTCACCGTGCAGCCAACGCCCCGTGCTTGGCAGCGTTTGGAGCACAGACTTGATGGTCAAAAGCAACAAACTGGCAAGGTAGCACTCATGCGTTGGGTAACGGCCATGGCAGCCCTTTTCATCCTTATAGCAGGGGTGTTTTTCGTGTCGAACATGAACACCGCACCCACTGTTGTCATCGGCAACGAGCCTCGTCCATCCATGCTCCAGGAACTCGTGAACACGGAAGGCTGCAACCCATATTGCCTACTGGTCAAGGAGCGGAAAGCCCTTCCAGCGTATTATGCGAATCCGGTCAGAAATTAGGGATGAGGGAGTAGGAATGAGGGATGAACACTTACCAAATTCGTCCCTCGTTCCTCATCCCTCATCCCTCATAAAACCCACTCCTCGGCGTCTCAGCCAAGTCAACAAAGAAATCGGCGACCTTGCCAACTACGACTTCCAAGTAGCGTCGGCCTTTCTCCACGGTTGATTCATAAGGATTGCCAGCGCCGGTGTCCTTCGTCACTTGTGTCCAATCCCGTTGCACCGTTACCCAACCTTCTTGGGCACCTTTGAACTTCCATTTTTTGGTAAAACCATCGCCTGCCTCGCTCAATGTCGTCACCAGGTTCGGCTGGATTTCGAGCATGATACTCGTCTCCAACTCGTCGGCGTGGTCGCCATCCAAGTGGGTGAAATACCCCTTTTTTGGCTCCACTTTGAACCAGTTCAAAGCACAGGTAAAAAGTTGCGGATAGAAAAAAGACACCTCCCGAACCATCGCACGGAACTCATTGGCGCCGTGGCCATTGAAAATGACCAATTTGGGAATGCCCGCCCGCACCAGCACGTCGCAGACATCTTTCAGGATGGCCAATTGCGTGGAGGGAAGCATGTTCATGCAAAGGGCAATGTCAAGTTGCCCCGTCTGCACCCCAAACGGGATGTTGGGTAGCACAACAACCTTTGCGCCCCGCTCCCAAGCCAGCTTAGCGGCTGCTTCAGTGATGGCCTCGTTTTGATAATTGTCGGTGGCGTAAGGTAGGTGGTAATTATGCGCCTCGGTAGCGCCCCAAGGCAGGATGGCCACTTCGAATTTCGTTTCCTGAACGGCCTTCCAGTTGGTTTCGGCGAGGATGTACGGACGTGGTGGGTGTGGAACTTGCATCGGCTAATTTTTTGGGGCAAGGTATTGGAAATTGGGAAATTAGAAATTGGGAAATTTTGGCCGTAGCATCTAATTTCCTAATTTCTTCAATTTCTCAATTTCCAACTTCATGCCCCTGCACCAATGCGCAAGATGGTCTCCTTCTTGATAGCTCGGATGATTTTTTCAGCGTTGATTTCAACAATTTCGCCTGCTATGAGCAGCTTATCGGCTCGGCCTTGGATTTTACCGAAAAGCCAGTTCACCATGTCTTCAATGCTGGCGGCTTCGTCAAAGGTCAGGTACATCCGAACGGTCTCCTGAAAGCCGATTCGCCGACCGCTGTAATCCTCGTCAATGACGATGCTGCCACCCGTGTTCGGGATTTTGAAGGTATCGCCCATTTGCAGCCAGCGGTAAAAGGTGCCGAACAGGTGGTATTTCAGGTCTTTGTCGCCTGTCAGGATTTCGATTTTCAGCCGCTTGCCAGCGAAGACGGCATCGGGACGAAGGAAGTCTTCCGCATTGCTGTCGTAGGTCGTAGCAGTAGGCTTGTCGCCAGAAAGGTATGCCTCGACCCGGTTTGCCAACGCTTCTATACCTTGGAATTTTTCCGTGGCCATTTCCTTAACTGCCTCGTTGTCAAGGTGTTCGAAATTGTCGGGATGGTATTTGCTGCGCAATTCCCGGTGTGCCTTGCGGAAAGCGTCAAGGTCGAGTTGCTCCAATGGCAGGCCAAAGAGCTTGCGGATTTCCTCTTTTTCTTGGATAGTGAAGGTGGTCGTAGCCATCAAATGCTTTTTTGAAAGAAAAAGACACTTTCTAGTTGTGAAAGTTCAATCCCGCCCAGTTAGCCACAGCATAAGCCCACCGAAGCCTAGCATGGCGAGCCCGGCGTACAGGTTCAGCGTTTTGCCAACGGCAATTTCATAGTTTAAGGCAAAAGCCAGCACCACCAGCATCGCACCAACAAGCGTGAAGAAGAAGCCGATGATAAAACGGAGGTCGTTGAGTTTTTCCATGCGTTTTCGTACACCGGAACCCCAGTTCCGGTGAATGTTGAATTACTACCACCGGAACTGGGGTTCCGGTGTACGGGGTCACCAAAAAATCAAGTTCAAAATCACCGCCACCACCATCACCACAAGGGCCAACAGGGCAGGGCGTTTCCACCAAACTTCGGCAGTTGCTTTTGGCGGAACGCCATCCGTCCAAAGGCCATGAACGAGGCCACTTAGACTCTCTTGCGGCATCGGCTTGGTAGCCAAGCTAACCAACCATGTTACCACTAAATTGGCAACAAAGGCCACCCAAGCAATATGGTACGCTTGCGCAATGCCCGAAGCGATTTCGAGGGGATTGCTCGTCAGCCAGCCGCCCTTTCCTTCGGCAATAGTGAAGCCGTGGACGAGCGCAGCAGCCAGCGTCCCCGCCAGAAGCCCTGCAAAAGCGCCATGACCCGTCGTGCGCCGCCAGAACATGCCGAGCAGGAAAGTGGCGAACAGCGGTGCATTCACGAAGCTGAACACCACTTGCAGAAAGTCGTTGATATTGTTGAAACTGACGGCCATGTACGCCACTCCCACCGATGCGGCGATGCCGACGATGGTCGTCATTTTGCCCACCATGAGGTAGTGGCTGTCGGGCGCATTTTTCTTGAAATAAGGCTGGTAAATATCGTAGGTCCAGACCGAGTTGAACGCCGTCACGTTGCCCGCCATGCCGGACATGAACGATGCCAGCAGTGCCGTCAAGCCAACGCCGAGCAACCCGGTAGGGTAGTAGTGGGCAATGAGCGAGGGCAGTGCCATATTGTAGTCGGGTGAGCCGTCATTTGCCGTAGGCAAAGCATAATCTTGGATGAAATAAGGCAGCGCCATTGCTATCAGGCCCGGTACTATGACGATGATGGGCATCAGCATTTTCGGTACGGCAGCGATGATGGGCGTACGCTGCGAGTCGTTCAGGTTGCGGGCAATCATCGCACGTTGCACCACCAAAAAATCGGTGCACCAATACCCAAAACTGCTGCAAAGGCTACCAGCCATCAGGCCCCAGGTGGTGATGCCCATCGGGTTGGCCTCCGCGCTGCCAGTGTGCGCCCAAGTAGAGGTCATCACGGGGGCGAGTTTTGAGGTGATACCGTCCCAGCCGCCCGCTTGCCACAGGCCAATGACCACAACGGGCGCTATACCCAACACGATAAGGAAGAACTGCAAAACCTCGTTGTAAACAGCGCTCGTGAGGCCGCCCGTGAAGATATAGGCTGCCACGATGGCCGCCGCCGTTAGCACCGAAAGGTCGAAGTCCCAGCCGAGGATGAGTTCGAACAGCCGAGCCAGCACGTAGAGTGAAATGCCGGACGAAAACACCGTCATGGCGGCGAAGGTCATGGCGTTCAGGCTGCGGGTTTTTTCATCGAAACGAAGCTTGAGGTACTCTGGCACGGAGCGGGCACGGGAGCCGTAGTAGAACGGCATCATCATCAGGCCGAGGAAGACCATTGCCGGTACGGCACCAATCCAATAGAAGTGGCTGGTCATCAGGCCGTACTTAGCGCCGCTGGCCGACATGCCTATGACCTCCTGCGCCCCAAGGTTGGCAGAAATAAAGGCCAAGCTCGTAATCCAAAGCGGAATGGAGCGCCCCGATAGCAGGTAGTCGCTGCTGGTTTTGACTTTCTTTTTCACCAGCCAACCCACACCTACGACGAAGGCGAAATACAGTAAAATGATAAGGTAATCGGGCCAGTGGAGGTCAAGGTGCATAGTAGGTTTGTTTTGAAAAATTGTCGCTGAAACAGGCGGTCAAGGTAGGGAAAAAAGTTTCTAAGAATGCCTAAACTACTGATGAAACTCGTTAACTTTGTTCAAAATCGAACTGATATGAGCCTTGTCAATCCTATTGTCGAACCAGTTGGCTACCCCGTTCAAACAGAAGCCGTGCCTGATTACCTGCTCAAGGAGGAAATCGAGGGCATCAAGTTTTACTACAAGGGCTATAAAGATGTTTTGAACAAACTTAAAACCAAAGAAGAAATTATGGGGTGCAGTTCTATCCAATCGTTTATTATTGAATACTTGTTAGATGTCCTGTTTGACAAAAGAGTTAAAGAAAAATACCGCCGATTTACCAACGAATCCGGCAACCACCTCGCCCACAGAAGCAATATGCAATTCGACATTGCCATCTATGAAAAAGCAATTTTAACTGGCGATAAAATCACCCGGAAATATGTCCAGGGTATCCCACCTACAATGGTCGTTGAGATTGACCTCGATGTTGAATTAGAAGGAACTGGCATGAAAAGCTCCAAGGAGTTTTTGAAATTCAGAACTAAAAACCTGCTTAAATACGGTGTGCAGCGGGTGCTATGGATTCTCACCAAGCCGAAGAAAGTGCTTATTGCGCAAGGTGACAGTTACGAGTTTATGGATTGGGACAACGACATCGAACTTTTGCAGGGCGTCTATTTCAATATAGCAAAATACCTCGCCGAAGAGGGGGTAAATCCCGATGCCATTTGAACATCAACCAGCTTTTTTCTTCCGCCAAGCCGCCACCATCATCACCACCCGGTCATAGTTTTTCATGCCCTCGGCAATGCCCTGCGATTGCAGGTAGGTATTGTAAGCAGCGTCCCGCAATTCCGGCAAAATATCTGGGTACTTGTCCATTTCCCGCTGGATGGCCCGCACATCGGCACGGAGGCCGGGGGGCAATGCCTTCTTGAACTGCTCGTACTCGGTAGGGGCCATGCTCAGGTACTCGCTGGCCACATAGCGCCAATAATAAAGGTGGCCGATGTACTTTAAATAAGGATCGCCGGAGCGGGTGCAGGCAAGGTAAGCGAGGAAATTGCATGAGCCTTCGTCGCCAAAACCAAAGGCATGGCTCATCTCGTGGGCCAGCACGAAAGGCCGCTGGAGGTGATGCAGCCCGGCGTCCACATGGCCCTCGCCCGTGAACGGCAGATAGACGCCCGCCGTGCTGAAACGTAGCAAAGTTCCCTTGGGAAAAATAGCCCGGCCTCGCACCTTGCCAGGGGTAGGGTAGCCCATCTCCCATAGCAGGCGGGTGAGGGCGTTGCGCATCATCGTTTCGTCGTTTGGGGTCAGTTGCTGCTCCGCAATGATGGAGTCTGGGCCTTCTCGCAACTGCTTGCGCAAAAAGACGGCATCGGTCGTAGCAGCCAGCAACTCGTCCCGCAACTCGCTGACAGTCAATGGTTTTGGCTCAAATTCGAGACGTTGCTCCAAGGAAATTCGCCCATAGTTGAAGCCCCAAAGCCATTGGAACAAAAAGACGATAGCGCCAGCAAGCGCCAACAGGGAATGCCCAAAATTCAGCAGCCTTTTCGGCCAGGGCTGTGCCTCCTTTTTTGCGAAGCGAAGCCGCCAAACCAACCAGGCCAACAAGCCAACGACAAGCAAGTAAACTGCAGCAAATGGCAGCCAACTATCCAGCACGGTGAACAGCCAGCGTACCCCTACGAAGAGGCCACAGCTGTACCAGCGCTCCACGATGGCAGGAGGCATCAGCCAGCCCAAGAACAGGGTCAACAGCCCAAGTAATACCCAACTGTTTTTACGATGAAAAATGATGGAACGAAGGTTCAAGTCGAGTTGATTTTAGGGCGTGAAAATAGGCAGATTTTTCGTGGTGGTTAGGTTGGTAAACTTTCGCATTTTTGCGGCCAAATCAACCACCATTTTATGGCACATCGCTTTGCAATAATCCTATCCATATTTGCTGTACTGGCTTTTGCTGCCTGCGGCAATGACACCTCCAGCTCCTCCGAGCACGAGGGCGCTTTGCCACATAATATGGAGCAATCCGGCAACACCACCGATGCTGAAAACGCCGAATTGGCAGCCGCCAGCGGCAAGTCTGCCACGCTTGTATCGCCCGCCGATTTATTGGCAAAAATCAAGTCTGACACCACTGGCCTGCTCGTGGTCAATTTCTGGAAAACAGACTGTCTCAAGTGCATCCAAATGCAGCAAGCATTGCAGGAACTGCAAAACAAAAGTGGCGAGGCCAAGCTGCACCTCCTTTCCGTCAACCTCGACGAGGAGAAAATGGCCAATGGTGTGAACCTTGTGCTGCGCAAATCGGGCATGGCAGCCGAGGTGCTGCAGGTCAAAGACAGTGATGGAAAATGGCGCAACGATATCTCCGGCGGCTGGCAAGGCAATGTGCCCGCCGTTTTCATCAAATCCAAGGATGGCATTAAGCAATTTTACCCTCGTGAGCTATCAGCAGAGGAATTGGGAGCGATGCTGCAACCTTTGCTTTTGTAAGGATTGAAGGATTGAAGGATTGAAGGAGTCCGTTGCCTATAGGTTGGGAGGTAAAGGGAAGTGTCGGCGTAACTCAAAGTCACGCCGACACTTTCAAATTATACCCGTTTTTAAAACTCCCACTCCAATTATTGGTTAATCGGAGTGGGTTCCATCAGCCCAGGGATAGGGCTTGGTGTATTCAAGTTGGCGTCAATCTCAACCTGGGGAATAAGGAGCCGCTCAGGTATGCCTCCATCCGAGGCGGCTGGCAATTGCAGCAAGTTGTCAGTTCGGCGGAGGTCATTAAAAACCTCTATCTGGCCCACTAAGCTGGCATATTTCTCTTCTATGATTTCATGCAGGAGCGCCTCCTTACGGGACTTTCCAGCAATGCCAGCTATGCCCCCTTCATCAAAATCAGCCAATTCATAATCCTCATACTTGCCTGCAGGGAACTGTGCCACCAACAACGCACGGGTGTGGTTCAGGTGGGTGAGTGCCTCGTCGAGGTCATCGGAACGCAGGTTCGCCTCGGCAAGGATAAGGTGCGTTTCAATTGCCGTAACCAATGGGTAAGGAGCTGTCGGTGCCCACATGCCTTCGTAGTTTAGGTCGTAGCTATCTGCTCCTCCGGTATAGAGGAACCCGAGCCTTGCTGACTCGTCTGTTTTGGCGTTTCCACGGTAGCCAGCAGCTGCATTGTCCAACATGGTGGGCAGCACAGCCGAATTGGCAGTCATGTAGCCAGCCCTGTCCACAAGGCCGAAAGAAGCCCAGATATTCATATCGAGCAAGTAATTCCCGCCTGTATGAGGGGCATTCATATCGCCATCTGCCGAGATGACGCCATTGGCGGCAGCTGCGGCAGCTGCGGTATAGTTTCCAACATGGAGGTAGTAACGGGCTTTTAGCGTATTGGCCACGGCCACCCATTTTGCGGCATCGCCTCCAAGGAACAGGTCGTTAATGTCGTTGCTGGTGGGGCCACCGCTTAAATCGGCGATGGCATCGTCGAGTATAGCTTGAACACCTTCGTAAACACTGGCTTGGCTATCAAATTTTGGGTCTTCTATCTTTGGAAATTGGTTGGCCTCTGAGAAGGGGATATCACCCCAAAGAGAAGCTACCGTGCCCATTGACTGTGCTTTCAGCACCTTGGCTATGCCACTGGCCAGTTTGTCGTTGGTGACGGCTGCCTTATCTATCACGATATTGGCGTTTGTGACGATGAGGTAAAACATGTCCCAATCGAAATCACCAGAATTGATGGTATAGACCTCGAATCCTGAGTACTGCCTGTCGGAGCCAGTAAACTGGCGTGACCACATGCTGACGAGTCGGGCTACTTCGCCCTCGTGTGAGATGATGGCCGTTGCTTGGGCTGCGGTCAGCACAGCGCCAATAGGGGCGTCGGCAGGGTTGTTAGGGTCTTCGTTGATGCCTTCCACGAAGTCTTTGCACCCGAATTGCCCCAATGCCACCAAGAAAGTGGCCAAGAAGAATATTTTGAATTTCATTTTCATAATTGCTTAATGAATTTTGTAAAATTGAAATGTTTCCAAGGAGAGTGCTTTCGTCACCCTGCCTCAAACCCAAATCACGAATCACGAATCACGATTCACCCATCAAAAAGTCAGACTCAGCGCCAATTTATACGTCCTTGCGGAAGGGTTCTGGAAATAGTCCAAACCGATACCGTTCAAGCCAGAGCCAGTCAGGTTTGTGTCTGGGTCATTGCCTTGGTAGTCCGTCCAGAGGAAGAGGTTGCGGCCCGTGAAAGTGAGCGTAGCATTTTCAAGCCAGTTCATCTTCAGCAAGTTTTTGCCAAGGGTGTAGGACAGGGTCAATTCACGCAGGCGTACCCATGAGGCGTCCTCCATGAACTGCTCGGCCGGGCCAGTAAAGCCGCTGCCTGTTCCAATCCGGTAGAAGTTTTCCTCGATAAAAACGTTTCCAGCACCAAAGTCCTTGATTTCGCCTCGCACATTGTAGGAGCCATCGTCGTTCTTCAGGTGAGGGTATGCATCGGCAACGGTGCGGCCATCGTAAATGAGCAGACCCTCGGCCTGCTGCTGACTAAGGGTTGTCTCGACGTCGGTGTATTTGGCCCTGCCAAAGAATGCAAGTGCACCACGAGTGCCATTCCAATACTCGCCACCTTTGCTTACATCGAACAATACATTGAGTCTCAGGCCTTTGTAGTTCAGGCCCGTTCCAGCCCCAAGGCGATAGTCAGGATTAGGGTCTCCCAAAACTTTAAAGGTGTTTGATTGTACTGGGAAGCCATTTTCATCCAGCACGATATTGTTGTTTGCATCCCGTTCCCAAGCGGAACCGAAGATAACGCCCAACTGCTCACCCACTACTGCATTGGAGGAAGTACCTGCGAAGCCAGATAGCAGGATATTGTTGGTGCCCGCCATGTCTATCACTTTGTTGCGGTTAAGGCTGAAATTTCCAAAAATGTTCCATTCGAAATCTTTTACCCGGACGGGTACGAAGTTCCACTCAAGCTCAAAACCCTTGTTTTCAATTTCAGCAGCGTTTGTAATCTGCGTAACAAAACCTGAGGACTGCGGCGTGTTCACCTGAATAATGAGGTCTTTTGTGTTGTTTTTGTAAACGGTTGTTGCAAAGCTGATTCGGTCATTGAGGAAACCAAGGTCAAGCCCTGCCTCCATTTCTGTTTTGATTTCAGGCTTGAGATTCGGATTGGCAGCCGTCGTGTTCAAAGCAAAGCCGCCTCCGTAGGCCGACACGTCCACGCCTGCACCCCAGCCTTCAGCCCAACCGATATTGGCAGAAGTTGGCTGGAAGAAAACCTGTGAGGTAAGGTAGGGTGCTGGCCCACGGCCTACTTGGCCGTAACCAAAGCGAACCCTACCAGAAGAGAAGGTCGCTTTGTCCCGAATCAACTTGCTGAACTGCCAGGACACGTCGGCTGCCGGGTAAAACACGTCGTTCTTACCTTCTGGCAAAGTGCTGAGGTAGTCCTGCCTTGCGCTCAAGTTGACAAATACCTGGTCATACAGTTCAAAGCCCAAAGTAGAATAGATGCCAGAGCTGCGCTCCTTCGCAAACTGGTTAAAGGGCACTACCAGCCCATTGGGCAATTGTGGTGGCGAGAACGGGTTCACGAAAGACCGTGAAGTGGCACCGTGGTCATCGAGCCTGCTTTCGTTCATGCCCATACCAAGCAGGGCATTGAGTTTGATGTCGCTCGTCAGGTTGAAAAATGCCCGTCCGATAAGGTCGAAGTTGACCTGCTTGCGGGTGATGGTTTCTTTGGTGAAGCGGCCACCATTGTTCTCCCCAGCTGAATAGAATGGGAAAAAATCTGAACGCTCGTCGGTGTAAGTATCCAGCCCGGTACGAGCGGTAAAGTTCAACCAGGATAGCGGCTCATACCGAATCTCACCTTTGCCTATGAACCTGTTTACGATATTGTCGCTGGCGACCCGCTCAATGGTGTACACAGGATTATTGTAAATTGAGTTGGCATTAGCGCCGAGGGGGTTGCGGTACGCCCTATGCCTGCCAGGAAACGACTTCCCTTCTGCATTCGTATAGGTGCCTTCGAAGTCACGGGAATTGAAGTCAATCGGTTCACGCAGGCCACCAAGGAAGAGGCCGTTCAGGTTGCTGCCCATCTGGGCACGCTCAGCAATGGAATAAGTATAGCCTGCATTGCCTTCCACGGTTATTTTCCCAAAGCGTTGGCTTGCGTTCAGGCGGGCCGTCGTGCGGTCGTAGCTGCTGCCACTTGCAATGATGCCATCCTGGTTGAGCTGGGCGATACTGAAGTAAACGTTGCCAGTCTGCGTTGCTCGGCTCACGCCAAGTGAGTGCGACCAAGTTTGACCTGTCTGGAAAAGGTAATCGTACACATCATTGACCGTTTGTGAATTTTTCCCGCCATGCACGTTGTCTGCATTGCCATCGGCAATGGCATAATAAGTATTGCCCGACTGGTCGGAAACGAATTTGCCCAAATACCCAGGCTCACCTTCTGTGATGAAATCGTCTTCGCCACCGGGCCTGTCGGCTAATTTGTCACCCCAGCTTTGGCCACCGGGTGGGTTAAACCGATAAATCTGGCCACGGCCGCTGCCATATTTTTTCTGGAGCGGTACTTCCCGGTTAAGTTCGTCAAACGCCACGGACGAATTGACGGAAACTGTCCAATCTTTAGAAGCCTTGTATTTTCCTTTTTTGGTCTTAATAACGAGTACGCCGTTCGCTGCCCTCGAACCCCATACGGCAGCAGCGGATGCGCCCCGAAGCACCTCCACGCTCTCGATGTCCTCTGGGTTGAGGTCGTTCAGGCGGCTCTGTTGGGTGACGCCACCACCAGAACCGAGGCTGCCACCACTAGTGGTTACTTCCCCGCCGAATCCTTGGCCATAATAGCTGTCATTGTAAATAGGAACGCCATCCACCACGATGAGCGGTTGCACGCTGCCGGTTATGCTCGTAGCACCCCGGATGCGGATACTGGCACCAGCCCCTGGTTCACCACTCGAAGAGATTACCTGCAGCCCCGCTGACTTCCCTGCAAGGCTGTTCAAAAGGCCCACCTCGCCAGAACGACTCAGTGCCCCGCCATCCACCGTTGACGAAGCAACCCCGACTTTTGAGCGCTTGGTCTCAAAGCCCAAGGCGGTCACCATGACCTCGCTCAGCAATTGAGAGGACTCTTCGAGTGCCACGGTCAAGGAATTAGAGACCCCAATGGGGATTTCCTGTGTTGTGTATCCAGTGAAACTGATTTCGAGCGTATTGCCTTCACCAGAAGGAACACTCAGCTCAAAACTTCCGTCCACATCGGTTACGGTTCCAGTTGCTGTGCCTTTGAGCAATACACTGGCTCCAATCAGCGGTTCACCTCCACTGTCTGTGACATTGCCCTTGATGGTTCGTTGCGCCTGCACCAAAGCGATGCAACCAATCGCCATCAATAGCATTAGAAGCGTTTTTTTCATACGTCAAAATTTGAATTAGTAAGAAAATATGCCATTAAACGGCCTTGGCATTTGGTTACGGCATAGCCGCCCAATACCAATGCCGTTGGCATGAGAATGACCTTTGAATGTTGTTATATGACCTTTTTAGGTCAATATAGGCTTGGTTGAAAGAAAAAAGGCGGAGAATGGAACGTGCATTCCAACAGTTTGACCATAAGCCAGTATGGCAATGCCAACGACCAATCGTTGGAAAGCACGTTCCTTAATAGCAAAAATTGGAATCCCCGACAGGTAACCCATCTTCGGCATATGGTTGAAAACTTAAAAAGCGCTGGTGATTTTTATGTCAAGCCGAGTGATTCATTTAATAGTTAAATCCAGCATAGCATATACATTCTATGCTATGCCAACACCAGCATCGCTAAGTTTTAGTTTCCTTTTCCCAAATGGGTTGAAGGATGACAGTCGGTGAATTTCCTAAAAACATAGACGGTCATTTGCCGTCCATTTTGGTTGGGATAAGCCCAAACTAAAAGTGATTTCTTTATACACAGACATTGCTTGTTTCAAAAGGCTGCTCACAAGGCAGGTAATTTTTTTTCAATTTCGCTCGGCTTAGTAGCGCTCGGTATCCTCCGAACGTGGCTGAGGTGCTAAGGGTTGCCGCAGTTACCCGCGACAACTAAAAAATGAATTAGTATAAAAAAAAATCTTTTTATTCCTGCATGCCCTTTAAGGCATGCCAATGTTGCAGGACTTTCCAAGCAACGAGGCAAAGGTTGTGCTGTTGGGTTGCCGAAAATTGTAAAAAAGAGGAAATTTTTAGAAGCCTTGCTGTTTAATGGTGGAGGCTGAAATTTTTGGGGCCTTGGTTTGCGAATTATGCGACAAATTGGCATTAATTATTGAACTTTCGTCTTTTTTACAATTTCTTATTGTCCATTAGCCCTATCTCTGCACCGTTCGAGCCGAGGGATTCCTGGAAATCCCGACTGTTATGATATTTTATGAAGAGGTAATTCCCTGTGTTGCACTCAGGGATTATTTTGAATGCTATTGGATACTTAGCACTGACCATACTTTGGAAAAGGAACTGTTCTTGCCGGATGGTTCTGCCTCGCTCGTTTTCAATTTTGGGCCCGAATACACAAGGGCAATATGCAGCAATCCTACCGAAACTAAGCGATATGGACGCTGCACCTTACCTCACCAAGGAAGGGAAAGTGTGCTCATCTCCCAAGCCGCACCAATCAGGGTCATGGGCGCAAGGTTCAAACCGTATGGAATGGCGCCATTCTTTCGGGTATCTATGTCGGATCTTTCACCCCCATTTATAATACATGGACTTGAATTGAACGAGTACATAATGGGACTTGGGGAGCGACTGTGGGAGGCTGCGGATTTTCAAGAACGCATAAGGTGCCTTGAAGCCTTCCTACTGGAGCGACTTAAAGATGCCGCACCACCTGACGAACTTGTCAAAAATGCCATGCAAATCATCGTCAGGAATGAAGGCAATATCCGCATCTCAAGCCTGCTCGAACAACTTTGCGTCAGCAAAAGCTCCCTTGAAAAACGATTTCAGGAAGCCGTTGGGCTAAGTCCAAAGATTTTGGCCAATATATTGAGGTTCAATAGTTTGGTTTATTTGCAGGGTCAAAAGCCATCCCCATCCTTGACGGAATTGGGCTACAACAGTGGCTTTTTTGACCAAGCTCATTTGGTACATAATTTCAGGGCTTTTACTGGAATGACCCCCAAACAGTTTTTCAAGCAGGATAACCGATTGTTGGAGGTACTCAAGCAAACCTTTGAAACCAGGGTTTCCGAAAATTATTGAATTCGAGACATGAATGCTGAATTGACCCGATCCATTTGTCATTTTGCGTTAAGTTTTTGTATTTTGCGATTAAGTTTGAAAGCTGCCCAAGTCAGGCGGTGACTTCAAGTCACCGCCTGACTTCTGATGAGCAGATCCATTAGCCAAGGATAAATTGTTGCAGTTCCGAAATCTTTCCATTTTTGCGGCAGATATTCTTTCTAATATAAGGATTGAAGGATTGAAGGATTGAAGTGGAGCCTTAATCCTTCAATCCTTCAATCCCTCAATCCTTCAATCCTTAAAAATGAAATACCGCACCCTTGGCCGCACAGGCTACCAAATCTCGGAAATCGGCTACGGCATGTGGGGCCTTGCCAGTTGGAAGGACACTGACGCAGCTGAAGTACAGCGGGCACTGGACCGCTCGGTGGAACTTGGCTGCAATTTCTTCGACACCGCTTGGGCTTATGCCGATGGCATTAGCGAGCGAATTGCAGGCGATTTGCTCCGCAAACACGCTGACAAGCGACTTTATATAGCCACGAAAATTCCACCGAAAAATCGGGTCTGGCCGAGCCGCCCAGCCTTCACGGTAGAGGAGGTTTTCCCCTCTGATTATATCGAGGAGTATGTCAACCGCAGCCTTCAAAACCTTGGCGTCGAACAAATTGACCTGATGCAGTTCCACGTCTGGAACGATTCGTGGCACGAGCGGGATGAGTGGAAGGCGGCCATTTCGAAGGTAACAAAAGCAGGCAAGGTAGCGCACTGGGGCATCAGCATCAACCGTTGGGAGCCGGATAACAGCCTCGAAACCCTGCGCACTGGGCTGATTGACACGGTGCAGGTCATCTATAATATCTTCGACCAGAACCCAGAGGATAAACTCTTCCCCCTTTGCCGGGAACTGAACGTGGGCGTCATTGCCCGTGTGCCCTTCGATGAGGGCACCCTGACCGGGAACATGACCAAGGACATGACCTTTCCACCCGACGATTGGAGGGCTACCTACTTCGTGCCGGAAAACCTGCATCCCGCCGTGGACAGGGCCGAGGCGCTTCGCTCCTACGTGCCGCCCCGCATGACGATGGCGGAAATGGCCATCCGTTTCATCCTGAGCAACCACGATGTGGCGACGACGATACCGGGTATGCGGAAGGTACGCAATGTGGAATCCAATATCGGTTGCAGCGATGGGATTGGGCTGAAATACGATACCTTGTTTGAACTGAAAAAGCACCGGTGGGATAGGGAGCCGACACAGTGGAGTCAATAATGCTATTTTTGTGCGAATTTATGGGTTATCCCGAATTTTAGCAATGCGATTGAAACATTGCTTTTATCTCCCATAAAGTCATAAAGCATATAATTGGATATATGCAGGCTGGTTCGGTTTTTAATGAAATAGGCTACGCCAATTTCCGCATTCGCATAGAGCCCACCTTTTTTAAAATCATTTTCACCATATATTGGGTTGTCTTCATTTTTAGATTTATAGGCATAGCCACCACTTAAACCGACAAATGGCTTCCATTTAGTTTTTCCGATGTCAAAATACTTTTTTGTAAAAGCGCCGAAACGATAAGTGTCGGATTCATGGTTGATTACTCCTTCGCTTTTGCTCCGAAATCGGGTGTAGCTGAGTTCGCCTCCAAGTAGCCATTTTTTTTTCACGAAGTTACCACCTTGCAACTCCCAGTGAAACTCCATCCGGTTGTTGTCCTTGTCCATATGATTGAGGATTTTTGGACTTGCGTTTAGGCCGACGATAAATGTCCCTTTTTCGGTTTGAGCATGAAGCCCGGAGAGTTGTAGGGCCATGAGTGGCAGTGCAAATAAGATTTTACGGAGCATGTTTAAATTTTTAATGGTTAAAAGATAAATCGTAACTATACAGCCGCCTTCTCTGGGTTAGGCATCATTGCCATAGCTGTCAGTACGTTAAATACTGATTGCCCATTCTTGATAGCTGTATCAATGATAGACCGGATGATGCAGTAGC
>JALHQW010000066.1 GCA_022841745.1 Saprospiraceae bacterium | reverse complement strand
TTTCTGACGCTTGAACTCTTCACTAAAGATACGCCTTTGGCGGATTTCCAATTTAGATTTTTGATGACTTGACATGTTTTAAGTTACTTTTTCAGGGCAACTTATTTCAGGACAGGTCATAAAATATCGTTTATCTTTGCTTTTTTATCGTTAATAAAAATTTTTATATGAACAAACAGCGTGGGTTCAAAGTCCAAAAAATGCGGGAATTGATGGGAAAAAAACAAATCGAAGTGGCACGAGGGCTGGGCATCAACCAGAACTCGTACAGCGCATGGGAGGCGGGGAAGGTGGAAATATCTGACGAGATGCTCGACAAGGTTGCCGAAATCATCGGCACGACCGCGGAGGCCATTGAGGCTTATGATGAAGGAAAAATCGTCAATTTTATCAATAACCATACTGGCAACCTAAATGTGGCAGGGTCAAACCACGCTACCATCTATACCTGCGAAGACGTACACAAAATCGTTGATATGGCGGTCGCACCTTGGAAGGAGCTGGTAGCCAGCCTTGAGAAGCAGAATGTCCGGCTGAACGAGCAAATAGCCATGCAGCACGAGCAAATCATGCTGCTGCTTGGCCAGCGGAAAGGGGAAGGATAGACCGCACGCATATTTTGCCATAAATGGGCTTTAAGCCCGGAATCTCAACAGGGGCTTTTCGACCGGAAATGGTCGAAAAGCCCTCTTCTTTTGCAACTATTTGATTATCAATTAAATAAAATGCATCAATTTGAAAAAACAGCGTAAAAAGACCACTTCACCAACCTAAAACTTTGATGAAATGACCTAAAATTTTAGGTTGGTCAACGTAAAATTTTAGCAAAATAACCTAAAGTTTTACGTCCTACGACCTAAAACTTTGGCTTGAACACTCAAAATTTTACGGGGGCATTTCATCCCTCACTTCAATATCCCCGCCCCAATCCCGCACGCCAAGCACCGTTTCGCATCGCAATATACGTTTTTCAACTGCAAAAGCCCCTGCGTTTGGTAAGCCGAGGGTGGCTCCACGCCCAGCCGCTGCCAGCCTTCGATGATGGCGTTGCGCTCTGGGGGCAGGGCTTCGAGCAGGTGCAGCGCCTTGTCCTTGTGGGCTTCTTCCCCCCGCATTTTTCCATAAAGGAACAGGAACGGTACGATGGTATTGATGGTCAAAAGCCGGATGGCCTCCTTGCCGAGCGATTTGTTTTTTTGGGGCGATTCGTTGCCGAAGGTATAGTGCGTGAGCCAGTAGCCGTCGAGTTTTACCTTGAAAAGCGCCTCGATGTCCGCCTGGTCTTCCACCTCCAGGATGCGGCTGAACAGGTGCGCCGACTGCGCCGTGAGCCGGGCGAACTCCGCCAGCCGGATGGTCGGGAAATTGCCGGGGTGCAGCCGCAGGAACCGCCACTGCACGGCCTCCAGGGGCGTCAGGTTGTATTTTTTCCGAAGGAAATCGTATTCTTTTTTGAGGGCAAGGGGGTACTCCTCATCCGTCGCATCTGGCAACAGGCCGGACTGGCCGAAGAGCAGGGCTTCGAGTTGCAGCGGGTTGTCCTTGTGACGGGCGAGTATGCGCTGCGGCAGCGAGCGGGCCAGCATTTCAAAGGGTTCGGCGTTCACCTTCAGGCCAAAATTGCGAGCGAGGATTTGGTAGAACGTCTCTTCCCAATCGCCGTTATTGCGCTCCAATGCTTCCTTTATTATGGTGGTTTTTTGTTCCAAACGCTCCACCAGCATCCGGTCGAGCCAGAGCGTACGGGTCATCGGGGGCACGGTGTGGAAGAGGTTGTGGCAGGGAATCCAGTGCTCGTTGTGCAGCAGCCGTTGGTAGGTGGCGGCGATGCCCGGCGGCACGAGGTTGCGCATTTCGAGGCAGGGGATGCGGGAGCCGTCGTTGCGCAGCACAGGCTGGTCTTCTTCCATGACAACGTGCAGGATGACGTTGCCGTAGGCAGCGTCGGCTTGGTGGCCGTGGCGCAGCCATTCGCTGGCGGTGAGGTGCATCTCCACGTTGCCCGCCCAAGTGGTGCCGCCGATGCGCAGCCGGGCGTCGAGGAAGTCGGGGCCAGCGTGGGTATTGTGGTTGCCGGGGCTGAGGATTTCGAGCGGCTCGCCCTCGGTGGTGCGCAGCCCCGTCAGCTCGAAGCGGCGGGTGCGCCACAGGAAGTGTAGGAGGTCTTCTTTCATAGTAGTTTGCTTATTCGGAGGGGAAATTTACGGCGGAAAATGATTATGTCCAGTTTTTCCCATGAAACAATTTCTTCACCAACACCGCAAACCCCATCACCGTCCAGAACGAGAACATGGCGTAGATGAGGCCAGGCTTCACGAGGTCTTCGTTTTGCAGCAGCACACTGCCCACTACGATGGCAAGGCTCACGTTCTCCAGGCCTACCTCGATACCGATGGTCATGCTGTCCTGCGTGTTTATCCTAAATAATTTGGAAGCCAAAAAGCCAAAAAGCAGCGCCGTGGCATTAATGACGAGCAGCACGGGCAGCAGCGTCTTGAACTCTTCCCCGCTGATTTCCGTGCCGCCCTGCTCCTTGCTGGCAAAGAATTTTATCAGGTAAACGATGGCCAGCAGCACGACTGATACATACTTCAGCACATTCTCTGCTACGATGGCCGGCTTTTCGTAGCGCCAACGCAGCGCCATGCCCACCAGCACGGGCAGTATCATCACGATGAAGATATTGGTGACGGTGTCCCAAACGGGCAGCTCAACGATGACGCTGTCGCCGAAGTAATACCGATGCGCCCAATTGGTGAAAACAGGTACCGTGAGCACCGAGATGAAACTGGCGATGGTCGTGAGGGCGATGGTGAGGGGTATATTGCCTGAAAACCAATAGGTGATGAGGTTGGAAGTGGTGCCGCCGGGGCAAATCAGCAGGATGAAAATACCCAACTGAAAAGTGACGGAAAGCCCCAACAGGTTGGCGATAGTCACCCCTATGAACGGGAACACGATCATTTTCAGGAACAACCCAATGATGGTGATGCGTGGGTTCTGAACGATGTATTGGAAGTCCTTGGTAGTTAATGACAGGCCCACACTAAGCATGATCAGCGCCAGAACGGCCTGCAAAAACGTTTCAACACTTATAAATCCTATCAATGTATTGAGTTAAATGATTGATTACATGCCCCTTTTGTTGAAAACAATTCAGAACATCTCTTATTTTCGCCCCAAGCCATTCCCGTTGTAAGAATGCTCCCGTGAAACTCCAAAGGTAGAAAGGATTTCAAAAGTTGATGAACAAACCATGAGGACTCTTGTCAACAAACTATTCTCGAAATATTTGGAGCACCGCATGGAGGCCAATCGCCGCTTCATGGCCTCGCCGCACGAGACCCAGCACCGGGTGTTGATGGAACTGGTGCAGGCCCATGCCGACACCTCTTGGGGCCGGATGCACAATTTCCCCCGCATCAATTCCCCCGCCGACTTTGCCCAAAACGTGCCCGTGCAGACCTACCTCAGCCTGAAACCCTTCATCGAGCGCATGATGCGGGGCGAGACGGACGTGCTCTGCGCTGGCTTCGTGGAGTGGTTCGCCAAGTCGAGCGGCACCACCGGGGCCGTGAGCAAGTACCTGCCCGTGACCGAGGAGAGCCTGATGGACAACCACGTGAAAGGCGGCTGGGACACCCTTGCCTTCCTCTACGACAACAACCCGGAAAGCAATGTTTTTGCCTACAAGAACATTGTAATGGGCGGCACCTATTACCCCGATGAGAATTACCCCGCCGTCACCATTGGCGATATATCTGCCTTGCTGCTGCGCCAAATGCCGCTCGTGGGCCGCCTTTTCTACGTACCGGGGCCGGAGATTGCCACCATGCGCAATTGGGAGGAAAAAATCGGCGTCATGGCCGACATGCTGCAAGAAGAGGACATCTCGATGATAGGTGGCGTACCCACTTGGACGAACATCTTCCTGCAAAAAGTGCTGGAAGTCTCCGGCAAATCCTGCATCTTCGACGTTTGGCCGAACCTTGAAACGTACATCCATGGCGGCGTCAATTTCGAGCCGCACCGCAAGCAGTTCGACCATTATTTTGGTTCCAAAAAATTCTGGTATCAAGAGATATACAACGCCTCGGAGGGCTATTTCTCCATCCAAAATGACCTACAGGACAGCGCCATGTTGCTCATGCTCGACAGCGCCGTCTATTTCGAGTTCCTGCCGAAATCGGAGTGGGGCGCCGAAAGCCCACGGGCGATACCCTTGCAAGAAGTGGAACTGGGCCAAGACTACGCCCTCGTCATCACGACCAATGCCGGGCTTTGGCGCTACGTCATCGGCGATACGGTGCAGTTCACTTCCTTGAGTCCCTATAAAATAAAGGTCAGCGGGCGAACGAGCCTCTACGTGAATGCCTTCGGCGAAGACGTCATCCTCTCGAATACCGACCGGGCCATCACGCTCACCTGCCAGGAACTGGACGCCATCATGAGCGACTACACGATGGCACCCGTCTATTTCGAGCAAGACAAAAAAGGAGGCCACGAGTGGATTGTGGAGTTTGAAAAAGCCCCGCCTTGCCTCGACACTTTTGCCGAGCGCCTTGACGTGAACCTCCAAAAAGTGAACTCCAACTACGAGCAGAAACGGTACAACTCCATGGCCCTCGACCGCCTACGGCTGCACACAGTGCCCAAAGGCACGTTCAACCATTGGCTGAAAACCAAGGGCAAATACGGCGGCCAGCACAAAGTGCCCCGGCTCTCGAACAACCGCAACTACGTGGAGGAAATTTTGGCGTTTACCCGCATTTATGCGTAGGGGAAACTGCTTAATAGTTAAAAAAATAAAGGATGAGCTTACCCGACGACAGCACCAATCAATTGATTATCAAGGAATTCGAGCTTTTATCGCCTGAAGCGGATGCCCCGTCGGAAGAAGAGCTTTTCCAACTGCTCTGCGACCGCATTTCATGGATGATAGAGCACAATATGGAGTACCTAATGAGCCTGCTCTACCGCAACGACGTGCTGGAGCATAAAATCCTCGATGCCCTTTCACCCGGCAATCCCGACCCTGCCAATGTGGCCCTTGCCAAACTCGTCATGGAGCGCCAACGCCAACGCCTCGCCACCAAAAAACAGTACGGCAACCAATGCTCCGAGGAAGTAGACGAGGATTTGAGGTGGTGATTGGTGATTGGTGACTCGTGATTGGTGATTCGTGATTCGCTTGCACCTTTTGGAGGGTTTCGGCAGCCAAAGTCAGGCGGTGACTTGATGTCACCGCCTGACTGCTGGTCAAATCAAGGGCAATAAAATTGAAAAATTGGCAAGCCAATGAACAATTCCGCTTCAGTTTTTGAAGATTACAGCATAGAATAGCATTTTTGTTGAAAAATTTGAAACGGCAAAGTCACCTCGCCGCTCAACTTTTTACTTTTTACTTTTTACTTTGTACTTTTTACTTACCAACATGAACGGAATTGACAAAACCGATAAGCTCATACTTTCCATGCTGATGACCGATGCCGAGCAAGCCTACACGGACGTTGCGAAGAAAATCGGGTACGTCTCTGGCGGCACGGTACATGTGCGTATGAAAAAACTGCGTGACATGGGTATCGTTCAGGGTGCCCACCTCATCATTGACCATGAGAAATTAGGCTATGATATCTGCGCATTTCTTGGCATTTACCTTGACAAAAGCTCGCTTTACGACGATGTTGCGGAGCAACTGAAGAACATACCGGAAGTGGTGGAAGCCTACTATACGACGGGCCTATACAGCATTTTCGCCAAGATATACTGCCGTGACACCAACCACCTGCGGGATGTGCTGCACGACAAAATCCAGAAGATTTCGGGCATACAGCGCACCGAGACCTTCATCTCTTTGCAAGAGAGCATCAACCGCCCCGTAGCGGTCCTGGATGAAGACGAAACGGCACCTTGACAACACCTAATCCCTTAAAATTAAAGGTTGGCCTTATTTTGGTGCAGTCATTCAAAGGGTGGCAAGAATTTTATATGAAAAAATCGCATCCGCCCACTCATAAAGGCTTCGCAAAGCACGTTAAACGACCATGTCATTCCATCTAAGACCTGCCAATTGTTTTTTTTGGGTGCTCGCCATCACGGTTAGCCTCGCAGGTCTGTCATTTTCCCCAACAGCTACGCCCCCCCAAACCTTCAATCCTTCAGCCCTTCAATCCTTCAATCCTTACCCCGAAGGCGACTCCGTCAAATACCGTGGCTACCGCCTCGAACTGAGCAGTTTTGAAGTGCTCAAGCGCAATGATGATTGGGTGAAGCTCCGCTTCAACATCGTGAACTCAGGCCGGGTGGACGTGGATTTTTCAAAAAAAGGTACCGAGCATTGGGTGCAGTTCATCTTCGACCAAAGCATTTTCAGCAATAAACTGGGCGGCCTCCGGCCAAATATCCAGCAGGCCCTTTTCGAGGAAGCATTCAAACTGGGCGTCGGCAAATCGGTACAGGGCAAGGAACTGAAGGTGCCCGTCATTATTGCCCAAAAGCAGGAAGCTTCGACGCCACCCGCTGCAGAAGGCTTCGAAACCAAGGCCGGCGAAAAACCCAAAGCCCCTGAAAACCAAGGATCTGCCGTGCTCGTTGGAAAGGGCGGCGAGGAAGACGCTTCACCCACCGCCGCAGTCCCCCCTGGTATCGCCGAGGACTGCCCAGATATTTATTTCCAGCGCCTGCGCATCATTGAGCAGAACGACAAGACGGCCACCATCGAATTCACCATCGCAAACAAGGGTTTTGGGCCGTTCCATCTTTACAGCAAAGACAGCAAACAGACCGAGCGGGTGCTACTAAAATCGTTCATCTCCGGCGTACCGACACTCTCACGGGGCGCATTGCCAGCAGGAGAACAAACCCTTAAGCCAGATGCCTCCCACTCAGGCGAGTTATTGCCCGGCGGCACCTTTACCAGCCGCATCAAGGTGGACGTGCGCAAGAAGACCCGCTATATGAAAAGCCTCATCCTTTCGCTCGACTCCGACCAGTTCAAGCTCGAATGCGACAAGACGAACAATACGGGGGCGGTGATTTTGGATTAATGATGTTCCGCAAAAACTCAAGTCGGTAAGCTTCTCCAATTTCCATTTCCTACCTTTGGCAGGTTATCTTTCATCAAAACAAACCTTTATGAAATACCTGCTTGCCCTGCTCCCCTTCCTTTTCTTCGCTTGCGCAAAAAAGCCCGCCGTCACTTCCTTGCCCAATGAACCAGCCCCCTTCGGCCCCGTGCCGACCAAGGCCCAACTCGACTGGCAGCGGCTGGAGTACACCGCCTTCGTGCATTTCAACATGAACACCTTCACGAACATCGAATGGGGCATGGGCAGCGAGTCGCCCACCACCTTCAACCCCACGGCGCTCGACTGCCGCCAATGGGCAAGGGTGTGCAAGGAAGCGGGCATGAAGGGCATCATACTCACGGCCAAGCACCACGACGGATTCTGCCTCTGGCCCAGCAAGTACACGGAGCACTCCGTGAAAAACTCGCCTTGGAAGAACGGCAAGGGCGACGTGGTGCGGGAGCTTTCCGACGCCTGCAAGGAGTACGGCCTCAAGTTCGGCGTCTATCTCTCGCCTTGGGACCGCAACCACCCGGCCTACGGGAAGCCGGAATACTTGACTTATTTCAGAAACCAGTTGCGGGAACTACTGACCAATTACGGCCCCATCTTCGAGGTCTGGTTCGATGGGGCAAACGGCGGCGATGGCTACTATGGCGGTGCCAATGAAAAAAGGGAAGTTGACCGCCAAAACTACTACGACTGGCCAACCACGCACAAGCTGGTCTATGAACTACAGCCCAACACCATCATTTTCAGCGACGCCGGGCCAGGCTGCCGCTGGGTCGGCAACGAGGAAGGCTTTGCGAATGAAACGAACTGGAGCACCCTGCGCCTGAAAGAGTTTTACCCCGGTTCTCCCAACTACAAGGAACTCACCACCGGTCATGCCGACGGCTACGCTTGGGTTCCAGCCGAGTGCGACGTGAGCATCCGGCCTGGTTGGTACTACCACCCCGAACAGGACGACAAAGTCCATTCGCTCGAAAAACTCACCAATATCTATTACAATTCCGTGGGCCGCAATGGCCTGCTGCTGCTCAACCTACCCGTGGACACTCGTGGCCTCGTACACGAGAACGATGCTGCCCGTTTGATGGAACTGAAAAAGGTGCTGGAAAAAGACTTTGCCACCAATTTTGCCAAAGGCCCCAAAGGGGAACCCAACAAAGCCAGTGCAAGCAATGAACGGGGCAATGGCTTTGAGGCGAAAAATGCGGTGGACGGCAACCCAGACACCTATTGGGCCACAAAGGACGGCATGAAATCGGCCAGTTTGGAAATTGATTTAGGTGGGAAAAAGTCCATCAGCCGCCTTGTTTTGCAAGAGCAAATCCGGCTGGGCCAGCGGGTCACGTCCTTCAAGGTCTTTGCGCAGCAAAATGGACAATGGAAGCCCATTGCGGTTAGCCCCAATGGGGAAGGCTCCACGATAGGTTACAAACGCATTTTACGCTTCACAAAAATGGAGGCAGAGAAAATCAAAATCGAATTTGAAGGAAGGGCGCCGCTGTGTATCAGCGAGGTGGGGGTGTATTAGTGATTCGTGACTGGTGATTAGTGATTCGTAGGGCATCTCCATTCACCAGTCACGAATCACCAATCACTCAAACCTCCTAAAAATCAACGACCCATTGTGCCCGCCGAAGCCAAAGGTATTGCTGAGGATGGCCCTCACTTCCCGCTCCTGTGCCTCGTTGAAGGTCAGGTTGATGCGGGTGTCGAGTTCCGGGTCGTCGGTGAAGTGGTTAATGGTAGGCGGTATGAACTGGTGCTGGATGGCCAGAATCCCGGCAATGGCCTCTATGGCTCCGGCGGCACCGAGCAGGTGGCCCGTCATGGACTTGGTGGAGCTGACATTCAGCTTGAAAATATTGTCACCGAACACTTTCTGGATGGCCTTCACCTCGGCCACATCGCCGAGCGGGGTGGAGGTGCCGTGTACGTTGATGTAGTCAATCTCATCGGCGTTCATGTTGGCATCGGCAAGGGCGGCCTTCATCACGTTGGCGGCGCCAAGGCCCTCGGGGTGTGGGGCAGTGATGTGGTGTGCATCGGCTGTTGCGCCAGCACCGACCAACTCGCAGATGATGTTGGCACCACGGCGTTTGGCGTGCTCCAGTTCTTCGAGCACGAGCATGCCAGCACCTTCGCCGAGCACGAAGCCGTCCCGGTCGAGGTCAAACGGGCGGGACGCCGTGGCGGGGTCGTCGTTGCGGGTGGAGAGTGCCTTCATGGCCCCGAAGCCGCCAACGGCCACTTTGATGATGGTTGCCTCTGCACCACCTGCTATTATCACATCGTTCCGACCAATGCGGATGCTGTCGAAAGCCACCATGACGCCGTGCGAAGACGAAGCGCAAGCCGATACGGTGGAGTAGTTGATGCCACGGAAGCCGTATTTCATGGAGACATGCCCAGAGGCAATGTCAATGATCATCTTTGGGATGAGGAAGGGGTTGTAGCGGGGAATGCCGTTGCCGGTGATGAATTCCTCCACCTCTTTTTCCAGTGTGGCCATGCCGCCGATGCCTGAGGAGATAATAACGCCCACCCGGTCGCAGTCGAGCTTTTCGGGGTCAAGGCCCGCATGGGCGATGGCCTCGTCGGCGGCAACCATGGCATAGATGGTGAAATTGTCGAGTTTGCGAACCTCTTTTTTGTCCAAGAACTCCTCAGGATTGAAGTTTTTGACCTCGCAGGCAAACTGCGTCTTGAAGTGCGTGGTGTCGAAGCGGGTGATGGGGCCAGCACCGCTGACACCATTTTTCAAGCCCTCAAGATATTCTTGGATATTGTTGCCAATGGGGGTCAGTGCGCCGATACCAGTGATGACTACCCTTCTCATAATTTAGTTTTAATGATGCCATTTAGGAGGGATGGTAGGTGAGAAAAAAATGAAATTCCTTTCTCCTCCCACAAATTCTGGGTGTCCTTTGGGAATTTTTCCAATTTTCCCCACACCCCCTGCTAAGTGGTTAGTTTTAATTCGAGTTGCGGATTTACGCTAATGCCCACAACGCAGCTTGCGTATGGCATGTACCCACAACTTGGTTTAGTTTCAAAACGCCGAGGCAGGCGGCAGAGGAGTGAACTAGGCAATAAAAAGTGACTGCCGAACCTACTGCGTGGGTGGTGAATAAAGGTAAGAAAAACCAAAAACGCCATAATCAGCGTTTTTGGCTTCAACTAATAAAATGATTCGGATTGGCCGCCTTAATTCTTCGACGGGTTTTTCTCGATATAATCGATGGCCTCACCTACGGTAGAAATCTTTTCGGCTTGATCATCTGGAATAGAGATATCGAACTCCTTCTCTAATTCCATGATAAGTTCAACGGTATCGAGCGAGTCGGCACCGAGGTCATTGGTGAAGCTAGCCTCAGGGACTACTTCATTTTCTTCAACACCCAATTTTTCTACGATGAGTTTTTTAACACGGCTTGCAATGTCAGACATATCAAACGCTGTTTAAATTGTAAAATCTAATTGAAGTTAGGGCACTGGGCTTGGTTTATTGAGCATTAGACCATGCCCCGTACCTGTGTAGCCTAGCCCTTATCTCCAAAAAGGGTTTAAAAATTCGCTGCAAAGAAAGGCAAACCCGCCGACTTGGAAAAATAATTTTTGGCAGGTGAGAAATTCTTGGCGTTTTGATTTATCGGGAAAAAACGCCCGAAGGTTTGACAAGTTCAAACCACAATGTACTTTTGACGGCCAAAGTAATTTGTCAAAAATACACTTAGTCCCCATCCGAAGTTTGCGCTTTGGAGCAAGGACGGTTCATTTGTAATAAAAAAACAAGTGAATTAGGCAGTTAATCAGCATTTTTGCAATGTCGGAAGCGGATGCTTAAGTACATTAACCTATGATGAGCAAGGACAAGAATAGCACTAAAATAGTGGCCACCGTTGGCCCGGCCAGCAGCAACTACGAAATGCTGCGGAAACTGGCCATCGCAGGCGTGGACATTTTCCGCTTGAACTTTTCCCATGGAAAGCACGAGGCCCACAAAGAAGTCATCAACTATATCAGACGGGTGAACGAGGAACTTGGCACTCATGTCGGCATCCTCGCCGACCTACAAGGCCCCAAGCTGAGGGTCGGCACCATCAAGGATGAGCCACTGATGTTGGCGCAAGGTGACGTCATTACTTTTGTGAACACACCCTGCGAAGGCACCAAGGAGGCCATCTACATGAGCTACCAAGCCCTCGCCGAGGACGTAAACCCCGGCGAGACCATCCTCGTGGACGACGGCAAAATCCGCCTCAAAGTGCTCGAAACCAATAGAAAGGACACCGTAAAGCTCGAAGTGACCCACGGCGGCCCCATCCGCTCCAACAAGGGCGTGAACCTGCCCAACACCAAGGTCAAGCTGCCCGCCCTCACCGAGAAGGACATCCGTGACCTCGACTTCATCCTCACGCAGCCTGTCAACTGGATTGCGCTCTCCTTCGTGCGCAGCGCACAGGACCTCGACGAGCTTTGGCGGCGAATCTCCGCCAAGGGCCACCCCGCCAAGGTCATTTCAAAGATTGAAAAACCAGAAGCCTTGGAGAATATTGATGAAATCATCAAAAACTCCAACGGCATCATGATAGCCCGTGGTGACCTCGGCATCGAGACACCCATCGAAGGGCTGGCCATGACCCAGAAAAACATTATTGCCAAGTGCATTAAGCGCAGCAGGCCCGTCATCGTTGCTACGCAAATGATGGAGTCTATGATGGAGAACCCTACCCCGACCCGCCCAGAGGTGACGGACGTGGCCAACGCCGTACTCGACGGTTGCGATGCCATTATGTGTTCAGGCGAAACGGCCATGGGAAAATTCCCCGTAGAAACCATCGAGACCATGGGCCGAATCATACGTGAAGTAGAAACCAACGACCTTTATCAATTGCGGTTCCCTGAGCCATCGCCCAACTCGTCCACCTTCCACAGCGATGTGGTCTGCTACAGTGCCGTGGACGTGGCCGAGCGCATAAACGCAAAGGTCATTACGGGCGTCACCGTGTCCGGCTACACGGCCTTCAAGGTCAGCAGCCGCAGGCCCAAGCGCAAAATTTGCATCTTCTCCGGCCAAATCCACATACTCGCCACCCTGAACCTCGTCTGGGGCGTGAAGGGCTACTACTATGACAAGTTCACGACCACCGACGAAACGATTGAGGACACACTCGCCATCCTGAAAAGCGCTGGGGAAGTGCAAGCGGGCGATGTGGTGGTCAACATCGGATCCATGCCGCTCGTGAAACGGCTGCGGACGAACATGCTGCGGGTGACGGTGGTGGAATAGTTTCGAGCTTCGAGTTGCCAGCTGCCAGCTACTCGAAACTCGTAACTCAAAACTCGAAACTTCTTCCATGCAAGTAAAAATCATCAACCAATCCTCCTTCCCGCTGCCGCAATACGAGACCACAGGCAGCGCTGGCCTCGACCTTCGGGCGAATATTGCGGAGCCAATCAGCCTCAGCTCTTTGGAGCGCACGCTTGTGCCTACTGGGCTTTTCATCGAGCTGCCGCACGGCTACGAGGCGCAGGTGCGCCCCCGCAGCGGCCTTTCCATCAAAAAAGGGCTTACCCTTGTCAACTCGCCCGGCACCATTGACTCCGACTACCGGGGCGAAATCAAAATCATCCTCGTCAACCTCTCCAACCAGCCACAGACCGTGGAGCCTGGCGAACGCATCGCCCAGATGGTCATTGCCAAATACGAGCAAATCGAATGGGCGGAAGTGGCCGTGCTGTCGGAGACGGAACGGGGGGCTGGGGGGTTTGGAAGTACGGGGGGTTAGGTCAGTTTATACTCACCATCCTTTTCTTCCCGCTGCATTTACCCCATTTCCTACCTTTGCCCCGTGAGCAATCTCGACCGCATCCTTGCCCTTTACCGTGACGACCGGAGAACGCAAAAAATCGTAGAAACTCTCCGCCAATCGTCCACGCCCCCCAGCGCCCTAAAGGGGGTGACACCCGCCACCGTCCAACTCAACGGCTTGGCTGGTGCTCAGGAAGCTTTTGTCCTCGCTGGCGCCTACCTCGCCGACCCAAGGCCGCAGTTGTTCATCGCCATTGACAAGGAGGAGGCCGCTTACCTGCAAAACGACCTGAGCGGCTTGCTGGAAAAAAGGCCCGTGCGCTTCTTCCCCGACTCGTTCAAGCGGCCCATGTATTTCGAAGAACTGAACACCACGAACGTGCTGGAACGCACCGAGGCCATCAATAAAATCAGCTCCCCGATGGGCAGCCCGGAGATTTTGGTCACGTACCCAGAGGCGCTGTTTGAAAAAGTCGTTGCGCCAGCCGAACTCGAAAAGACCCGCATCGAAATACAGCCGGGGCAGAAACTGGACGTGGATTTCACCATCGAAATGCTCGTAACCTACGGCTTCAAACGGGAGGATTTCGTGTATGAACCCGGCCAGTTCAGTATCCGGGGCGCCATTGTGGATATTTTCAGCTACGGAAACGACTACCCCTACCGCATCGAACTGTTCGACGAGGACGTGGAGAGTATCCGCACCTTCGACCCGCTCACGCAGCTTTCCGTGCAGAACATCGGGCGGGTGAGCATCGTACCCAACATCAACACTAAGTTCAACCAGTCGCAGAAGGTCTCGCTGCTCAACGTGCTGGCGCCCAACACGGTCATTTGGATAAAAGACTGGAATGCCCTGGAGGAAAAGCTGCAATTGTGCTTTGAAAAAGCCGAGGAATTTGCGAAGACCCTCCCTTTGATGGACGAGAGCGAACTGGGAGAAATCTTTCGAGACAGGGCATTTATCCGCCCTCACGAGGTGGTCGAAGACGTAGCCAAGTTCCCACTCGTGAACCTCGGCCCCAGCCTTCAATCCTTAATTGTCATTCCCGAAGGGAACCTAATCATTCAATCCTTCCATTCCAAGACCCAACCCTCCTTCAACAAGGATTTTAAGCTGCTTGGCAACAATTTGCGGAGCAACACCGAAGAGCGTATCGAGAACTTCATTTTCACCGACAACCCCAAGCAGATAGAGCGGTTCCATGCCATTTTCGAGGACATGGCCGAGACAGTGGGTTCGGTGAAATTCGAGCCGGTCATCAAGGCCATCCACGAGGGCTTTGTGGATTTGGATTTGAAAATCGCCTGCTACACCGACCACCAGGTTTTCCAGCGGCACCACCACTACAAGCTGCGGCAGGGCTTCACGGCAGATAAGGCGCTGAACGTCAAGTTATTGCGGGAGCTGCAACCCGGCGACTTCGTGGTGCATATTGACCACGGGGTGGGCAAGTACAGCGGCCTCGAAAAAATCACGGTCAACGGCCATACGCAGGAGTCGGTGCGCATTTTTTACAAAAACAACGATGTGCTCTACGTGGGCATCAACTCGTTGCACAAAATATCGAAATACACAGGCAAGGACGGCACCCCGCCCGTGCTCAACAAACTCGGCTCGGACACCTGGCAGACGATGAAGCGCAATGCCAAGAAGAAGGTCAAGGACATTGCGAAGGAACTTATCAAGCTCTATGCGCTGCGCAAAGCCTCGCCCGGCCACGCCTTTCCGCCCGATAATTACCTGCAAGCCGAACTCGAAGCATCGTTCATCTACGAGGACACGCCCGACCAGGAAAAGGCAACCATTGACGTAAAAGAGGACATGGAAAAACCCTACCCAATGGACCGCCTCATCTGTGGGGACGTGGGTTTCGGGAAAACGGAAGTGGCCATCCGGGCGGCGTTCAAGGCGGTGACCGATGGCAAACAGGTGGCCATCCTCGTGCCCACGACCATCCTCGCTTTGCAGCACTATAAGACATTCAATGACAGGCTTGCGCAATTCAAGCTCAAAATCGAGTACGTCAACCGCTTCAAGTCGGCGAAGGAGAAAAAGGAGATTTTTGAAAATACCAAGGCGGGGAAGGTGGACATTCTCATTGGCACACATGCCCTCCTAAGTGCCGATTTAAAGTTCAAAGACCTCGGCCTGTTGGTCATTGACGAGGAGCAAAAATTCGGCGTGACGGCCAAGGAAAAGCTGCGCAACCTGAAGGTGAACGTGGACACACTGACGCTGACGGCGACTCCAATTCCCCGCACCCTCCAGTTCTCGCTCATGGCTGCCCGTGACCTGAGCATCATCCGCACGCCGCCGCCCAACCGCCAACCCATCCACACGGAAATCAGGGTGTTGCACGAGACGCTCATCAAGGACGCCATTTACAAGGAAGTCCACCGGGGCGGGCAGGTGTTTTTCGTGCATAACCGGGTGAAAACGTTGCCCGATATGGCCGCCCTCATCAAGCGCCTCTGCCCCGATGTGGACGTGGCCACGGCGCACGGACAGATGGAGAGCGACCATTTAGAAAGCACGCTGCTGGATTTTATTGATAAAAAATACGACGTGCTCGTCTGCACGAACATCATCGAAACGGGTCTCGACATCCCCAACGCCAACACGATGATTATCAACGCCGCCAACGAGTTCGGCCTCAGCGACCTACACCAGTTGCGGGGCCGCATCGGGCGCTCGAACAAGAAGGCGTTCTGCTACCTGTTTGCGCCGCCCATGTCCGTGCTCACGCACGATGCCCGCAAGCGCCTAAAGACCATCGAGGAGCACAACGACCTCGGCTCCGGCTTCGAGATTGCGATGCGTGACCTCGACATCCGGGGGGCGGGCAACCTGCTTGGCTCGGAGCAGAGCGGCTTCATCGCCGACATTGGCTACGAGACCTTCCAGCGCATCCTCGAAGAGGCTGTGCAGGAACTGAAGGAGACCGATTTCAAGGATGTTTTCAAAGAAGATTTGGAGAAAAAAGGCGGCTTTGTGCGGGACGTGAACGTGGACACAGACGTGGAAATGCACATCCCGACCGACTACGTGAGCAGCACCAGCGAGCGCCTGCTGCTCTACACGGCCATTGACGACATCCAGTCAGAGGCCGAGTTGGAGACCTTCAGCGAGAACCTGCGTGACCGCTTCGGCCCCGTGCCAGAACCCGTGCAGGAGCTTTTCGACGGCCTCCGCCTTCGCTGGATGGCGAGGGAACTGGGCTTTGAGCGGGTCATCTTGAAAGACAGCAAGCTGCGCTGCTATTTCGTGGAGAACCCGCAGTCGCCGTTTTATGATAGCAAGATGTTCCAACAGGTGTTCCAGTACCTTTCCCAGCATGGGGAACAGATGCAGATTACATTGAAAAAATCAGTGCGGAGCCTCATCATGGCTAGGGACGGAGTGCGGACGCTGGCAGGGGCGAGGAAGTTGTTGGAGGGGGTGCGGGGGAAGGCGTGGGTGTGAATTCCTATATTTTATCGAAATCAGACCTTGAGGAACAGCGGTATGCAAAAGGCCTTTTTTCCTTAATTGCCAATTTCTTTACTGTTTCCCATCTTTTGACTACTTGCTCTACCATTTCCCAATAGTTAAATCCATTATTGGAAGGTGGCTTGAAAAAGAAAATTCCAAGCCCATGCTCTTGATAAAGCGCATTTTGATTTTTATCTCTTTGAATCCTATAGTCTTGTGTTATTATTATAGCATTTTCTTTACCAGCTTTAGGAATCCAATCTTCGTCTTGCGCGCCTTGTCCGAATTCGTCTTTGATTGATTTCACTTCAATCGCCACTTTTTCCTTCAAGTTTAATGGCTGTTGAAGTATGTTCAATCCTCTTGCCAATTGAGGGGGCATATTTTCGTCAATATAAACTATCATCAAGCAGCTATTTTACAATATTCCACAGCATCAGATACCTGTTGTTTGGATATTTCAAAGATATTGGAAATGAAATCAATTGGCTCTCCACCCTTGTAATAAGAAAATATAGTGGTAGGTAAGATATTTGTGCCTGCTATGGTAGGTTGACCAAATTGGTGGTGTGGGTCAACAACAATGTTCTTTTCCTTGCCAAGTGGGTAAAAGCGCCGAGCAATTCTTTCACCATTGAATTCAATCTTTTTGCAGAATGGGTTAATCACCTCTTTGAGGTTGAATTGAAAAGATTCATCAACGTCAACTATTGCCCCACCTTCTGTTTCAAAAAGAACTTTACCTCCGTCCGTAAGGAGGGTGGTAGATGCAAATGGAAAGCTTGTTTTTAACCTTTTAGAAAGCCTCTCATGAGCGGCAAGTATCTCCTTGGTTTTCACTCCGGCATCTTTCAATTGGTAGAAAACATAAAACTCAATCAATGTAAGAAAGTTGAATGCAGTTCCTCCACCCTCACCCCAAGAATACAAATCTTTGCCTTTACCAAAGCGTTCATTCCAATATCGCTTCAATAGTCGCCGTACCTTGTATAGTGGCAAATTCAAAATCTTAGCAGCCTCAGGCACACTGTAGATTCCTTCTCCCAGTCTTGGTCTGATTAAAGTATCAGCGGGCATAAGTTTATTTTTATGCAAAGTAAGCGGTTTTGAAACAGTTTGCAAAGAAGCACTAGCTTGTTTATAGAATACAAGTACAGAACTTGAATGGATAGCTCTAAATATAGTATGAAGTCACGGTAAAAAAGATGTCTCACAGTTTGATCATGGCCTGACATGGGGTGCAAGGGAAAGGGCTGGGTTTGAACCCGAACCTTCGACCCCAAAGCGCCGTAGGAATAGAAGGTTACTGGTGTTCCACCAACAACCCTATTTTTGCTTCTTGGTAACTTCTTTTGTCAAAGAACCTGCTTTTTCATCCATGAAATACGATTCCTACGAACCCGTCATCGGCCTCGAAATACACCTGCAACTGGCCACGCAGAGCAAGGCGTTCTGTGCCGACGATGCCAGTTTTGGTGGCGACCCAAACACGCACGTAAGTGCCATTTCTTTGGGTCACCCCGGCACATTGCCCCGCCTGAACAAAAAGCAGGTGGAATACGCCGTTCGCTTAGGCTTGGCGCTGGGCAGCCGCATCAACCTGCGCAACTGCTTCGACCGGAAGAATTATTTCTACACCGATTTGCCCAAGGGCTACCAGATCACGCAAGACCGCCTGCCCGTGTGCGTGGGCGGCTCGCTGGAGCTGCAAATGGAAGGTTATCGGAAAACCGTTCGCCTCCACCATATCCACATGGAGGAGGACGCCGGGAAGAGCATCCACGACCTCAGCCCCAGTCATTCGATGATTGACCTGAACCGGGCGGGCGTGCCCCTGCTCGAAATCGTGACGGAGCCCGACCTGCACAGCGGCGAGGAGGTGGATGCCTTTATGACCGCCATGCGTCAATTGGCCCGCTACCTCGGCATCAGCGACGGCAATATGCAGGAAGGCTCCATGCGCTGCGACGTGAACGTTTCCGTCCGAAAAAAAGGCGACACGGGCTTCGGGGAACGCTGCGAAATCAAGAACATGAACTCGATGCGTTTTGCAAGGCAGGCCATTGAATTTGAGGTGAAACGGCAGGTGGACTTGATTGAAAACGGCGAGGCCGTCACACGCTCCACCCTCAACTTCAACCCTGCGACGGGCACCACCTCGCCCATGCGGGACAAGGAGAGCGCCCACGACTACCGCTACTTTCCCGACCCCGACCTGCCGCCCGTGGTGTTCACGCAGCAATGGGTGGACGAGGTGCTGGCGCAATTACCCGTTTTGCCGAAGGCGATGCACAATAAGTTCGTCAACGAGTTCGGCCTATCGGAATACGACGCCAAGCTGCTGACGCAGGAGCGGGAGACGGCGGAGTTTTTCGAAAAAACGGCACGAGCCTGCTCTCCTTTAGGAGTGGGGGGCAAGTCGGTAGCCAACCTATTTATCAATAAAATAAGCCCGTGGCTGGCGGAGACCAATCGTGAGATTGCGGATTTCCCCGTATCGGCGGAGCAGTTGGCGGGCTACCTCCAACTCATCGAAACGGGGCAAGTGAGCGCCTCCATTGCCAACCAGCGCATTTTCCCCGAATTAGTGAAGTCGCCCAATACGCCGCCATTGGAGTTGGCGCAAAAGCTGAACCTGCTGCAAAGTTCGGACTCGGATTTCCTTGAAAAAATCGTGGACGAGGTGCTGGCCGCCAACCCCGACAAGGTGGAAGAATACCGCAAGGGCAAGAAGGGCCTCATCGGCTTCTTCATGGGCGAGGTGATGCGGGCCTCAAAGGGCAAGGCCGAGCCGAAGGGGGCGAACGAGGTGGTATTGAGGAAGTTGGTGGGGTGACAAAATCAAAAGGCGTATGACTCATTCAAGAATCATACGCCTTTGCTACATTTTACGAGGTCGATAGCGGATTCGAACCGCTGTAGCAGCTTTTGCAGAGCTGTGCCTAACCACTCGGCCAACCGACCGTTTTCAAAGTTTTAGAAACCCTTTAACGCCTTGCAAGGCTGTAAGGTTTCATCGGCTTTGTTTTTTGTCAAACTGGTTTGCTTGACGGGCTTCCTTCAGAAGCGGATGCAAATGTAAGGACTTTTCTTAAACCAAAGCAACTAATGCGAAGTGCTATTTTTTTGGATGGGCTGATCAGGCTTGGTTTTCGTTAAGTAGCTTTGATAAGGTAAAGTAAAAACTGGTACCTTTCCCAATTTCGGACTTGTACCAAATATCGCCTTTGTGCAGCTTGGCTATTTTCTTACAGATGGCAAGCCCCATGCCCGTGCCGGGTCGGTCGAGGTGGCTAATACGCTGAAACGGGAGAAAGGCTTTTTGTTGGAAGCTTTCATCAAGGCCGAGGCCATTGTCGGTGACGGTGAACTGCCAAAAAATAGGCTGCTCTTGCACCGAAAGTTCGATGACAGGTTGCTGTTCTCCCCTGAACTTGATGGCATTGCCCATCAGATTTTGGAACAACTGCATGATGCCTGTCCGATGGGCTTGAAGCTTGGGCAGTTCGGGAATGATGATTTGCGCTTGGCTTTCCTTGATTTCCGCGGTAAGGTTCTGCACCACAAGCTGAGTTATCTCGTTGAAGTCCACTGGTTCGACGTTGCCTTCTTTGTTCAACCCCGCATACTCCAGCAGGTCACGGATGATTTCGTTCATGTGACTGGCCCCCTTTACGATATAATCAATGAATTCAATGGCTTCAGGCTCCAATTGGCCGGTGTAGCGCCGTTTGAGCAGTCCAGCATAGCTTGCAATGGTGCGCAGGGGACTTTTCAGGTCGTGAGATGCGATATACGAGAACTGCTCCAGTTCTGCGTATGATTTTTCGAGCATTTGTAGCTGCTGTGAAAGCTGAGCGGACTGTTCCTCAACGAGTTGCTTCTGGTGCTGTAGTTCCTTGTTGGTTGTTTCGATTTCTTTTTGGCGGAGCTGCAACTCTTCGATAGTCCGGTTGAGCAGGTTGATGATAATGGACTTATCCTTTAGGGTACGCATGATCCGAAAATCAATTCGTTGTACCTCCTTCTTGTACTTGGCCGCAAAGTTGAGCAGTTCAGCCTCCTCATCTTCCGAAATGGACAAAGAATGGATGAACTCTTGGAACTCATCTTTGGTGCTTTGCATGGTTTAAAGATTGTTCAATGCTTTTGTTTATCAGCAACAACAGTTACTTGCGCTCATTTATCACGACAAGGGAACAGGTCTCGTTGTGAAACTCACAAACGCCGTTCTTGGTAGGGCCTATTTCGCCATAAGTGAAAAAACCTATCATGGGTTTTTTCCAAAAATCATAAATCCCCTTCACCTCGTCCTCAATCATAGGGCCAAGCGCGGCATGGCGTCCCTTGCAGGAGAACAGCACGAGGGCATCGGCATCTTCGGCATATTGCTTCCAGTCGCCAAACTCTCCTATTATCTGGTCTATGACCTCGAAGCCTGGCGCAATGGAGAAGCGGAACTTGTCGCCATTCCTGACCCCGCCGGCCAGCACCAAAGCCCCGTTTTCCTTTAAGCTCATCAAAGGAGACCGGAGCACAGCCGAACCGTCCTCTCGCATGATTTGAAGCGGGTACTGGGCACTGATGTCGCTCACCTCATTGCTGCTGCTGTTCTCAAAATAGCCAAAATACTTGACAAATGCATCAATAGCTGGTTCGTTGTTGATGGTATAGACGATGTTGCCTTCAGCATGGGTGATGATATTCTCCATGCCCACGCCTTCCCATCCACTGGTGGCAAGCCCTTTCAATTCCACTTTGTCGTTGTCGAAGGCAAGTACAGCAATGCCGTTCGATAAAGCACCGTGCCTTGTGAACGAGAAAGTCTGTGTGAGTAGAAGATCGTCGGCAGCAAGGCCTCCAAAAATAGGTGCATTCTCTTTAAGGCCAGCCCTTAGCCCATAAACGATTTGCTCTGCATCAATCGTGACCCCACCAGACATGATCATCAAGGCCGGGTGTTCGAAGCGGGCGGTTGCCAGTGTTCCTAACTTTTTGCAGGCACTGAAAGGGTTATCGCCTTCGTATTCTTCAGCATAAACCGAATAAAAATCCGGGCTGATTTCCATCAATAGCCCCGTGACGATGCCATCGAAAATGCCATCATTTACTATTTCTCCAGCCGTGGAAGCTCCAGCCACATCAATGCCAGCGCTGTCGAAAATAGCAGCTACTTTTTCAATATCAAAATTAATGGAGCAGAATACGATGGCAAGGTTGGGCAAAAAGCCTTCCTCCTTCAACAAACTGAGTTCTTGTGCGACGCCATCAACTGATTTTGCAGCAAATGTTTTTGTTCTCATGTAAAAATAAATGAAAGGTTAGTGGCTACTCATGCAAGGTTGTTAAGGGGGAGGTTCCCTTTTGCACGAAAAGAAAAGGTCTATGAAGCTGACTTAGGGGAGTGATTTATCTGTTAGACAAAAATAGCTCCAAATCTATCTTATGAGGGTCACATGCCCTTTCTTTAGCTGTATTTTGCCATTATCTTGTTTGAGCTGAATGGTATAGGTATATACTCCTTGAGCCAGATTTCTTCCGTCCTTGCGTCCGTCCCAGCCCTCGTCGGGGTTGTCGGTGCGGAACACTTCCTGCCCATAGCGGTCATAGACTTTCAGTTCGTAGCTGGCGATATCGCCGAGCACGATAAGCGGCCTGAACTCAGTGTTGATTCCCTCTGGCACAAAGGCGTTTGGCGCATATATCCTTGCTGATTGCTCCACGCAAGCTGTGTTGGAGTGGCTTTCCCGCAGCAGTACCTCTCCATTTTGCGTAGTTATCTGCGACTTGGCCACTACATAGTAGCAGGCCTGTGCATCGTTGAGATTGGTAGGGTCATAATTGTCGGCATAGGTGATGATGGCAGGGCCTTGGGTGCTGATTTCGCTGTCAACCCCACCAGACGTCTTGTGGATGGCGTAGGAAATGACATCGGCATTTTCTATATCGAATGCTGTCCAATTCAGTTGGTTGATATTACCAGGAATAGATTCCGCCATAAGGAAGATAGTGCTACCGTAATTGCTGACCCGTACGGAGTCGCACACGTCACGGGTTTCTATTTTATAAAAAACCTTGCCCCCGGTCGCTCCGCTTGCATTATCAATATAGTTGTTGACGGCCATGAGCGGCGGGCTTATTGGTTGCGTTGCAATGGGTTGATAAGCACTGTTTTGGGTGCTCCGCAACACTTGGTACTGCGTCAACTCGGCCAAGGCGTCCCATTGCCATGTAAGCTCTACTTCATTGTTGGAAGTGACGCTCACGTTTTCCAATAACATGCCCAACGGAGGTTGCACAACATCCACCGTTAAACAGATTTGATTCGATTTGGAAACGACACCCGTCGCCTCCTCCACTGCCCTTAGTTCAAAGCAGTAAGTGGCCTCGTCTTGGAGGTCTTCCACTTCAAAACTGGAAGCCGTGCCCCCTGCGTCGGCGACCGCCGCCAATGCCCCGCCGTTGAGGCCCACCCACACTTGTTGCTCCGCAATGGGGTTGACCCAACCATCATAGCGGTTCCATTTCAGCAGCACCGACTGGTTGCAGGGAATGACCTCACCCTCCAGAAAAATGCTCGTGTGCTTTGCATCGAAAATGCTCGTGTTGCCGCATGGGTCAAGGGCATTTACGAAGTAAGAGACAGGTGCTGTATTTGGCTCTGCATCGGGGTCGGTGAAGCTTAATCCATTGAAAACGGTATCTATGGGCACCACGCCGATATCTGTTTGCCGATAAACCACATAGCCAACCACTTCTGGCGAAGGGCTTGGGTACCAGGTGACCACCGTTTGTCCCCCCTCTACTGTCACTGACTCTATGGGCGATACCACTGGCGGGCGATTGTCGAGGGTATCAGAAGGGACGGGCAATTGGCCAAGGCAATTGTGGTTGCTGAGTAGGTAGAAGTACCACTGCTCGCCACTTGGATTGATGAATGGGAAGAAGTGCTGCGACTGGTCGGTAACGGTCGCTTGCAGCACGAACGGACCGCCGGGGCTTTGGCTTGCCCATATTTCATAACTAACGAACGGGCCACAACTGTTTACCGCTGGCGTCCAGAACAAAGTGTCGCCACGGACGCAGAGGAAATCCGGTGGCAGTACCTGCGCCGATGTTTTCCCCGCCAACAAAAGCCCAAAGGCCGCCAGAAAAAATATTTTTTTCATGAAATTAATTGAAAAATGGCTTGGTGCCTGTTCATGTATCCTTTACTCACTGCAATCGCTGTTTGAATTTTTCCTCAAACTCCTTCATGCCATAGGTCGCCTTTAGTTGGTATTCGATTCGTCGTTCGCCGCTAATGTCTTTTCGGAAATAGACAAGGCCAAGGTTTTTGCCGTAAACCTCCATACCGCCAAACTCTAGTTCGAGGTGTCCCACTTCCTCTTGGTCAACGAGTTCACGGGTGTTGAATTTTATGGCATCCAGTTTTTTTCCTTGAAAACTGAAGGTCGTGTCGCTGTCGTACTGGCGGTTGCGTACCAACGTGATGCTGGATGTGTCGCCAAGGGGCCGCCAATGCAGCGAAGTGAGCAGCACGCTGCCAAGCGGCTTTGCTTTGAAAGGGAAAACATTGGCCGACTCGATGTCTGCCTTAATCTGTTGGCTCTTGCCCTCGGCATTCGTCTCATAAATGAGAAAATCAACGAGCATCATGCCATTGTCCACCCGCTCTTCCCTGACGAACTGGTCTGGGTTGAAAGAAGGCCCATAAGACGTGCCGAGCAAATAGCCTTTGCCGTCCTGTATCATGGACTTGTAGTACCAATAAACGGGAGGGTCATGCTCGTCGCCGAGCGGCTCGTATTCATACACCTTGCCATCCTGCAAATCACTCAGTGGGTAGTAATAGGATTCGATGTCTTTCAGCCCATCGCTGGCTTGATTCTCATTGCCGCAAGCAGTAAAAAGCATTGCCGGAGGCAACCAAAAAATGAGGTATAACTTCTTCATTTCGATTTTACCCTTTTGAGTTAAGACCACATGCCAACTATTAGGCTTCTGAACTGCGCACTGACAGCACACTGCCCACTGTCGAACTGCAAATGTTATTCACCAGTCCCCGCCACCACCACCACTATTTCCCCTTTCACGTTTTTCTCCTTGTAAAACGCCAAGAGTTCGGCCAGCGTATCCGTGCGCAGTTCTTCGTGGATTTTCGTCAGTTCCCTGGCCACGCAGGCTTGTCGTTCGGGGCTGCAAAACTCGGACAGTTGCTCCAGGCATTTGACGAGCCGGTTAGGCGATTCGTACAGGATGAAGGTACAGGGCAAAGTGGCGAGGTATTTCAGGCGGGTCTGGCGACCTTTTTTATGGGGCAAAAAGCCCTCGAAAAAAAACTTGTCACAGGGCAGGCCACTGGCAGCAAGAGCCGGCACAAAAGCTGTCGGGCCGGGCAGGCACTCTACCCGTACGCCCTGCCGCACGCACTCCCGCACGAGCAGGAACCCAGGGTCGGAAATGCCGGGCGTACCTGCATCGGAGGCAAGTGCAAAGGTGGCACCTGTCTTTAGCTGCTGCACGATATTGGTCGTAACGGCATGCTCGTTGAAGGCATGAAAGGCCGAAACCGGGGTCTTTATCTCAAAATGGTCGAGCAGCCGCTTGGTCACGCGGGTATCCTCCGCCCAAACCCTGTCCACCTCTTTCAGGATGCGGATGCTGCGGAGGGTGATGTCCTCCAAGTTGCCGATGGGCGTGGGGATGAGGTAAAGCATGGAAGGATTGGAGAGTTGAAGGGTTGAAGGGTTGAAGGAAGCGGCCGTTTGCCCATTCAATCCTTCAATCCTTAATTCTCGTGCAAAGTGAAGTGATACGTCTCCATAATAAGGTTGGCAAGCAGCTTCTTGCAGGCTTCGTCCACTTTGGCGGTGGCTTCTTCTTTGGTATCGGCCTCAACATCCATGCGGATGTGCTTGCCAATGCGCACGTCGTGTACGCCAGAGATGTGGAGGTTGCCCATGCTGTGCTGAACGGCCTTGCCCTGTGGATCGAGCAGTTCTTTGTGGGGCATGATGTCTATTTCTGCTGTGAATTTCATGGTAGTGATGCTGGATGCTGGATGCTTGGTGCTGGATGCTGGCGCAACGCCCGGCAATATCCAGTATCAAGTATCCAGTATCTATTTTTATACGTTCCTGCTAACTTTCAGGTGGTTGAACAATGAAAAAAGCACGTGGCCGATGATGATGATAGGGAAAGCAGCTTCCCTGAGCAAAACCAAGGCTCCCACGGCGAAGGCGGCAAATATAAACCGAATCTCGTTGCCCTCCCAAGCGAGGTTTTTGAATTTAAGGCTGAACATGGGAAGCCCGGCCACCATCAACCAACAAAGCACGGGAATGTTTAGGTAAAGGAAGACAGGGTTGGACACCAATTTGGCGAAACCGAACGAGTCGAAATGATAGACGAGCAGCAGGCCAACGGTGTAAATGGCGCAGGATGGCGTCGGCATCCCAATGAAGTTTTCAGTCTGGCGGGTGTCAATATTGAAGTTGGCAAGTCGGATGGCAGCGAAGAGTGTAATAAGAAAAGCGGGCGAAGCGGCGAGGGTAAGTTGAATGGGGAGCACATCGCTACCAGCAAGCCCTTTCACCAAAAGCATGTAAATGACGGCACCAGGTGCCACGCCGAACGAAACCATATCGGCAAGGGAGTCAAGTTGCTGGCCAAGGGGCGACTTCACCTTGAGCATGCGGGCGCAGGCACCGTCCAAGTAATCGGCCACGCCACTGGCAAAGCTGAACCAAAACGCCTGCACAAACTGCCCATACAGTACGCTGGCAATGGCACAGCAGCCAAAGAACAGGTTCAACAAGGTGATAAAATTCGGTATGTTCTTTTTCATGCCATCATAGGTTAAAGCCCAACCCCAAGGGCTGGCTTAGGCGTCATCATAAGGGGCAAAAGTAATATTTTCATGGTTTCATGGTCAAATGGTTTATCGGCTATTGGCCATCTTAACGCAACTGTAACGGACTTCTGCCATTGATGGCGTACTTTTGCAGGGCAAGGCTGCGTTCTCGCAAACAAATCATCAACCCTTATCAACAATATCAACCCTCTTCAACCTGCACAACAACCTGTCATGAAACAACACTTGACCCATTGTATTTTATTGGCTTTCACCCTTGGTGCAACGACCCTGTTTGCCCAACCAGCCAATAATGAATGTGCCAACGCCATCAATCTTACAAGTCTTAGCAACTGGTGCTCGGCCAACGAAGCCTATTCCAATGCCGGGGCAACGCAAAGCAACGTCATACTGCCCGGGTGCTTTCCCAGCAACCAGACCCACAACGACATCTGGTTTTCGTTCGTGGCCCAGGCCAATACCTTGAACGTCAGGGTGGTGGGTGCTACAGGTGGCAATGTACCGCCCGGTGGCACCTTGGAGGACCCCGAGGTGGTCGTCTATTCCGGCAATTGCACCGCACTAACCGAGGTTCAGTGCATATCGGACGCCTTTAACCTCAACGTAGCGGAGACCTTCGCCGGGCCGCTCACCATTGGGCAGACGTACTACCTTCGGGTGGCTGCACGCAGCGGCAATACGGGCACGTTCAAGCTTTGCCTCAACAACTACAACGCCATCCCAGAGCTTAGCAGCGACTGCTCCTCTGCCGTCATCCTCTGCGACAAATCTTCCTTCAGCGTGGAACAGGCCATTGGAGAAGGTAGCAACCCCAATGAAGTGGACCCTTCGGCTTGCATCAATGCTGAAATCGCAAGCTCTTGGTACCGCTGGACCTGCAAAGAGTCGGGCACTTTCACGTTTACCATTACTCCCAACAACGCTGTCGACGATATCGACTTTGCGGTTTATGAACTGCCCGGTGGTATAGACGATTGTGACAACAAGGAGCTTCTCCGTTGCGAAGCAGCAGGTGAGAACGTGGGACAGCCTTTCTCGGATTGGCAACAATGCTCAGGGGCTACCGGCCTCAGCCTCGATGAATCCGACATCTCTGAAGCGCCCGGCTGTTCCGTTGGCCAGAACAATTTTGTAGCGGCCATTGACATGGTGGCAGGCAAAAGCTATGCCCTCGTCATCAACAATTTCAGTGAATCGGGCAGTGGTTTCTCCATTGATTTCGGCGGAACCAGCACCTTCCAAGGCCCAACTGCCGACTTCACCCTGGCTCCTACGCTCGTTTGCGCAAGCACCCAGGTTACCTTCACCGATGCCTCTAGTTCCATTGACGCCATCACCGACTGGAACTGGAACTTTGGGGTGGGTGCAAGCCCTGCCACCGCCAATGGCAAAGGGCCGCATACCGTCACCTACAACATCCCCGGCACGGTCTCAGCAGCACTTACCATTACCAACGAGGATGGCTGCCAAGTGACCAGCGTCGAAAACATCACCATACTTCCACTGCCAGAGGTTGACCCCACGCTGCTCTTGGATTATTGTGGCCCTTCGGCCAATACGGGAGCGGTCATTCTATTGCCAACTGGCGCCGGGCAACCCTACGGCTATGACTGGACTGGCACCGGCGTTTTCACTACTGATACTTCCATTGTTGACTTGGTGGCAGGCAATTACGAGGTCACGGTGCAAACAGCCGATGGCTGCACCCAGACTTTTGATTTTGAAGTAGAAGAAGGGCTTAGCCTTGCGGCCAATGTTGACCCCGTTGTACCACCCACCTGCAACGGCGACTCGGACGGCAGCATCTCCATCACCATCCAGGTCTCCAACCCGCCCGTCACCTTCGACTTCGGCAACGGGCCGCAGTCCAGCAATACCCTCAGCGGCATCCCCGCAGGCACCTACAATGTGCAGGTGGTGGACGGCCAGGGCTGCCCCGGCAATTTCATCATCGAGGTGTTGGACTTCCCAGTGCTGGAACCCAATATCAGTTCCGTCAACATCAGTTGTTTTGGCGAAAATGATGGCTCGGCAATGGCTTCTCCCAGCGGTGGGGCAGGCGGCTATACTTACCTATGGGATAATGGGGCCACTACCCCCGGCATCGAAAACCTCGTGGCTGGCACCTACGAAGTTACCGTCACCGATGAAAATGGCTGCACAGCTGTTGCTACGACAACCATCATTGAGCCGCCCCTGCTCACCATGACCCTTGAGGCCGAGGACGTGATTTGCTTTGGCGATGAAACTGGCGTTATCAACATCTCAGCCGCTGGCGGCACAACGCCTTATGAGTATAGCTTGGATGGCACCGATTTTCAAGAAGATTCGTCTTTCACAAACCTTGCCGCAGGCACCTACGATGTGGTCGTTCAAGACAGCAGGGGCTGTACCGTTACCTTGCCCGCCACCATCAATCAACCTCTGCAAATCATTGTAGAGGCTGGCAACGACCAAACCATTGACCTTGGCTATACGGCTGACATCAACGCCATCGTGACGCCCACTAACCTGCCCGTGACGCTCACATGGACGCCATCCGGAGCGCCCTTGCTCGATTGTGCGGACTGCCTCAATCCTACGGCCTTCCCTTACAGAACGACTACTTTTTACCTCAATGCCATTGACGAAAACGGCTGCACGGGCGTTGACTCCGTGACCATCTTCGTCAACCTCGTGAGGCCCGTCTATTTCCCCAATGCCTTCTCGCCCAACGGCGACGGCATCAACGATTACTTCACAGGCTATGGCGGCAGGGCGGCCACGTCCATCAAGGCGCTGAAGATTTTTGACCGCTGGGGCGACAATGTCTTTAACGGCACCGATATCAAGTTTGGTGATGAAACAATGGGCTGGGACGGCTTCTTCCGAGGCAAGTTGATGAACCCCGGCATCTTTGCCTATCTGGCGCAGGTGGAGTTTTTAGACGGGGCGGTCATCCTTTTTGAAGGAGATGTGATGATAGTGCGGTAGGCTCAGAGGAACGGATTGTGCCGCCGCTCGTGCCCAATCGTGGTGGAGGGGCCGTGGCCGGGGAACACCTTCACGTCATCGCCCAAGGGCAACAGCTTGTCATTGATGCTGGCAATAAGCGTATCGTAGTCGCCGCCGGGCAGGTCGGTACGGCCAATACCCTCCCTGAACAGCACATCCCCAGCAATGAGCAGTCCGCCTTCACGAATGAAAAAAGACAGGCTGGCCGGTGAGTGGCCTGGCGTCAAAATTGCTTCCATCTTGGTATTGCCGAAGGCAATTATTTCCCCTTCTTCGATGAACCTGCCGGGGGCTGGCGAAAGCTCGCCCGATGGCATTCCGTAAAATTTCGCAATCTGCGGCACGGCCTCCAGCACGGGTAGCTCGCCCTTGTGTATCTCTAATTCCAGTTCCCAGGTACGACTGACGAAAGCATTGCCGAAAACATGGTCTAAATGGCAATGGGTGTTGATAAGCCGAACGGGTTTCAGCTCATTGTCTTGGATGAACTTGTCCAATTCGATGCGCTCATGCGCCTCAAAGCAGCCAGGGTCTATGATGGCGCATTCTTTTGTTTCATCGAAAACGAGGTAGGTGTTCTCTTGAAAGGGGTTGAAGGTGAATATGGCAATGGTGGCTGGCATGGTAGATTTTTTTTGCAAAGCAATGGGTTTTCATTGGATGGCGGGTAGGGATTGCCGAAATAAACAAGGGCTTCCAGTAATCGCTGGAAGCCCTTGTTTATGCATTTTATGGCAAATCAGAGCAGCCCGTGGCCACTCGTCTCAATATATTTTTTCCCAGGTTTGACCGGAGCAGGTTTCGGTTGCTTTGGCTGTTTTTCCTTTAGCTTCGGCAACTGGATTTTGATGTCCTTCAGCGGTGCAATGATTTTCTCCACCTTGTTCTCCTTCGCTTTCGGTGCTGCAACAGTAGCTGGTGGCGCTATCGCAACTTTCAGGCTGGGCGTGTGGATGGATTGCAGCTTCGATGCCGTTTGAATGGTCGGCATTTCACTTGGCAAGGGGAGGTTGTCCCTTTCAAACACTTCCTCGACCACTACTTCCGCCACCTTGGAATTGACGCCATGAGCCGCAACGGGTGCAATGTTCAGCTTTTCATCTTTTGGCAAGAAGTGGTGGAACTCATTGGGAAACCAGATAGTCAATTCTTGCCCTTTTTTGAGTTGGTAGCTCGTCAGTTTGTTCCAAACCTTGAGGTTGTAGGGCGCAATATTGAAGGTTTCTGCAAGCTCGCCTATTTTATCGCCTTCGGCCACCACGTAAACCGACCTAAAATAAAGTTCTTCTGGCTTGTAAATGGATGAGTCTGCGGGGGCTGGCAGAACCTCGGGCATGTCTTTTTTGCGGGGGCTATTCGGGCGGCGGGCTTCGAGGTACTCTACCAAGGCAGCAGAAGTGCGGCGTGGAACGATGACATCGTACCCTTCGGTGTTGTCCGGCACAAAATCCTTTTTGAAGGCAGGATTCAATTTTTCGATGACGAAAACTGGCAAGCCAGTGACGGAAGCGATGGTCGTAAAATCAAGCTTGTCATATACTTTAATGGCTTCCGTTACCTGCATGTCGAGGTTGGGGTAATTGGGTTCAATGCCATGCAGGTGGTAGAAATTGGCGATGTAGGCAGCACCGAGGAAGGCAGGAACGAAGTTTTTCGTTTCCCTTGGCAGGTGCTTGGAAATGGCCCAGTAGTCGTTGCTTCTGGCCCTTTTCATGGCGTTGTTGATGGTGCCAGGACCACAGTTGTAGGAGGCCAAGGCCAGTTCCCAAGTACCGAAGCGTTGGAACTGCTTGGCAAGGTACTGCATGGCGGCCTCGGTGGCATTGTAGGGACATAGGCGCTCGTCCACCTCTTTATCAATGGTTAGGCAGTAGTTCTTGCCCGTTTCCGACATGAACTGCCAAAGCCCTTTTGCGCCAGCAGGTGAGGCCGCTTGTGGCACTAAGGAAGACTCCACGATGGATAGGAATTTCAAATCCTGTGGCAGGTCGTGCTCCTTCAGGTATTTTTCATAAATGGGAAAATAGACAGAAGCCCTTTCCATGATGCGCCTTGCGCTGGAGCCATTATAGGCAAAGTGCTTTTTGATAAAACTCTCCACTTCGGGTGTGTAGCGGGGAGCTATCATGCAGTTCATCGTCTCGAAACGGGACTTTATTTCATCTGCGTTAAAGCTGGTATTTGCGTTAGTCTGGAGAGCGGACAAAGAAAAAATAAACAGCAAAGCCAGTAATTGGCGAAATCTAAAAGGTTCCATGCATTATTCTGATTCGTTAACAAATCCCGGTATCGTGCAGCAGCGCAATAGGCGTTTATTCTGAAAACTGTTGCAGAACCGGCTCCTCCGTAGTTTTCTTCAAGATGTTGAACGAGGATAGTTTGTTCGTATCGGTAAGCCGTTTTTCGATTGTCCATAGACTGTGTGAGGCCGCAAAAGTAGCCAAATGTTTTGGCTGTGCAAGAGCTATGCATTAAAAGTTTTCCACATCGCTTTGGAAGACCCTTTACAAGGGGCAAAAAAAAGAGCGATTTTTAGGTAAAAACCAAAATTAAAATTACCCTTTCAGGCGGTTTTCAAGTTGGCGGAAAAGCCCAACAATTTGGCCTCTTCAAACCTACCTGCCATAAGCTGCACCCCGACCGGTAACCCGCATGAATGCTGACCAATTGGCAATGCGATGGCTGGCATCCCGACCATGTTTGCCTGCACCGTGAAGATGTCTGCTAAGTACATCGCAACGGGGTCGTCGGCCATCTCCCCAATGTTCCATGCAGGGGTGGGCGAAGCGGGCATTAAAATAAAGTCAAAATTTTTCAAAATTTCTTCCGTGCGCTCCAAAATCAGCCTCCGAACCTGCTGCGCCTTTGCATAATAGGCATCGTAATAGCCCGCACTTAACACGAAAGTACCGAGCATGATACGGCGTTTTACCTCTGTCCCAAATCCCTCTGTTCTCGACTTTTTATAGACCTCGTGGATGTCCCTCGCCCCTTGGGTCCGGTGTCCGAAGCGGATACCGTCGTAGCGGCTGAGGTTGCTCGAAGCCTCGGCGGTTGTCAGCACATAGTATGCCGGAATGATGAAATCGAGGTACTCGAACCCGACCGGCTCGACGGAATGCCCATCCGCCTTCAGTTTTTCGATGAAATCGAAGGTGAGTTTTTTCACCCCCTCGTCCATGCCGGGGTGTTCGAGGGCGGTATCGAAATAGGCGATTTTAGATTTTGTACTGCGGAACCCCAGTTCCGTAGCGCTGCGGAACTGGGGTTCCGCAGTACAGGTCGCATCGAATTCGTCCGCCCCGGCCATGACCTCCAGCAGGAGCGCAGCATCCTCTACCTTGTTTGCCAAGATGCCAATCTGGTCGAAACTGGAGGCGTAGGCCAGCAACCCGTGCCTCGATATTCGACCATAGGTCGGCTTGAAGCCCACCACGCCACAGAAGGCCGCTGGCTGCCGCACTGAACCGCCCGTGTCGCTGCCGATGGAGGCCCAGCAAGTGCCCGCCTGCACCGCCACCGCCGATGCACCGCTGCTGCCGCCCGGCACCTTTGTGGGGTCGGCGGCGTTACGGGTGGGGCCGTAGCAGGAGGTCTCGTTGGTGCTGCCCATGGCAAACTCGTCGCAGTTCACCCGGCCGATGATGATGGCATCTTCGGCCAGCAGCCGCTCCACTGCCGTTGCGCTGAACAGTGACTTGAAGCCTTTCAATATCTTGGAACCTGCCGTGACCTCGTGGCCTGCGTAGCAAATCACGTCTTTCAGCGAAATGACAGCCCCGAACAGCTTTCCGACCGATGCTGAGTTTTGCTGGAATTTTTCATCCAGTTCCCTTGCCCGCTGACGGGCTTCCACTTCGTAAACTTCGATGTAGATGTTCAGGTGGCGGGTCGCCTCGATCCGTTCGAGGTAATGCTCAACGAGGGCGAGGCAGGTGGTTTGGCCTTGCTGAATTTCTGCCCTTGATGGCGAAATTGATATATTCGTGATTGACATTGATTCAAATTGAATGGGCGAAGAAAGTTATTTTTCCTCCGCTTCTTGTATCCATCGTTTGGAATATTTGGCTACATAACTTAGAAAAAAGCAGCAATTATGCCCCACCAAGTAGGCAAGTCGGTAAATGCCCCCGTGGCTAAAACCAAAGCAGCACAGCCAATGGGAACGCCAACGATCATCCTCCAAAATTGTTTTGGATTCCTTCGATAGTCGTCCCTGTAACCAAATATAGGTATAAAAGCAGCAGGACGATGCAGAAAGCGGTGGCGAGGATGTCTTGCATTTTCCGAAGTTAATTAAAAGGACGGCCTATCCTTTCGTCTGTTTATAAATATCCGAAACAGCCAATTTTAACTTGAACTTTTCCAGTTCAATCACATCTTCTAATTCGGTAAAGTATCGGGTCGTCCAATTACCGTCATCCAATTTTACATGAAGTTCTATCCAAATATCATCCTGCGAAATGATAAGGTAATACCGAAGGCTGGGAATCTTGAAGTACTCCTTGCGCTTCTTCACCCGGTCACGATAATTCGAATCTTCTGATGCTACCTCAACCAGCATAACCGGTTGCTTGACGATGTACTCGTGTTCGTCATCGGAAATAGGGGCAACCACCATATCTGGGTAGCGGTAAATCCCTTTTGGCAGGACTTCGGCTTTCACGTCGAGGTAAAACGCTTCGTAACCTTGTTCCAAAAGATGGTCGTCCATCAATTTGACCAAGGTCTTGGAAATGCGGTTGGCCTTTTTTGCTTCTCCAGGCATAGGAATAAGTTTTCCATAGTAGTATTCATGCCGAACCTCGGCCTGTTTTTCAAACTCCAGCCATTCTTCCACGGAGAACTGGCGCTCGGTTATGTCCAATGTACCTATCGTCATTTCGAATCAAGTTTGAACAAAGATAAAGAAACCAGTCTAAACCACAGAACCAAACTGCCCCAAAAACCTTACATCGTTCTCAAAAAACAGCCGGATGTCGTGGATGTCGTACAGCCGCATCGCCTGCCGCTCGATGCCCATACCGAAGGCATAACCTGAGTATTTCGTGGAGTCAATGCCGCAGTTTTCGAGCACTTGGGGGTCCACCATGCCGCAGCCGAGTATTTCGAGCCAGCCGGTGCCCTTGCTCAGGCGGTAGTTTTTTTCGTTGTCCATGCCAATCCACACGTCCATCTCGGCACTCGGTTCGGTAAAGGGGAAGAAGCTGGGCCGCAGCCTGATTTTTGGCGTGCCGAACATCTCCTGTGCGAAGTACATCAGCGTCTGCTTCAGGTCGGCGAAGCTCACGCCTTCGTCCACATAGAGGCCCTCTATCTGGTGGAACTGCGCATGGCTGCGAGCGCTGATGGTCTCGTTGCGATACACCCGGCCTGGTGCAATGATGCGGATGGGCGGCTTCTGCGAGGTCATCACCCTTGCCTGCACGGGGCTGGTGTGGGTACGCAGCAGCATTTCCGTGCTGTTCAACAGATAGAAAGTATCCTGCATATCCCGTGCGGGGTGGTCTTCTGGCGTGTTCATGGCGGTGAAATTGTGCCAGTCGTCCTCGATGTCCGGCCCCTCGGCAATGGCAAAGCCCATGCGCTGGAAGATGCCCACGATGCGGTTCATCGTCGTGGCGATGGGGTGGCGGCTGCCCATCGGGAGCGGCTCGCCGGGGCGGGTGAGGTCGAGCAGGTCGAAACTGGCATCATCGCCGACCGATTCGAGCGCTTCTTGCAGCTCCGCAAATTTGCGCTCGGCGGTGTCCTTGGCCTCGTTCACGAGCTGGCCGTACTCCTTTTTCTGCTCGTTGGGCACGTTGCGGATTTCGCCCATCAGCGGCTTGATGACGTTCTTCGAGCCGAGGTACTGGATGCGGAACTGCTCCAGCTCTTCTTTCGTCTTTGGGCTGGCCGCTGCTATTTCTTCGATGATGCGTTTTACATTTGCGAATGAATCCATGTTGAAAGGATTGGAGGATTGAAGGATAGAAGGATTGAATAACGGTTCGAACACCTTCCTTGCTTCATTTTCCTCATAAAAAATGAGGGGCAAAGGTAATCTGTAAAAAGTTTAATCTGTACGATTTCGTTCCCGTTTGCCACCTTCAATCCTTCAATTGTCATTCCCGCAGGGAACCTAAATCCTTCTTTTTGCAAACCTTCCTTCAATCCTACAAGGCACAAGCCGTCACCTTCCTCTTCATCTGGTTGGTGAGCATGGTGCTATCGGCGGAGTTCGTGCTGTCCATTTCGATGATAGCACTGTTGTTGCTGGCCTTGTTCCAGTTGAAGATTGAAGGGCCAAGCGTCCGGCTGACGCTGAGGGACAGCTTGCGGGAGAATTTCAAGCACTACCGCCAGTACCGGGCTTGGCTGGCCATTTCCATCCCATTTTTGCTTGTCTTGGTCTCGTGGATTTGGTCGAATGACTTGGGTTATACCCTGGAGCGGCTTCGTATCAAGCTGCCCTTCCTAGTGCTGCCGTTTGCCTTTGCCTCAATGCCGCCGCTGCGCAAACGGGAGGTCTATGTCGTTTTGTATTTCCTGCTGGTCATCATGTCCATCATCAGCGCCTATGTGCTGGTGAATTTTATCGCCAACTACGACGCCGTGATGGCCGACCTTGGCCGTGGCGGCCACCTGCCCACCCCCAGCAACCATATCCGTTTCAGCCTCATGCTCGCCCTAGCCATCCTTGGCGGCGGCGTACTTTGGTTCGACAATTTCTCGTTTCAACCCAAAAATGAAGAAGTCGCTAGTCCCTCCAATCCGCATTTTGTCATTCCTGCAGGGAACCTAATCCGCAATCCCCTAATCGCCATCCTGACCCTGTTCCTCTTCGCCTTCATCCACGTCCTTTCCGTGCGAAGCGGGCTGGTGTCGCTGTACATCGCCTTGTTGGCGCTCGGCGCATGGTTTGTTTTGGTAAAAAAACGCTACCTGCTCGGCTTGGCGGGCATCGCTGGGGTGGTGGCTTTGCCAATTATCGCCTATTTCGCCGTTCCCAGCTTCAAGGCCAAGGTGGACTACGCCCGTTGGGACTACCTTCAGTTTCGCCAAGGCATCGGCTCGGACTACCCCGACTCGGAGCGTTTTGCTTCCATGAAAATTGGGCTGGAAATTGGGCGGGAGCACCTGCTGCTTGGCGTCGGAGCGGGTGATTTGAAACAAGTAGTGAATCGCCGCTATGAAACGGGCCTGGTTGGCAGCTACAAATTCAAAATGCCCCACAACCAACTCGTGACCATCTTCGCTGGCACGGGGCTGGTCGGTTTGGCGGTGTTCGTCGTAGCCTTTTTCTTCCCGCTTTTTTATCGAAGAAACTGGCGAAACCCCCTCTTCCTGGCGCTGCACGCCGTCATCTTCTCCTCCTTTTTTGTGGAAAACACAATTGAGAACAATTTCGGGGTATCGCTCTACCTTTTCTTCCTGTTGGTGGGTTTGAATTTCCTATCAAACAACCGTGCCGTTGACTAGCTCCGAGTCACGAATCACCAGTCATGAATCACACCTTCATACCTCATACCTCTTCAAGCCCTTTCAGCACCTTCTGCATCCGCTTCCGCTTTTCCTTCGCTTCCACGATGGTCGGTGGGGCGGCACGTTCGGCACAGTCCTTTATCGGGCAGCGCTCGCAGGTCGTGTTCACTTCCTTGCGGGAAATGGCGGGGTCGTCGAGGAACTTGACCTTGCGGCGAAGCGGCCCGTCCAAAAGGATGCCCACGGTGATGCTCACATTCTGGTCGGGCGAAGGGTAGGCGGGCCTTGCAATGGTAAAGCAGAGGTACTCGTCCTTGGAATCGTGGTAGCGGCTGCGCTGTGCGCTAACCAGCGCCCCAGTGAACTTCCCAGCCTGCTGCATCTCGCTCAGGTCGCCGAGCAGGGAGACGGCGAGCCAGCGACGGCAGTAGTGCTCGTTGAGCGAGTTGCCGTGCGGTTGGTGGCGGCGATTGAGGTGGAGTTCCTTGTCCATCTTGAAGTGGCCCTTCGCCGGGGTCTGAATGAAACGGAGCAGGAACAGCTTGTCCAAGCCAAAAAATTGCGGCAGCACGTTGGTCATCCGCTGGAAGAGCATCTCTGGCGATGCCTGGTATTTGCGGAGCAAGCCTAAAATGAAATCCCCATCCCAGCGGGGCTGCTGGAAAAACGTCTCCATGTCCCGGTTGAACGCCTCCCGATTGAGCAACAAGGCCGCCGAGAAATAGCCCGCCTTGAAATGACTGAGCACTTCCTCGAATGAATTGACCCGCAGCAGCGCCGCCGTATTGGCCCGCTCTTTTAATCCTAAATAATTGAATCCCAACTCTTTACCAAACTGAAACGCCTTCTGCATATCGTTCAGCTTGGCGTTCAGCAGCAGCTTTTTCGACTTGGGCACATGTACCGAGCGGATGTCCGCCAATTCAGGGTAAGGTGCCAGCCCATTCTCGACGATGGCATAACCGTAGCGTTTCTCCAAGATGCGGGCCAAGGCTTCCACGGGCACGAGGCTGTTGGTGGGCAGCTTGTTGCGCTCCGCAAAATCGGCGGCAGCCTGTTCTATCTCCTCGAAATAATTGTTGTTCAATTCCAGGTAGGAGCGCAGAGCACCGAAATAGAAATTCTCCTCGGCAAGGGCGTAGTTGCGGGAAAGCTCCACCAGCGTGGAGATGAACGCCCCGACCTTTAGCGGCGCATTGGCGATGATTTCGACCACTTTGGCGAGGTCAATGTCAAAGAGGTCGAGCGGCAGTTCGTTGAGGAAATTGGAACTGAGCAGTTCGGCAACGGGCGTCAGGTTCTTGCCAAGGTCGAGCGACATGAGTTCCGCAGGTTCCACGCCGAGCGCATTGGCCATCATCCCGATTTTGTCTTCCTTCGGAAATTTCTTTCCCTTCTCGATTTCGTTCAGGTACGAGATGGACATGCCTGTTTGCTTCGAAAAATCAGCGAAATTCAGGCCACGGGATTGTCGCAACTGCTTGATTTTCAAGCCGAATATTATGCGCTCGTTGGTTGACTTCTGACTCATACCCACAAAGATAGGGGAAACGTTGCGAAAATTCGCTAAGAAACGATGGGGTGAATTCACCTCACCCCCAACACGGATACTCAATTCCAAACACGCATAATCACCACCTGCCTACGCTTGCTAATACCTACTCGCTTCCGCCCGATGACTGCCCACATCTTGCTGCCCGAAACGGGAGAAACTCCCTCCTCCCGGTCAACTAAATCAATAATTGCAAAATGAAAAAGACCACTCAATTATCCAAGACTTGCATCGCATTCCTCCTCTTGTTTTTTGCCAAAAGCCTACTGGCCCAGGAAGCTGGCCCCGACCGTACGCTTTCACCCTATTTTATGGTAAAAAGCGAAGGAAAGGAACTTGACCAACTACCCTTGAAATCAACTTCGGCGGCTGTGAACATCGCTGGGGTCATCGCCGATGTGACCATCACCCAAGTCTATTGTAACGAAGGTGAGTTTCCCATCGAGGCCATCTACGTTTTCCCGGCCAGCAGCCGGGCAGCCATTTATGGGATGAAAATGAAGGTCGGAACCCGCACCATTACCGCTGAAATTCAGGAGCGGGAAAAGGCACGACAAACCTACGAAACAGCAAAAAACAATGGCCAGCGCACCTCGTTGCTGGAGCAGGAGCGCCCCAACGTCTTCCAGATGAACGTGGCCAATGTGCAGCCCGGCGATGAGATTCAGGTCGAGCTGAAATACACGGAACTCATCGTACCGACTGAGGGCGAGTATGCGTTCGTTTATCCCACCGTCGTAGGGCCGAGGTACATGAACGGCTCGGAGTCTAATGCCAAATTTGCCTCCATGCCCTACCTCCACGCCAAGGAAAAACCAACTTATAACTTTGACCTAAAAGTTTGGCTATCGGCGGGCATGCCGCTGCAAGATGTGACCTGCACCAGCCACAAGACGCACCTAAAATACGAGGTCACTAACAGCGTACAGGTTAGCCTCGACCCCGCCGAGCGCCAAGGGGGCAACCGAGATTTCAAGCTGAAATACCGCCTTGCCGGTGGCGAAATCGAGGACGGCCTTTTGCTCTATGAAACGGGTGGGGAAAAATACTTCCTGTACATGGCCCAACCCCCCAAGCGGGTTTCCATCGAAAAAATACCGCCAAGGGAGTACATATTCATCGTTGACGTTTCCGGCTCCATGCACGGGTTCCCATTGGAAGTTTCCAAGAAACTGATGCGCAATCTGCTCACGGGCCTCCGCCCCACCGACAAGTTCAACGTGTTACTCTTTGCGGGCACCTCCGCCTTGTTTTCCGAGAAATCGGTAACGGCCTCGGCGGACAATATCGAACAGGGCATTGGCTTTATTGACAGCCAGCAGGGCGGCGGCACCGAACTTTTGCCCGCCTTGCAACGTGCGCTGGACTTGGCAAGGGATGAAGAGGGCGTTTCCCGCTCCATGGTCGTGGTCACCGACGGTTTTATTGGCTTGGAAAAAGAAGCCTTCGACCTCGTACGAAACCACCTCGACGATGCCAACTTGTTCTCCTTCGGCATTGGCAGCAGCGTGAACCACTTCATCATCGAGGGCTTGGCGCATGTTGGGCAGGGCGAACCCGCCATTATCACCAAAGAAGAAGAGGCGGCCACCGCCGCTGAACAATTCCGCAAGTACATCCAGTCGCCCGTGCTGACGAGGGTAAAGGCCAGCTTTGATGGCTTCGAGGCTTATGACGTGGAGCCAGTCAGCATTCCCGATGTGCTGGCCGAGCGGCCTGTCATCATTTTTGGCAAATACAAAGGTGAAGCGAAGGGCAAAATCACGCTGACGGGTTTCAGCGGCAAGAAGAAGTTCAAGTCCAGCTTTGCCGTAGGCAAAACCACCCCCGATACCCGCAACACCGCCCTCCGTTACCTCTGGGCACGGGAGCGCATCCGCCTGCTCGACGACTACAACCGCCTCGACCCCAGCGACGAAAGGGTAAAGGAAGTAACCAACCTCGGCCTGAAATACAACCTGATGACAGCCTACACCTCCTTCGTGGCCGTTGACCGGGAAATCGTGAAAAATGCCAAGGGCGAACTGGCGGAAGTGAAACAAGCCTTGCCGTTGCCCGAAGGCGTGGAAGATAGCGCCGTTGGGTTTTCGCCCGCCATTGAGGGATTGGTGCTGCGGGGCGTTCAAAGCGGCCTTTTTGGGAAAAAAATGCTCCAAGCTGTTCTGCTGGTGGTCGGGGTGGTGCTGGTGGTTTTTGGGGTGAAACGGCTGTGAGGAGTTCATCACAATGAGTTGCTACCGTTTCGCAAAAAAACAATGGAGAAGGTCTAGTGAGGGTGTGACTTTGAGTCACGCCCTCACTATGGCCAAAACCAATGGCGTAGGCTTAGTGAGGGTGTGACTCAAAGTCACGCCCTCACTATGGCCAAACCAATGGCGTAGGCTTAGTGAGGGTGTGACTCAAAGTCACGCCCTCACTATGGCCAAAACCAATGGCGTAGGCTTAGTGAGGGTGTGACTCAAAGTCACGCCCTCACTATGGCCAAAACCAATGGCGTAGGCTTAGTGAGGGTGTGACTCAAAGTCACGCCCTCACTATTGTCACCAAAATCCATCATATTCTTGAAAAATTG
>JALHQW010000065.1 GCA_022841745.1 Saprospiraceae bacterium | reverse complement strand
TTTGCTGCCTTGTATGTCAATGAACGTTATTTACCGATTCATCGCAAAGGAAATCAAGGTGGATTTCCCGCTGCTAGAATAGGTCATCTTTGTTTTTTTCTAATAGCGAGAATCGCTGCTGCTTGCTTTTTTCGCCACAGGTTTTTACTTTTGCCAAGTAATTGTTTTCTGCCGGCCCTTCTGCCGGCCCTTCTGCCGGCCCTTCTGCCGGCCCTTCTGCCGGCCCTTCTGCCGGCCCTTCTGCCGGCCCTTCTGCCGGCCCTTCTGGGATAGTATGGTTTAGTTGGATGGAGGGGAGAGAGTCAACCGTGGTATTGATTTGAGGAGCATAACACAAGAATTGACGAGCCGCTGTGCGGAGCGTCCACCTGTTTTGGCTATTGAGCGCTTTCAATAGATAGAAAAAGGGACTAAAGCCGTTTTGTTTGTAGCCCAACGGCAATAGCCCCCTTTCTAAAATTATTTATTTTAAAACGTGTAAAAGTATGAAGAAGCATGAAGCACATCTTATCTCTGAGCAATCAAAAAAATCCAAACCAAAGTTGCTATTAGCTTTAATAGCCGCATTTGCAATGGTAGTTGCTCTACCGCTCCCAGCATTGAACGCCCAAGAAGTTGTGGGAGAAGAAGTAACCGCCCACTATGAATCACCACATCCTTATAGTGGTGGCAGCCTAGGCGAACAGTTGGTCTGGAGTCAGACCATCCAGTACAAGGCCAAGGCAGCTACCTACGTGGCTTTGCACTTTTCATATGCGAAAATTGGAAAAGGAGACAGAATGATAGTAAAGTCACCAGATGGGACGAGGTCATGGGCCTACACTGATGTTGAACTTAACGCTAAGGGTTCTTTTTGGAGCATACCGATTTATGGGAATACGGCAATCGTTGAGATTCACAGTGCCAATAAATACGGTGGAGAAGGGTATGTCATTGATAAAATAGCAAGAGGTTTCACGGAAGCTGAAATGTCTGAAAAAAATGTATCCTCAATTTGTGGCGATGACGACTCCAAAGAGGCAAAATGTTTTCAGTCTTCAGAGCCTATGGTTTATGAAGAGTCCAGAGCAGTAGCTCGACTGTGGACTTCTGGTATAACTTTTGGCACAGGGTGGCTATTCGGAGATGAAGGGCATCTTATGACAAACGAGCATAATGTTGATATTAACAATGGCGCTGCCGGCCTTGTCGTAGAAATGATGGCTGAAGGGAGTGATTGTGGAGTGGATTGTATGTCGGAAGCGGCTTGCCCGGGAATTATCGTGGCAACTACTACTTTGGTTCAATTAAATGCAGATTTAGATTACGCCTTATTGCTTCTTCCAAGCAATGTTTCAAGCACCTATGGTTATTTGCAAACCAGGGCTGAGCCAACTTATATTGGAGAACAAATTTACATTGCTGGTCATCCTCTCGGTTGGGGAAAAAGAATATCGTTCTATTCGGATTCTCCGAATGACCCGAATGGAGTAGCAACGATTCACGAGGTGATTGATAATAATTGTCCGGATACTGATATTGACTTAGCCTACTATGCCGACACCCGACCTCGTTCATCAGGTTCTCCTATAATTTCATATAATGACCATTTAGTTGTGGGGATACATGCATGCGGAACTTGCCCAAATGGAGGGATTAGCATGGCTTCGATTCTAGAAGATTTAAACGTCATTCCCCACAATGCCATCAGCTGTGGTAATGGGCATGATATTGTAATAACAGAGCCCCTTGTTACTATGGGAGCAGACCAAGATATTCTTGGAAATATCATCATAATTACTGGCTCGCAGTTGACAGTAACAGCTACATTACGCTTTGGTGCTGGTAAGGGAATAGTCGTGAGGAGAGGCGCAAAGCTTCATTTGAATGGCGGTACATTGACAAATTGTCCGACATCATCTGACTGGCGAGGCATTAATGTGGAAGGAAATGCTTCCGCATCACAGCCCAGCGCTTTCGGAATGCCAGGACCATCCGATGCTGGAGTAGTCTTGATAAATAACCTTGCAATCGTTTCAAATGCTCGTAATGCAATCTCCACCACCCGATTCAACGAAAGCTGGAACCAACCTTATTGGGGCGGTCTAATCCACTGTGAAAATGCTACTTTTACAAATAATCGCCGGGTGGCAGAATTCATGAAGTATGACTTGGAAAACAAGAGCAAGTTCGTCAACTGTACCATGGATGGTGGGGATGTAGGAGTAACGATATGGGATACAGACAACGTTACTTTCAACCGCAATAGGTTCTACAATATGAGAAACCAAGGGCTTTTGGTCTATGATGCGGGGGCAATCGTCAAGGAAAGCAACGATTTCCACTACAACGAAAAGGGCATCGAGTACCAGGCTACTTACCCTTATGTCGGTAAATTGGAAGTAGGGGCGGTAGGGACTGATCCCAACTATTTTTTGGAAAATACTCGCCATATCTACGTGAACTCAACGGCCTTTGGTGGTGGGCTTGAAATTGTCAACAACGAGTTCTTTGAATCCAGCACAGCTATCAGAATCAACGGCCCATCCTTTTACAAAATCAGGAAAAATGTCATTGACGGCACTACAGTAGGGGTTTCTTCCATAGGCACTGGCGCTGGTGGTTGGAACCAACATAACTATATTGAGAAAAATGGGATTAACGCTTCGGCTGGTGTACTTGCCAATGGGTCGAACAAGGAGATGCAGTTCCTTTGCAACACCTTTGGTACTACGTTGTTTGATTTCAGGATGTTGGGTAATAGTGCTGGCACAGGTGAAATTAGGACTAATCAAGGGACTCCATCTAAAGCAGTAGGCAATTGCTTCACCGCACCAGGAGTGGAAATAGATATTGCAACAATAAGCCCTACCAATTCTTTTAATTATTATGCTTTTCAATCCGAGGAAGAGATTTGCCAATGGCCTCTTAATCCCGGCAATTATGTAAGAATTTCTGCGCTTAACAACGACTGCTTAAGTGATGGGATAATAAGCAGTGAACCTCCTACCAAGCAAGACTACGACAACATTAAAGGGCAAATTGCCACAACTGGTAGCACTTCAACCAGCCTATTGTCCACGCTTGTTGAAGAAAAAGACCGGATACTCAATGCCTTGGTAATGGATTATGTATCCAATGGGAACATAGTGGGCACATTATCCTTATTAGATGAGGAAGGTACAACAACCGCAAAGATGATGAAATATGGGGTATTGGTGGGAGTAGGCAATTATTCTGCTGCCGCCACCGAACTTAATGCCCTGCCGTCGCTCGACAGTGAACTATCAGCTTTCAAGCAGGTGCAAAACATCAACTTGGAGCGGTTGCAACAGGGGCTTAACTATGAGCTTCCGGCCCCTGATGAGGCAGTGCTTGAGTCTGTGGCTACAAGTGGGCTTGGTGTCAATAGTTATGCCCGTGCGCTACTGGGGCTGCTGAAGGGCAGGTTCTTTGACGAAGATGAATCGCTGGAGTTTTCATCTCCTTTAAGAGAGGATGCATTGGACAAACTTGCTGCTAAAAATACAGTGGACAAAGTAGCGGTGTATCCGAACCCCACTACGGGTGTCTTTTCTGTAGCAATCCCAGAAGGGCTTGGTGCTGTGCGCTTGCAGGTTATGTCTTCACTGGGCGGAATACAGCTTGACCAACCGATTGGTGATTGGGAAGGAATCATCAATGTCCAAGGGCAAGCATGGAACAACGGCATTTACTGGCTGGTGGTGAGGGATGGTGCGGGCAAGGTAGTCCACTCACAGATGCTCGTAATGGCACATAGGGATTGATAACTCATGGGGCAGTAGCGGATGTTGCTACTGCCCTTTTGTTAAGGTAGGTATTCATTTCCCCTTTAAAATGTTCAAATATGATTTGGATTTTATCGTCAAAAAATATCATTAAACGGGAAGCAATATTGCTGCTTTCTTTTTTCCTAGTTGTTCAATTGCCCAAAGCCCAAGAAGTGTCCTTGCATTTGCCCATAACAGTTGGTGGATATTCTGATGGCGCTTTTCAGTGCCTCCCTTGTGAGGATGGGTACGTATTGCTTAGTCAATCCTATGAACCCGACAGCAACGGCTCACTAAAAGATTGCCTTGGCTTGTTGAGGGTTGATATGGCGTTGTATCCAATTTGGTCCAACACCTACCATAGTGCCCAAGATGAAATCAGCATGTTTCCAAACGGTACGGTAATGGAAGTGATTGGCGATACCGTATATGTGGCACTCATGGTTTTTGAGCCAGGGCATCGAAAGATTAGGATGATGGCCATAGGCCTTTCTGGTGGTGCATTGCTGTACCAAAAGGATATAGTGCCGCTTGGGGGCGAATCAGGGTTACTGTTTCATGACATGTTGGAAAAGAGTGGCAATCTCATCATTTACGGCAATTACGGCAACACGGGCGATGGGTGCGTTTATATCATGGAACTCGACCGCCAGTTCAACGAATTGGCTTATAAGGAAATTTGCGGCAACTACAAGTATAAAAGAGGCATTAATCTAAACAAATTGCCAGCAGGCGGATACGTGCTGGCATATGGCGATGAGATATTCGGGAACTCCTGTTTCCTTCGCATCTCCAAATTGGACGAGCAGTTCAACACAGTTTACTATAAAGACCTCCCGGAAACAGAAACCGAGGAGGTGATTTACCCTTCTGAAATTATTCCTGCCAATGACGGTGGCTACTTCCTGGTCTGGAACAAGGACGTTTGGGACGACATACCCTTGGTTTACCCGCATTCCACGTACCCGTATCCGCCTGTCGTTTACAAATTGGATTCGCTTTTTCATATTGAATGGGAGCACGTTTTTATAAGCAACTACTCAAAATTTGGTATCAATGCCAAACTTACAAGTGGTGGCAACCTATTTGGAACCGGGGTTGATGACTATTTCTACGATTTAAACTATTTTACCTCTCCGCCGCACGGTACAGATGGGTGGTGTTATGAGATTAGCCCACAGGGTGAACTGCTCTGGGAGCGTGGCATTGCCGACTCGGTACACCAAAACTCCTTGGGCAGGCTTTGGGATGTGGTGGAAACCGATGAAGGTTACCTACTGGCTGGCGACCTTAACTTAGTAAACCCCACTGGTACTCCCTTCCTGAACGACCCCGATGTATGGCTGCTCACCTTGGACAAAAATGGCTGCTGGAATGATAACTGCAACCAGTACATCGTTATCACTGGTGATATGACCTCCATTACAGATGCAGAAGAAGAAATACTGCAAACCAACGCCCATGTTTACCCAAACCCCACAAGCGGTTTGCTCACCTTGGAAGTGCCCGATGACATCGACATAAGAGGCAGTATGGTCAAGGTCTCAGATATGAATGGGACTGTGCTTGCCCAGTATAAAGTGGGCGCACCTAAAAGTATGATTAATCTGGGTCATTTGACCAACGGAACCTACATGATTTCCATCTTGCTCAATGGCAATGCCGTCAAAACTTACCAAATAATTGTTCAACATTAAAACCAATCCCACATGAGAATGCTATTCTTTTTTAGCTTACTATTTTTTTTTATCAATGCGTCCTATTCGCAGTTGCCCAACGGCAATTTTGAAAATTGGATTTTAGTAAACGGTAAAGAAAGACCAGTAGGATGGACAGTCAGAAGTGGGCTACCCTGCCATTTCGTGACAAAAGACTCAAACTCAATTGAAGGCGACTATTCGATGAGAGTTACTGAAATATTTGACTGTGGCGATGTCGAAATAGAATGGGTAGTAGAAACAGTTTTCTTACCACAACAGATATATTCATTTCTGAATGCAATGGTTAGAATAGACAGCATAGAACTCGGAAGAGCAAGAATACGTGTTATGGAATTGAATGGTACAGCTTTCCAGGAGATAGGGACTTGGGAGAAGAACTCAGTTACCAATGGCAATGAGCAGGTTTCCATTCCATTGATGCAAAGCCAAACGGACTCTCTGAAAATCCAAATTTTGGTAAAATCTTTAGCGCCAAATAAGTTGTTAATCGGCTTTGCGGAACTTATAATTGACAACCTTGAGCTTTCCATGGTTTCCGAGGTTCAAAGGGGTAAGTTATTCAATGAGGGGCATTTCAAAGTCTCACCTAACCCCTTTAATCAAAGGTTTTTTGTTCAATACGATAATCCAATCTTTAATCCATATGAATTAAGGGTTATTGATATTGGCGGCGCTATATATTACCAAAGCGGACTTATCATGGATGCAAAAGCGGTCATTAACTTTGAAGACCTACCAAGTGGGTTATACATTTTAGAGATGCACCAAGATGGGGCTTGTTCGTATAGGGAAAGAATCATTAAAATTTGAGGTAGTGCGCATTTTTATAGATGAACAGAATTTGCCAACAGCAGTCACTAACTGATGAAAGCGGTAGGATTTTCAAAAATGCCTGGCTCCTTTCGAGCGGCGGGGTCAGTCAAATAACTCAGCGCCGAAATCAATACTTTTTCCAAGTGCCGTGCTCAATGCAAAGCTGCCAGTCAGGTATCCTGCTGCCATCTTAGCCCCATACAACCCTCGCCTGCCCAAAACACACCTTTACCTATCGCAACCCACTATTTTCGGCCAAGCCTACATGAGTTTGGCCAAAGCTGCGTTTATTTGCAATCCTTTTGAAAAGATAGACCCTTTGCATGAAATATTTCTTAACAGGATTTTTGCCACTTCTATTTGCTTTTGCCCTGTCGGGCAATGCCACTGCACAGACCGACACGCTGCCCCCCGTGCTTGACTACTCCAAGCCCAGGGACTACGAAATCGGCGGCATCCGGGTTACCGGGGCCACGTTCAGCGACGCCGGGGCCATCATCTCCATCGCCGGCTTCCGGGTGGGCGACCGCATACGGGTGCCGGGCGGCGAGATACCACGGGCCGTCAAGGCGCTGTACAAACTCAGCCTCTTCACCGATGTGCAGATTTACAAGGAAAAGACCGTCGGCGATGTGATTTTCCTTGAAATCGTCGTGGTGGAGCGCCCCCGCCTTACCACCCACTCGTACAAGGGCGTGAAGAAGGGCACTCACGACGACCTGAACGAGGAGGTGAACAAATACCTCATCAAGGGCGGTATCGTCACCGATGGCATAAAGGCCAGTGCGGCTTTTGGCATCCAAAAATACTTCATTGACAAGGGCTACTACGATGTAAAGGTTGGCGTGAGCGAACTCCCCGACACCGCCCGCATCAACTCCGTCAAGCTCGTTTTCGACATTGACAGGGGTGCCAAGATTAAGATTGACGACATCACCTTCTCCGGCAACGAGAACGTGAAGTCCCGCAAGCTGCGGGGCCTGATGAAGGAGACCCGCCGCAAAAAACGCATCTTCTCCGGCTCCAAGCTCATCCGCCCCGACTACGAGGCCGACAAGCAAAAAATCATTGCCCATTATAACAAGGTAGGCTTCCGGGACGCCCGCATCGTGGGCGATAGTATCTGGCGGGCCACCGAAAAGGACGGCTCCAAGGGCAATCTGCTCATCCATATTGACGTGGAAGAGGGCAGCCGCTACTATTTCCGCAATATCATCTGGAAAGGCAACTCCATCTATGCCGCCAAGGACCTGGACAATGTGCTCGGCATCAAAAAAGGCGATGTCTATAATGCCGAAATGCTCGAAACCCGCCTCCGTTTCAGCCAAGATGGCCGTGACGTTAGCTCGCTCTACATGGACAACGGCTACCTGTTCTTTAACGTTGACCCCATAGAGGTGGCCGTGGCCAGCGATTCCATTGACCTTGAACTGCGCATTTTTGAAGGCCCTCAGGCGAGCATTGACAAGGTCATCATCAAGGGCAACGACCGCACGCACGAGCACGTGGTGAGGCGGGAACTGTTCACCGTGCCGGGTGAGAAGTTCAGCCGCTCGGACATCATCCGCTCGCAGCGCCAAATCATCAACCTCGGCTATTTCAACCCGGAGAACCTCGGCATCGAGACGCCCGTGAACCCGCAGCGGGGCACGGTGGACATCGTTTATACCTTGGAAGAAAAACCCTCCGACCAGTTGGAGCTTTCGGCAGGGTGGGGCGGTCGTCGGAACGGCGTCATCGGCACCCTCGGCGTGGCCTTCAACAACTTCTCGGCACGCAATATTTTCAAGCGTGAAACCTGGAGCCCATTGCCGCAAGGCGACGGCCAGCGCCTCTCGCTGCGGGCGCAGACCAACGGGCGCTATTTCCAATCCTACAATATCTCCTTTACAGAGCCTTGGCTGGGCGGCAAAAAGCCCAACTCGCTCACGGTGGCGGGCTTCATGTCCATCCTGTCCAACGGCCAGAACCGCAACAGCGAGTTCTATGGAAAGCTTACCAATGGCGGCGTGACCATCAGCCTCGGCACCCGCTTGAAGAAGCCGGACGACAACTTCGTCTCGTCCACTTCGCTCAACCTTCAAGTCATCAAGCTGCAGAACTATATCTTCAGCCAGCGTGGCCTCTTCCGCACCGACGATGGGGAGGCGGTTTCGGAGGGTACTTTCCGCAACTTCAGCGTCACGCAGACCATTGCCCGCACTACCATCAACAACCCCATCTTCCCGCAGGAAGGCTCCAGGGTGCAGGTGTCCTTGCAGTTCACGCCGCCCTACTCACTGTTCAGCAAGAAAAACTACGGCGATTTGCCCACAGAAGAGCGGTTCAAGTTCTTGGAATACCATAAATGGAAGGTGAACGCCGAATGGTACCAAACCTTGGTGGGCAAGTTGGTGATAAAGGCGGATGCCAAGTTTGGCTTCTTGGGCGCTTATAATGACGACATCGGCGTGGCACCGTTCGAGCGCTTCCAATTGGGCGGCGACGGCCTCAACAACCAGCAGTTCGGTTTTTTCACCGGCACGGAAATCATCAGTTCGAGGGGCTACAAGCAGAGCGATTATGAAAACAACCGCTTCAAGGGCAGCACCAACGACATGAACGCAACGCCGCTGTACCAAAAGATTACGCTGGAATTGCGCTACCCGCTATCGCTGAACCCAAGCTCCACCATTTATGCCCATGTGTTCGCCCAGGGCAGCAACTCGTGGCGCAGGGCCAGGGACTACAACCCCTTTGACATGAAGCGCTCGATAGGTGCTGGTCTTAGGGTCTTCCTGCCCATGTTCGGCGTGCTTGGCTTCGACTATGGCCTTGGTTTTGATAAGGCCAACCCCTCTGGTAAAATTTCGAGCCTTGGTACGTTCAATATCGTGCTTGGCTTTGAGCCAGAGTAAGGGTTTTCATAAAAATGGAGGCACGAATGCCACCAAAAAAAACGGGCCGGGGAATAACTCCCCGGCCCGTCGTTTTTATGGTGAAACCAATTCCTTGGATTAGCCGATTTCAATCACCCTTGCAGGCTGAGGCTTTGCTTCTGGCCTCTTCTCGATGGTGACGTGCAGTACGCCATTCTCGTAGCTGGCCTTGATGGCGTTGGCATCAACCGTGTCGGGAAGGTGGAAGCTGCGCTTGAACTCAAGGTAGCTGAACTCCCGACGGGTGTAGCGATCTTCTTTGTTCTCTTCGCTGTTCTCCACTTTCTTGGAGGCAGAGATGGTGAGCAATTCTTTGTCCACCTTTACCTCAAAGTCCTCTTTCGTGAGGCCGGGCGCAGCCACTTCGAGGCGGTAGGCGTCCTTGTTCTCCACGACGTTCACGGCAGGGCTTTTCTGCACTTGGCCATTGCGGAAGGAAACAGGGAAGTCGTTGTTGAAGAACTCATTGAACATGCTTTCAATGGTTGGAACGGTAGCGGCTTTCTTGCCATTGGCTGGAACAAAACTGATAAGGTTCATATTCTTTGGATTTGAAAAGTTTAAAAAATGAAATGGGCTTGAGCAAATGGGTTTGTTCATTTCCTCAAAACCCGTTGACATTCCTCGCTTTTCAAACTGCGTTCCAACCGATTTTTTGGTGTAAAAATGGCATGGAACGGCAAAAGATGGCTGACACAATGGCAAAATATGTAAAATTAGCATGACACAATGACAATAACTACATTTACGCCTTCACCGCCTTGCGGATGACCATGCCGAATTCCAACTCAATGGCCATGAAGTAAACCCCCTTCGGCCACAGGTCAGTGTCAATGGTGTTGGTAGGTTCCCCTTGCCAGATGCTGCGCCCCATTGCATCGTAGATGCGCAACTGCCTTGCCGTATTCCCTCCGTTTTGTTCCAAGTTTAAATAATGGCCAAAGGGGTTGGGGAAAACCTGTATGCCCGTGTTCGCTGGAGTTGCCCCGCTTGTTTCCGAGGTCAGGTCTAATCGGTGGCGACTGAAGAACACCCAGATTTCCCGGCTTGCATTGAAGTCCTGGCAAGTGGGGCCAAATAAGAACGTCGGGAAAGCCCCTGGCCAGGTGTGGCCACCATTCTGGACGGTAATGAGGATGACCTCGGCCAAGTCGGTGCAGGCGTAATAGGATTCAAAACTGGCCGTGCATTGGTCGTTTGTGGCGATATTAGGGATGTCGCCGTTGTTGCTGGGCTGGAGGCAGCCGTTGTGGCCTGCCCAAAAGTTGAAGACATCGGGAACTGCGGCATTGCCCATCGCACCATTGTAGTCCACCACGGGGTCGGCATCGCCGTGGATGGCCATGACCGGGATGGGGCGCTGCGGGGTGCACCCATTGAGCATGGCCGTGGTCATGCTGCCCGTCACCGAGGCGATGGCAGCGATGCGGTCGCCCATTTCGCAGGCCAGCCGATAGCTGAAAAAACCGCCGTTGGACATGCCGCAACTATAGACCCGTTCCAGGTCTATGCCTTGTTCCTGGTGGAATTTGTCAATCAGCGCAGCGATGAAGCCCACGTCGTCGGTGGTGCTACCTCCGGCCACGCCGATGTTCCAGGCATTGTTGACACCGTTGGGGTAGCAAACGATAAAGCCCGCCGTGTCCGCCACGGCGTTCATGCCCGAATAAAGTTCCTGTTGCTGTGCATTGGAGGTGAAGCCGTGCAGGTTGAACACAAGCGGCGGTGGGATGCCCTGTGGCAGGTTGGCGGGCACATACAGGCGGTAGTTTCGCTCGATGCCGTCGTGCTGGATGCTGCCGGTGATGGTCTGGGAGAAGGCCATCATTGCGGAGCAACAAAAGGCCAGCGATGCAAAGAATTGTTTCATGGCAAATCAATTTTGAAAAATAAGAGATAGCCCAAGCAATTCAAACCCATCAAACAATATCAAACCCATCAAATGCTTGCGCTAACTTTGGGCGAAAATAGTCAATAACCCGCATGATTTTACCTGCTGCTCCGCAACGCAACCTGCGCCAACTGCCGCCCCGCCAGCTCGACTGGTACACGCAGGCCGTGCTGTTTTTCGGCGGCTACATGAGCCAAATGGGCTGGGCGCTGATTGCGCTTGGTTCGGTCTTCTTCTGGACGCTGGCCGTGCGCTCGGAGGCTGTGGAGTGGTTCCGGGGCAGCACCGCCAACTGGCAGGACAAGGAGGGCGTCATACTCGAAGCCGACTCGACGGGCACGGTGGAGGACGGGCAGCGCATCTGGCGCTACGTGCATTCGGTGGCGCCGGGGGATGGCTACCGCTACAAGGGCGTGAGCTACTCGGTGGGCAAGAAATTCGATGCCGGGCAATTGGCCTTCATCCGCTACGATGCCGACGACCCCCGCAACAACTTCGCCGTGGGCCTTCGCCGCAGCGAGCACCGCTGGCAGGTGAACCTGCTACTGCTCATCCCGCTGCTCGGCCTGCTGTTGGTAATTTACCCGTTGCGCCGCAATTTCAAAGTGCTTCGCCTGCTGAAAATCGGGGACTTCACCCGTGGCCGCCTCATTTCCAAGAACCCCACCGGGCAAGTGGTGCGCCTCGGCGCAAAAGTGCTGCCCGTGTTCCGCTTCGAATTTCGGTTTGAGCACAACGGCGCAGTCTATCACGCCACCTGCCACACCCACCATCCTGCTTTGGTGGAGGACGAGGATTCGGAGAGCATCCTTTTTGACCGTTACAGACCGAGCTTTAACCTGGTTTACGATGCTGTGCCGCATTTGCCGAAGATTACGGCGGCTGGCAACCTCGCCCCTTCGCCCCCGGAACGGGCCTGGGTGCTGTTTGCGCCGGGGTTTGTGGTGGGGGTGAATTTGGTGTATTTGGTGGCGATAGGGGTGGGGTGAGTTCATAGATGCGGTCATGTTAATTTTTGGGAACTTTCAACCCGATTTTTCAGGACTTCAAAAAAAGTCTTGTTCTGGATTTTACTTTCCACCCAAATGGTGATTTCTTCGTGACCCGGAATCTTCAAGGGTTCAAATTGCTTGAGTTCATTTTGGAAGCTCGTTAACAGCGTCTTGTGGTCTTGCTTTCCTGCTACCAATTGCTTGAGGAAATGAGTCACCTTTCCCTCGAAGTCATGTTGCCTGTCCTCTTTCTTTAAGTGGTACTCGAAAGCCTTGAAGGCATTGTCTATGTAGAGGTGCTCACCTTTTTCTGTGAAGATGATGAGTTGGAGGAGGCGTGCGAAGAGTTGGATTTCCTTCCGCTGGTCAGTCTTGGCCGATTGCTGGACTTTTGAAATCCAATCCAGAGCCATGTCGTGGTCGCCCAAGGCGAAGAACATAATGGTCGTGTTGTGGTAGAAGGACATTTGTCGGGCTTTGACAATCCTTGGGGCATAGGTTTCAAGCCCCTTATGGATTTTAGCCGCCAGATTGCGGGCATGTGGTAGCAGGTCGCCCTGTATGGAAAACATCTTGTGGTTCATGAAATAGAGCTGTTCCAAGAAATAGATATTTTGGAAGGCTTCTGCCGCTTCGTCGAAATTACGGGTGGGGGTGTTTTTCAAGTCCTCCAAAACAGCTGGGAAGGCGGAATAGTCCCGAACATTGTGGCAGCCCACAAGGTAATTGGAGGAGTAAATAATAAAGGTAGAAGGGTATTCGGCTTTGAAATGGGGATAGCCTGTCCAAACATCCATCATTTTACGGTAGTGCTGAACTCCTTCAAGCACTTTGCCCAATAGGATGGAAATTAGCGCCCTTGAATAATGGCAGTATATCTTGGAAAGGAAGGTTTGTGGGGCAGCTTCCTCGCTAATCGAAATATCCGCTCCCAGCAATTCAATCTTTAGCCTGCTGGGTTCGTCCCTTGCACGTACGTTCTTGCGGTAAAAGGCGGTCAGTTCATTTTGGAGTTTTCGATACTTTATTTCGGCTTCCAACAAATGGAGTTGTTTGAACAAATTGTCGTACAACCGGGTAAGCTCTTCTTCTACTCCATGCATCTTTTGCTTGGCACAGCGTAGTATTTCCAATTTGAAGATTTCTATCAAAGCCAATTGCTTCTCAAATTTGAACGCAAGGTTTTTGGCTGAGGTAAGTTTTTTATGGAGTTGTTCGTACAGTCCACGCTGTTCAAGCACCCTTGCCTCGGCCAGAAACACAGCCAACTGTTCTTCCGTACTGAATTTTTCATGCTGCGCCCTCAACGATTTTAGAATCAAGCCATACAGATAGTTTTTGGTGACATGAAGTTGGTTGGTGCTGATTTTGTTCCCAAGCCGCTTTTTCAAAAGCTGTTCGTCGTAGTTTAGTGGCAAGCCGTCAGTACCCAACTCGCAAGATAGTTCATCCATGGCCTCAAACAAGGTTAGGTAGTCCTTTTCTCCTTTTTGTAGGCCAGTCTGCATCTTAAAAAGGCGTTTTTCAGCCTTTGTCATGGATTTTATCAAAAAAAATAGGTCGTCTGAAACTTGCATGTTTGTACAGTGTGGAAGGTAAAAATCACCGTAATTTATGTACTTTTAAAGAAACGACAGTTTTTGGGATTCTACATTTGAAGTTTTTTTTGGCTTGCAAGATTTTTTGACCAATCTAACTTTGTGTCAATGAAAGTGGAAATGAGTTTTATTCAAAAAAACAAAACGACTATGCTACAATCATCTTCAAATGGAAAAATAAAAAGGCTGCTGATGTGCGAAGGTAAGCTTTCCTACATGGCCTTCTGTCAAATTGCAATACAAATGTATGAGAAGAAATCGTCCCATACCCAAATAGTGATTTGTACTTATATTGAAACCAATACAGCGACCAATTCTAAATCAAGTGAGATGGAATCAATGTTGCAATCAATTGGAATCGAAACAACCTATGATGCGACAATTTTTGCCCCTTCTGTAGTTCTGCTCTTATCAAATACCAAAGCAGGTAACCCAAGCGCTTTCAATGAATGGGTTCGTGATCCTTTTATTGTGGCACATCCAAATGGACAAATACATGCACTTGAAAGCACAATTTACAATAGCGATTCGAGGTGTTCGAGCCAATCAAGGTCTCAGAATGCTGATTTGGCGGAGATGTTATTAAATGATGCAGGAATAATCAACGCTATTGCAAATTGTGAAGACTGTTTCTCAATTGCTGGCGGAAATATTTTATCAAATGATGGTGTCGTCCTAGTTGGAGGGAATGAATTTGAGAAAATGGCTGAATGCTTAAATTTGAACGAAGCTCAAACCAAACTTAAATTAGCGACAAGAATTGGGGTTAATGTTGAGGATATATTTATTATTGGATATTCTGATGGACAAAGCAACGATGGCAAAAACTTGAGAAAAAATGAGGTGATTTTATCTTCTGTATTTAACGCCTCAAATTGGTATGCCCCTCTTACACTTGCTACGCATCCAAGAATTCGACACGAATTGAAGGACTTCCCCGCTGAAACCATCAACTCACTACTAAACGATGGAAAAGAAGTGAGTCTTACAGTAGATATTCAAAATATTAAAGGCCTAATAGCCGACATTGTTGAAGATGAGACTGAGCGTTATTCTACTGATTGTGGAAGTTTTTATCTTCAAAATAATTATATTAAACTTCAACAAATTGAAAAGGTGAACAATTTGTTGACAAGGATAGTTGAAAGCTTATTCGCCTTTTCAGTCTTTGTTCATATTGATTTGTTTTTGACAATAACGGGAGAGAAGACCATGGATGGAAAACATGTGGTCTTTTTAGCGGAAATTGTAAATGTTGCTAATTCCAATCTGACTTTATCTTCATTGAATGGTGGATTGGATTTGTTGGCTCAAGATTTAAGTAATAATGGAAGGTTTGAGGTGTACAGAAATCCAGTGGCTTATATAGAGTCAAATGGATACTACTATTATTCGACCTACAACAACTGTTTAGTTGAAAACTGTAAAAATGGTAAAACTGTTTGGTTGCCTGACTTTGCATTATCAACTACATTTGATCCAGCATTAAGGAACTATCAAAAGCAAAATGCTGATTTATGGAAAAAACTAGGGTTCAAAGTTAGATTTGTTATGGCAAACTTTGAAGGATTTGCCAAGCGCCAAGGAAGTCTTCACTGCCTTACTAAGGAACTTTATAGGGAACCTTGTTAATTTAACCTGAATTGCTTTTAGCATGATGACTATGCTGGTAAAATCTCAAAAATTAGATTTCAATTTCTTTACTTTTAATTTCTTCACTCTTAATTTTTAAATTATGTGTACATCTTGTGATACTCCGGGCACTTCTTATGCACTTTACAACGGATCAATTAGTGCCAATGAACCTGATTTGCAACTGTATTTCAGAAACCAAGAAGTCACTCATGAGCCTACGGACTATGGCTGGCTAGAAGCAATCAGGGCAGGACATGCTGCTCCCGATTGCTGTCAGAGCATCAACAAAAATGACTATATTGGGATACAGGTAGTTAATATTCAAGGTATTGACAGATTGCAGTTTGTCGATAAATTTGATGATTCAAACTACAAGGTTGAAGTCAAGACACCAGCTGACAATCCGAAATTGCGAATTATTAAAGAAACCAATGAGTACTTTTTTATAGGAATAGACGATTTAAGGACGAATTATGCCGAACCCTACTATAAACTCAAAATCTCTGGGGGCAAAGGTGTTAACATTCGATTCTCATCTGTATCAGATGAATTGCTTATTCAACAAGGGCTTTAATGGCAGAACAGAGGGTCTATATATCACTAAACGGCGGGTTTTGTATGCTGGAAACATAGTTTCGGCATGTAAAGCATACAAAACTTACCGTGTGGCTGTTACTCTTGTCCAAAAAGGCAATTTGACTTTTCGACAGACTTTAATCTTCCTTCATGACCCTCATCATCCAAACCACCACCCCCCTCCTCGCTCATCAAATCGAGGAGGGGCTGGCGGAGCACTGCCCCGCCACCAAGGTGATAGGCATTTGCTACACCATTGTGGCAGGCATGGAGGCTACGGCGGCATTACGCCCCGATGCCGTGCTGCTTGATTTGGATATGCCAAAGGTCATTAAGAATGGGGTGCGCACAAAACTTTTGTCGGCTGGCTACCGAGTGATTTCGCTAACAGCCAATGAAAAAAGGTACAAGAAATTGCTCGTACAAGGAGTAGAAGTAGTGCTGTCCAAGCCATTAGATGCTGTCAAATTGGCGAGAATTATAGGGGAAGTATAGCCGCCCCGCTCACCAAGAAGAGTACCAGAAATACCTTGAAACCTATACGAGACCATCCACTGCCGTCACATCGGCGGCAGTAATGGTTTTACCTAAATTATGCTTTGCTCTCTAAAAACTAGACCAAAACAAAGATAACTACCTCATAGCCCATCCGACTCGCCAGAAGCCTGGCCATCTTTTGCCCGTCGGTGAGCAAATGGGGACACCATTATTTTTTTTAACCATCAAACTATTTGTGCTATGCTAAAATCAATCATTTTCCTGGCAGCATTCCTGCCCTCCCTGTTCGGTTCCGAGCCTGTCATCCCGATGGCTCCTGATTGTGCCTGCTCCGCCGTCGCCAACGCCCAACGGACGGGGCAGGGCAGTGGCTCCGTCAGCTTTTCTTGGTTCAGCAGTTCCGAGGCCACGCAGTACAAGCTCTGGTACGTACGGCAGGCCGACGGGTACACTAGCTCCCCGGTTTTTACCACGGCCAGTTCCTATACCTTTAGTGGTTTGGCAGCCGGAACGTATTCGTTTTACTTCGTGAAACAATGCGGCGGTGAGGAGAGTAATATCATCGGGATTGATGACATTACGCTGGATTGACACCCAGGGGGAAGTGCCGGCAAAAGCTGGCACTTCCTTTTTGTCATAGCTTGTGAACCCTTTCCTCCAGCCATTTCCTCGATATCATATATTCCTCCTTGTTCAGCTTTGCCTCTAGAAGTTCCTTGCTTTTGCCCGAAACGGGCACCTCATCGGTACTCACCCTCATCATTTTGCGGACGAACCGCACAAAGCCCAGCACCGCAGCTACCCTGTCAGCGCTCAACGATTCCTTGCAAGCAACGTATTTTTCGAAGGAATCCAAATTATGGAACAGGAACTCATAATTGCTGCTATCCACCAAATATTGGTCGAAGGCTATTTTTGCAAGAAGCACCCTCGCCGGAATGTCAAAATGTTTCAGTTTGAAAATCGGTGCGATCAACTGTTTTTGGGCGGCGTCCAATTCGCCTTTGTGGTAATGGATAAAAGCCCATGACAGCGCAACTGCACCTTCCTTTTTGTTGGGTTCTAGGTGGGGAGCATATTCTACGACAAAGCTGGCTGCCCAGTCAGGCTCCTTGCACAACGCAGCAATGGCCACAACGTTTGCAAAAGTAACGTGCGTTATCCGGTTGTTCTCCAACAGCATATTGGATCGGATGGCCAATTTATACAGGGTGTACAGTTCTTGGTTCACCTCAATTTCACTGGAACGCAGCGTCATGCCACAGTTTATCAGTTGCGTGAGCAGGAGCCGCTTGTCGCTTTCGGGCAGGCGTTCAAAGTCCTGTACGAACATTTCCTTTGCCCGCTTAAAATTATTTTCGTCAACCCCAATTGTGTAGGCTTCCAGTAGGCCAAGGTAGGCGGTCAGCAACGGGGGGCGGTCTCCCGTCTCCATTTCCGTGAGGCTTGACAGCACGGCAGGCAGCAGCGGCGTTTGGTAGCGGTCCTTTAAGATGCGTTCCCTTGCCTTCATCTCGGACGCATAGCGCAGCTTGGAAATGGTGTAGTAAGTATCGAGGCAGTCGGCGGCAAGCTGCAAGGAGCTTGGCTTTGGCAGGTGCTTGGTCGTGTCGGGGTTGAAATAGACCTGGTGGTAGAGTTGCTCCAACAGGAGGTAATCCTCAGCGGCTTTTACGGGCTTTGCCTGTATTTCCTCAATCAGTTGCTCGGCCTCGGCCTGGAAATATGTCCCCATGTTCCGTTCTCCCAATGCCCTTACCAACAATGCCTGCTGCAAATGGCTCCCATTCGAATTCATCAATATTTTAACGGCCATGAACTGTTCGACCTGCTTTGCCAGTCCCGACATGAGGTTGTAGAGCTTGTGGTCGGTGTACGAGTCCTTGCCGAAGCAGCGGCGGTAGGCTGTCTCAAGTGCTGCCTTGTCCAAATCGAAGTCCTTGTGGTGCTTGCGGAAGTACTTGAAGTACACCAAGTGCTGCTCGCTCGTCCGGTGGAAGGGCGAGTCGAGGAACTTCTCCAATTCCTTGTGCTCGTCAGGCTGGAGCGACTTCAACAGGGTAAGCAGCTTCATCAGGCGTTTATTTGAAAAAAAAATAGGCGATTCGGGGTTGTGTTTTCAAGGATTTCAGAACAAGAATATTGCTGGCGCAATTTATTGAATTTGTGATAGATATAAATCTTATAAAAAATTAAATGTATTTCATTTCTTTTGAGGAAATGGAATTTTTGGGTGAAGATAGAAAATTTAACAATGGCTACACTTGTGGTGGAAAATGAAATTGATGAGGCGAAAAGCGGTGGGAAGAATAACCGTTTTCTGGGATAGGGATTGGGGGTTTTCGGGGAGTCGAGGAAGGGGACGACAGGGTCAACTTTGTGAAAAAAAAATTGAAACTTAAAACGTAAAAATGAAAAGGATTTAATAAGCAAGCTACAAGAACTAAAGCCTACTAGGACCATTATTCTTCTTTTTTCAATAACATAAAAAATCAACTCATGCAAACATCCACCATCTCCCGCCGCGAACTCCAAATCCTCGCCCTCATCTCCCTCGGCCATCCCTACAAGGCCATCGCTGCCGATTGTGGCATCACGATGGACACCGTGGCGAGGCACCTCAAGAACATCTACCGCAAGATGGGGGTGCCGAACAATGCGGCGGCAGTGGCCTATGCATTGCGCAACGGCATCATTGCTTGATGGCTGGAAGCCAAAGCCACAGTGGATGACCTGAAATGGGAGATGCTACAAAATGGCTGAAGAAATTGCCAGCGCCTAAAAGGCATGGCAGCGGCAACCCCATTGGCCTGCCTCACAAAATCGAATTTGTGCCAGCCCGTGCCGAGTACGCTTGGCATGGGCTTGGTATTTTGGTATATCAGTATCGCCCCTGCCATCCTTTCCGCCTTTTCCCACCAAAACCTGCCAATTCATGCATGCTATTGCCCATAGCCCCCCGTGGCATAAATCTTGGCACAGTCCGTAAAAACTGCAAAAGTTCCCAACACCTGACAGTTTGACAACTAGAACGTCGTATTTTTGCAGACTTGAATCACAACATTACAAGTTGGCCATTGGAAAAGCCAAGACATTCAACCGGTCCCCAATTTCTTAATTTCCAATTTCCAATTTCCCAATCCAGACTATGCCATTGATTGATGAACTATACTCGCCCGAAGGTTTCGATGAAGAAGGCGAATTCATGCCGCTGATTACCATCGAGGAAGAGGACGAGCTAAGCATAAAAGACCCTTACCCCGAAGTGCTGCCTGTGTTGGCGCTGAAAAACACCGTGCTGTTCCCCGGCGTGGTTATCCCCATCACTGTTGGGCGTGACAAGAGCATCCGGGCGGTACAGAAAGCCTACGACCACCACCGCATTGTGGCGGTGCTGTCGCAACGGGACAGCAAGGTGGAGAACCCCGGCATGGACGACCTCTACGACGTGGGCACATTGGCCCGCATCATCAAGTTGATTCGGATGCCGGACGGCACCACGACGGCCATACTGCAAGGCCGCCGCCGCTTCCGCTTGGCGAAGATGGTCTCCGAAACCCCCTATATGCAGGGCACGGTGGAGGAAATCAACTACACCGCCCCCAAGAACAAGCTGGAATTTGAAGCGCTGATGGCGTCCATCACCGACAAGGCCCGCCAAATCATCCAGCTATCGCCGCACATCCCATCCGAAGCGGTGGTGATGATAAAGAACATCAACAACCCCAGCTTCCTCATCAATTTCATCGCCTCCAACCTTGGGGTAAAGTTGGCCACGAAACAGGCCATTCTAGAAGAAAACAACCTGGCCATAAAAGCGGAAAACCTGCTGGAGCAGATGGACACCGAACTGCAATTGCTCGAACTGAAAGACCGCATCGAGAGTAAGGTGCGGGTGGACATCGAGAAGCAGCAGCGGGACTACTACCTCAGCCAACAGCTCAAGACCATACAGGAAGAGCTGGGCGGAAACCCCCAAGAAGAGGAGCTTCGCCAATTGGTGGAGCGGGCTCGAAACAAAAAATGGCCAAAAACGGCCAGCGATACCTTCGACAAGGAAATCAACAAGCTGCGCCGCATGAACCCGCAAGTGGCCGAGTACGCCATCCAGATGAACTATTTGGAGGTGTTGCTGGAGCTGCCGTGGGAAGATTTCACAAAAGATAATTTCGACCTTAAACGGGTGCAAAAAGTGCTCGACAAGGACCACTACGGCCTCGAAAAGGTCAAGGACCGCATCCTTCAGCACCTGGCTGTTTTGAAATTGAAAGGCGACATGAAAGCGCCCATCCTTTGCCTCGTCGGCCCGCCGGGCGTGGGCAAGACCTCTTTGGGCAAGAGCATTGCGACAGCCATCAAGCGCAAGTTCATCCGCATGTCACTCGGTGGCCTGCACGACGAGGCCGAAATCCGTGGACACCGCAAGACCTATATCGGTGCCATGCCAGGGCGTATCATCCAATCGTTGAAAAAATCGGGCAGTGGCAACCCCGTCTTTATCCTTGATGAAATAGACAAGGTAGGCCAAAGCTTCCGGGGCGACCCCTCCTCGGCACTGCTCGAAGTGCTCGACCCAGAGCAGAACTCGACTTTTTACGACAACTACCTCGAACTGGAATACGACCTGTCCAAGGTCATGTTCATCGCTACCGCCAACTCGACGAGCACAATCCAGCCTGCCCTGCTGGACAGGATGGAGATGATTTACATCAACGGCTATTCCATCGAGGAGAAAATCGAAATATCCAAGCGGCACTTGATACCGGAGCAGTGCAAGGAACACGGCCTAAAGTCCAACCAAATCAGCCTCAACAAGCAGGTGTTGACGAAGTTGATTCAGGAATACACCCGTGAGTCGGGCGTGCGCAACCTCTCCCGTCAGGTAGCGGGCGTGATGCGCTTCGTGGCCAAGAAGGTGGCCATGGAGGAGGCCTACGACTTGAACATAAAGCCAGAGGACTTGAAGGAAATGCTGGGCCCGCCCCGTTTTTCCAACGACCTCTACAAAGAAGCACAGCCCTGTGGCGTGGCCATCGGCCTTGCTTGGACGAGTGTTGGCGGCGAAATACTTTTCATCGAAACCAGCCTGCACAAAGGCAAGGGCGGTGTCACCATGACCGGCAATCTTGGCTCCGTGATGAAGGAATCGGCCACGACGGCGATCAGCTATATCAAAGCACACACGGAGCAGCTCGGCGTTGACCCAAAAGTACTGGAGGAGCACGACATCCACATCCACGTGCCAGAAGGCGCCATCCCGAAGGACGGCCCATCGGCGGGGGTGACCATGCTCACGGCCCTGACCTCGGCTTTCACGAAAAAGCCCGTTAAGCCCTTCGTTGCCATGACTGGCGAAATCACTCTGCGTGGCAAGGTACTGCCAGTGGGAGGCATCAAAGAGAAAATCCTCGCCGCTAAGCGGGCTGGTATCAAGGAAATCATCCTCTGCAAAGAGAACCAAAAGAACGTGGAGGAAATCAACCAGGATTTTATCGCCGGTCTCATTTTCCACTACGTGGACAGGATGGAAGAGGTGCTCGCCATTGCCATTGTGGAACCCAAGGGGAAGAAGAAATGATTGTTGGAATTGTTGAATTGTTTGATTGCTATTGAGTTAACAGCAATCAAACAATTCAACAATTCCAACAATTCTACAAGCCTGCTGCTGCCGAAATCTCCAGCATCCTATCAATGCTCTTCACCCCTTCCCGGATGACCCAATCCGGCAGGATGACTTCGGGCAGTTCGTATTTCATGCAGACATACAGTTTTTCCAGCGTGTTGCGCTTCATGTGCGGGCATTCGTTGCAGGCGCAGGTGTTTTCGGGCGGGGCCGGGATGAAGGTCTTGTGCGGGCTGGCCTTCTCCATCTGGTGGATAATGCCTGCCTCAGTAGCCACGATGAACTCGGTGGCTTCGCTGCGCATCGTGAATTTCAGAAGGCCTGTTGTTGAACCTATGTAGTGCGCTTTTTCAAGGATGTGCGACTCGCATTCTGGGTGGGCGATTAGCAGCGCTTTCGGGTGGCGTATTTGCAGCTTCGCAATCTTTTCGGCGGAGAAAATCTCGTGTACCATGCAGGCACCGTTCCAGAGCACCATGTCACGCCCCGTTTTTTTCACCAAATAGCGGCCAAGATTGATGTCCGGCGCAAAGATGATGGGCTGGTCTTTTGGGATGCTCTCGATGATTTGCACGGCATTGGTGCTGGTGCAGCAGATGTCGGTCAGGGTCTTCATCTCTGCGGTGGTGTTCACGTAGCTCACCACGATATGGTCGGGGTATTTCTTTTTGAACTCCTTGAAAAGCGGGGCGGGGCAAGCATCGGCGAGCGAACAGCCTGCCTTAAGGTCGGGCAGGATGACCTTCTTATGAGGGCTGAGCATCTTGGCAGTTTCCGCCATGAAGTGTACGCCAGCGAACACGATAATGTCAGCCTCGGTGCGGGCGGCCTCTTGCGATAGGCCGAGGCTGTCGCCAATATAGTCCGCAATGTCCTGGATATCAGGCTCTTGGTAGTAGTGCGCCAAGATGATGGCGTTCTTCTCTTTTTTCAGCTTGTTTATTTCTTCGACCAGGTCGAGCGTAGGGTCAACGTCCAGGTCGAGGTAGCCGAATTTTTCTAGTTGTTGGGGGGCGAGTTCGAGTATATTAGTCATTTTTTGAAGATTTTTGGCAAAGTTAGTTTGAAAACAGCTGCACGGTGCAATGGTTTTGCGGAGCAAATTTACAACCAATTCAATGCCCCGTATTAGACGCAGCCAATTGCCCAGGGATACCCTGCAACAAAACTGCTACCGCATTTTTTAAAGCATTCTCATCAAAAAAAATAGCTCGCAACCCCTTGCTTTCTTTTGCTGCCGCAATGCCTGCTGCTAAGTTCAGTTCATGCTGTTGCTGTGCAACAACAGTATTTTCAGCGGCCAGTTGCTGCGCCAAATACTCCTGCTCCGCTTGCCCCGGCGTCGGGATGAGCAGGGCTAGCTTGCCGAGGTGTGCCAAGTCCATCACCGTGCTGTAGCCAGAGCGCCCGATAAAAACCTCGCTTTCGAGGATGGCCTGGTTGAGTTCTCCAGCGGTCATGGATGGTATGACTATGACGTTCTCAGGGTAAGATTCGGTGCTTGCGGTTGGTTGCTCTGGCTTGCCCTGCACCAATAAAACCTTGATTGGCAATGTATGAGCCTGCTCCACTATCAGCTTTTCCAGTTCCGTCCGCTGTGGCTCTGGCCCTGATAGCACGGCGATGGCATCATAAAGGTAAGAGGGATGCTCAACCCTATGGGGAGGAATTACCTGCCCCTGTAGGGAAAGGGAGTGCATCCTTGTCAGGGCGCCAATGTGCGTCAGTTTTTTGCGGAGCAAACTGGGTGTAGGGTGAGAGAGTGCCCCGGAAAGGTTCGGCACTGTGGCAATATCGGGTATCCAACAAGCATCAAAGCGGCTGATGACGAGGTGGTTGACCAAATTGACGAACCAACTCATCCATTTCGGAACGGGAATGTGCAATTGGTGGGTGATGAAAACGCACGGTGTTTTCGATGAAAAACAGCCGTAGCGGTTATCAGAAATGACAGCGTCAACACTGTGTTGCTCCACCATTTTGTGCAGTAACACATGCTCCCGCCAGATGGCCCATAGGATTTTAGGCAATTGTGCAGCGATGCTGATGACCATGTTGCGGCTGCGGTATTGCACGTCATAGCTGGGCAGTTCGAAGCATGGCAATGATGGGAACTCCTGCTGCAACAAGACCAGTGCCCGGCCATCGGAGGCCAGCATGACTTCGGCACCTTGCCGCTGTAACTCGTGGACGATGGGCATGCAACGGGTCGCATGGCCAAGCCCCCAACCAAGCGGCGCTACGAGTATTTTTTTCGCTTGCCCCACCGTTTTTGCTAAATTTGTGCTTCCTGAAAAATGGTTGTAGCTTTCCAAGAGGGTGTGGGAGGAGAGAGAAAAAATTTCATTTTTCTCTCTCCTCCCACGTTTTGAGGTGTTTTTCGGTAAAAATTGAAAATTTTTACCGAAAAACACCCCAACTAAATAGTTACAAATGGTTTAGAACATGAAAATACCGCACTGGCAATCAATCATGCTGTTTTTTTTCGTCTGCTGCCTTCTTGCTGCCTGCCGGGCCAGTGATTGCACCTGCCCCTAATACGACGAAAGGGCCTGTGAACACAAGCCCCTCCGGTATCATCTTTGAAATTAGCAATTGCTCAATTCAGCCTTATCTCATCATCGGAATCGTTGAAGAACTTGTATTCCGATACCTGGTAACTGTGATCGGCCTTCAAGCCAATCCAACGGTAGTACCTTCCATACCAACGCATTTGCGAGTTGGGTAGGCCTTTTTTCAAGAAGGCATGTACGAATGGATGCGCCTTCAGCGTCAGCTTGCCTTTTGCCCCCGATTCGAGGATGAATTTAAGGTCACGCTCGATGAGGTCGGTCACGAGTACCTGTGGCGTCACCTTGCCGGTGCCTTGGCAGGCAGGGCATTGCTCGGAGGTGTTGATTTTCACCTCTGGCCGCACCCGCTGGCGGGTAATCTGCATCAAGCCGAACTTGCTCAGTGGCAGGATGGTATGCTGCGCCCTGTCTTTCTTCATCGCATCCCGCATCACCTTGAAGAGCTCTTTTTTGTGCTCGTTGTTGCGCATGTCAATGAAGTCAATGGTGATGAGGCCACCAATATCACGCAGGCGCAATTGACGGGCAATTTCCTCAGCTGCTTCAATGTTCACGTTCAGCACGGCCTCCTCTTGGTTGGCGCCTGTCATCTTGTGGCCGCTGTTCACGTCAATGACGTGCATGGCCTCTGTTGACTCGATGACGACATAAGCCCCGCTGGGCATCGTGGCCGTTTTACCGAAGGAAGACTTGATTTGGCGGGTGACGCCAAAGTTCTCGAAAATCGGCTTGTTCTTGTTGTGCAACTGGGCGATCTCTACCTTGTCCGGGGCGATATTACCGAGGAAGTGGCGGATGTTCTGGTAGAGCTGCTTGTCGTTGACGACGATTCGGTTGAACGAATCGCTGAGGATGTCACGCAGGATGCTGGTCGTTTTGTCAAGCTCGCTGAGGAGCTTTGCGGGTGGCTTGGCACCTTGCAACTGGTTGAACACATCCTCCCATTTGCTCTGCATCATGGCCAGTTCTTCGTGCAGGTCTTGTATGCGCTTGCCCTCTGCAGCGGTTCGCACGATGACGCCGAAGTTCTTGGGCTTGACGCTTTCGATAAGGGTCTTTAGGCGTTTGCGCTCCTCGGCATTGGCAATTTTCTTGGAAACGGCCACCACATCGGAGAACGGTGTGAGCACCAAAAACCTACCGGGAATGGTCAACTCGCAACTTAGGCGGGGGCCTTTGGTGGAGATAGGCTCTTTCAGGATTTGCACGAGGATGGGCTGCCGTTTCACGACGACCTGGTCCATCTTGCCCGTCTTGATGATTTCCGGCTCAATTTTGAAATTGTCGAGCGTGGGGGTGGTTTGGCTGCCCGACATCACGCTGTTGGTGTACTTGAGCAGCGACTTGAGCTTTGGGCCGAGGTCGGTATAATGCAAGAACGCCTCCTTCTTGTGGCCAATGTCCACAAAAGCGGCGTTGAGGTTGGGCATGGTCTTGATGATCTTGCCCAGAAAAATGTCGCCGACCGAGAAATTGTTGTTCGTTTTTTGGTGGTGCAGCTCCACGAGCTTACCATCCTCCAAGAGCGCAATTTCGACTTCGGTGGGCGTAGAATTGATGATTAATTCCTTTTCCACGGTGGTTTTCAGTTTTGACTCCCACAAATGAGGGAGTTGTGCAGGAATAGCAAAACAGGCACGCCAGTTACCGCCGCACGTTGAATTCGGAAAAGGTCAAATGTCGGAAAGAAGGCCAAAGGAAAGGAGCAACGCCAAATAGATAAAGGCAGGCCAGTTTGTTGAGCGCTGAAAAAGTGGTGTGTCTTGAGATGTAGTTTGTGCCAAGAAATGGGGAAACTATCAATGCCGCTTGTGCCTCCCAGCCCCAAATCGAACTTCCACTTTTACGGGTTCTCACTGACCAAGAACGCTTTTACGATGGTGTTTACCTAAGAATGATGCGGATGTAATGCACCGAAAATGGTTTGGTCGTCTTTTTTGGGTAAAAACAGGGCTGAAAATCTATGAAACTGATGGGTTAAGAAATTATAGGGGCGGATTGGCTTACAATTTCTAATTTCCAATTTCTGAATCTCGAAAATGCCCTTCGGCTTTGGGATAAATTGCCTTTTCGGTTGCTCCTTTTGGACGGGTTTGCGGTGTTGACCTAATGGAAATCCCAGGTACGACAGACCGGAATGGCGGTTGGCGGCCCATATCGGGTTGCCAACCGCTTACAAGGTTCAACTAAACCTATCGCTTCTTCTTATGACGGTTCTTACGCAGTCTTTTTTTGCGTTTGTGAGTTGCAATTTTGTGACGTTTACGCTTTTTACCACAAGGCATGTCGATATATCTTAAAAAAGTGAACAAATATTGGCCTCAGAGTCATTGGATTGGGAGTTTCGCAGGGGTCATTTGGTTGCTCTCCCGAAGTGCCAACGGCTCAGTTGCCGGGTAATTTCTCGCATTTTGATTTAAAATCGGTCGCTTTTGCCACGTCGCCAAGTCCCTCGTAGGCTTGTGCCAGCAGGCAGTTTGCTGATTTGTTGCTCGGCTCCAACGCTACGGCCTTCGAAAGCCGCTCCACCGCCCGGTCGAACTGGGAGGTTTTGATGGCCAATCGGCCGAGTTGGGTCAGCACCAGCACGTTGTCAGGGTTCTGCTCGTTCAAGTCCCGTAACATCAGAATACCCTTCATGGGCATGTCCTTGGGCGGGTTTTCGGCATAGACCAGCGCAAGGTTGACCTTGTGCTGGATGTTATCCGGTGTGAGCGAAGCCGCTTTTTCCAAGGCCTGAACAGCTTGGTCGGTGCAAAAGCTTCTGATTTTTTCTTCCTGCTCCCGTTGGAGGCAGATGGAATACGTGGTGCCAGCAATGGACCACGCCTCCTCGGTTCTGGCAATCTCGGCTAACTTTTCAGCATAATAGCCTGCGATGCCGGGTTTTTCCAATTGGTACCAAAGGCTCGAAAGTGCTTTGTAGGCTTCGACCTTGGCCGAGTCCTGCGAAGCGCTTTCAAGGCTGCCTTCCGAAGCGGTTACAGAAGCAAGGTCTTGGGCTGGAAGCCCAGCCTTTGCATCCACCAACATTGAGTTGATGTCGGTGCTGGTAAAGGCACTGGCCCTTTGCTTTTCAACTGCTTTTTGCTTGTTTGGTTTTGTGTCAAAACCAAAATATAGGATTGCAAACAGCACTGTTGCTGCCGCAATTAGAATCCATTGACCTTTGTTCATCAATGCTGCTTTTGCTTTCAATCAAGACAAGCGTTGGCCGAAAGGCCAAGACGTTAATCATCTCCTTCGTCTTCCGGTAGGTGGTTCACGTTACCCTTCACGTGCTCGACAAAAACTTTTGCCGGCTTGAACGAGGGGATATAGTGTTCCGGTATATCTATGGAGACGTTGTGCTTGATGTTGCGTCCGATTTTCTTCTTACGTCTTTTGATTACGAAGCTTCCGAAGCCACGGATATAGACGTTGTCGCCACCAGCCAATGAGTTTTTCACCGACTTGAAGAACTCTTCAAGGGTTACGAGTACATCAACCTTTGCTACGCCGGTTTTTTCGGAAATGGCTGTTACTAAGTCAGCTTTTCTCATCTTATTTAACTGGTTTAGAATGAGTTATGAAAAAAACCAATGGTTTCTTGAAACGAGGTCGCAAATTTCGACTTTTTTTTCATTTACGGAAACAAAACTCAATTTAATTTCTGCTTTTTTTCCGCTAATTATCAAGGGGTTATGTGTTTTGGTAATCTGCAAATATTGACCCTTGCTTACCGGACGGGTGTTTCCGCCAAGTTCAACACACAACTCCCGGTTCGTTCTGGTATGCCGCAAAGGGTATTTCCCCAAACTTTGGCACTGCTCCCGATTTATTCAACCTTGTATGACTATCTTTGCCGACTGCCTGCCCCTCCATTCAAAATTGTGGCTGGTATTCTTCCTCACTAATACTACTACTGTATGTTGCTTTCAATGACGGGTTATGGGCGGGCCACCAATACGTACGACTCAAAGGTCATCATGGTCGAAGTGCGCTCCCTGAACAGCAAGTTCACCGATATGAGGGTCAAGATACCCTCCAATTTCCGTGACAAGGAGCACCAGATGCGCCGGCTTATCAGTGAGCGCATCGAACGGGGTAAGATTGACCTGTCCATAGATGTAAAATCCATGCAAGGCGACGAGGGCTTTGGCCTCAACGTACCGCTGTTCAAACGCTACTACCAAGAGCTTTCAAAACTGGCAGATGAGATGGACATGCCCAAGGACGGCCTCATGGCAGCAGTACTGCGCATACCCAACGTCATCATGACCGAAGAAGGCGAAGTGAACGAGGAAGAATGGAAGACAGTGGAACGCACCCTGGCGGAGGCGCTCGAAAACTTCGAGAACTTCCGTAAGGCAGAGGGCGCCGTCATTGAAGAAGACCTGCGGCTCAGGGTGCGCAACATCAGCAGTGCGCTTCAACTCGTTGACCCCTTCGAGCAGGAGCGTATCCTCTTGCTGAAAAACCGGATGCGCCAGAACCTGGAGGAGTTCATGAACAAGGAGAATATTGACGAGAACCGCTTTGAGCAGGAGGTGATTTTTTATCTCGAAAAAATTGACATCACCGAAGAGAAAGTGCGCCTGGAACAGCATTGCACCTATTTCCTTGAGCAGCTTTCCAACAATGTCATGTCTAAGGGGCGCACGCTCAGTTTCATCAGCCAAGAAATGGGGCGTGAAATCAACACCCTTGGCGCCAAGGCATACTCAGCCGATATTCAAAAACTCGTGGTCAAGATGAAGGATGACCTCGAAAAAATAAAGGAGCAAGTAGCGAACGCAGTATGAGCAAGGGAAAACTCATCGTGGTCACTGCCCCTTCTGGGGCGGGAAAGACCACCATTGTACACCACCTGTTGCAGGCTTTCCCCAGCCTTGCCTTCTCGGTGTCCGCCACCACCCGCAGCAAACGGGCCAATGAGCAGGAGGGCAAGGACTACTACTATATTAATGTGTCACGGTTCAAGGAGTTGATAGCCGAAAATGCCTTTCTCGAATGGCAGGAGGTCTATGAAAACCAGTTCTACGGCACCCTGAAAAGCGAAGTAGAACGCCTTTGGGCCGACGGCAAGCAGGTGGTGTTCGATATTGACGTGAAGGGGGCCATCAACGTGAAGAAAGCATTCCCCGATGGAACTCTCACCATCTTCATAAAGCCGCCCTCGGAGGCAATATTGGTGGAAAGATTGAAAAAAAGGAAGTCAGAGAGCGAAGAAAGCCTGAAAAAACGTATCAAAAAAGCGACATTTGAACTTAGTTTTGAGGGTGAATTCGACAAGGTGCTGGTGAACGACGACCTCACCATCGCCCTTCGACAAGCTGAAAATATTGTTAGCGATTGGCTTTCTTTGGGTTAGCTCCGATATTTGAACTTAAACCCGGCCCTGACTGCAAACTGCCAACTGTCTAACTGCCAACTAACAAATGGAAACCCTGACCACACAAGGCATCCGAATCAGTGTAGAACCCTTCTACCTGCCACACGAGTCCATCCCGATGCAACACCGTTATGTGTTTGCCTATCGCATCACCATCCACAACCAAAGCCCCGACACCGTGCAATTACTCCGCCGCCATTGGTACATCGTCGAATCGAACGGCATCGTGCGGGAGGTGGAAGGCGAGGGCGTTGTGGGCCTACAGCCCACCCTCCAGCCGGGGGAGAACCACCAATACACTTCTTGGTGCCCTATTATGACCGATATTGGCAAGATGTATGGCACCTTCCAAATGGTGCGGCTGGCCGACGAGGCCAAGTTCGAGGTTCAAATACCGGAGTTCAAGCTGATGCCGCCGTTTAAGATGAACTGATGGGGTGACTGGTAATTGGTAGGGGCAGCCAGTACCTTAGTTCGAAACTGGTTAGCAGGGGTTGTTTTTCGGGTAAAAATTGAAAATTTTTACCCGAAAAACAACCCAAAACCTGGGAGGAGAGAGAAAAAATTTCATTTTTTCTCTCTCCTCCCATACCCTCCTAAGTAGTTGCTTCAATTCGTTGTCCCATTGATTTGGTAAAATCATTGATGCTTGCTTCCTAAAAAAAAAGAGGCCGTGCTCGAAGTGGGCACGGCCTCTTTTTTTAGGAAAGGACGATTTTATTTCGCCAGCTCAAACTTGAACTTCACCCTTTCCAAAATCGGCGCATCGAACTCCGGGTCAATATTCTTTAGGAAAATATCCACGTCGCTGTCGCCGCTCTCGTCTTTCTTGTTGCTGTCAAAGCTGACCTTCAACCAACTTTTCTCACCAGGCTTCACGAGGCTGGGGCCGAGTTCGTAGCTGGTGCATTCGCAAACGCTCACGAGGTCAATGTCCGCAGCCGTGTCGCCCACATTGGTGAAGTGGAAGGTATATTCCCGCACCTCGCCTTTCTTGAGCGTACCCATGTCGTGCACACGGGTATCGAATTTCAAAACAGGCAGGCCTTTCAGCTCCTTCTTGCCGTAGAGCGACGAGAGTTTGTCAATGATGATGCTGTCCTTTTTCGCTTCGGCTGGCAATTTGAAAGGGGCCGTCTTCACGCTGTCGCCGCCGCCGGGGGCATTGCCGCCACTCTTGTTGTTGCGGTTGGGGGCGGGCTTGCGGTTATTGGGTGTTGTCTGTTTTGGGTCTTTTTTCGGGTCAACCTTTGGTGCGTTCGGGTCAATCTTCCGGTTGCCGATTTGGATGAGTTGCTCCTCCTCTATGGTGATGCTCGTCGGGCCGGACAGGATTTTGAACTCCGTGCGGCGGTTCAATTGGTGCGCCGCCTCGAACTTCACGCTGTCTGGCAGCAGGGCATTGATGTATGCTTCCGTCAGCACTTCGCCTACTTTCAGGTAGGGTAACTTGCCGTTGCTTTTGGCATCGACCGTCTTGGGCTGCGTTTCGCCATAACCCTTTGCCTCTATGCGGGTACGAGGTATGCCCTTGTTCGTCAGCCAGCGGCGGGCAGACTCGGCACGGCGTTGTGAGAGGTTCTTGTTGAACTCATCGCCGCCCCTTGCGTCCGTGTGCGAAGAAAGCTCGATGACCATGTCGGGATACCTGTTCATCAGGTCAAATATCACTTGAAGGTCGCCCTCTGCTGGCAGCAGGATTTTGTCGTCGTTGAAATTGTAGAGAATGTTTTCCAAAACGAACGGCTCATTGCGCACGATCTTCTTGGTGATGCGACCCGGCTTTAGGTTCAGCTTTTCGGTATAGGTCTTTGAATCGAAAAGGCCGAGTGTGGTCAGGCGGACGGTGTCGTTGGAGTAGTTTTCCGCAGAGGCGATAATCATGTAGTTGCGGTCAAGCTCCATCATGTTCTCGTACTTGTCGAGGGTCTTGGTGTCCAGCACCTTTGGGGTTCCTCCCTGCATTTCCACGAACTCGAAGGTGACGCCCGTGAGCGGCTCCTTGGTCTCGGCATCGTAGGCCGTGGCCACCACGTTTGCCTCGATTTTCTTCAAAATCACATTGTAGATATCGTTGCAGCAGGTCTTGCTGTGTACGCTGCGGCTGCCCTCGCTGGGGCGGTTGCTGGCCAGCACGCCCGTGTAGCCCTCCTTGTCGAGCATGAAATAGAGGTCGTCCACGCTGGAGTTGTAGCCTTTGCCCATATTGTTCACCTTGCTCCACATCGTACCGTTCCAAGTGCTCATGAAAATATCGTAGCCGCCAAGGCCGGGATGCCCATCTGAACTGAAATAGAGCACACCATCCCTGTAAAATGGGGTCTCCTCGTTGCCGATGGAGTTGATTTTCGGGCCAAGGTTCACGGGGTCGCCGTATTGTCCAGCGCCTTTGTAGGTGGCATAGTAAATATCGTAGCCGCCCTGACCGCCTTCCATGTCCGATACGAAGAACAGCACTTCCCTGCCAAACAGCTCGCCCACGCAGGGCGACTTGGCGATGTAGTTGCCGTTAACGCCTTTCAACTCATTGCCGGCACCCCAGCTACCACCATTGCCTTCGCTCAAGTAAATCTTTGCCTCTTTGAGGATGTGGCCGTCCATGATTTCCCGGTTGAAGAACATGCGCTTACCATCGGGTGAGATGGAGTTGTTGACGTTGAAGAAATCAACCCGGTTAACATTCTCGTCGAGGGCCGTAGGCTTGCCCCAGCCTTTATCTGACTTGGCGGATTTGTAAATCTTAGAGAATGGCTCGCCACCGCCCTCGTCTTCTTTTTTCAGGCCAAGGTCGAGCTTGGCTTTATCGTCACCGCCATCACCCTTGTCGTCGCCTCCGCCGCCTGTGCCGTCACCACTGCCCTTGCCATCCTCGGCCTTGGGCTTTTCGTTTACTTCGATGATGTCGTTACCGACCAAGGCAGCGAAATAAATCTCCTTGTTATCGGCACTGAGGAAAGGGCTGTACTCGGAGTTTTTGCCGTTGATTTCCTTGCCGCCATGCGTGATGCTGAGGCCGTCCTGTGACTTGGTAACCTTGGCAAACTCACAGCCGATTTTTTCCAAATCGGTCAATTCCCTCCGAACGGGGTCGGTGGCCGTTTCCAGGTATTTGTTGAACTCGATGATGGCCTCATCGTATTTTTCCACCATCTTCAAAGAACGGGCATACTCGAACCGCTTTTCGGCGTATTCTGATACTTTCTTGTTCTTCTTGGTGGGCTTGAGGGCACGGGCGTACCATTTCTCCGCCTTGTTGTAGTCACGGAGCAGGTAGCTCAGGTCAGCTATCTTGATGACGAGTTCGATGTCCTTCGACTCGTCGTAGGCCTTCTCGTACCATTCGAGTGCCCGGTAGTAGTCTTTTTTCTCCATCTGCTCCTCCGCCGTGTTTATCATCATGGCGTAGGTAGGGCGGTTGAGCGGTTGCCCCATTGCGGCGAAGCCGCAAAAAAGCAGGAGCGTTGCTATTAGGATATGATTTTTCATAATTTTTTCTGGTTGCTTTTTTTGGCAAAGGAAGCTCGAAGTCTTGTTCTCCTTCAATCCTCCTTTCCTTCAATCCTTCAATCCTTCAATCCTTCAATCCTTCAATCCTTCAATCCTTCAATCCTTCATCAAAGGTGCGGGCAAAGGATAACGGGTTTCACCTTCGGTTTCTTGTAAACTTTGCCGATATAAGAGGCGGCAATTTCAAAACCGCCCTGGCGCTTGTTCACGTCGGCCAATTGCGACAGCGTGAAATCGTAGCCAAGCTGCACTTTGATGTCCTTGTAGTCGAGGCCGAGCAGTAGTTGGGCGGAGTCGCCTACCCGGTAGCCGAGACCGCCGAGTACCTTGGTATTGCTCTCTGGCTTGAGCCAATAGCCGAGCCAGGCATGTGCTTGCATCTGGGTAGCCGGGCTTAGGTTCGAGAAGTACAATTCTGGTGTCAAGGTGATTTTTTTGCTCAGCGCTGTATTGAGTTGGGCATGTGCTGTAAAGCGCATGTTCAGGTCATAGATGTTGCTGCTGGCGTTGAAGTTGAAATCGGAGCCGGGCGTGGTCAGGTGTCGCACGGAAACCCCGATATTGTAATCAGTGGTCTTGTTCACCTTCGATTTCAGCAACAGCCCGACGTTCACATCAGAAAAGTCCTTTTTCTTTTCGGAATTGCCTTGGTTGCCACCGGTTCCCCCACCGCCTTGTAAGAAGACGTTGTCGGTTGTCATGTTGTTGCCAGTTGGGTCCTCCAAATCGAGCGCAACCAAATCGGAAGGCCTGAGTCTGTCCAAGTTGCCAATTGTCCTGTTCACCTTTCCCCATTGCACGCCAAGGGTGAGCACATTATTGCTTTTTTTGTCAAGGGAGAGGTGGAAAGCGCCCGTCAGTTGCCCGGCAGTCATCCTCAGTTCGCCATCGCCTACTTGGTCCCTGAAAACCACGAGGCCCACGCCGATCCAGTGCCGCTTGCCAATCATCAGGATGGGAGCGTCGCCATAGAGGGCCGGGGTGGAGTAGGCCGACTTGCCGATGGCCGTACGGGCCTGGTCACGGTAGATGCCGCCGATGCGAAACGTACCCTCGTAAGCCCCTGCGAAGGCTGGGTTCATGTGGAGGGGGTTCATGTAGAACAGCGTGTTGTGCAGGTCTTGGGACCAAAGCTGGCCAATGCAGACAAGCGTGACAACAATGGGTAAAATTGTTTTTGTAAATCTCATTTTCATAAAAATTTGTACGGATTTGAGGGCCGTGTGCCACAAGGCCGAAAGATAGAATTTCTTCTTCAAACGGAGGTAGAAGCCACTGCAACTTAGCCGTTAATCCATTTGCTGATTTTTAATTTAATGGCCGTTTTGCACGGCGAGTGACAGTTTCATGGTTTCATGGTTTCATGGTTTCACGGTTTCATGGTCGGAGAGACCTGGTTTAGCAGTACCTGATTGCCCACTGCCCCCTGTCGAACTGCCCACTTACCCTACATGGTTTCATGGTTGGAGAGACAAGGCTAAACAGTACCTGACTGCCAACTGCCCCCTGTCGAACTGCCCCCTTACCTTATCATAGTTGGTAAAGACAGTGCTAAAAACCGGAAAGGGTTGCAGCATTTGCGATTTTCTCCACGTCTTGGTCGTTCATGCAGCGGAAATGCCCCTTTGGGCAGGCTTGGTGTCCGATTTTAGAGCAGGGGCGGCATGATAGGCCCTCCACCTGAAAGCTCGTGTTTTGGTCGGGGTTGACGGTGCCATAGTACGGGTACATGCCGAAGGCGGGCACCGTATTGCCCCAAATAGACAGTATCCGCTTCTGAAAGGCTGCCGCTATGTGCATCATACCTGTGTCGTGGGTGATGACGAGGGCTGCCTCCCGCAGCACAGCCGCCGATTCATGCAACGAGAGTTTGCCGCAAAGGTTGGTTACATGGCCACCTGATTTTGCTGCAATTTTCTCGCCTTCCTCCGCTTCCTCCTTGCCGCCCAGCAAAACGATGGGTTGGCTGATGGCCGTGCAAATTTCGATGATTTTAGCAGTTGGGAGGCGCTTGGTGTGGTATTGGGCGCCGATAGCGAAAGCTACGTAGTTGGCAGTTGGCAGTTGGCAGTTGGCAGTTAAGGTGTCGGTGACTTTACTCGGCTTCCAATTTCCAATTGGCGGACTGCCAGACTCAAATAAATCCAAGCCCAGTCCGTCGTTTTTTACACCCAATGGCTTAACCGATTCCATGTAGCGGTCAACGATGTGGACATTGGGCAGGCGATTGATTTTCAAGGCCGTCAACAGCCATTTTTCGATGTTCAGTTTGTTGAAGGTCAGCCATTTTGGTTTGAAAGAGAGGCCGAACCTAACTTGCAGGCTGCGCAGGTTTTTGTGCAGGTCCACCACACAGTCGTAGCCTTCGCTGCGCAATGCGGGCAGCACTTCCGACGCGTTTTTTTCGATGGTGAAAATCCGGTCAACGTTGGGGTTCGATTCCAACAAGGGCAGGTATTGGCGCTTGGTAAGGTAGTGTAGTTCCACGCCAAGTTGTTGCTTGAGGCAGCGCACCACTGGCGTCGTCAGCACGATGTCGCCGATGGAGGAAAAGCGGATGACGAGGATTTTTTTCAAGGAAAAAGTAGAAGGGCAAAACTATGGTTGTAAACTCATTGCCGTTTGGAATTTTCTTATGAAGTAGTCTTCATTAGGTCAGTTTTTTAGCTCCAAAAGGTTGAAAACAAAGCCCGGTAATACATCTTCTCCAGAAAGGGAATGGGAAAAACCCTCGACTGCCTCATGGTTCCCGTTGGCCCTGTAAATCCAAGCCCTTTCCTTTTTAGGGTCAATAAGCCATGCAAGGCTTACCCCATTTTCAATCCAAACTTCCTTCATTTTCTTTTTAGCCTTTGCGAGGCTGTCTGTTTCAGAAAGCACTTCAAGCACGAAATCCGGCACTACCTCTGCTATGCTGCGGCGCTCCTCCTCGCTCATTTCATTTATCTTTTCCATCGAAATCCATGCGCCATCGGCCTTGTGCTGTGAGCCGTCCGGGAGGTTGAAGGAGGCGGAAGGGCTGACGGTCCTACCAAAGGAATTGGTCTTGGACCAGTTGGCAAGCATCCGAAATGCTTCGCCTTCATAGTATGCGGAGTCGAATGTCATTGGAGGGTGTATTGTGATGGTGCCGTTTTTGTCCCTTTCTATTCGCAAATCGGTATGCCGTAGCACAAACTTGTTGAACTGCTCCTTGCTCATGCGGCTTTTGAAAATCAATGGTTCGAGCCGGATTATTTCGTGGATGGGGCTGTCTGCTATTGCGGTTGCTGTCATTAGATGCATCATTTGAAAGTAACTGCTTGGGAGGGTCGGGAAGGGAAAAGGTATAATGTAAAATTTCCCCAAAAACACCCCTGCTAAGTAGTTACATTTTAAATACTAAGTTACGACAAATCTAAGTGATTTCAGTCAATTTAGCGGCGAATCAAAATGGCGTTGAAAATTCCCTCATAGATAAGGGACTACCCATTTGGACAAGGGCTTGTTATGATACCATGAGGATAGGCTGAGAAGGTGCAGGTTCAAGGATTCGCAGCTGCATAAGGCATGGAAGGCTGCGCTGCAACGGCAGGCTGTGGCTCTACGACAATAGGTGGCTCCGGCATCCGATTGAGCAAAGGCAATGGTCGCTGAAGGGTCATCGCTTGCAGGCTTTCCAAGTTGCCGTTGAACACATTGAAATCCACGTCACCGACGATGCCAGCCATTTGGCCTTGTGCGCCGTACTGCCAAAAATGCCAAGGGTGTCCATCGGCCAGTTCGGGCACGTTCCAGTCGGTGTAGCGGGCTATCCAAATGGGGTGGGCAGGCAATTGGCCGGCCAGGTGGCGGTTGTAGAATTTCTGGTTGGTATAAACGATGGGCTTGATTTTCCAGTGGTCGCCGACGATGGAAAGCCAAGTGCGCACACCGGCCAGTACCACTTGGGTGGGTTGCTCGTCGGTCACTTCCACATCGAGCACGGGGGGCAGGTCGCCGTGCTGGAGGCCAACGCTGGCGATGAAATGCGCTGCCTGTAATTCGGCGGAGGTGCCGGGCCGGAAGAAGTGGTAAGCGCCCCGCAACATGCCCGCTGACCGAATGCCCTCCCAATTTTCGCAAAAAACAGTATCCTGCATGGACTGTCCTTCAGTGGCCTTCACGAAGGCAAACTGCACGTTTTGCGAAGCAACGAGCGGCCAGTCCACTTTGCTTTGGTAGTGCGAAACGTCAATACCATGCACACTGAAGCCGTCCTTGCGCAAGGTGCGTTGCTCGCAGCCGACAAAGAAAATTAGCGTTCCTACAAGGAAGAAAAATCGTTTCATGGCTTAGCCCAAATTGTGAAGATGCTTTGCGGAGCAAAAATTGAATCCTTACCACACGCACAACACAGCACTCAAGTAAACGGGGGAATTTGGAAAAGGCACTGCAAGAACGGCAAAAAAAATATTTGGTACAAGCACAAACACTGAATTTAATCTTTCAGTAACGGTCAAAAAAGGAAAAATGTCGGCGAGCAGTGCTTTTTAGTAGTCAAAATGGTCGGGCAGCATCCTTGGCCAAATATGATTTGCTTTTAGCGGGCAAAAAAATCACGGCGTAAATTCTGCCCACTGCCTATCTTTCCCCCGAAAATTTCAAGGATATAAGGATTGAAGGATTGAAGGGCGTTGCAGCCCCACCTTCAATCCTTCCGTCCTTCAATCCATCAATCCTTATATCGAAGAATGAGCAACATCAACGGAAAATGGCAGCAGGATAGCACCTATGATGCCATCGTCATCGGCAGTGGCATCAGCGGGGGCATAGCCGCCAAGGAACTGTCGGAGAAGGGCCTGAAGACCCTCGTGCTGGAGCGGGGCCGCATGGTCAAGCACATTGAAGACTACCCGACCATGAACATGGCACCTTGGGATCTACCCAACCGTGGCCGGGTTTCGCAGGCTGAAATTGACAAGCATTACCAAAAGCAGAACCGCACGGGCTACACTGTGAACGAGGGCCACAAGCACTGGTTCGTGAAGGACGACGAGCACCCCTATACCGAGGTCAAGCGATTCGATTGGATGCGGGGCTACCACGTCGGAGGGCGCTCCATCGTTTGGGGCCGCCAGAGCTACCGCTTCAGCGATCTTGACTTCGAGGCCAATGCCAAGGAGGGCATCGGCGTGGACTGGCCTATCCGCTATGCCGACATTGCGCCTTGGTACGATTATATCGAAGAGTTTATTGGGGTGAGCGGTTCCAATGAGGGACTGCCGCAACTGCCCGATGGTAAGTTCCAGCCAGCTATGGAAATGAACTGCCTCGAAACGGACTTGAAGGCCAAAGTGGAGTCAAAGTTCAAAGACCGCAAAATTACGATGGGCCGAACGGCCCACATCACGCAGGCCACCGAGGCGCAGAAAAAACTGGGCCGTGGCAACTGCCAGTTCCGCAACCTCTGCATGAGGGGTTGTCCGTTTGGCGGCTACTACAGCAGCAACGCCGGGGGGCTAAAGGCCGCCGAACTGACTGGAAACATGACCCTCCGCCCGAACAGCATCGTTCACTCCATTATTTATGATGAAAAAACAGGCAAGGCCAAGGGCGTGAAAATCCTCGACGCCGAGACGAAGCAGGAGATGGAGTTTTACTCGAAAATCGTCTTTGTTTGCGCCAGCGCCTTCAACTCCACTTGGATTTTGATGAACTCGGTGAGCAGCCGCTTCCCCAATGGCATGGGCAATGAAAGCGACCAATTGGGCCGCAACGTGATGGACCACCACTTTAAGGCAGGGGCCAGCGGCAAGTCCGACGATTTTGGCGATAGGTACTACTCAGGCCGCCGTGCGAACGGTATCTACATCCCCCGCTTCCGCAACGTGGACGCCAAGACCAAGCGCAGCGACTTCCTGCGGGGCTACGGATACCAGGGCGGCGGCAGCCGAACGGGTTGGCAGAGCCTGGTGGCAGAGCTTGGCTTCGGCAAGGCCATGAAGGAGGAAATGCACGAACCCGGCCAATGGCGCATGGGCCTCACGGGCTTCGGCGAGATGCTCCCCTACGAAGACAACCGCATCACCCTCAACAAGGATGTGCTGGATATGTACGGTATGCCCACCCTCACAATGGACGTGGAAATCAAGGAGAACGAACTCGCCATGCGCAAGGATATGGTCGCCAGCGCTGTCGAAATGCTGGAAGCCGCTGGCCTGAAGGACGTGAAGGGCAATGACGATGTCTATGGCCCCGGCCTTGGCATACACGAAATGGGCACCGCCCGCATGGGCAAAGACCCTAAGACCTCGGTACTGAACAAATGGAACCAAGTGCATGGTGCCCCGAACGTCTTCGTGACCGATGGTGCCTGCATGACCTCCGCCGCCTGCGTGAATCCGTCGCTGACCTATATGGCGCTGACGGCACGGGCGGCTGATTTTGCAGTGAAGGAACTCAACAAAGGAAATATCTGATGAACAACCGCCCCCCAGTCACGATACATCAGCGCAGCACCATTGAATGGGTGCTGGATGGCGTGGCAGTGGCTGTCGCTATTGGGTGTGTGGCATTAGCTGCTACCAATTATGGCAGCTTGCCTGAAACTATCCCGGTGCATTTTGGCCCCTCGGGCGAGGCGGATAGATGGGGCAACAAGAACATGGTTTGGCTTTTGCCAGCCATCGCCATCGTTCTAATTCCATTCATCATTTACCTATGCCGTAGGCCCGACCGCTTTAACTACCCTCAGAAAATTACGGTAGAAAATGCACAGTCGGAGTATGCCCGTGCCCGGTTGACGCTACGGTGGTTGAATGCTTTTTTTGCCTCCCTTTTCTTTGTTTTGACTTGGGAAATCACCCACCCTACAGTGAGCATATTAGGGTCATGGCTTTTGCCAATTGTCATAGGAGTGCCGTTTGTTGTTTTAATACTGAATTTCGTTCCATTATTTCGTAAAACATAGGTTGATAAGGGTTTATAAAGTTGATAAGGGGTTTCAAGATCCTGCTATCAACCTCATCAACCCTTATCAACCCTTTTCAACCATAAAAAAATGAACAGAAGAGACGCTATAAAAAACGCAACCCTGCTTTTGGGCGGGGTGCTTTCCGCAAGCGCCATTTCGGGCGTGATGGCTGGCTGCAAGGCCGAGCCGAAGGGGTCAGGTTGGGCACCCAAATTCTTCACCGCTGAGGAGGGTAGCACGTTGGAGGCCATCGTTGACCGCATCATCCCGAAGACGGACACACCGGGTGCCAAGGATGCCGGGGTACATAATTTCATTGACCAGCTAATGGCCGAGTTTTACCAGGACAAGGACAAAGCCGCCTTCCGGGACGGCCTGAAAGCCATCGAAGCCGAGGCCAAGTCAGCGCACGGCAAGTCCTTCGCTGCCCTAAAGCCGGAGGAGCAGGACGCCGTGCTGACCAAGTTCGACGCCGAAGCCTACGCCGAAGGCCGCAAACCGGAAGACCCGCCACATTTCTTCAAAACCATGAAGGAACTGACGGTGCTCGGGTTCTGTACCTCGGAGGTTGGTGCCACAGAGTTCTTGAAATACGACCCGGTACCGGGGGCTTACCACGGCTGCATACCTTATAGCGAGGTGGGGGCGGCTTGGGCGACGTCGTGATTTACTGGGTTAGCGTTTAGTTTCATTCTTAGTGACCAGCTGCTTTTGTAGCTGGCCACTAAAATGTTATATCGGAAGGAGTTCAGCGTTAATGGAATAGTAAAGACAATACATTTGCATCAGACTTTATTTAATTAATATGGAATTAGAAAAGGTTCTTGCTATAGGCATTGGCGGTTGGCTTCAATTCGAACATGCATGCCATAGGGCTTCCATTTTCTCAGAAAAATATCTATGTACACCAATTGCGCAGATATTAAATACTCGTTATGGAGCAAACGTCCATGCTGAGGTAAAACATCCAATTTTAGGAGATATGACTCCAGGAAGAGGTCGTAAACCTGAAATTGACTTTGTCGTTTATAATGAAAAGCATGAAATTATAGTTGCTATAGAATCAAAATGGGTAGGTAAGGATGTTTCAAAGCAAACTATTGAAAAAAATTTATGGGACTTAGTTAGGCTTGCCATGATGGGCAATAACGACCACATTAAATGCTATTTTATGGTTCTTCGTGATTTCGTGTGGGTAAGCTGAATTCCTCATTTAGCATATAATGGTTTAAATTCGAGCTTGCCGCACAAGAACAATATCATGCTGATGAAATTTTTGGTGTTCCTAAA
>JALHQW010000064.1 GCA_022841745.1 Saprospiraceae bacterium | reverse complement strand
TTTCTGACGCTTGAACTCTTCACTAAAGATACGCCTTTGGCGGATTTCCAATTTAGATTTTTGATGACTTGACATGTTTTAAGTTACTTTTTCAGGGCAACTTATTTCAGGACAGGTCAAAATTCACTACTCATCATTTAACTTTAATAATTCATCATTCCACTTCTCAATTTCAATTTGGAAAATCAATGACAAACGAAGCAGGTACTGCCACAATCCGAAATCCTAAATCCGAAATCCGCATTTCCCTGCTCCCTACCGGCACTTTCAAGCTGGACGGCGGTGCCATGTTCGGCATTGTGCCCAAGCGCCTCTGGAACAAGGTCAACCCTGCCGATGAGAACAACCTTTGCACTTGGGCCTTGCGCTGCTTGCTCATTGAGACGGGCGACCGAAAAATCCTCGTGGATTGCAGCATCGGCGACAAGCAGGATGCAAAATGGCGCAGTTTTTTCGAGCCAACGGGGCCAGTGTCGCCCCTACCTGCTTTGTCAGAACGCAAAATTTCCCCTGAAGAAATCACGGATGTGTTCCTCACCCACCTGCACTTTGACCATTGCGGAGGAGGCGTAAGCTTAGATGCTAACGGCAACTTAGCGCCTACCTTCCCCAATGCCACCTATTGGTCGAACGAGGTACAGTGGCGCACGGCAATGGCGCCAAACGAAAAGGAAAAAGCCTCTTTTTTGAAGGAAAATTTTCTGCCCCTAAAAGAAGCTGGGCGGGTACAATTCATTGATGTACAGCGGGATATGCTGGAATGGATGCCGGGGCTAAAGGTGCAGTTTACCCATGGCCACACCGATGCGATGATGATGCTACACATTGATGCAGCTAATGGGAAATACGTTTATTGTGCAGATACCATGCCCGCCACCTACCACCTGAACATGCCCTGGGTGATGGCCTACGATATTAGGCCCTTGGCGACTTTGGAGGAAAAAGCTTGGTTGTTGGAAAATGCCGTGGACAACGATTGGCGGCTGATTTTCGAGCACGACCCACAGACTGCCTGTGCCAGCCTAGTGCGCAACGAAAATGGAAGGGTCGCTGTCAAGGAGCGATTTGACGTTTTGTGAATATCTCGCTTATTGTTGCTTCGCAATAATTGTTTCACCGTCCACCACTTTTTGGCCGAGTTCCACATTTGGGGCGGTATTCTCTGGCAGCACCAACCCCACTTGGCTGCCCAATTTTATCAATCCAATGACCTCGCCCGCTTTTACTTGCTGTTGCGGTTCCATGTAGTCTTCGATGCGGCGGGCAACCAGCCCAGCCACCTGCACTACCTTGTATTTCATGCCGTTTTCCGTTTCAAAAAGCATGTCATTACGCTCGTTTTCGAGGCGCAGGCCGAAGCGATTGGTCTGAACCAGGGCATTGTTGAAACGGCCTTTCACGTATTCGTTTTTGAGGAACCGACCCGCAAGTGGCGCCCTTTGATAGTGGACATTGGTCACGTCCATTTCAATGGCTATCAACCAGCCACTGCTGTCCACATCGGAGGTCATTACCTGCACCACACCGGCATCCTTTTCCCAGGCGAGAGAATCCTTTGTCCAATGCACGATGGCCACTACCTCGCCATTGGCCGGGCTGAGGATGGCACTAGGGTCGTTGGGCAATGCCCTATCGGGCAAGCGCAGGAACCAAAAACGGTAATAGGCGAGCAATGCCACTACCAAAACGAGGAGACCAATGGACAGGCGCTTGAGCAAACTTAGGGAAGGATTTTTTTTCATGACCGTTATGGAACATTTTGTCCGCAAAGAAAGTTGGTGGGCAGTGAACTAAACCCTCCAGAGAAGTTTTTTTGAAAAAAGTTTTTTTGGGTTTGAAAATTTAAAAAAGCCCATATCTTTGCGCTCGCTTTTGACAAAAGGTCAATCGCACAACCACGGTGAAGTAGCTCAGTTGGTAGAGCAAAGGACTGAAAATCCTTGTGTCGGGGGTTCGATTCCCTCTTTCACCACCACCTAAGACCCCTTTCAGGCGAAAGCTTGGAAGGGGTTTCTTTTTGGTCAAGATTTCATTCCGTTCAGGAAATCCACTGTTGAAAGCCGTTTCCGGCCTTGTAATTGAAGTTCCAGCAAATGCAAGAAACCATCAGCTAGGGCTACCTTCAGCGTTTTTTTCCCATCAGTGATAAACTGCCCTATAGGCAAATCATGTATGGCCGGTTCTTTTTGGGTCTTGAAAACCTTCAACTCAGTTCCTTGTGCCGCCTCCCAATTAGCCGATTGCCAAGGCGTTCCATCCGCCAAGGTCAAAGGTGCGGCCACCACCTTCCAGGCGCCGGGGTATGGGCTGAGGCCTCGAACGAAGTTGTGAACTTCGGCAGCCTTTTTCGAAAAATCAATCTCACAAGTTTCATGGAAAATCTTCGGGGCATGGCAAGCAAGCGAGTCGTCTTGTTTTTGCTTTGCAACACCGCCCCTTTCAATGGACTGCACCGTTTTCAGCACGAGGTCGGCACCGAGCAGCATCATTCGGTCATGCACCTCGCCCGCTGTCTCATCTTCGCCGATAGGCAAATGGGCCTGGAAGAGCAGATCGCCAGTGTCAATTTCATGCTGTAGGAAAAAAGTGGTGACGCCCGTTTCTTGCTCGCCGTTGATGATTGCCCAATTGATGGGGGCAGCGCCTCTGTACTTAGGCAACAAGGAGCCGTGAAGGTTGAAAGTGCCGATTTTGGGCATCGCCCAAACCACCTCTGGCAACATGCGGAATGCCACAATCACTTGTAAATCAGCATTGTAGCTTCGCAATGCTTCCAAAAAAACAGGGTCTCGCAACTTCTCCGGTTGCAGTACGGGCAGCCCTCGGCTCATGGCGAATTTCTTCACCGCCGATTCCAGCAACTGCTTGCCTCCCCTACCCCCCAGCTTGTCGGTGGCAGTGACGACAGCAGCCACCTCGTAGCCATTGTCCAACAATATTTGCAAAGAAGGCACGGCGAAATCGGGCGTGCCCAAGAAAATGATGCGCATGGTTGGTGATTCGTGAATCGTGATTGGTGATTCGTGATCCGTGACTAAGTAGTAGAAGACTTATTCATTTTTTGAAGTATCCCATTCAACCGAAGGTGGAAAAGCATAAAAAATCATAAAAAATCTGCGTCTTTCAGCGTCAAAAATACTGCGTCAATTTTAATCAGCACAACCCTCATCTGCGTCTGGCCCCACGAATGACGAGTCACCAATCACGAATCACCAATCACATTTTTTTCAAAGTCAAAACCTCATGTACCCCACCCCGGTTCATTTCAAATATCAAAGAATCAGCAGTCAATTGGCTGATTTTCACCATGATTTCCTGCTGGCCTTCAGCCTTTGTGTAGAGCTTGTCGCCTTGGAGTCGGAAGCTGCCTGCCTCGTCCCGGGCGCCCAGTTTTGCAGAGTAGGCTTCGCCATTGAAATCAAACAAAACATTCTCTACGGAGCGGGGTTCACCACTGTCGGTTGTCCAATTTAAGGCTTGCCATTTGCCTTGAATGGCTTCCTGGTAGCCCAAATCGGGGGCGCAATTTGCGAAGCAAAAAATGAAAAATGCGAAACCGGAAAGGTATTTCATGATAAAATGTTTTGATGAAAGAATGAGAGCATAATGCCGTTTCATAGTTTTGGCACATGCTGGAAAAAACTATGACCTAGTTTTTACTTTTTCCTTTCAACTTTTTCCCTAACTCTGCCTTTCTTTGTTCCGATGAAATACGTCTTGATTTTCAGCCTGTTAACCCTTTCAGCTTGGATGGCCGCTGGCCAATGCGACCCCCGTTTCGACCCGCCCAAGAGCAGCCGGCCCACCAGCTATGTAATGGATGTGCGGTATGACCTTGCCAAGAAATCCGTCACCTCGACGGGTCAGGTCATTTTCAAAAACAACTCGCCCGTGCCCGTGACCGAGCTGCGGTTCTACATGTACCTAAATTCGTTCAAGAACATGGGCAGCACCTTCCTCAAAGGCAGTGGCGGGAATATCTTCGACCAGAACATCGGCAGCCGTGGCGAGGATACTTGGGGCTGGATTCGGGTAGAAGACATGGCAGTCCATAATGGCGCAAACCTCACGCAATCAATGCGTTATGTGCAACCCGATGATGGCAATACGGGTGACCAAAGCGTGCTGTTAGTTCCACTTAAAACGCCTGTGCAACCGGGCCAAACCGCTGTTTATGACCTAAAATTTTCAGCGAAGCTTCCCAAAACCATTGCCCGTGCAGGCTATTCCAAGGACGATTTTGCGCTCTGGGTGCACTGGTTCCCACAGCTTGGCGTTTGGCAATTGGAGCCTGACGGCCAATGGGCCTGGAACTGTCACCAGTTCTTCCGAACCACCGAGTTTTACGGCGATTTTGGCACCTACGACGTTACCATAACTGCCCCCAGTCAACTCGTCATGGGCGCTTCTGGCTGTTTGATGAGCGAGGAAAAACTGCCCAACAACCTCACCCGGCACCGCTTCGTGGTGGAGGACGTGATTGACTTCGCATGGACGGCCTACCCCGGCTACCAAGTTTTCGAGGACAAATGGCAACACGTCAATATCCGGTTGCTCGTGCCTCCAGAGCACTCGATGCATGCGACGAGGGTCATCACGGCTATTAAGCAAGGCTTGGAATACCTTACGGAGCATGTTGGCCCCTACCCTTTCGCCAGCATCACCATCGCCGACCCGCCCTTCCACGGGCTGCGCAGCGGCATGATGGAGTACCCGACGTTCATCACGCTGGGCTCGTTTTGGAACTCACCGGCGGGCATACGTAATGTGGAGTCGCTGGCCTTGCACGAGTTCGTGCACCAGTATTTTATGATGATGCTGTCCAGCAATGAGAAGGAACAAGCATGGTTGGACGAAGGCATAACGACCTATTACGAAGACCGCATCATTGACCATTATTATGGTGAAAAAACGGGCTATTTCGACTTCTTGGGCTATCAAATGGGCAACTGGGAACTGAGCCGCAACGAGTACACGGGCATGCCCAACCCCAAGGAAGACTACGCCGACAAGCCCGGCTGGACCTACGACGCCCGTCACAAGGGTATTATTTACAGCAAAACGGCCACCATGCTGCGCACCATGCAAGCCGTGCTCGGCGATGAATTGATGGATGAAATGATGCGCACCTATTTCGAGCGGTGGCAATTCAAGCACCCCCGTGGCGCCGATTTTTTTGCGGTCGCAAACGAGTTTGCTGCGCAACATCCGAGCAATGCCTTTGGCAGCAATTTCGACTGGCTTTTCAAGGCCGTGATTCAGGGCACCGACGTATGCGACTATACCGTCTCAGAAATCAACAACCTTGAGAACTACAGTCCCCACGGGCTTTTTGATGATGGGAAAGGCGGGTTTGTTTTCAAAAATGGAGAACCTACGGGCGATTACACAGCCTCGGTAACGCTGCACCGCTTGGGGGAGTTGATTTTCCCTTTGGAAGTGGAAATTCGATTTGAAGACGGAACCGTGAAGATGGAGAACTGGGACGGACAGGTTCGAACGAAGACATTCAGCTACCAAAGCCAATCAAAAATCGAGTCGGTACAAATTGACCCCAAGCAAAAAATCACCCTAGACCTAGACCTGAACAATAACAGCATGACCCTGAAACCGAAGACCACCGTGCTTTGGAAGTACACGGTAAAGGCGGTGTTTTGGATGCAAAACCTGATGCAGTCCGTTGCATTTTTGATTTGACAACATGATTTCAACCATAAAAACAGCTTTCACAACCGGCCTCCGCTATTGGAACATCGTGCTGCTGGTCTATGCCATGCAACTGCTACTGGCCGTGCCGCTGGCCATGCAGGTTTGGCATGTGCTGGAGGCCAGCATTGGCAATTCGCTGGAAATCAACAATTTGCTATCAGGCTATGACCATACGGTCATTTCCGACTTCCTGAACGTTCACGGTGCCAGTATCACGCCGCTCATTGGCCAGCTGCGGTGGGTGCTATTGGTTTGGGGATTGGGCAGTGTGTTCATCAATGGAGGGGTGCTTTCAACATTGGTCAATAAAGCGCCTAATTGGCTTTCCTTCTGGGCGGGCGGCGCCATCTATTTCTTCCGCTTCGCAATGGTCGGGATTGCCTTCCTTTTACTGCTATTGCTTTGGACAGGCTTCACGCTCCTGCCCTATCTCGGCAACTTGATGAACAATTTCGAGACCATGGCTTCGGAGAAAGTCGTTCTTGGCTACCTATCTTTGATTGCCATTGGCTGGTTCTTTGGGTTCGTTTGCCTCAACAACGCCTCCATCATTACCCGCACCGCCATTATTAAACAAGGGATGACAGTTTGGCAAGCCTTGAAGAAAGGCTTAGGCTTCACCTTTCGTCACTTCTTTCAGACGACTGCTATCTACTTGGTTTTCATGGCTTTGCAAATACTTGCCGTGGTGACCTACTGGTGGCTGGAAGGAAAATCTGGCATGGTGACGGCGGGTTTGGTCATGGTCTTCTTTATCTTCCAACAAGTATTAGTATTGTTCAGGATTACGACCCGGATTATGACCATGAGCGGTGTTTCCAATTATTTCTCCTCGCATTGACGTTCCACATGTTCCAGCCACTCTTTGAACACCAAGTTGCAAGGGTGGCCAGGGAAGCACCAACTCGCCGCTCCCAGGTGCGTTCCATTTTTCAAGATTTCGAGCCGTAGGTCGGCAGTACCTAGCGACTTCAGTTTTTGGTGAAACGAAATGCTGCTCTCCGTTTCCACGAAACCGTCTTTTTCTCCGTGGACAAGCAGGATGGGTATTTCCGGGGCTTTTTCGAGGTAAGCTATCGGATTGGAAAGCTGGAACAATTTCTCCTCCTTCATGCGGGTTAGCATCAGCAATGGGGGTGAGTCCCACATCTTAGAGAAATCGAGCGGAGAGGAGAAGCAAGCCAAGGCTGAGAACAGGCTGGGCGATAAGCCTACCGATGCCAACAATCGTTCATCGAGCAAGGCAAGTGCGGAGAGGTGGCCACCTGCGGAATTGCCACAAATCAGTATTTTTTTGTTGGAAAGGCCAAGCTGAGCCATTTCATCAGTCACCGCTTTAATGGCTAAGGCAGCATCCTCCCGCAAATGGCGGATGTGGTACAACGGTAGGCGGCGGTGCGTGAGGAAGAAGGCATGGAACCCTTGCCCAGCCAACCACTGCGCATTGGTTTTGAACATTTCGGGCTGACCAAACAACCATCCACTGCCGTGCGTATAGATGACAACATGCTGTTTTTCAGGCACTTGTTGCGAAGCAGAATAATAAAGCAAGTACTGACGGTATTGGATGCCGTACTTGATTTTTTGTGGTTTTGGTTGTGGCTTCGCCAATCGGCGCAATTGCAGCAACCATATGGGGAGATGCAGTCCCTCCGCCACGAAATTGCCCTTGGGCACCAGCCGCCAAAGCAGGAAGTAGCCTAAAAGCACAAGCGCCAATATTTTTAAGACCAAGAACATCATGCAAGTTATTAAGGAAAGGCAAACAACACCACAAACAGGTTCTCATCTCGTTTTTTAGCCAAAGGCTTATCTTCGGGCATTCAAAAAATGCTTTTCATGTCAAACAAACATAAAAGACAAAATTACGGCACTTGGTTTTCAATTTTAATGGTCGCCATCGGCATCGCCCTATCGCTACAAAGCTGCATGATACGTGGCAACGGCTACTCTTTGGCGGGTATCAGCATCCCGCCCGATGTGAACACCTACTATGTAGAGACCTTCGAGAACCAGTCGCCGGGGGCTGTGCCCACCCTGCCTCGTGACTTCACGGAGCGGCTAAAGGACAAGATTCGCACTGAAACCCGCCTGAAATACAACGACGTGGAGCCAGATATCGAGTTCACCGGAGCCATCACCGATTTTCGGGTGACGGCAGAGGCACCCAAGGCGGGCGAGCAAATCGGCTTCAACAAGCTGACCATAGCCGTCAGTGTATCGTTCACCAATAGCAAGGACGAAAAAGCCAGTTGGAAGCAGCAGTTCTCCTTTGAGGACTTCTTCGGGGCCGAACAGAACCTGCTCGATGTACAGGAGTCACTCATCGAAACCATCAGCAAGGAACTCGTGGACAGGATCTACAACCGGGCGTTCACGAATTGGTAAGTTTTAGTTTGAGGGGTTTGAATTGTTAGAGGGGTTTGTGGTACATTTGGCCGATTTTGGTTTTCATTTTCAAAAACTAACAACAAAACGATGGACTTAGTAGTCAGCATATTGCGTGGCACACTTGGCTACGGCCTGTTCCTTGGCCTAATGTACTTGATGAGCGCCAACCGCAAGGCCATCAATTGGCGAATCGTAGCAGGCGGCACCTTGCTCCAACTGGTGCTTGGCTTGCTGGTGCTCAAGGTCGAGTTCGTCTCGATGGCATTCGATTGGGTGGCCAGTTTCTTCGTCAGCGTGTTGGGCTACACGAGTGCAGGCATAGAGTTCCTGCTCACACCTTTTAGCGCCACGGAAGTTGACCCGGCGCTGAACAATTTCGTGTTCAAAGTTCTGCCGACCATCGTTTTCTTCTCTGCGTTGTCTTCCCTTTTCTATTATTTGGGCATCCTTCAAATCATCACCAAAGGCATCGCCTGGGTGATGAGCCAGACCATGAAACTGACCGGGGCCGAGAGCCTTGCCGCCGCCGCCAACGTGTTCATTGGGCAGACGGAAGCACCCTTGGTCATTCGCCCCTATCTGGAAGGCATGTCTCGCTCCGAAATCATGTGCCTGATGGTGGGCGGCTTTGCCACCATTGCTGGCAGTGTGTTCGCCGCTTATGTGGGCTTCCTTGGCGGCGACGACCCGGCCACACAACAACTTTTTGCAAGGCACCTACTCACGGCCTCCATCATGTCGGCACCAGCGGCCATCGTCTGTGCCAAGATGTTGCTGCCAGCGGAGCGGGAAGTTACCCTTGAAGAACAAAAATTGGACGTGCCCCGTGAGAAATCAGGCTCCAACATGTTGGACGCCATCACCCACGGCGCCACAGACGGATTTAGACTGGCGGTGAACGTGGGCATCATGCTCCTCGTGTTCACGGCCATGATCGCCATGCTGAACTCCATCCTTGTTGGCATCGGCCAAATCGGTGACCTGAACGGAACCATCGCCGCCAATACCAATGGCCGATTCTCCGGCCTTACCTTGGAGTATATCCTCGGATTGCTGTTCGCACCCGTGGCATGGATTATGGGCGTATCCTCACAGGACTCCATGATGGTGGGCCAACTACTGGGCATGAAAACGGCCATCAACGAGTTCTACGCCTACGCCAAGCTGCCTGAATTGAAGAGCTTGATGGAGCAGAAATCGGTCATCATTACTACGTATGCACTTTGTGGCTTCGCTAATTTCGCCTCCATCGGCATCCAAATCGGCGGTATCAGCGCCTTGGCTCCATCACAGCGGAAGAACCTGACCGAACTGGGCTTCAAGGCCATGATCGGTGGTACGATAGCCAGCTTCTTGACGGCTTGTATTGCGGGGATGTTTTCGTAGGGGGTTTGATTTATTTACGGCCCACATAATAATTTAGGTGCAACGCACTGCAATGTTGTTTTGCACCTGTTTCAACCCCAAATTTGCATCACTACATGAAAGCCTTGGCTGATCACTGGCCAAGGCTTTTGTGTTTTTTTGATAAACAAACAGAAGAGCCCCAACTAAACGGAACAGGCAGAAGCAAGGAAAAACCACCGCTATAATTACAAACTCTATTTTTCCCTTTGAAAGCCTGATTGGTAATCCATTTTAGCGTTCACCTTATTATGACAAAAAAAGCCCCAACCATTACTGGTTGCGGCTTTCATTTTATCATATTATGTCGGGAATTCCCCTACGCTTTAAGATTAAGTAGCAATTGCAATCACACTTTAAGTTACGGCAGACCCTGACTGCCATCCCGAAAAATCGGGACAGGAGCTGCAAACTAAAGACTGCCAAATCACTTCTTCTTGTCCTTCCTGTCCGACTCAACTTTCATCTCGCTGACAGGGCGGGTCTTGAAGTCAATGGCAGGCTCCTGGTGGCGCTCAGCCATCACGTCCACCCGACGGTTGAGTTGGTGATCGGTTTCAGGGCAAAATACGTCATCCGTACAGTTGTTGATGGGCTTAGTCTCACCATACTGGTCGGTGTAAATCCGTTCCTTGGTAATGCCTTTCTTGATAAGGTATGCTTTAGCTGAGTTGGCCCGGTTGGTGGAAAGCCGATCGTTGTAGCGGTTAGTACCACGAGCATCGGTGTTGCCACCGAGGCGCACTTGCAGTGTCGGGTAGCGGTTCATGATTTCCACCAAGTTGTCAAGCGTTGGCTGGGCGTCTTTTTTGCGGATATAGTATTTGTCGAAATCGAAAAAGATAGGCTCTAACATGACGATGTTCGGCCCTTTGAGCGGCACACGTATGCGCACTTCGCCATCCTTGCAGTCAACGAAGAAATTGCTTGGTGCGGTAACGGTATTCGAGTAGTAGGGCGATTTGCTGGCTGTTACCTCATACTGACCATCACAGTCAATCTGTGTGAATGACTCGCCGTTGCCATCCCCCGTCAAGGTGATGACCTTACCGGTCTTTTTGTCCAAAATCTTGATGTCGGCGAGTGGTATGCGTGCACCTGTAAGTTCGTCATAGACTTCCACTATCAGCTTGGCGTAGTACTTATCCTTTTCGAGCGGAATGATATAGGGCTGCTTGGCGGCGATTTCGTCGGCAGCAACCTCCCGCTTGTCCGTTTTGTAATCCGTCTTGGAGGTCACAATGGCATACTTGGTGCCTTTCCTAACCTTCACCATCACTTCGCCATTTTTATCCGTCAAAAGTTGGCTTTTTGATGCAGTTGCAACGCCGCCGCCGTAAATCTTGTCCAGCATACTGGCATAGGCCACAGGAGTCAACTCAACATTGGCACCTGGAAGGCGCTCGTTGGTCTGCTTGTCCACCACGGCGATGATAGCGTCAACGTCCTCTGGTGCGTATTTCCAAAAATAGATATCGTCAGCTCCTTGGGCGTCGGAATGCGCCCTATCGCTTGCAAAATAGCCTTCTGTTCCACCGTTCAACGAAACGAAATTCACGTCATCACCCGGCTGGCTAAAAGGAGCACCGAGGTTGCCTGTGAGTTCCCATTGGCCGCTGGAATTCATGGCTGCTGCCCAGATATCAAGGCCACCGCTGCCGCCTGCTCTGTTGGAGGAGAAGAAAAGATTGTTGTTCTCGTCCAAGTACGGGAAGAGTTCGTTGCCCGATGAATTGACGCTGGAACCGAGGTTTTGTGGTATGTCCCAAACACCACCATTCAACCTTGAATACCAGAGGTCCATCGTATTATCCGTGGAGCCAGGGCGATTGGAGGAGAATACAAGCAGATTACCGTCCCTTGAAAGTGCAGGGTGGCAGGTTGACCAGTCGTCACTGTTGAACGGAAGTTCCGTCACATTCACCCATTTGTCGCCAACGAGGTCGGCGGTGTAGAGTTTTAGGTCAATGATTTCCTGTGAGTTACGGCCGTTAAGGTTGTTACGGGTAAAAACTATTTTGTTATTGCCCGGAAAAATCGCTACACAGCCATCATTGTACTTGCCATTGATATCACCGGAGAGTGGTACAGGCTTGTCGAAGCTGCCGTCAGCTTTTTTCTCGGCGTATTTTATATCGGTGTAGTCCCCTGCGTTGTCGGAAGGGCATTTCAAAAAGCGGTTGCTTTTCGAGGATGTGTAAATTATGCCGTTCCCAAATGGGATCGGACTGAAGTCAAGTTCCTTTACGTTGACTTCTTTGATGTTTTTTAGCTCTATTCCTCCCTGCTGCGCCAAAACTTGGAAACCCACAGCAAGGGCAAAAAGCAAAAACAAGGGTTTCATATTTTTCATCGTCTTTCTATTTTTAAAATGATGTTGGATGCTGGATACAGGATACTAGATGCTGGATGCTGGATGCTTCACCTGTATCGAGAATCCAGTATCAAGTATCCAACATCCAATATCAAGCATCAAAAATACCGGAGGCTCTTGATTGTGCAGTCCTCGCAGGGGAACGTATAGCCGAGCATCAGCTCGAAGCTCCCGTCCGTTGCTTTTTTGAGTTCAGAAATGGTAAAGTCATAAGCCACGCCAAGGCGGAGGCCATTGGTGAACTGGTAAGCCACGAGTGCATTCAGGGCATCTTCATAGCGGTACATGGCACCTACCATGATGCGGTCATTGAACATCACATTCAGGTTAGCATCGAAGTCGAAGGGGGCACTTGGATTGTAGCGCACTTGTACATTCGGTAAAAGCTCCACGTTGCGGCCAATAGGCAGCTCAAGCCCGCCTTGGAAGAACCAAGTGTTTACCTGGCCACCGAACAGGCTTTTGTCGTTGTACAGCGAATTGGCCAACATCCTTGGCAAGGAGGCTCCAATATAGAACTTGTTGTTCTTGAAGAAGACACCGGGGCCTACATTAAAAGTGGTCTTTGAAGCGACACCGTCACCAATTTCGCTATCGCCAGTTTCAACGGCTTCATTGGCTTCGCCCCAGTCAGAGCGAGCATTTTCCACCCTAGCATTGAGGCCAATGGCCAATACATTACCTCGGTTGAACTTGATTTTGTAGGCGTAATTCCCGGCTATCGTCAGGATTTTGTCCAGACCGATTTTATCGTTCAAAATATTGAGGCCGATGCCGCTGCGGTTCTTGGCGATGGGCATGTGGCCAAACAGGTTGATGTTCTTTGGCGTGCCGTCAATCCCCGAATACCATTGGTTTCGGTAGATGAGGCCGGCGTCCAGCACATCTTTCGAGCCAGCGTAGGCAGGGTTGAAGTTCAACTGGTTGAATAGGTTGAACGTGTAGATGGCCTCGCTTTGCGACCACGCCGATACGCTGATGAAGGTAATGAAGAAGGTATATATAAGCTTTTTCATGTTCAGAAATTTAAATGGTTGTGATTGGAAACGAAGGGCTGGTGGAAACAGCGATTACTGCCTCCACCAGCCGACCAATTGGTTTAACGGACTACCTTGATATAGCCGGTGAGCACATTGTCATCACCGTCTCCCTTGGTTTTGTCCAAGATGAACAGGTAGTAGTAAGTACCAGCAGGTACTGGTTTTTCATCGTCTCCGTATTGACCTTTCCATTCATTCTTGTAAGGTTCGGCAACATAAATCTCATCGCCCCAGCGGTTGAAGATGCGCAAGCGATTATTGACAAGCGAAGATGGAGGTTCGTCACCCGGTGTTCCTCCAAGGCAGTCAATATGGAAATTATCGTTGACCTCAGGGCTGTCATCTGGTGTGATGATGTTCGGCGGGATGCATTCCAGCACGAAAGTGATGGTAACCGTAGCTGAATCGCATTCATTTTCGCAGTCCACCAAGCAGATTGTATAAGTGAAGGTCACTGGTGATTCGGCTGGTACACCGGGTGTGTAGGTGAACGTTCCATCTTGGTTCACGACCACCGAACCATTCGGATTCCCATTTTCATCCACAGGTTGGGTATATTCTGTGATTTCTACGCCTGTAGAGGTATCGTCGTTGTCTAATACATTTCCTTCGACGGTTCCAGGCGTTCCTTCATTGTATTCGTCGTCATTGGCAACTGGCCCTTCTGGGTCGGTCACGATGACAGGTTGGGAGGTGGCCGTACAGCCATCAACCTTCACGGTTACGGTGTAGCTGCCAGGTACTGGTTCAACCGGCAATGTCGGTACGCTTGTCGAATCAATCAGCACGCCATCCAAGAACCAACAATAGGTAACGTTCGTACCTGTTTGGGTCGAGGTCGTCAATACCAGGCCATCGCCTTCGCAAAGCACGGAAGAGCCGGGGTCACCGTTGGCGGTGATAACTGGGTCTTCCAATTGCTGCTCGGTCATCTGGATCTGCCTTGGGTCAGCCTCACAGCCTTTTTCAGAACGAGCGGTAATGGTACAGGACTCATTGCCGGAAGGCATCAGCATCACGGTGATGGTGGTCTCGGTGGTGACAACGCCCATGGTGTCGAAGCTGCCGCAATCAAGTTCCCAGAATACGCTATCGGCGCCATTCGGATCAATCGAGAACGAAACGGTCACTTTCTCGCCTTCGCAAAATGCCCCGCCGCCACTCAATACCGTAATGATGGGCTTAGGATTGACCTCTACTATTACAATGGCCGTATCGGCACAATCCCCAAGTTTCACGATAAGCATGTACTCTCCTGCACCTGTTTGAGGGATGTCGTTCACTGTGGCAGGAAATGGGCCTTGACTTGGCACTGGGCCGCCATTGAACACGAAGTTGTTCGGCCCCATCCACATATAGGTCACGTTTCCTAGGCCAGCGGTACCTGTGCCATTTAATGGTACATCTACTCCTTCACAATAGGTGCCGCCGCCAGTCGGGATACCGATTTCAGGTGTTGGGTTCACTGTTACCTGGGTACAGGTTGGTGGGTCGTTTTCACAGCCATTAACAGAAGTCAGTTTCAAGCAATAATTGCCGCTTTCTGTGGTAACCAAAATGCCTAGGTCAAGGCTGACCACTGAGCCACTCGGCACTGTACCGGTCTGGCCTGGGATAGGTACATCGTTGCGGCACCACTGATAAGTGATCGGCGTATTGTCGGAAATGGAAATAGTGGCCGTCAAGGTGGTTTGTTCGCCAGCGCAGAATTCGCCACCGCCATTGATGGTGTTGTTCACAACAAATGGAACGGGGTTGACAATTACCGTTACGCAAGCGGTGTCAAAGCAAGTGTTGTTGGCTGGTGCAATCAGGCAATATTGGCCTGGGATCGGAGGATTAACAGTGGCTGTAAATGGGCCACCACAAGGGGCGCTGTTGCTAAATGTAAATCCACCCGGCCCATTCCATGTGAAGGTAACTTGACCACTGCAAGGCAAGCTATTTGTACCTGTTAGCAATAAAGGTTCATTTGCACATACTTCAATGGTGGTAGGTACTTCAAGTACAGCACCTTCTTGGTAATCAACAGTGGCACACACAAGGCTGGAAGGGCAGCCCTCAAATGCACAATCAAACGCTTCAATAGAGCAGCAATATTCGCCCTCCTGGATTGCATCAATACAAATCTCTTCGTTGGTGCTGGTTTGGCCGAAAATCTGCGTGCCATCCGGTAAGGTACAGGTATAGTTGAAGCTCGTTACCAGCGGGTTGGTATTGGAGAAGCAAAGTCGGGCAGTATCACCTTCGCAATAAGTTCCACCACCACTAAGCGCAGATATGGTTGGGTTCGGGCAAAGGTTGACGTTGAATGAATCTGGTTCGGAAGTACAGCCATTGACCGTGACAACCAAGCTGTAAGCTCCTGCGCCATAGGTCTGCATCGGCGAAATCATTCTACAGAATACATCAGAACCGGTGGCCGTTCCTGGTATTTGCGATCCATTGGGAGTTGTCCATGTATAAGTAAACGTGCCTGGGTTGGCAGGAGACGTAACACGACCGCAGATTTGCAACGTGTCAAGGTTGCAAAGCGTGTTGTCGTCGTTCACAACAATCACAGTAGGCAACGGGTCTATGTCAATGACAGCCGTTTCTGAGTCGCTGCAAGAATTGCCGTCAACGGTCACTTCCAGCACATAGGTGCCAGCAACGGCAACGCTGCTGCCGGCTGGGAACGGCCCGGTTGGAGGCAGGCCAGGCCCACCGCTATTGATAATATTGCCGCTAGGACCAGTCCATGTAAAAGAAACGGAAGCAGCAGACCCTTGGCCTATGCCAAACATGTCCAACTGCTCATTGGCACAATAGGTGCTATCGCCGATAATGTCTACAATTCGTATGCCTGGAAGAACTGTGACGTTCACGGTGTCGGAAGCGTTGCAACCATTCTCAGAGGAAACATTGAGAATCCACGGTCCAGAGTTCGCTGGAGTCGCCTCCGTGATAAGGGAACTCAGGTTCCCGTTGCTGTCAGTTGTTTGCGAGCCAAGGCTTGTATTGTTCGGCCCGACCCACTCGTAGGTAAGCGTACCGGCGCTGACTGTGTTGGTGGCAGTCAAGAGAAGACTTGAAAACTCGCAGACGGTCGTATCTGGAGTCAGGTCAACGAGGTTCAAACCCGGCAATACGTTCAATGTGGTCGAAGCCGTGGCAGAACAGCCAGTTGCATCAATGGTCTTTGTGATGGTATAAGTACTTGAATTGGCTTGGGTCACATCGCTCAGTTCAAGAATGCAGTTCAAGCCAGCACCTGCGCTGCCACTTCCAACCACAACACCTGAGCCAATCGTCCAAGTATAGGAAACCGGGCCAGTACCAGCAGTGCTGTTGGAGGCAGTCAAGGTCACGTCCTGACCTATGCAAGCATCACCTCCTCCTGTTACCGTGATATTGGGTGCTGGATTCACTGCTATGTTCACAGTTTGCGTCGTTGACCTGCAACCGCCCAGTGTCTCAAGGTAAACACTATAGGTGCCTGAATCTGAAAGCGAAAGGCTTGGAATTGTGACTTGGTATTGAGCATTTTCTGGTAGCGGTCCGTTTGGCAATAATGGGCCGTTTGGTCCAGTCCAGAAATAGCGGATATCACCTGTGCCAGCCGTGCCATTGCTTGCTGACAAGGTCAACGATGCCCCTTCACAGAATGCCCCATTTGGAGTAAGCCCTACAATGCTTGGCGTTTCATTTACCTGAACGTTGAAACTGACTGAGTTTGAGGAACAGTTCTCCGGCGAAGTGACACAGATTAATGTGTAGGTTCCCGAAAATGAACTGTTCATATTGGTAAGCGGTACGGAAATCGGGTCGCTTCCATTGACGTTCTGAATGGTGGTGAAGCCATTTGGGCCAGACCAAGTACAGGTCATGCTGCCAACGCCCGGCGTAGAGTTGTTCGCAACCAAGGTAGTATTGTCGTTTTGGCAGAAACTGCCCCCACCTGTTCCTGCCGTCAAAACAGGGGTGAGGCCAATATTTAAGTTGATAGAAACGGGCGTGGAGGTACAACCATCCACATTGGTCACCACCAAAGTATATTGCCCTGAGGCACTTGCCTGGACGTTGGGTAGGTTCAGGCTGATAGTGCTTAATCCTGTAATCGGGCCTCCCGAAACTTGACCTCCCGGAATGCCGGGACCAGTCCAAACATAGGTCATGGTATCAACACCTGCAGCAGTGTTGGTGGCAGTAAGGATTAGGTCTTGGCCAACACACTGTGTCCCTCCTACAATTATAGAACTGATGGTAGGCACCACACAGCATTCCAGCAGTATGTCAATGGTATCCACCTGGTTCAAGGTATCCCCTTGGCGAAAAGTCCATTCGTCCAGGTACTTGTCGTTGCCAAAATTGTTTTGGTAAGTAAACGGGATATTCGTCAACAACGGTGTAGTGTTGGTACAAGGCGGTGTCGGGCAACTGATCGTACCATTGACCAAAGTGTGGTCAAAATTGAAAAGATCTGTAGGGCCTGTATCGCCTGCAGGTGGATTCAGCAAGTTGATTTCAACACCACCATAGTTGTTCTCTACGTCTGCATTGGCAATGTGAATCTCACCATATTGTATAGTAGTTTGCCATACCAATGGGAAATTGTTCTGAACAGGGATTGGGTTACCCAATCCATCATGGCCATCCCAATAAACAGAGTCCAGGGGAGCGTTGAGGCCGCTCAGCAGGGTAACGTCAACAGGGTCGTTGTAAGAGCCATTGTTGTTGATATCCAATTGGAGGGTAACGTTGCCACCAATATTTGAGTCAAAGACAAAATACCCACCCTTGCCGAAGAGGTATCCACCCGAAGCACATGGCAGACCACCTGGATTTGCAGGTGTCACAAATACGCTGTAGGAAAGTATCTGAGGAGCGGCCGAATAAAGCCAGGTGGTGTAAACCGTTGGGGAAGGATCAGCCGGGATGAATTCATGTGGCAACGCCTCCTCGTAAGGTTCGCTTCTTGTTCCCTCATAAATGTCCACAACCATTGCGGTTGCCGGCAAGGTTGGGTCTGGCAGGTTCAAGAAAATCTTGTTGTTGATCAAGCCGATGTCGCTGTTGTCGGCAGCTTGTGGCTCATAATAATAAATGTTGCCATCCACCCAAGTTGTAGGGTCAGCACTTCTGGTAAAAGCATTTTCGAGGAGCGATTTATAAACTGGCGTAAAGTTCTGACCATCTTTACGTACCAAACCCAAGGAGTTGGAAGAAATAGGGAAGCGGAAAGGATCGGCATTAACAACGTCCACTTCATACTGATAGCCATCCCTTGTGATAACATAAAAGGTGGGGGAAGTTGTATTGTCAGGAGCATTCCCGTTGATCAAACCATTGAACTGGTTCGTATATACCCTACCTGGTCGCCTCACGGCGTTGGGTTGGTTGCCGGCGGCACCAGTTGTTATCGTGATATCCCAAGCCAATATCGCCCTCCTATGGGCTTGCTCTTGGTTTACTGCCCTTGTCCACGGGAAGTTGTTGGCAATATTGGTGAAATCGGCTGTTGACCTGTAATTGACGTTATAGTCAAAAACAACCGTCCAAACGCCTGCCATATCAGCAGAAAATACGCCCGGTGTATAGCCAAGTCCGTTGGTCGTTCCACCGCCATTTGGGCCCGCCAATTCCTCAGAGAGGTTATCAATGATGGCAAGCCCGCTGGTGCTGCCAAGGTCATTGAAGGTAATAGCGAGGGTGCCGTCAGGTCGGTAAATGCCAATAAACCCTGTACCATCGAAGCCCAAGTGGCTGGAACCCACATTGATGAATTCACCAGCGTTGGCATATACCTTGAACTGTTGAGGGTCACGAGTGTCCAGCCATAGTCTTTTGGACGAGGGAGGGGTCAGGAGATCCACTGAGCCTTCTGCCCAAGCGAAGTGTGTCGAGCCAAACACCAGCAACAATGCTACAATAGCTTGAATGGGTGTTTTTCGCAACAAACCAAGATCTCGAATAGGTGTTTGGTTAAGTAACGAAACTTTCATGTTTCAGAAGTTTGATGAGTAAAACTGAGTATTTGATGGAACAGTAAGCATCCCTCCTAAGGATGTTCCCTGTTGAAAATTCAAATTACGAGCAATTGTCTTGGAAGTTGCCCCAATACAACAATGCTTCACCGTTTTCCCTCCCTATTTTGCTGGAATGTCGAAGTGTGTAGTTAAACCTTTTATCAGTAAGTATATGGATCGGATTCTACTGGAGAGTGCCCTTGAGTTCGCAATGAACAAGGAGCCTTGGATAATACTGTTTTTAGATTGACCTGCATAGATTGTTCTAACATTCGGAAAAAGGGAATTGGTGTTTGACGGCCAAATGTATCTATTTTGACCAATATGCTACATTTTTTTACATTTTTTTGCACCCTTCATCATGATTTTCAAGAAATTACATCGGAAAGGCGTTTATCTCATATTCACTTCACGTTTGACAGCCTCCAAAATGGACAATGAAAGCACCAACTCCTCCTCTTCTTTCTCCATTTTGGCTAAATGCTGGAAAACCCGTGTGTTGCCTTTGTGCCCTTTTTCAGGATTGGCAAGTCCGCCCACCAATTTATCGTTTACCTTTAGCGGCAGAACTTGGTTTTCGTAATTTTGACTCAACTGGGCAATCAGCTTGTCACCTTTTTGGTTCATCACCTTTCCTTGATCATTGAGGAACCCTATCAGTTTTTCACCAATCACCATCTCTGTTTCCCCTTTTTTTAACCTATAGATGAACTCTTGGTTGTGGGTTCTGGCATAGAGCAGCCCATTCTCGTCCTTGCTTACGTAACGTTTATAGGCCCAAGCCACGACCGGCTCGTGGTAGATGGTCGTGATGACACCTTTCGAGGATTTTATCATGCCACTCTTGGTATTCCGCTTGACCTGGTTAAACGAAAGCTGTTCCATCTCCTCTGAGGTTAATGGCACCAACTCCGCAACGAAGGGTGCTAATTCTGCCCTTATTTGTTGCAAATCTTTCTGAATCTTATTTCGCCCCGGCCTATAGTTCTGCATCAACTTCATGCCTACGGTCAATATCACCAAGGCAAGCAGCACCATAAACAAAAGCGCTAAGGCAACTCCTATCATCTTTGCTTTGATTTAGTCGGCAATTTTAGGTCTAAGTCGCTTCACCGTCAACAAATTATTCGACATAAATGAGTAGTTTGACTATCAAGTAAGTTGCGGTCAGGAAAAAGCAAAATTGAAATTTTTGCTTTAACGCAACACAGATTGGGGGTGTTTTTTGGAAAAATATAAATTCACCCAGAAACGCTCGCTCAAATAGCCGCACAAAAAAAGCCTTGCCGAATCCGGCAAGGCTTCCTGTTATTTTCATCGTTCGTCAACCCAAGTAGGATTTCAGTGCATTTCGGTTATAGGACTTTCGAAGTCGCCGGATGGCCCGTTCTTTTATCTGACGGACCCGCTCACGAGTAAGACAGTAAAGTTCGCCAATTTCCTCCAAGGTCAACGCCTTGTGCCCGTTTAGGCCGTAATAAGCCGATAGCACTTCTACCTCTCTTGGCGCCAGAATGGAAAGCCCTGCCTGCACTTCATCCTTCAATGATTGATCCATGAGCGCATCGTCAGGTCGCTGGCCATCGGCATCTGCGATGAGGTCGAGCATGGTCGAGTCACTGTCTTCACCGCCAATTGGGGCATCAACCGATACGTGCCTGATGCTGCCTTTTAGCAGGTTGGAGACTTCCTTGGTGGACAGTTCCAGTATTTCAGCGAGTTCTTCGTCGGTTGGCTCCCGCTCGAACTCCTGCACGAAAGAGATAAACGCTTCGTTCACTTTGTTATAGGAGCCCACTTTGTTGAGGGGGAGCCGCACAATGCGGGAGTACTCTACGATGGCCTGCAGAATGGATTGGCGAATCCACCATACAGCATAAGAGATGAACTTGAATCCTTTGGTTTCGTCAAAACGGCGGGCGGCTTTCATCAAGCCGACGTTTCCTTCATTGATCAGGTCGCTAAGCGAAAGCCCTTGGTTTTGGTATTGCTTCGCAACGGATACCACGAAACGCAAATTAGCCTCAGTCAATCTTTCGAGCGCATCTTGGTCACCGGTCCTAATGCGGCGGGCAAGGTCGGCCTCATCCTCTGCGGTGAGCATGTCAATCTTGCCAATATCGTTCAAGTATTTGTCTAAGGCAAGACTTTCACGGGTTGTAATTTTATTGGTAATCTTTAATTGGCGCATAACCTAATCGTTTTTTGGTTTGAGGTTGTGGATTGTGTAGTCAGCTTTATGATTCACGAGAATTGATTTTTTTCAAAAACGAATTTCCTTGATTTCTGATATTAAGAATTACGCCAAACTAAACAAAAAAGTTGCCACATATTCCAATAGGGACAATGCGTCAAGAAAAAAGCCCTACTATCTTACATTCTGGCCAACGATCGAGCGTAAAAGCTGGTTCTGGCATTTGTGGCCATTCTTCGTTTTTGCAAAAATTGGCGAAAAGTTTCATACTCGTGTAACAATTCAGAAAAATATTTTGAATTAATGCATTCGGTCGCCACGAAGTTCCAAGCCCTGTAATATTTCAGCTTCTTTTTCAAGGTAGGCCTGCCACCTTGCCTTGACTTGGTCCTCAGGGAAATACGTCTTTGCAAGATCAATGAAAAGCCGATAATGCCCTGCTTCCGATACCATGAATTTATGGTAAAATTCTTTCAGGTCATCCTCAGTTAGGTTCAGCGAAAGCAACCGGAAACGCTCGCAGCTCCTTGCCTCTATCAATGCACAAACAAGCAGCCGTTCGAGGAGCCGTTCCTCACGGCCGCCGCCTTTTTTTTCAAACTTCAATAGTTCGTTCACATACTCGTCTTTGCGCTGGTAGCCGAGCTTAAGGTTGCGGCGCTCCAACTCCAGCAGCACCAACCGGAAGTGCCCCCACTCTTCCGTTACGATGGGAGCTAACTCCTTGACCATCTCTGTTTTGTCAGGATAGCCCTGAATCAGCGAGATGCAGGACGTAGCCGCCTTTTGTTCACAATAGGCATGGTCGGTCAGAATCTCCGCCAAGTCCATTTCAGCAAGGTTTACCCATCTTGGGTCTGTAGGCAATTTTAATCCTAACATAAAGCATGAAGGCAGCCTGTTTTTTGCCTGCCTTGTTCAGCAGCAAATGTAGGATGGTCTTACCAAATCCGTTAGCGCCTATTTTTTTGGATCGCTCAGGTTGTTGCCAAAATCCTATGATTTCGACGAAAAGATTAAAAATGGCCATATTTACCGCTAAAAATAATTATTCCTAATTTGATGACCTTTCTTTTTGAAATCGGGTTTCTGCCTGTGAGCCTTTGGGATATACTGGATGTGGCCATCGTTGGCTACCTCATCTACCGGGTTTACCTGTTGTTGAAGGGCAGCATCGCTTTCAATATTTTCATTGGCATTGTCATTATATACGTGTTATGGTGGCTGGTAGGTATCTTAAAAATGGACATGCTTACGATGATACTGAGCCAGTTTGTTAATGTGGGGTTCATCATCATCATCATCATTTTTCAGCCAGAAGTACGCCGCTTCCTACTGATGCTCGGCAATACGACCCTGGGCCGCCGCACCGATGTCATGCTACGCTGGCTCACCCGCAACCTCGACAAGCGGCCCATCAACGAAGTGTCAAATATTGAGGTAAAGCAAGCTTTGCTGAGAATGTCAAAAGAGAAAATCGGGGCACTTGTCGTTTTCTCACAAAGCTTTGAAATGGAGTCAATACTTCAATCCGGCGTTCGGCTGGATGCCAATATCAGCCAATCCTTGCTGCTGAGCATTTTCCAAAAAGAAAGCCCCCTACACGATGGGGCAGTAGTCATCGGCAAGGGAAAAATCCTGGCAGCCAGTTGTATCCTTCCCCTTTCCGATAGCGCCCAACTACCAGCCAAAGCAGGGCTTCGGCATAGGGCAGCACTGGGTGTATCAGAGCGAAGTGGCGCTTCTGCCTTTATCGTCTCGGAAGAGTCTGGTGCCATTAGTTTTGCAGAAGGTGGCAAAATCGAATTTAGCATCAACGAAGGGCGGCTTTCCGAACTGCTCATGTCGCAACAGTTGTAGGTGTAATTGGTTACTGGTGAGTCGTGATTGGTGTATCGTGATTTGCAGGGCTATATGGCGGTAATCGGGAAATTCATAAAACTTGGTTTAGCGATGGGATGGAACATCAGGTGCAATTATTTTTTTTCACCAATCGAAAACACCTGCTTACCTATCTTTGGCCGAAAATCGTGGGTGCTGAATTGTTGCCTAGCTACTCTACAATCAAACAATTCAACTATCCAAGCAATCTATAAAAAATGAAACCAGCACAAGATTTTATCGCAAAAAATAAGCAACGCTTCCTTGACGAACTGCTCGAACTGCTCCGCATCCCTTCCATCAGTGCCGACCCCAAATACAAGGATGACGTGCTACGTACTGCTGAGGTTGTTGCCCAAAGCCTTCGTGACGCAGGAGCGGAAAAAGTAGAAATCTGCCCTACCTCCCATAAGAAGGACGGCAAGTCAAAGGAGGGCTACCCGGTCATCTACGGCGAAAAAATCATTGACAAAAAACTGCCCACTGTGCTTGTCTATGGCCACTACGATGTGCAGCCGCCCGACCCGCTCGACCTTTGGACCTCGCCGCCATTTGAGCCTGTTATCAAAAAGACGAAAGTGCATCCGCAGGGGGCCATCTTCGCCCGTGGCTCCTGCGACGACAAGGGCCAAGCCTATATGCACATCAAGGCATTCGAGGCGATGGTGAAAACAAATACCCTGCCCTGCAACGTCAAGTTCTGCATAGAAGGGGAAGAGGAAGTCGGCTCGCCCAGTTTCCGGCCTTTTGTTGAAAAAAACAAGAAAAAGCTGGCTTGTGACGTAGTGCTCTGCTCCGATACCAGCATCATCGCCAACGACGTGCCCAGCATCACGACGGGCGTCCGGGGCCTCGCATACCTCCAAGTGGAAGTGACCGGGCCGAACCGTGACCTACACTCCGGCGTCTATGGCGGGGGCGTAGCCAACCCCATCAACGTATTGGCGGGCATGATTGACAAATTGATTGACAAGAACGGCAAAATCACCATCCCAGGATTTTACGACGATGTGCTGAACGAAAGCAAAAAGGACAGGGAGGCCATGAACAAGGCCCCGTTCAGCCTTGCCGACTACATGGAAGACCTTGCCATTGGTGATGTACAGGGCGAGAAAGGCTACACCACTACGGAGCGCACCAGCATCCGCCCTTCCCTGGACTGTAACGGTATTTGGGGGGGCTATACAGGTGAGGGTTCCAAAACTGTTTTGCCTTCAAAAGCCTTTGCCAAAATCTCCATGCGCCTGGTACCCCATCAACGTTGCGAGAAGATTTACGACCTGTTCGAGGCGCATTTCAAATCATTGGCCCCGCCATCGGTACAAGTGAAAGTCATCAGAATGCATGGCGGAGAACCGGGCGTCACACCTACCAACACACCTGAGTACCAGGCAGCCCACAAAGCATTGGCAAAGACTTTCGGAAAAGAACCCATCCCAAAGCGGGAAGGCGGGTATATCCCCATCGTCTCCTTGTTCAAGGACGTATTGGACGTGGACAGCGTGCTCATGGGTTTTGGCCTCAATAGCGACGCCATCCATTCGCCAAACGAGCATTATGGCCTGTTCAACTATTATAAGGGCATTGAGACCATACCTTATTATTACTCCTTTTACAATGAACTGAAGAAGGGATAACGATGGACGATGGACGGTGGGCGATGGACGGTGGACGGTGGGCGATGGGCGATGGACGGTGAACGGTGAACGGTGAACGGATTACGATGGACGGTGACCTGTCAGTAACTTTTTAGACCTTTAAGCGTCTACCGTTTTCCGTCTATCGTCCATCGTCCACCGTCAGCCGTTAACCCTTGGTTAACCTGGCATTAACAGCAATTACTTGCTTTGTTATAGACTTTTGCAGCGCAATAAAACAGCTTGTGGAAAAAACATTGGCACAATACGATACAGTGGTAAAACGGTGCGAAGACCTTTTCTTGAAAAAGACGCACGACTACGGCACTGCTTGGCGCATCTTACGGCCCTCATCCTTGACCGACCAGCTTTTCATCAAGGCCAAGCGCATCCGCAGCATTGACGAAAAGGCGAAGCAAATGGTGGAAGATTCCATCGAAGGCGATTTCATCGGCCTCGTCAACTACGCCTACATGGCACTTATCCAATTGGAGCTAAAGGAAGAAGAAGAATTGGAACTTGAGCCTGCCGTTGCCCGTAAACATTACGAGAAGCAGGTGGATGCCGTGCGCAACCTGATGATTGCCAAAAACCATGATTATGGGGAGGCTTGGCGTGACATGCGCATCAGCTCCATCACCGATTTGATTTTGATGAAATTGCTGCGCATCAGGCAAATCGAGGAAAACAAGGGGAAAACCCTGGCCTCCGAGGGCCTCGACGCCAACTATGCCGACATTGCCAACTATGCTATTTTTGCACTGATTCTATTGGGAGAGATGGATAAAAGTTGATGAGGTGGATAAGGGTTGATTCGCCCATTTGCCACGCCAACCAATATCAATGGTTCGTGAAGTTTTAAGGTTCTATGGTTTTCGGGATTTGGGGCAAAACCTAACTGTAAATCATTTTTGACGAAGTTGAAAAGCAACCTATATTTTCAAAAACGGCTACTGTACCGCAACCTTAGGCCCGAAAACCCGAAAACTTCACGAACCATTGAATAGCATTCATTCCAAAAAAAAAGTAAATCCAGAAAGACATGACGATTTATACCTTAATCCTTTACGTGGCCATCGCTGCTGCCATTCTTACCGCCATCACGGGCGTTGCCTTCAAAGACCGGGTGAAAAGCTGGGTGATGACCTACCTCCAGCATTTTTGCGGTTCGCTTTTCATCTTCTCTGGCTATGTAAAAGCCGTTGACCCATTGGGCACTGCCTTTAAATTAGAGCAGTATTTTGCCGAGTTTTATTACACATTCGGTGAAACGGCCGTGAAGGGTATAGCGCCCATGTTTCCTTGGTTGGCTGAGCACTCCGTGCTGCTATCAGCGGCAACTATTATCTTTGAAATCATGCTTGGCGTCATGCTTATTCTGGCCTATCGGCCAAAACTGACGGCTTGGCTCTTCTTGCTTTTGGTGCTTTTCTTTACGGCACTGACGGGCTATACCTACCTCACCGGCTATGTTCCGAGCGGTGTCAACTTCTTCGAGTTCGGCAAATGGGGCGAGTACGTAAAGACCAATATGCGGGTTACGGACTGCGGCTGCTTCGGCGATTTCTTGAAGCTAAAACCCAAGGTAAGCTTCCTCAAGGATGTATTCCTGCTCATTCCAGCTTTCTATTTTGTTTTCCGCTACTCGAAGATGCACGAGCTGTTCACAACTGGCGTACGCCGTTGGGTGACCATCCTCGTCACGCTTGGCTTCACGGCCTTTAGCTACTACAATATCTTCATGAACGAGCCAGTGGTTGATTTCCGCCCATTCCGTGAAGGTGTGGACGTACGGGCACAACGAGCAAAAGAAGCGGAGGAAGAGGCTGCTGCCTATAAGGTATTGGCCTATAAAATGAAGAGCAAATCGAGCGGCGAGGTCATTACCGTGCCTTATGAGCAATACATGAAGGAGTATGAGAAATACCCAGAGGCAGAATGGGAAATGGAGCAAATAAAGGCCAATCCCGACTACGAGCACTCTAAAATCAGCGAGTTTGAAATCACTGCCCCCGATGGCTCCAACATGACCGATGCCTTGTTGCAGGACACGGGCTATTTCCTGATGGTGGTCGCCTACAAGCTGAAAGAAGCAGGAATGGAGACCAAAACCATCATGGTCAACGATACCACTTTTGTCACGGACAGCAGTTTGGTGACTGGCACCACCGATTCTTTCACCTACTCGAAACGGGTAGCCTCCATTGTACCAAAAGAAGTAAAAGAGGAAATAATCATCTTCGACCCTGAATACATGGACAGGTTCAAAACCGTCATAAACCCAGTCATCATGTCCGCCAAAGGTACTGGCGTCAAATTCTTCGCAGCCACTGCCCCCAACGACCCGGCCACCATCAACCGTTTCAAGGAGCAGACGGGCAGCGAATACCCGTTCTTCACTGCCGACGACCTGCTATTGAAGACCATCATGCGCTCCAACCCTGGTATCGTGCTTTGGAAGGACGGTAAAATCTTGCAGAAATGGCATTACAAGGATATGATGAGCTTCGAGGAGATGAAGCAACATTATATCAAATTGCCACTAAAGCAATAAATCGTTGCCTTTTTTTTAGGTAGGGAGAAAAATGAAATTTTTCTCCCTACCTAAAGATCCCAATTAGTGGTTACAATAACGCATTTTGATGGAAGCATTAGGGGTAAAAATTACCCCCAAAACCTCAAAACCAAGCAATCTAAAAGCCAAGGCCAATACCAATTAACATCTTTGGATAAAAACCCCTTTCTTTGCAGTTCTTAATCGCAAAACCGGAAATTGCCTCACTTACTCAGGTTTGTTGAATTGAAAGGATAAATAGGGCAAAAGCTGTCCTGAAAAGCTGTGGTGAGTGGGGTTTGAAATTGAACTATGCTGAGCAGAAGAAACATCCGCATCAAAGTAATGCAGGTGCTATATGCCATGAGCCGTGACAAGGAACTTAACCTTCGCCACGCTATGCTCCTCTATCAAAGCAGTATTCGGCAATCTTTTGAAATGTACCTTTTCAATGTGCTCCAACTCATTCGGGTTGCCGAGTACGCAAAGGTTGACTACACCAGCAAGCAAGCCAAGCTGCGCCCCTCCGATGAGGACAAAGCATTCAAGGCCAAGCTTGGCGACAATGAAATGGTGCGCTCCATTGAAGAAAACAGGGGCTTCAAAACGCTATTGACTACCTTCAAAATTGCGGAAAAACTCTCTGACGACGATACTCGTTACCTGTACAACGAATACGCCAAAACCGACGATTATATTGAGTTCTTGGCCCAAAAAACAGAGACGCCTGATGACTTCCGCAATGCGCTGCTAAACCTTTACAAGCATTTCAACGGCAGCGAGCATTTCAACGAAATGGTGGAAGACCGTTATTTCTCGTGGTACGATGACAAATCGCTCATCGTCGGTGCAATGAAAAAAACCTTGAAGGCGCTTCCTGCAAAAGGCGATTTCTACCATGAGTTCGAGCCAACGGATGAAACGGTAAAGGAATTTGGCGAAATCCTCTTGAGAAAAGTTACCGAAGAGGACGAGCAAATCCTCCAAATCATTGAACCAGCCCTCAAAAACTGGGATGCCGAGCGGGTTGCCGTCTTGGACATGATTTTGCTGAAAATGGCCCTTTGCGAGTTGATGACTTTCGAAACGATCCCGACAAAAGTCACCTTGAACGAATACGTCGAAATATCCAAGCAGTACAGTACCGACAAGAGCAAGGATTTCATCAATGGCATATTGGACCGATTGATGAAAAAGCTGGAAAAAGAGGGCAAAATCGTGAAAGAAGGCAGGGGATTGATTGATGAGTGAGGAAAGGCCAAGCAGTTTCGGTTGTTGTGTTTTAAAATACCCGTTTTCAGTTCGTGACCAACCCATTCTTTGGCGTCCCAAACTACACCCAATCGAACGGACGCAACCTACACGCTAATTTGAGGCTTATCCTACCTTTAACTATAAACCTATTGAGATGAAAAAGGCCGTCATTACTACCTCATTCCTTTTCATGCTATTGCTGGGTCGGCTGTCTGCACAGCACGAGGGCGCACCCAATGCATTGGCTTTTCGCTGGACCTGGAACAATTTCCAATTCCCCATTTCACAAAAATTCGACAAATACGACTACACGAGCGGCGCAGAACTGACCTATATCCGCCACCTTGGCAAGGCGTTCAACCTCGCATTGCCACTCAAAATTGGCAAGGCTTACCTGCCCATTAATGCCGAGGGAGAGGCCGGCAACGCCGACCTTATCGGAAGTCTGGATGCCTTGCTCCAATTGAAGTTCACCAAACCCGAAGCGAAGGTGTACCCCTACCTCTTCGGTGGGGCGGGCTTGATGACCGAAACAACCAATGATTGGGAAATGAACCCTGAGTTCCCGGTTGGCGTGGGTCTCAACGTATTGGTCTCTCCGAACCTTTATATCAGTGCTGAATCGCAATACCGCTTTGACTTGAACGAAAACCGCAACCAGCTCCAACATGCCCTTGGCATCTGGATTATCCTCGGTGGCGGCGAAATTGAGAAAAAGCCCACCGACCGTGACAAAGATGGCATCACTGACAACGAAGACCAATGCCCTGACGAACCGGGCACCCCTGCGACCTTTGGCTGCCCAGATGCTGATGGCGACGGCGTGGCCGACAAAACGGATAAATGCCCCAATGAAGCCGGCAAACCTGCCCTCGGTGGCTGCCCTGACCGTGACAACGACGGCATTGCTGACCACCTTGACCGCTGTCCGGACGAACCCGGGAAACCTGAACTGAACGGCTGCCCCGTTACCGACCGTGACGGAGACGGCATAGCCGATGCTGACGATAAATGCCCAGATGCTGCCGGCTCAAAATACACAGGTGGCTGTCCTGACCAAGATAGCGACGGTGTAGCAGATGCCGACGACAAATGCCCCACCATTGCTGGCACACCTGCCGACAAGGGCTGCCCCGATACCGATGGCGACGGCGTGATTGACCCAGAAGACCGCTGCCCAGAAACCGCTGGCCCTGCTTCCAACAAGGGATGCCCAGAACTGAAAAAGGAGGAACAAGAGGTGCTCCAATTTGCCATGAAGGCCGTCCAGTTTGAGACTGGTAGTGCCAAATTATTGCAAAGCAGCTATAAAACCCTGGACGAAATCGCTGGTATCATGCTGAAGAATCCGGGTCAAAACCTGCGCATCAGCGGCCATACCGACAGTATTGGGGATGCCGAGGAAAACCTGAAGCTGTCTGAAAAGCGGGCCAAAACCTGCTTCGACTACCTCGTCTCCAAGCGAATTCCAGCTGGCCGAATCAGCCATGCAGGTTATGGTGAAACCAAACCCATTGGCGACAACCGCTATGCCCCCGGGCGTGAGCAGAATAGGCGGGTGGAGTTTGAGATGTACATTGATTAGAGGTCTTCGTATATCTATAAATGCGGTTTCGCACGGAATGAAAAATGGGCAGCCAGTTGGCTGCCCATTTTTCATTCCGTGCGAAAAAGACCTTCGACTTGCTCCTCCGTTTGCCGCAACCGCTCCCTACAAAAATTCAACAACTCAGTGGCTCGGCTCACTTTTTCTGAAAGGTCATCCATGCTCACCGCTTCTTCTTGTAATTGGGCGACAATGGATTGCAGTTCCTGCAAGGCCGTTTCATAAGTCAGTTTTGTCTTTTGCTTTGTCATGGCATCGTTTTTTTAATGGTAGAGATGAACTTGCCTTTGTGCAACTGCACTTGTACCTCATCCTCAAGTTTCAGTTTTGCCGTATCGGTCACTTGTTTTCCCTCGTGAAAAACCATGGCGAAACCCCTTTGCAGGGCAGTCTCAGGGCCGAGTAAGCGGATAAGTTTTTCTATCTGCAAAAGCGATTGTTGCTGGTTGGCAATTAACCGTTTGGTCAGCATTGGCAATTCTTTTTCAATGTAGTCGAGCATCTGCACTTGTCGGCGAAAATTGGTTTTTAATTGAAAATCAAGCAGTTGCGTTAGGTTCTGTAGCCTCGAATGCTGTTCCTTGGTTCTGGCAGTTGCCAAATTCTTGACAACAAGGCCAAGGTTACCCATTAGGGATTCAAATTCGAGGTTGCGGTGCAAAATGAAATCCGCAACTGCAGTTGGCGTCTTGAGCGACGAATGCGCCACGAGGTCAAGAACGGTCTCGTCAACGTCATGCCCGATGCCAATCAAAACGGGCAGTGGCATATTGGCCACCGAAATGGCCAAAGGCAGGCTGTCGAAAGCCGCCAAATCGAGCCTCGCTCCCCCACCCCGTAGAATGGCCACGCAGTCATATGCTGCGCTATGGCTGGCAACCTTGTCCAACTGTTCCATCACCTCCTTTTCCACCTGGGCACCCTGCACAGCTACCTGGTAAAAATCCAATTTGAACCGATAGCCAAAGGAATTATGACTGAGGTGTTTCAAAAAATCCTGAAACCCGGCGGCTGTGCCCGAAGAAAGCACTGCAATCCGTTGAAGTACAGATGGCATGGGCAACCGTCCATTTTTCTCCAGTAAGCCCAATTTTTGCAGCTTCGCAAGGGTTTCCCGGCGTTGTATTTCAAGTTTGCCAAGCGTATGAGCCGGGTCAATGTCCGATACCATCAGCTTCAGCCCAAAACGCTCATGGAACTCCGGCTTTGCCAAGCACAAGACTTCCATGCCCGGCTGCAACAGGTTGTCGAGCAAAACCCCTATTTTCTTTTGCAGCCTACGGTGTTCCTTGCTCCAAAGCACAGCCTGGCCTTGGGCAACCACCTCATTGCTTCCTACTGCCTTTTGCACCAGGTCAAGGTAGTAATGCCCCCGTGACACCTTCACGTCCGCCAGTTCTGCCCTCACCCAAAGCGGTTCTGGCAGGTTCAATGTGATGACCCGTCGTATGAACTCGTTGATTTCGAAAAGGGTATGAGACATTCGATTTCGGATTAGGTCCCCTTCGGGGATGACAAATACGGATTGCGGATTGGGGCGAAAGTAAAACGGCCTGTTGGTTTCACACCAACAGGCCGTTCACTTTTTTGAAATTAGCTGACTATAAAAGAGAATGTGTGAGGGAGTGAAAAAATGAAATTTTTTCACTCCCTCACACATTTTGTGTGTTTTTTGGGAAAAATTGAAAATTTTTCCCAAAAAACACACACTTCAAAATAGATATGAAATTAGGGTTAGTTCTTTGGTAGAGGCTTATAATTCTTCTGGTAGGTTTCCCAAGGGGTTTTCAAATACTCGTTGCGGCCAAAATAGGTGGCAATTGTTTCAAACTCCTTGGCATCCCGATAGCCTGGTATGGACTGAATGACCTCGATTTTTTCATCCAAGAACACAACGGTCGGAAAGCTCAACTGTCCTCGTGTAATCTCGGCAGCCAGTTCGTGGTAGCCCCTCATTCCATTTTTCACAAACTTATAAGTCTTGTCCTTGAATACGATTTCCTGTTTTTGCTCTGCATCAAACTTTACGGCGTAATAGTTTTCGTTTACGTATTTTGCAAGGCAAGGCTCACTAAAAGTGGTGGCATCCATGCGCTTGCACCAGCCACACCAGTCGGTGTAAACATCAACGACCACCTTGCGCTTCTGCTTTTTTGACTTCTCCAGCATCTGCTCCCACGTTATCCAGTTGATGGCATCCTTCTTTTCTGCCTTGACAGCTACTTCCGGCTTACTGAATGCAAAGGCCGTAACCATCAACACCAAGACTCCAAATGCAAAAATTACCTGCTTCATACTCGCTATTCCTTTTTCAAAATGTGACTGCAAAATTACGTATGGGAAACAGTTTTGGATGTGTTGAAATGGTGTAATAGGGACACTTTAAACAAAGTTTAACGGCTTCGGCTGCTGATTCCTAATGACCGTTAACGTATCACCCTCCAAGGCGAAGCTTGCCAGCTCATCGCCCGTAGGCGTGGGGGCGGGAATACCACTGCCAAGTCGTAACGAATTGTTGATCATAGCCGCCTCGTCCCAGAAGCCTTTTTCCATGAAATGGCGGATGGTGGTTGCGCCTCCCTCCACGACAAGCGAGGTTATTCGGTGGTGGAACAATTCCGCAAGGAGTTTTTCAAGCAGGTGCTCATCGAAACCTAACTCCAAAAACCGAAGTGAATCGGTTGTGAAATCGCTTCCGAGTTGTTTCTCACAAACTACCCATGTGGGTTGGTCGCTGCGCAACAAATGGGCGTCATTGAGCACTTGGCGCTCCCTGTCCAATACGATGCGCAACGGCGATTTGCCGGGCCAAAATCGGTTGCTCAAGGAAGGGTTGTCGGTCAATGCTGTGTTAGTTCCCACCAAAATAGCATCAAATTCCGCCCTGCCTTTGTGAGCCAGTAACTGAGAGAAATGGTTGCTGAACCAAACTTGTTTGCCAGGTACACCCATGTAGCCATCTGCCGATTGGGCAAACTTTAGTTGTATAAAAGGCCGCTGCTTTGTAATATAAGTGTTCCTGAAATCGCTCGGCTTGAAGGGGGCGTCGGCCAGTACCCCTTCTATTACCTCAATGCCAGCCTTGCGCAAAATCTCGACGCCCTTGCCCCGTACCGCTGGCGTTTCGTCCAAGCAGGAGATGACCACCTCCTTGATATTGCTACGCAAAATCAAATTCGTGCAAGGCGGTGTTTTTCCATGGAAACAGCAGGGTTCGAGCGAGACGTAAAGCGTTGATTTCTCAATCAAATGGCGATCTTCTTCCCGAACTGCGGCGATGCAATTCACTTCGGCGTGTGCCTTGCCATATTCTTTGTGCCACCCTTCGCCGATGATGCGGCCCTCATGAACGAGCACTGACCCCACCATTGGGTTCGGGCTGACGTGGCCTGCACCAAGGCGGGCCAAATCGAAACAACGATGCATGAAATTTTCGTGGGTCATTTTGCGTTTGTAACACGGTCCGCCAGACCGTGCTTTTTCATTAACCAAATTGCTGACAACCTGACATCGTGAAAGCACGGACTGGCAGTACGTGTTACGGCAAAAATAGGCACGGACTGGCAGTTCGAGTTACCCTCAAACAACCTTTGACGATTTGCTTTTGTCTATGTGGCAACCAATTTGCTCGAAAGCTTGGACGGGTCTGAATTTTGCACTACATCTTTGCACCGTTTTTGCAGTTTTTGACAATGGCGAACCGCTTAATAACAGCGACCTTCGCCTTCATTACCAAATTATTTTCATTGAAAAAATCATCTAACGCATCAGCAATGACTAAGAAAATTGTTTCCATGAGCTTGTTCATCATGGGCGCAGTGTGCCTATTTGCGCAAGCCAACAAAATCAATTTCACGGAGTACGACCTGCCGAATGGGTTGCACGTCATCCTCCACGAAGACCATTCTACGCCCATTGTGGCGGTATCAGTGCTGTACCACGTCGGCTCCAAGAACGAGAAGCCCGACCGCACGGGCTTCGCCCACTTCTTCGAGCACCTGCTCTTTGAAGGCTCCGAGAACATCGCACGGGGCAAGTTCGACGACTACATCCAAGAGGCGGGCGGCTACAACAACGCCAACACAACACAAGACCGCACCTTTTATTTTGAGGTGCTGCCATCCAACCAACTGGGCCTCGGCCTCTGGCTCGAATCGGAGCGGATGCTGCACGCAAAAGTCGAGCAAATTGGCATCGAGACGCAGCGCCAAGTGGTGAAGGAAGAGCGTCGCCTGCGGGTGGACAACCAGCCTTATGGGACGGTGCTGCAAGAATCTTTTAAACGTGCATACCGCAACCACCCCTACAAATGGCAGCCCATCGGGTACATGGAGCACCTCGATGCGGCTCAGGAAGCCGACTACAAACAGTTTTACGCTGATTTTTATGTGCCAAACAACGCCACGCTCTCCATTGCTGGCGACATCAATATTGCCGAGGCAAAGGCTTTGATTGAAAAATACTTCGCTGGCATTCCGAAAAAGCAAGACCCTTTCCACCCTAAAATTGTGGAGCCAGCACTCGGCGGCGAGGTACGGGACACCATTTTTGACAATGTGCAATTGTCGGCAGTTGTCCAGACCTACCGCATTCCGGCGCAGGGTACTCCCGATTTTTATGCTGTGACAATGCTCTCACAACTGCTATCACAGGGTGAAAGCTCCCGGCTGCACAAGGCTTTGGTTGACCAACAGCAGAAGGCCGTGGTCGTGGGCAGTTTCCCCTTTTCGATGGAAGACCCCGGCATCAGCATTGCCTTTGGCATCTGCAATGCAGGCGTTGACCCAAAGGACGTGGAAGCCAGCATGGACGCCGAGGTGCAGAAGGTGCAGAACGAACTGATTAGCGAATCGGAGTTCCAAAAGCTGCGCAACCAAGTGGAAAATGATTTCATTTCCACGAACAGCACCGTACAGGGCATTGCCGAAAGCCTTGCCAATTACCACACCTATTTTGGCGAAGCCAACCTCATCAATACGGAAATTGAGCGCTATATGAAGGTGACCCGTGAGGATATCCAACGGGTGGCCAATAAGTACCTGACCAAGGACAACCGGGTGGTGCTTTACTATTTGCCAAAGCCGAAAACACCTTAATGAGGTATTAGGTATGAGGTATGAGGTATGGAGGTATGTGTGATGCATACCCGTTTTAAAGACCATTCTTTTATTCAACTCAAAGATTTTCAACCTTTTATGAAAAATATATTCGTTCTTAAAACATTGGTTTTGTTGCTGTTCGCTCAGATTGCGGTAGCACAGAATGATTTTCGCAAAACGGCCCCAAAGCCAGGGCCTGCCCCTAAAATTGAATTGGGAAAAGCTGAACAGTTCACCATGAAAAATGGGCTGAAGGTCATCGTGGTGGAAAACCACAAATTGCCGAGGGTGTCTTTTCAAATATTCGTGGATGTGCCGCCAATGGTGGAGGGCGAACTCACGGGCACTGCCAAATTGGCTGGCCAATTGCTCAACAAAGGCACAACGACACGTACCAAGGCCCAAATTGATGAAACGGTGGACTTCATGGGCGCTTCGCTCAACACAAGCCAAACTGGCGTTGTAGGCAGTTGCTTGAGCCGTTATACGGACAAACTGTTGGAGGTCATGGCAGACGTACTGCTCAACCCAACTTTTCCAACGGAAGAATTCGACAAGTCGAAAAAGCAGGCCGTTTCTGCACTGGCACAGTCAAAGGACGACCCGAATGCCATCGCCGAAAACGTGGCAAGTGCCATAAATTTTGGCAAGAACCATCCTTATGGCGAGGTGGTAACGGAGAAAACCCTGGAGAAAATCACGGTGGACAAATGCAAGGTATTCTACCAGACCTATTTCAAACCGAACATCTCCTACCTTATCATAACGGGTGATATCAAATTGGCAGATGCCAAGAAAATCGCACCAAAATACTTTGGCGATTGGAAGCAGGACGACGTGAAAAAGAGCAAGTTCGACACGCCACAAAAGCCAGCTGCTGCGCAACTCGACTTCGTGGACAAGGCAGGTGCCGTACAATCGGTCATCAACGTCACCTATCCGATCGAATTGAAGAACGGTGCCGAGGACGCCATCAAGGCAAGTGTGATGAACACCATCTTGGGCAGCTATTTCGGCAGTCGCCTGATGCAGAACCTACGGGAAAAGCATGCCTATACCTACGGCGCCCGCTCGGTGCTTACGCCCGACCCGGTCATCGGCTATTTCAATGCTTACGCAAGCGTTCGCAACGAGGTGACAGACAGCGCCATTGTGGAGTTCCTGGCAGAGTTGAACCGTCTTCGCAAAGAGGATGTCCCAGATGAGGAACTGAACATGGTGAAAAACGTGATGACTGGCAATTTCGCCCGTTCGCTGGAAGACCCGACCACGGTCGCCCGTTTTGCGCTCAACACCGCCCGCTTCAACCTGCCAGCCGACTACTACGCCAACTACCTGAAAAACCTGAGCATGGTATCCGCTGCGGACATCAAGGCCATGGCTGCTAAGTATATTTCACCTGACAAGGCACATATTTTGGTGGTTGGCAACAAGGACGAGGTGGCCGACAAACTGGGCCAGTTCTCAGCCGACAAAAAGCTGCGTTTTTATGACACCTATGGTAACCCGATTGAGCAGGCAGGAATGGATATTCCTACTGGCGCAACAGCACAGACCGTTCTTTCCGATTATTTGAATGCCGTGGGCGGAAAGAAATTGGATGAAATCAAGACCGTTTATATGAACACCTCTGCCAGCATCCAAGGCATGGAACTGGTGACCGAACTCAACCACATGGCTCCCAACAAATTGGAAATGGCGCAATCCATGATGGGCAATATCATCATGCAGTCAGTATTTGATGGCGAGAAAGGCATCAATATCCAACAGGGGCAAAAATCCCCTATGGAAGGAACTGACTTGGAAGACATGAAGATTGACGGCCACCTTTTCCCGGAGCGCTTCTACCAGCAATTGGGTGTAAAAACGGAGCTGAAAGGCATCGAGATGATTGAGGGCAAGAAAGCTTATAAAATACAGGTCGAATACCCCTCCGGCGCTAAAAAGACCCATTATTTCGACATGGAAACCAGCTTAAAAGTCCGTGAAATAGAGGACAAACGTGGAACACTGGTTACCAACGACATCAAGGGTTACATGGATGTGAATGGCATCAAATTCCCAGCCTCCATCAGTATTACTGGTGTATTGCCAATTCCACTCACCATGTCCACCAAAGAAGTGGAAGTTAATGGTGAAATGGATGCGAACCTGTTCATCGTCAAGTGATGGGTTAATGTTGGATCATCTAGAATTTGTTAGGGCATGACTTGTTAAAGGGTTCACCAGTGATTTTGCAGCGCAAAATACCCAATTGTGCCCACTAAAATACAACGGCGGCGGCATCGAAGGTGCCGTCGCCGTTGTGTTTTCGAACCAACCTAATGTATTCTAAAAAACAAACGGCCAAGGTTTCCCAAGGCCGCTTTTGTTTGAAGTGCGTTTTCGTTCTGAGTGATGTAAAATAGCAATCAAGGTGCGGCGTTGCCGTCGCTTAAAATTGTATCCAATTGTTGTAGTTGATGGAATTTGCCGTTGTCAATCAAACCTTCTTTTTCCATCATCATCAGGTAGTTGTCACGAAGTTGGTAGAACTCCACCAATTTATCCTTTGACATTTTCCGTGAGACAGGGAGGCGCTCTTTCAGGTGGTTCACCTGCTTGCCATTCTTCCAGAACCGGAAGCAAACATGAGGCCCTGTTGCCAAGCCAGTACTGCCCACATATCCTATTACCTGGCCTTGTGCCACCTTGGTTCCCCTGCGTATGCCTTTGGCAAACCGGGACATGTGCAGGTATTGGGTCTGATAGGTCTTATCGTGCTTGATTTTAACGTATTTCCCATTCCCTTTGCCATGGGCAGCTTCTTCCACTACCCCATCGCCGATGGAATAGATAGGCGTACCATGTGGCGCGGCATAGTCGGTGCCAAGGTGCGGGCGTACCTGCTTCAGGATTGGATGGAAACGTTTGTAGTTAAAATTGGAAGAAATGCGGGTGAACTTCAGTGGCGATTTTAGGAAGCCTTTTTTGGCGGAGGCTCCTTCATAATCGTAGAACCCCTTTGTCTCGCCATCGTCAAAATAGAAGGCGTAATGGTCTTTCCCATCCCGCTGGTACTGTGCGGCATAAACTTGGCCGGCACCAACTGATTTACCGTTGACGTATTTTTCTTCGTAAAGCAGTTTGAATTTGTCGCCTTCTTGTGTGTGGCTAAAGTCAACATAGCATTCGAGGGCATCTTCCATTTTGGAGGCAGCCTCTGGGTCAACCTCGTTTTCTGTCAGGGCAGCCCACAACGAGCTATTGATTTCGCCGGTAACAGACCTCAACTCAACGTCCACTTCATGTTCTATGCGATGTACCGTCAACTCATTCTCTAGGTTGAAAACGACGTATTCAAGGGCACTGGGTTCAAAAATGAGGTGCTTGGGCTTGCCCGTTTTCCTGTCCTTAAGTAGGAGGTAATCTTGGCCAAGCCGGAGCCTGTTCAAATTGAAAACGCCTTTTGAATGTTGAACCAAGGTTTCGATGGAAAGCATATCCAAACCCTGTCGCTCCAGCATGGTGCCAAAGGTCTGGTTCTTCTGTACTTTTCCTTCTTCTACCTGAAAAGTATCCAAGGTGAAACCGTATTTCACGGTTGGAACAACGATTGGGAAGGCACCTATTTGTTCTTCCATCAACACATCCGTTGTCACAAGTGAAGCACCTATCGAATTGTTGTCGCTGTCCTTGACTGAAGGGTAAAATATGGCGGCGGCAAGGCCGATTGCAGTTCCGAGTTTTACTAAGCTTTTCTTTTTATTTCGCAAACCCAAAATACCATACTTCAACTTACTACCCGAATTCTTGTAAACCACTGTTCAATTTTTAAGTTAAGAAATTAGGATGCCACGATTTTTCAAAAAAAAGACCTTACGAGTTTTTCATTCACCATGAAAAACCGTGTTTTTCGTAGCTTCCAGTAAGCAGGGAATTGAATTTAAGCCTCCCGTCCCTTGGCTGGGGCACTCTGTTTGTTGGATACGGTGGGTTGGTAGTTTTCCGTTTTGCGTGTATCAGTAATCTTAAGCCGGGGCAAAGATAGCTTTACATCCTAAACCACAAAAAAACAAAGCATGAAATCTTTGCACAAACAGAATATTCGATAGAAAAATAAAGTATCAGCCAAAATTACTTCTTAATTAATTCGAAAAATAACTCATTATTCATTCTGGGCAGAATAGAATTTTCTGCCATTTTTATGCAACATATTTCAAAATGGACTTCGAACAAGGTCTTGTATTCTGTCTCAGTCCCACCGAAAGGTGGCCCAGCCATTTCAAAATGGCTTGCAAACAACAGCCCAGCCAAAGTTCCACCGCTTGGCAATAAACTTGCCATTTTGGCGACATAGGCTTTTCTCAGGCTTGGTTCCAGGGCGCAAAAAAACGTCTGCTCCAATATCAAATCGTATTTCCCCTGAAGTTCAAAAAAGTCGGTGCAAAGCAGGTGTTCCCTTGGAAAATCAGGCACCGCCGACAGCAAATTTTCAAAAGCACTCATCGCCCAATCGAGTACATAAACCTCCTTGAAGCCTTGTTGATGGAGGTAAATGGCTTCAAATGCCTTCCCCGCCCCTGGAATCAATATTCGAGCGTCCCTGTTCTCCAACTTGTCAATGAATGCTTTCAATGGGGGCGCAACATGTCCGATATCCCATGGCGTATCTTGCTGCTCATAGCGGCTTTGCCAATAGGCTTGGTCAAGTTTTGACATCCTTTTTTATTGATATTGTTCCTAAGCAAAAAAAGGATTGCAGCCCGAAGCCACAATCCTTTTTCTTAAGCTGCTTGTATCGATTACTGCACGTAGATGCGCTGGTCAGCAGAGAGTTTATCGTCCTTGGTCATGCCGTTCAACTCAAGGATGCGCTCCACGGTGGTGTTGTACTGCTTCGCAATACTGAACCAAGTATCGGAAGATTTGACGAGGTGAACCGTGATAGGGCGGTAGTAAACATCCTTGCTATCAATGGGTTTGGCAGGCTGGGTAGCCGTGCCATCCTTTGCCGTCAAGTTGCCAGACTGCTCCTCGTAGGGCAGCGGTGTATCCTTGGTAGAGGTCTCCAGGGTTGGGCAGTTGCAGTCGCTGGTGCGTAGGCGCTGGCCCGGGCGTATGATTTCTGTGGCGGAAAGGCCGTTCATCTTGCGAAAACGGTCCTCTGTGTAGCCGTACATTTTTGCAAGGCTTGCTACCGTCTCACCAGACCGGACCTGATGCTCCGGGGTACTCTTTGTCCAAAAGCCAGCATCGGCGTTGATGACCTCGCCCGACTTGCCAGTGTTGTTAATGGCAGGGTTGGTGGTAGTCGTCGAACCAGCGTTGGTGCCTTGGGTGGGCTGCTTCACCCAAAGTTTCTGGCAAAGGCTTATGACATTTCCATCAATCAGGTTGTTCCAGGTCTGCAATTGTGCAACTGGCACACTGTATTTCCTTGAAATGGCATAAAGCGTCTCCCCTTTTTGGACCACATGCAAGGTTGGGTCGTTGGATGGGGCGCAAGGGTTAGTGTTGTTGTATGATTTAGGGATCGTCTGCCCAGCTTTGGAGGTAAGGTTATCATAAGAGGCCGGCTTGTCGGTTGTAGTGGTAACAGCGCCGTCGTAATAATAGGACTGCGTGCGGTCGCAGATTTCGGAAACGATGGTCTTGAACTGCACTGCGTCCACCATTGCAAGGCGGTATTGGTTGTCCCGTACGATTTCATCCACGAAACCTGTCTTTGAAATAGAAGAGCGTTCTACAATACCCAATTCTGGAACGAATACGTATTCCTTGAAGGACCTACTGTCACTGCGTTCCTTTTTTTGGATGATGTATCCCCTAAGACATTGATAAGCAATGGTGCCATCTAAATAAAATTCGGAATTGGAATTAGGCAGGGCTAAGTTCACACCAGAAAGCAAATTACTGAGGTTGATGGAGAAGCCTTCACTTTCTCCTTGGTAATTCATTGTGCCACCAGAAGTCACCAAGAGACTGGCCTTATCAACCGGAGCCACATGGTAATGGGTTTCGGTCTCACGAACCACGTAAAGTTTGACCGAGCCACTGTTCACTTTTTTGACGAGTTCCTCATCAACCCTCAGCGTACTGCATTGGGTCAGCTTGCCGGGAAGATTGGTTTCCCACCGCTTTGCTTCCATCCCCACATCGAAATTGGCGATACGTTTTTCTCCCAAATTAAAGGAATAGGATACGTATGAGTTGTCGGAATCGCCAGAGTTGTATTCCAAACGATCCATGCAATTTTCGTCCATTTTCAGGTAAATGGTCTGGGCTTTGGCGGTCAGGGCCAGGGCAAGGAAAATGGAAATTGGCAAAATACTTTTGAACATCGTTATACTGTTTAGTAAAGCATTGATTTTGAAAGGATTAGCAAAGGAAAGGATTTGTGCTGTTATTTTCAAGTATGTCGGCAAATGAGTGAAATGTTTACATTTCATAGCAAAAATTCATCCATATTGTTTTTATGCCATAAAACCGAACAAACTGCAGCGATTCTCGCTATTAGAAAAAAACAAAGATGACCTATTCTAGCAGCGGGAAATCCACCTTGATTTCCTTTGCGATGAATCGGTAAATAACGTTCATTGACATACAAGGCAGCAAA